>NZ_FMVQ01000006.1 GCF_900102495.1 Nitrosospira sp. Nl5 | reverse complement strand
ATCACCCGCTACTCCAACCTGACCGACGTCATCTGGAACAACCAGAGCAAAGTCATCTTGAACAACCGGATCGTCCCCTAAACGGCACATCCTGACAGCGAGAGACTGACACCGGAAACACCGCCGCCCCATCCTGCACCATCGGATGGGGCGGCCAAAATCCGGACGCCCAACACATGCGGCAAACACCGGCTGAACACCCGCGAAGACTGGAAAAGGCGCGCGGGTCATAAAGCACACGGCAACCTCACGGTCGCCAGCAGCACAGGCAACACCTATTTCACATGAAAGAATCGTACGACATACTTGAGGGGAGGGCGCGATGAGCAGAACAGATGAAATTTTAAGGGCGGCCAAGATGCCGCCGGAAGCAGTAAAGATGTCCAGAATGATCGACGTAATCTATTTCCCCATTCTATGCATCCTGTTGGTTGGGACCTACCACATGCACTTCATGCTGCTGGCGGGCGACTGGGACTTCTGGCTGGACTGGAAAGACCGGCAATGGTGGCCTGTCGTCACCCCCATTGTTGGCATCACCTACTGTGCCACCATCATGTACTACCTGTGGGTGAACTACCGGCTCCCCTTTGGCGCCACCTTATGCATCGTCTGCCTGCTGGTAGGTGAATGGCTGACCCGCTACTGGGGCTTCTACTGGTGGTCGCACTACCCCATCAACTTCGTCTTTCCCTCCACCATGATCCCTGGTGCACTCGTCATGGACACCGTCCTGCTGCTGACGCGCAACTGGATGATCACGGCACTGGTTGGCGGCGGCGCCTTTGGCCTGCTGTTCTACCCTGGCAACTGGCCCATCTTTGGCCCGACCCACCTGCCGCTGGTCGCCGAAGGCGTCCTGCTCTCGCTGGCCGACTACACAGGCTTCCTGTACGTGCGCACCGGCACCCCTGAATATGTACGCCTGATCGAACAAGGCTCATTGCGCACCTTTGGCGGCCACACCACCGTCATTGCCGCGTTCTTCGCCGCCTTCGTCTCCATGCTCATGTTCTGCGTCTGGTGGTACTTTGGCAAACTCTACTGCACCGCCTTCTACTACGTCAAAGGCGCCAGAGGGCGAGTCACCATGAAAAACGACGTCACCGCCTACGGCGAAGAAGGGTTTCCAGAGGGGATCAAATAATGAACGCAAAAAAACTGTTCAAATCAAGCGTCCTGGGGCTGGCCGGCATGGCCACCCTGGCGCTCACCGTCGCACTTGACATCAGCCCGGCGGCAGCGCACGGCGAACGCTCGCAGGAACCCTTCCTGCGCATGCGCACCATCCAATGGTACGACATGAAATGGGGCCCCGAGACCACCAAAGTCAACGACATGGCCACCATGACCGGCAAATTCCACTTAGCCGAAGACTGGCCGCGCGCGGTGGGCAAACCGGGTCGCGCCTTCTTCAACGTTGGCAGCCCAAGTCCCGTCTTCGTGCGGCTCTCCACCAAGCTGAACGGCGAGCCCACCATGATCTCGGGCCCGCTTGAAATCGGGCGCGACTACGCCTTCGAAGTCAAGCTCAAAGCGCGCATCCCGGGACGCCACCACATGCACGCCATGGTCAACATCAAGGATGCGGGCCCGATTGCCGGCCCCGCCGCCTGGATGAACATCACCGGCAGCTGGGACGACTTCACCAACCCCATCAAACTCCTGACCGGCGAGACCATCGACACCGAGACCTTCAACTTCAGCAACGGCATCTTCTGGCACCTGCTGTGGCTGGGACTGGGCGTCTTCTGGATCGGCTACTACGTTGCCCGGCCCATGTTCCTGCCGCGCAGCCGCGTCCTGCTGGCCTATGGTGACGACCTGCTGCTGGACCCGATGGACAAGAAAGTGGCCTGGATCGTCCTCATCATGACCTTTGGCATCGTCTGGGGCGGCTATCGCTATACGGAAAACAAACACCCGTATACCGTTCCCATCCAGGCGGGTGAATCCAAAGTGCAACCGATGCCGGTGAAACCCAACCCCATCGCCATCAAAGTGACCCATGCCAACTACGACGTACCGGGACGGGCCTTGCGCGTGACCATGAACATCACCAACAGTGGCGACAGCGCCTACCGGATTGGCGAATTCACCACCGCTGGCGTACGGTTCATCAACAAAGTGGGCTTGAAGCACCTGGACCGCAACTACCCGAAAGAACTGGTGGCCACCGGCCTGTCGATGGACAATGAGGCACCGATCCAGCCTGGGGAGACACGCGAAGTCAAGATGGAAGCGAAGGATGCGCTGTGGGAAGTACAGCGGCTGATGGCGTTGCTGGGCGATCCGGAGAGCCGTTTTGGCGGCCTGCTGATGACCTGGAACGACGCTGGCGACCGCAACATCAACAGCATAGCCGGCGCGGTCATCCCGGTCTTCACCAAGCTCTAGGCAACCTGTCGGACTTCACAAGTCCGACAGCTGCTGGGCAGTCAAGGCAAAGACACCGGTCCGCCGCCGTCGCCAGACGGAAAGGTGGATCGGTGTTTTTTTGAGGCATGCGTAATCGATTACCTTCGCCCCGGTATTGCCACCGGCGCGGCTTGAACAGTGGATCATCATAGTTTCCAAGCGGGAGGACCCGTTCGTGGTTAGGCAAGTGACACAGGCAGGCGCCGCGGTTCTCATCCTGATTGCGGCACTGTATGCCGGCGCAGCCGCTGCGCATGGAAAGGTCGCATTGGAAGAAGACAGTTGTGTGCGCCGCATTGGCGACAGCATGGTGCATTTAAGCGCCTACCAGCCCCAATTCGAACCGAGCGCGCAATACTGCACCGACATTCCCAAGGGCGGGAACACCTACCTGGTGGTGGACCTGGTAGACCAGGCGCTGCGGGACATGCCCATCGGCATGCGGGTCATCAGAGGCACCAGCGAGACAGAAGACGAAACCGTGACCTACCTGCGCCCGAGCTACCACCCCGATGGCGTGATCAAGGGAGAGACCAGCCTGGACCAGGGACTGTACACCATCATCATTACCGCGGAAGGACAGCCTCCCTTGCGCTACCAGTACCCCTTGCGGGTACAGATGATCAACTACGCCAACATCTTCCGCACCGCGGTCGGCCCCTTGATCGGCCTGCTGCTGCTGACCCTGTTTGCGTACAAGCTCATGAAATCGAAACGGGTCCAGCGCTGGCGCGCATCCCGCCGCACCTAGATGCCGGCGCATCCCGCCGGCTCCAGGCAACTGACACACAACTGGCACACCGGTCCGCTCGCCAAGCCGCATGAGCAGACCCACGATTCATCCTACCCATATAGGCGATTTTGATAATGTCCTCACCATTTCTGAAACCTGCTGTCGTATGTTTACTGCTCACCCTCGGCCTGCCCTTTTCCGCGCCGGTCCAGGCCCACGGCGGCCTCTCCCTGGCCGACGACGTCTGCAAACTCACCATCGGCCCCTACACCATGCACTTTACCGGCTACCAGCCGGAAAGCACCCAGGAAAAAGAATTCTGCGAAGACATTCCGGCAACCGGGCGCACCGTCGTGGCGCTCGACTACATTGAAGACGCCCTGCGCCCCCTGACCACCGAAGTGCGCATCATCCGCGACACGGGCGCGCCCGCGGGCGCCGAAGAGAACCTGGATGCCATCACCATCCTGCATATCCCGGCCAAAGTCTACCCCAACGGGTCCATCAACTTCGAATATGACTTTGCCCAGCCCGGCAAATTCGTCGGCCTCGTCACCGTACGCGAAAAACAGGAGGAATACGTCTCGCGCTTCCCCTTCTCGGTGGGCGAGCCAAAAGGCGTCTCCCCCTTCCTGATCGGCGGCATCGTCGCCGCGATCGGCATCGGGGCAGTGGTCTTCCTGCGCGGCCGGCGTAAATCCGTGGATATCAGCGCCGCCTGAAGGCTAGCCGTCGAAGCCCCGGCGGGATCAGGGGCTTCGAACCATACTGCGGCAAGACAGTCAAATCATATACCTGCTCCCTCGGGTGCAGTGTCATGAAGGAGGAGTGAGAATGAAATTATGGATGGCAATGGCTTTTGCCCGCATGCGCGGCGGCGCGCTGATCCTGGCCATGGCGCTGTTCCTGCCCAGCGCCCCCGCCCTGGCCCACGCCATGCTGGTCAAGGCAGAGCCCCCGCGGCGCGCGGTGCTCACCGTCACCCCGGGGCAGGTGCGGCTCTGGTTCAATGAAGAAATCGAAAAGGACTACGCCTCGCTGGCCCTTCTCGGCCCCGACAAGACTCCTGTCACCGACGTCAAGCCCCATATTGCCGCCGACGACCCCAGAGCCATCGTCCTGCCGTTGCCGGAACTGGCTTCCGGCAAGTACACGGTCAAGTTCCGCGTGTTATCGGTGGACGGGCACGTGGTTGACTCGTCCTACGACTTCACAGTAAAGAGCAAAGCGCAACAACAGTGATCCTGAATCCGGCAGTTGACCGCTCATCTTTTAATTTAGCGCAATGATTCACAAAGACCTTTTGCGTCACTTGACCTTCACCGATAAGGTGAGTTCGCTACTGCCGGATTCAGGATGATCGAGGTCATCGCGACGCTCCTTCGCTGGTTACAGCTTGCGTCCAACATGATCCTGGTCGGCAGTTGCGTCTTCCTTGCCATTGCCGGATCGTTTCACTCCCCGTGGGTTGCGCGCCTGCAGCGCGCCTTGCCGTGGCTGGGCTTCCTCCTGCTGGCGGGGTTGCTGGGCATCCTCGCCACCACCACCGCCCAGGCCACCGGGGTGGACGATAATGCCTGGCGCCCGCAGGCCTGGCTCGCGCTCATCCAGAACACCCGCATGGGCCACATCTGGGTGGGGCGCGCCGTGCTGGCGGTCCTGGTCACCGCCATCGCCCTCTACATCCGCCGCGCACCGGCAGCGCGCTGGCGCTACGTCTTGTGCGCCAGTGTCGCCACCCTCACCCTGGCGGTCGGCTCCCTCGCGAGCCATTCCGCCGCCGAAGAACTGTCCTTGCTATCGGTCCTGCCGTACGCCCTGCACATCATCCTGGCCAGCGTCTGGTTCGGTGCCCTGCCGGCCTTCCTCGTCGTCTGTTTCGCCTGCACCCAGCCCACTGCGCGCGCGCCCCATCCCGGCATCCAGACCGGCGCCATCGCCCGCATCCACGAACTGTTCCAGTCGCGCGAAGAAGCGGTCCAGGCCGGCGCCCAGGCGCTCCGGCGCTTCTCCGTCATGGCCTTGCCGGTCATGCTGGCCGTGATCGCAACCGGCATCATCATTACCGACCGCATGGTCGATACCAGCTATGGCGCATTGGTTGCTACCGAATACGGCTGGCTGCTCAACGCCAAAATCGCCCTGCTGGGCGTGGTGCTCATCATTGCCGCGCGCGCCCGTTCCACCTGGCTGCCGCTGCTTGGCATGCCCGCCCCGGACACGGCTTCGGATAATGGCGCGGCGGCCGGCGCCAAGCTCAGGAAATGGGTCAGCTTCGAATTCGTGCTCGCGCTGGGGATCGTGCTGCTGGCGACCATCGTGGCCAACACCGTCCCGGCCAAGCATGCCATCATCCAGAACTGGCCGTATTCCTTCCGCTTCTCCCTGGCCGCCACCTGGGGCGAGCCGAGCGTGATGATCCGCGTCTGGCTGGGCGTCGCCCTGCTGGTCCTGTCGACCGGCGCCGTCGCCCTGGGGCGGGTGCGCCAATGGGACAAAAAGCGCCGCCTGGGCATCCCGGCGGTGCTGGCGCTGCTGGCCCTGGCGGTGGGACTGCCGCCCCTGGCCATCGACGCCTACCCGGAGACCTACCGCCGCACCCCGGTGCCGTTCGATACCATTTCCATCGCCAACGGCTCGGCCCTGTTCGCCGAGAACTGCGTGGCTTGCCATGGGCTCCAGGGCAAGGGCAACGGCGTATTGGCCAAGAGCTTCGCCAAGCCGCCGGTGGACATGCTCACCGAGCCCCACACCGCCAAGCATACTGCGGGGGATTTCTTTCATTGGCTGACCTACGGCATTCCCGATACCGGCATGCCCACCTTTGCCGACAAGCTCTCGGAAGAGGATCGCTGGGACGTGGTGAACTTCCTGCATGCCATGTCCCGCGGCTACCAGGCGCGCCTGATGAGTCCCAGGGTGGTCCCCAATCAGCCCCAGCCGGCCATGGGCCCGCCCAATTTCTCCTATTCCGCCAGCGACGGCGCAAGCGGCACCCTGAAGGATTTCCGCGGGCAGAAGAATGTGCTGCTGGTGCTGTTCTCGTGGCCGCAGTCGCGGGAGCGGCTGGAGGCGCTAAGCCGGCTCTCCCCGGCGCTGCAGGCCGCCAATACGGTGTTGCTGGCGGTGCCGGAGGATGATCTGGCCCCGCAGGAGCTGGCAGCCATTGCCGCCGACGTGCCTTTCCCGGTGATCACGCAGGGAGCCGCCGGGATTGTGCAAAGCTATACCTTGTTCCGCCGCACGCTCAACAAGCCCGATCTGCTGGGTGAGGGCACGCTGCCCGACCATATGGAGTTCCTGGTCGACCGCTTCGGCTATCTGCGCGCGCGCTGGATTCCGGACGCCGATGGCCCCGGCTGGCGCGATACCGAGATGCTGATGCAGCAGGTCGCCCAGCTCAACCGGGAAAAGGAGATACTGCCACCCCCGGGGGACCATGTGCATTGAGCGACAACTTACCCTAAGTCTCCACCCATTCAATCAGCGGCTGCCACTGCGTCAGATCGCGTTCAGCTAAATAGGATGGGAGATCGAAAATACTTTTGCCAGTGAAAGCGGCGTTGACATACACCATGGTATCGCGCAGGTAAGTGAGAATGGGAAGGTCATACTGCTTGAGAAATTGTTCCAGAGTCGCCGCGGCGCGAGTCCGGGGATCCACGCGCATGCCAATAATACCAATAAAAGCCTTGTGCTTCCGCACGGCTTTTTCTTCCATCAACCGGTCCAGAAAATCCCGGGTGGCGGCCATGTCGAATATCGAAGGCTGCACCGGTACGACAATCTTGTGCGCAAGTTTCAATGCCTGAGCAAGATTCTTGCCATGTATGCCGGCGGGTGAGTCCAGCACCAACCAGTCGTTGTTATCCGGAATAACTGGATTAATTTCATTGCGGTCCGCATCCAGGCTGGTGATCGCCGGCAACTCGGCCGCACGCAACGCGAGCCAATCCAGCGATGATTTCTGACGATCCAGGTCCCACATAGCTACCCGCTGGTTCTGTCCGGCCAGATAAGCGGCCAGATTGGTCGCCAGCGTGGTTTTTCCACATCCCCCCTTGGGGTTTGCCACCAGAATTGTTCGCATCCTAGCTCTGCATCGTCTTATTCATTTCTCGCCTTTCCTCGTTGAGCAGGAATGCCGCTAACGTCACATTCCTGCTCTGCTCCCCGAGAGATTTGTAAAAGCTGCGCCGTCTCTACACCTTCATCGGCCGGCACCGGCTCCGTGGGCAACAATAATTCTGTGCTTCCCGCATTTTCCCTGGGTTCAAGCAGGGAACCCAGTTCCTCCAGCGGCGGCAATTCTTCCAGGGAACGCAGATTAAGATCGTTGAGGAAATCCGCGGTAGTCGCATACAAAGCAGGCCTTCCGGGAACATCCCGATGTCCAACAGTATCTATCCAGCCACGCGACTCCAGCGCTTTAAGCACCGAACTGGAAACCGTAACCCCGCGAATTTCCTCTATGTCGCCACGGGTTACCGGCTGGCGGTAAGCAATAATAGCAAGGGTTTCCAGCACTGCGCGCGAGTAGCGCGGAGGTTTTTGCGGATTCAACCGGTCGAGAAATTTCTGCATCTCCGGTTTGGCATGGAAGCGCCAGCCGCCGGCGACATTGACCAGTTCTACCCCTTTCTCATCCCAATCATGCCGCAACTCATCAAGCAATCTGCGCAGAATCTCCGCACTCAGTTCTTCGTTGAACAATTTTTTCAGTTCGGACAGCGGCAGCGGATCCTGGCTGGTGAGCAATGCGGTTTCCAGAATCCGCTTAATTTCATCGGGGGTGGATGAACCGGGTGAATTAGACGGTAGTAAGGAAACTGATTGATTTGACATAGATGATTCCGAAGGTTTGAGGCTGGGTAACCTCCACCTGATTTTCCCTGACCAGCTCCAGTAGCGCAAGAAAAGTTACCACTACTTCCGCCACCGCGGCCGTAGGGCTGAACAATTCCCTGAACTCAATAAATTGATGCCCCTGCAGCTGGCGCAAAATGCGGCTCATGTGTGCGCGAACCGAAAGTTTCTCGCGAGTAATATGATGCCTGCGATTCGCCTGGGAGCGGGCGATGAGCGTAAGCCAGGAATTACGCAGATCATCCATGCTCACATCCGGCAGGCGCTTAACTACCGTCTGATCCGTCCATAGCCGTGCCACCGCAAAATCCCGTTCGGCCTGAGGCAATTCATTAAGGCGCTGTGCAGCAAGTTTCATTTGCTCATATTCCAGCAGCCGGCGCACCAGCTCGGCGCGTGGGTCACCATCCTCTTCAGCCCTGGCAGCTGGCCGGGGCAATAGCATG
This sequence comes from Nitrosospira sp. Nl5, assembly GCF_900102495.1. GTDB lineage: Bacteria > Pseudomonadota > Gammaproteobacteria > Burkholderiales > Nitrosomonadaceae > Nitrosospira. The sequence continues at coordinate 165,037 of NZ_FMVQ01000006.1, read as the reverse complement.
CGGGACTTGATTTCGATCAGCACTGCGGCCATCAAGAGGTATTCTGCTGCCAACTCCAGTTGACTGGCACGCATCATTTCGACGTAGGCCATGTACTGCCGCGTGAGCTCAGCCATCGGAATGTCCAGCACTTCCAGGTTATGCTTGCGAATGAGATAAAGCAACAGATCAAGGGGCCCCTGGAAAGTGTCGAGAAATACTTCCAGCGCATCCGGCGGAATATACAAATCCCGGGGCATTTCCCTCAGCGGTTCACCGTGAATTTTTGCGACAGGACTGACGGCGGCGGAAGAGAGGAGGTCGTTCATTCTGAATAGGGTAAGCGCAGTGATGGCAATATGGCTTTACCTCTGCAGCGGAGCGAAAAATGGACTAAGGGCAAGACGGACCGGACCGGCTGGCGAATGACAAGGAAGCATGACTGAACGATAACTTTTAGAAATCCTAAGAATAATCCAGTCCCATCGCCTCTCGGACGTCACGCAGGGTTTCCTGCGCCAGTTCGTCAGCCCTCTCGCATCCGTCGGCGATGATATTGCGCACCAGCGTAGGATCTTCTTCATACAGCCGTGCGCGCTCGTGCATGGGTTTCTGCTCGGCCAATATAGCCTCGATAACCGGCTGCTTGCATTCCAGGCAGCCGATGCCCGCGGTAGTACAGCCCTCCTGCACCCATTCCCTGGTTTCCGCGTTCGAATAAACCAGGTGGAATTGCCACAACGGGCATTTAGCGGGGTCGCCCGGGTCACTGCGCCGGACACGCGCCGGATCGGTCGGCATCGTCCGGATTTTCTTTATGACGCTGGCTTCATCCTCCCGCAGGTTGATGGTGTTGTTATAGGATTTGGACATTTTCTGGCCATCCAGCCCGGGCATTCTCGATGCGGGGGTAAGCATCACTTCAGGCTCGGAAAGAATCATTTTGCCGCCGCCTTCAAGGTACCCAAATAGCCGTTCCTGGTCACCCATGCTCAAGTTCTGTTGCCCGTCGAGCAATGACCTTGCCGCCGCCAGCGCCTCATCGTCGCCGTGTTCCTGGTAACGATTTCGCAGTTCACGGTAGACTCTGGATTTTTTTGAGCCGAGCTTTTTTATCGCCGCTTCGGCTTTTTCCCGGAACCCGGCTTCCTTGCCGAAAATATGATTGAAGCGGCGCGTGATCTCGCGGGTAAATTCGATATGCGGCGCCTGATCTTCGCCTACCGGCACACGATTAGCGCGGTAAATCAGAATGTCCGCGCTCTGCAGCAAGGGATAACCGAGAAAGCCGTAGGTACTCAGCTCTTTCTCGGTCAATTTTTCCTGCTGATCCTTGTAGGACGGGACCCGTTCCAGCCAACCAAGCGGGGTAATCATGGAAAGCAGCACGTGCAACTCTGCATGCGCCGGCACCCGCGATTGAATGAACAACGTTGCCTGTGCCGGATCCACCCCCGCAGCCAGCCAGTCTATCACCATATCCCAGACATGCTGTTCGATCACCTCCGGGGTATCGTAATGCGTCGTGAGAGCATGCCAGTCGGCAACGAAAAACAGACATTCGAACTGGTGCTGCAGCTCCACCCAATTTTTCAGCACGCCGTGATAATGCCCCAGGTGCAGGCCGCCGGTAGGGCGCATCCCCGATAAAACTCGATCAGTGAACATATTGCTTGTCCTTGGTTAACTCCTTGCCCCAATGCGTATTCAATTACCCAACCCGAAAAACCATACTACCATTTCTATCGTAATCCCGATAAAAGGCCCGATGATGGCGCCAAGCACGCCGGTGATCAGCAGCATCAGCAGGATCATAAAGCCATAAGGCTCAATTTTCGCTAGATTATTTGCCATTCGATGAGGCAGCAGACTGGCCGCAACGCGCCCGCCGTCCAGCGGTGGTAGAGGCAGTAGATTCAATACCATCAGTATCACGTTGATCTTGATACCCGCTTCACCCATTAATACCATGGGCCTGGCAAACCCGCTCTCCGGAAAGGTAAGACCGAGCTTGATTACAGACGCCCAGAGCAACGCCATGAACAGATTTGCCCCTGGCCCAGCCAACGCGACCCACAGCATATCCTGCTTCGGATGGCGCAGCGCCGAGAAGTTGACCGGAACCGGCTTCGCCCAGCCGAACAGGATCCCGCCCAGCAATAGCGTCAATAACGGTAACAGGATAGTGCCCACCAGATCAATATGGCGAACTGGATTCAGGCTGACACGTCCCTGCGCGTAAGCGGTGAGATCGCCGAAATGCTTGGCCACATAACCATGGGCGGCTTCGTGCAGGGTAATGGCGAAAATCACCGGTAACGCGTAAATAGCAACGTTCTGGATAATACTATCCATTCGAGATTCCGAAAGGCGCGAGACTTCCCTTGCCTTGTCGTATCAACATCGGCGTGCCACCGGTCAGGTCGATCACAGTACTCATCTCCAGACCACAGGCCCCGCCGTCCAGAACCAGTTCAACCTGGTGTTCGAGTCGGTTACGAATCTCCCCCGTATCATTGAGTGGAAACTCGTCGCCTGGCAGAATCAAGGTGGAGCTCAACAGCGGTTCATTCAACTCCGTCAGCAGTGCCTGTACCACAACGTGACTGGGAATCCTCAGGCCGATGGTATTGCGCTTCGGATGCTGCAAGCGGCGCGGTACTTCCCGTGTGGCCTGAAATATAAAAGTATAGCTGCCGGGTGTACTCGCCTTGAGTAACCGGTATTGGCTATTATCGATTTTGGCGTAATGCGATATTTCGGCCAGATCGCGGCACATCAGCGTAAAGTGATGGTGCTCATCCACCTGCCGTATCGCACGAATGCGCGTCATGACGTTCTTGTCGCCCAATTGACCGCCCAGCGCATAGCAGGAATCGGTCGGATAAGCGACAACGCCGCCGGCGCGTACAATAGCCGCCGCCTGCCTGATCAGGCGGAACTGCGGGTTATCGGGATGAATGGAAAAGAATTGGGCCACGCGAAACAGTTTCTAATTTTAGTTTTAGAGCATTTCCAGAAATCCAGATTCCAGGCAACCCGTTTGCTAACAGGGCGCAACGAACGCAAGGTGTTGATGCAGGTATCATTGTTTATTGCAAGCAGCGAAATATAGCCATTAAACGGATTAAAACGGAATTAGTATCCCGCGCAGCGGAAGCCCGCAAATTATAATTTTTAACCGTGCCTTTATATCGAACTTCAGAGGCAGGGAATTCACTCCACTACATCACGCTAGTCCAATCATGCCATACCGGTGTACACCCAGCGGGTAAATCCGGCATCCGGCCCAGGTCGAAATAACTCTCGCCGGGCCCGTGAAAATCCGAGCCGCGTGAGGCCAGCAAGCCCATTCGCTGGCTATGGCGCGCAAACAGCAAAGATTGTTCAGGCGTATGGCTGGCCGTGATGACCTCGATAGCCTCGCCACCCAAGGCACGAAATTCCAATAGCAACTCGTCCAGCGCACTCTTACCCAGTTTGTAGCGTGCCGGATGAGCGATCACCGCCCTGCCGCCGCTGCTGCAGATCCAGTCGACCGCCTCGTTCAACGAAGCCCACTGATGCGGCACGTATCCGGGTTTCCCCTTGACGAGGTATTTCTTGAATACGGATCGCACATCCTTGGCATACCCTTGCTGAACCAGAAAACGGGCGAAGTGGGTACGGCCGATCAGGCGTCCGTCTCCACTATTAGCGTAAGCTCCTTCGAAACTGCCATGAATACCAAATTTATCAAGTTGCGTAGCGATATTGTGAGCCCGGGCTGTTCGGCCATCGCGAATGGACTTCAAACCCTGTACCAACTGGGGATGATCGGGATCTATGCCGAGGCCGACAATATGCAGGGTCTGGCCGCGCCAGTCGGCGGAAATTTCCACGCCATTGATAAAGGTAATGCTCTTATCCGCAGCGGCTAGGCGCGCTTCCTCCAATCCCGCCACATCGTCGTGATCGGTTAACGCCAGCATGTCCACGGCCCGCGTAGCGGCATGTTCCACCAATTGGGTAGGCGTCAGTAAGCCGTCTGAAATTGTCGAATGACAATGGAGGTCAATGTTGGGCATCAGGAGCTATTCGCGTTAAGCAAGAGACGCATCATAGCAAATTAGGGGGGTAATGAAAAATCAGCTGGCGGAAGAATGAGAAAAGCCTTTATTTCGATGCCAATGGCAGGCAAATCCGCAACAAGGCATTCGCTTGCCCACTTTGCATCTCAGTGACGAATGGCTAACTATTTTCGGGTAAAGTAGCAGGGAATAGACAATTTGCCGTTATCCTGGATAAAGGATGAAGGTCAAGTGACGCTAAACCGGAAACGAGCGGTTGAGCGGTGAATAGCGCGAATTCAGGGTTACATTGAGATGAGCAAATGGATTTTCTGCCAATCTTCGTCAACATAAAAAACCGCAATTGCCTGGTGGTCGGCGGCGGGGAGGTGGCTGCGCGCAAGATCGCATTGCTATTGCGCGCAGGTGCTCACATCACGGTGATCGCCCCGGAACTCTGTGCGGAACTGAGTGAGCGGCTGCCTGAGCAGCTTTCCCAGGGAATGATCATGCATCGCGCCGAAGCCTTTCGTCCCGATCATCTGAATAATGCTGTTCTGGTTATTGCCGCCACCGGGGACCCAGTCATCAACCGGCAGGTTTCCGAAGCCGCCGGGCAACTGCATATTCCTGTCAATGTCGTGGATAATCCGGATCTTTGTTCTTTCATCATGCCTTCCATCATAGACCGCTCCCCTGTTCTGGTCGCGGTTTCGAGCGGAGGCGCATCGCCGGTATTGGCGAGGCTGTTGCGGGCGCGTCTGGAAACAATGATACCGGCAGCGTATGGGCGTCTCGCAGCTTGCGCCGCACATTACCGCGAGCGGGTAAAACTGCATTTTTCACGTCCGGAGAAGCGGCGCATATTCTGGGAAAGCGCTTTGCAGGGGCCGTTTGCCGAAATGATCTTTGCCGGTAGGGAGCGGGCAGCGCAGGATTATCTTGAGCGCTCGCTGCAAAGCGAAGCCGACGATATGCCGCAAGGAGAAGTTTACCTGGTGGGCGCCGGACCGGGAGATCCAGATTTGCTGACCTTTCGCGCGATGCGCCTGATGCAGCAGGCGGACGTGGTCGTGTATGACCGCCTGGTGTCGCCTGCGATACTCGACATGGTGCGGCGTGATGCAACTCGCATCTATGCCGGTAAAGAACGCAGCCATCACGTCATGCCGCAGGAATCAATTAACGAATTATTGGTGCGGCTGGCGAAAGAAGGCAAACGCGTGCTGCGGCTGAAAGGCGGCGATCCCTTTATCTTTGGCCGCGGTGGCGAAGAAATTGAAACCCTGTCTGACCAAGGCATTCCTTTTCAGGTGGTGCCGGGCATCACGGCGGCATCTGGGGCGGCGTCCTATGCCGGTATTCCACTCACGCATCGCGATTATGCGCAGTCCTGCATCTTCGTCACCGGCCACCTCAAGGACGGCAGTGTGGATCTGGATTGGTCCATGCTGGCACGGCCAAAACAGACCATCGTGATCTATATGGGATTGCTCGGATTGCCCGTGCTGTGCGGGCAATTGATTGCGCATGGCCTGCCGGGCACGACGCCGGCGGCCATCGTGCAGCAGGCCAGCACCCATAACCAGCGGGTACTCACCGCTACGCTGGAAACACTGCCGGAACTGACCATATCGGCCAATCTCACTCCGCCAACTCTCATTATCGTCGGCGAAGTCGTTAAATTGCATCAGAAGCTAGCCTGGTTCGAGCCTGGGAGTGATTTGCGCGCCGGCGAACCAACGTGAGATTACAAAGCGCTTTATGTTGATTTTGCGATACCGATGTTTCTCGGAATAAAAAAAAGCGCCCGGAATCGGGCGCTTCCAAAGCCGCGCGACGGGCTGTTATTTATTCGGCTGGGGCGTGATGCGCAAATAGGGGCGCGGCGCCTTATAACCTTTCGGGAATTTCTGCTTGATGACTGCTTCATCCTGAATCGTAAGGGGAATAATCACGTCGTCACCATCGTGCCAATTGCCCGGAGTGGCCACCGAATAATTATCGGTCAGTTGCAGTGCATCAAGAACGCGCAGGATCTCATCAAAGTTACGGCCGGTGCTCATGGGGTAAGTGATGATGAGGCGCACCTTCTTTTTCGGGTCAATAATAAACAGCGAACGGACGGTCATGGTTTCCGACTGATTCGGGTGAATCATGTCGTACAGAACCGCGACCTTTTTATCCACATCCGCGATAATCGGGAAGCCGACAACGGTATTTTGCGTTTCCTCAATGTCTTTGATCCATCCCGCATGTTTCTCCGCTGGGTCCACCGATAGCCCGATCGCTTTAACGTTGCGCTTGGCAAATTCGGACTTGAGTTTCGCGGTCAACCCAAGCTCGGTAGTGCAGACAGGCGTAAAGTCGGCGGGATGCGAAAATAGCACTACCCAGGAATCGCCTGCCCATTCGTGAAATTTAATCTTGCCGATCGAGGAATCTTGCTCAAAATCAGGTGCGATATCACCTAAACGTAAAGTCATAGCCCTCTCCCTAAGGTTGGAAAAAATGGTTAGAAATTGCTGGTCCAATATAACCTGACTGTTTCAATGACTCAACAATTATTATTCGCGATGACTATTGGGACGGAGGGGAAGATGACAATTGCAGACAATTGTAGGGTGCAATAAGCAAAGCGCATTGCACCGCACGTTTAACCAATCCAGCATTGATCGAATCGAAATGAATCAGTCCACATGAGCATCAAAATCGCGACGATACCCATGACTATGGGATTGAGGAACCCCTGCGGCGCAATGCGCTTCGCTTATTGACGTCCCTAAGTTCTATATGTTTGTGGCGGGACTGGAGTTTTGGCTGCCTTCAGGAAAGTGAAGCAATTTCATCGGGGACTGGAAAACCCCATGAATAAGGAGGTTCATATTTCAGCAGGATTTTGTAATAAGTCCGGACGGATTCAGTCAGGATAACCGCTTCGCCGCCGCGCGCATAACCATGTTTCAGGCTGCGGAAATGTTTGCTGAGGCTCAATAGCGGCAATGTTTTCTTCAAGTCCAACCATGTATCCGGGCTCAATTTGAGCCGTTGCGCCAGCACGCGCGCATCTTCTATATGACCAGGGCCCTGGTTATATGCCGCCAGCGCAATCCAGGTGCGGTCCGGTTCCAGGATGCGTGATGGTAATCTGTCCTTCAGCATCTGCAGGTACCGCGCTCCGGCGAGTATGCTTTGCTGGGTATTCAAACGGTCGGTCACTCTCATGCGGTCGGCGGTGGTTTCCGTTAGCATCATAATGCCTCGTACATTGGCGGGTGAAGTTGCCAGATGGTTCCAATGGGATTCCTGGTAGGCCAACGCAGCGATCAACCGCCAGTCGATTCCCGTCAATTCTTCAGCCCGATAAAAATGATCACGCAAATCAGGCAGAACCGTGCGCCTTTTGTTCAAGATTCCGCTCACGTCTGCCTGCTCCAGCCGCTGCGTATGACCGTAATAGCGGTCGAGCAGCCGTGTCAGTGTGCCGTCTTGTTCGATCCGGTTAAAGAATTGATGCGTTTTCTCCAATAGCTCTCGCTCCACATACGGCGAAAACGCCCATGCCTTGCCGGTCGGTTCGCCCAAATCAAAGGCTATGCCCAGATTAGGGTAGAAATTCTTTGCCATGTCGATCTGGGTGGAGTCGGCTATCACATAGTCGATTTTGCCCTCCGCCAGTTTTGCCAGCAGATCTTCCTCGGTGATATCCACCTCAGTCCATTCCAGCGCGGGAATCCGTTGCTTGACTTTGTTGAGTTGCTCGGCATGCGTTGTTTCGCTTGCAATCTCGATGCTTCTCCCCACAAGGTCGCGGATGTTTCTGGGTCTACGATAAAGCGTGTTGTAGACCACTTGAGGTTGCATGCGCTGGTAGACGTGGCCAAAACGGGCACGTAATGCATGCTTTGCGCTGATGCTCAAACCAGCCGCAAGGTGCCCCTGATGCTTTTCCAGACTAAATAAGGCCTGATCCATGTTTGGGACGACCTTGAACCTTACTTCCAGGCCCAAGTCACGCGCGAACTCGGAAGCGAGATCAAACTCCAACCCGGCATGGCGGCCTTCGGAATTCTCATAATAGGTGTCAGGACTATTCACCGTAATGACCACCAGCTCGTCGGTTTTGCTGAATGGCACATCTGGCCTCTCAAACGAATCGCACGCACTAAGCAAGAGGCCGCAAACGATAGGGATAACAAGCAGGCGGGAAAAGATGGACATGGAAAAGAGACAAGCGAAACACGGAAACATTCTGACATGTTTTTGCCGTGAACGAGGGCAAGATAAACGCGGTATAAACTGGTAAAATGTTCACCTTGCAAGGAGAGGTACCGAAGTGGCCATAACGGCGCTGACTCGAAATCAGATGGTCAGGGTAACCTGGCACGTGGGTTCGAATCCCACCCTCTCCGCCAATCTAGCATTCAAAGCGATTCAATAAAGAATCATCATCTTAGCCAATCCCTGACTGCACCGAGACCGTAGTGGCGTCATCTGGGTTATTGGTACTGTCCTGGGAATACTTATTGTTATAGCAGCCTTATGGATTGCCGGTCCTGCCTGGGATTGTAAGGATCGTTGCTCAGGTTGGCTAAATACTTACAAGTCTGTCGCGTTTCCTATTGGCTGCGTTATTGCTCTCGCTTCTAATCTTACGCACTTGGTATTAATGATCAGTGGGCTTTGATACACACTGTTATTACTACGTCGCAAAACCGCTCCTGCAATCAAGAATGCGAGAACGCAGCATGAGCGGAACACAGCCATGGACAAAACCATTGTGCATGAACTCTATGGATTTGATGTAATTTGCGATCGATTACGGCGCGCAACCACGGGTATGCTACTTATCACCTTGCTTGCCACCATGGGCGGCTGTCACCTGCTGACGTACCGGCTCGGCGGGGGCTTTGATGCCGTTCCTGAAGATCTTAAGGCAGAATTAAGTCCCGAAGCTGCCGCGTTGGTCGATATGGCGTTCGCTAATCTGGATCGGTCGCGTCTTGCCGATGCGCATGTGCATCATATTTCCCGGGAGGTTCATCCCAGCTGGAGATCGTGGTCGAGTCCCATTCGCCGGCTTCGCACCGACATCTTCCTGAGCGGGGCGGGTGTCGTATGGGCGGAGAATGTTGAACAGCGCTACATCGAACGGCTTGAACGGCTGGCGGCGCACTTTCCCGATGGAACGTCGTTCCTACTCTACGCGCTCGACTGGACACATGATGCGGAGGGTAACCCTCAGCCGGATCACACGCCGATCTACGTCTCCAATGATTTGGTCTGGGAAGTTGCGCAGAAGTCAGCCGCCAATTTCATTCCGGTCGTCTCGATTCATCCCGCCCGATCGGATGCGATCGAGCAGCTTCACCGCTGGGCCAAGCGTGGCGTGCGTTACGTCAAGTGGCTGCCCAGCACAATGAAGATTGATCCGGCTGATTCCGCGCATGATGCGTTCTATCGTGCAATGCGCGAGCATGACATGATCCTGCTTAGCCACACAGGCTACGAGCACGCGGTGGAGACGGTGGATCAGGAACTAAGCAACCCGCTACGCCTGCGCCGGCCGCTTGAGCGCGGTGTAACAGTGGTGGCGCTGCATGCCGCAAGCAATGGTTCGTTTCGTGATCTCGATGCTCCAACTCATGCATCTGATTCACTATCAGGTCCAAGTCGCATGTCCGGCATCGACCTGTTGCTGCGGATGATGGATGAGCCGGCGTATGAAGAAAACCTCTATGCGGAAATTTCCGCGATCACGTACTTTAACCATCTCGATGCGCCCCTGCGGCGTCTGCTTGCGCGGCCCGATCTTCACCATCGGCTCATCAACGGCAGCGATTATCCGCTCGTCGGTCTCAACATCGTGATTCAGACCCGTGCGCTGCAACGGGATGGATTTATCACAGCCGATGAGCGGCAATGGCTCAACGAGATCTACCGCAAGAATCCGTTGCTCTTCGATTTTGTCGTCAAGCGCACTGTGCGTCACCCGGATACGGGTGAATCGTTCCGCCCTGAGGCCTTCCTGCTTCCCGAACGTTGGCCGCGCGCCACTAGGCCCTGAAGAACTTACGACACGGCTTCGTCATGGGAGCGGCTTCGTATCCGTAAAAAGCAGGGCAACAAAGAAGCCTTTTCGTTCCAGGTTTCGTCCAGTTCATTTATCTACGGATTACCTGCTGGTCCCTATAATCTGGATTATGGATGGAATCAGGAAAAATTTTAGATAAAGATAGCTACTAACGAGAAACTCCAGCCTAAAAAGGGCGTCTGACTGTCTTGGTTTCCTAGGACCGGCATCCACATTTGCCGCTGACTTTGATGATAAATCGTGATGCAAATGGTGAAAGTGTCAAGAGCGCATAATTATTCAGGTGTGTTCTCTCTATCACTGCCGCATTCACTTCAGCACTCCCTATGAAGAACATATACGTGGAAGAAGGATCGAGGCCCATCAAGGCCTGGACCGACATAGAGGACGACGCGCTTGCGCAGGCCAAAAATCTTGCGCGGCTGCCTTTCATAGATCGCAATGGCGTCGCATTAATGCCCGACTGCCATCTTGGCAGAGGCAGTACCGTGGGTACAGTCATCGCAACCGATAAAGCAATCATTCCTGCTGCGGTCGGCGTGGACATAGGATGCGGCATGAACGCTGTCCGCCTTTCCCTGAAAGCCTCCGACCTGCCTGATTCATTGCTCGCCATCCGGCGGCAAATCGAGCGTGATGTGCCCCTGGGTGCAGGTGGAAGTCGCGACAGGCCGGCAGCAATGGACAGCCTCACCTCGGCGCTTCACAAAGGACCCAGCTTCAAGCGGTGGTTCGGCGGCTTTGCACAAAGCCGCAAGGCGGACGAAATCAGCCTCATCAAAAAGGCGCAAGCACAACTTGGAACCTTGGGCTCGGGCAATCACTTCATCGAAATGTGCCTGGATGAAAATCAGGACGTCTGGGTAATGCTCCACTCGGGCTCCCGGGGTATCGGCAATATGATCGGAAGCTACTTCATCGAGAAGGCAAAACGCAGGATGGAGCAATTTTCCATTCACCTGCCGGACGGCGATCTTGCCTACTTGACTGAAGGCGATGATGACTTCGACGACTATGTGGAAGCCGTCAACTGGGCGCAGGATTACGCCCTGGAGAATCGCCGAGTCATGATGGACTCGGCGATTGCGGCATTGCGGCGGCATATTCCGAGGGAATTTAATCTTACGCAGGAGGCCATCAACTGTCACCACAACTATGTCGAGAAGGAGAGCCATTTCGGCCGCAATCTCTGGGTAACACGCAAGGGGGCCATACGAGCGCAGGTAGGCGATCTGGGCATCATTCCCGGCTCCATGGGGCAACGCAGCTATATTGTGCGCGGCAAGGGCGAGCTGGAATCCTACTGTTCCTGCTCACACGGCGCCGGCCGTAAAATGTCCCGTACGCAAGCGCGAAAAACCTTTACCGTGGCCGATTTGGTTCAGCAGACAAAAGGGGTTGAATGTCGCAAGGACAAGATGGTGCTGGACGAAATTCCATCCTCGTACAAGGACATTGATGAGGTCATGGCAAATCAGGTGGACCTGGTTGAAGTGGTTCATACCTTGAAGGCGGTGTTGTGCGTTAAAGGAAGCTGAAAGGAATGAGAAAACATCGGTAACCTGAATGCCTCGATTGATCACTCATTCCAACGCTTACATTTTGCATATTTTAACTTCAATCATCGGCGCAGAATCGCCAACCAGCGCGCGATGTTGAGTAGTGTCATCAAGGAAGCCGCAACATAAGTCCATGCTGCGGCAGTGAGTAAGCGCCGGGCATGTGGCATGTCCCCATCGATCAGATAACGGCCCCGCTCCAAAATTGGCAAGGCGCGGGCAAAACTGGCATTCAACTCCATTGGCAAGGTTAGCGTGTGTACGAGCGCCGCGCTTCCCAGTGTCAGAATGCCCCCGGCAAGAAATAGCAATCCTGTTGCAGGAGAACGTAGTGCTGTCATCATCACAGGCGCCAACATCAGGATACCGGCGCCCAGTTTCTCGGCAGGCGCAGCCCATTGCACCAGCTGGGTACGCAAGGCAAGGGGCGGGTAACCATCTCGATCCTGGATCGCATGGCCGACTTCATGTGCTGCAACGGCTATGGCGGTCAGTGAGCGGCCGTTAAATTTGTCCGGTGAGAGACGGACTATTTTTTCCACTGGGTCATAATGGTCGCCCGATTCGGTCTCCTCCACACGTACATCTTGCAAGCTGGCCTGATTCAGCAGGTCGCGAGCGAGCTGTGCTCCTGTGAATGCATAGCGATCGGCGGGTTCGCTATATTTTTCCATGGTATGTTTGACCCAGTAGGAAGGTCCGACAACCAGGAGAACGATAAAACCAATCAATATCAGATAGAGCATGACGGGGGATATATGTTAAGGAACAACTTTAATCGGACAGTCTACGTGACGACCTATCGACAGCTCAGGTCGCTCACCCCTTTATGTAACATTTGATCGATAATGTTCAAAATAATTCTTGATTTAAATCGAGGTAAACGGTGGGGTGCTGGCGTCAAGAGGTGGCGCAAATACATCAAAACAAATTGCTCCGAATCTGCTCCAGTGCTGCGCTTGCGCATATGGTTCATAGGTTAACTGATCCCGCGATTCTTCCTCATGAGAAAAATTCTATTGTCCTTATGTTTCCTGTCGCTCGCAGCTTGCGCCTCCCAGAAGACGTTGAAGGGATTCGACAGGGAGTTTGATAGCGGCAAATCCTGGGCCGAACTGCAGATACACTTGCCTGCTTTCCCCAAAGCGGAGACTCTGCTCTCATTTGACGCCGGCCCCGCCAGCGACAATCTTCATTACATCGATGCTCCGTCCATCGCGGTGGGAGATGGCACAGTTCGCTACACCTTGGTAATCAAATCGCCCACCGGAGCGATGAACGTAAGCTACGAGGGCATGCGGTGTGCGACCGATGGAGCGAGGGAGAGTGTGAGAGCGGAAATATTAATACTTAAATTCCAGGTCACCGAAAAAAGGCTCTACGCCATTGGCCGCGATGACGGGACGTGGTTACGGCCGCGGGTATCGAAATGGGAGGAACTCGAAAATATATCCCAGCATTACGCGCAACGGGCGCTTGCCAGATATTTCTTCTGCCCGGCAAACATTATTGTAAGAAATGAGGAAGAGGCAATTCAAGCATTGAAGAGAGGTAGCCATCCACGCGTGCTTCAGTAGCCAGCGCTACACCCTAATTCGAACCTGGCCTGATATCCGCTTTGTGCGTCAACGTACGGAACGTTCCGGCCGGGGGGGTAGCATTCTCTCTTCACGGCAATTTCGCCGGATAAACAGGAGAAGCTATCATGGAAAATTTTACGCTGAAAAATATGGCTCGATCTCTGATGCTGGCCAGCGTTATCACATTCAGCGCTGCCGGGGCGGCAAATGCGGCAGGCGCGGGAGACCAGACCGGGCAGCACGGGGATATGTCGGGGCATGGGGGTCCCGTCGATAAAAAGGCAGGTTCCGGGGGAGGGCAAAAGTCAGGTCCCGCTCCAGAGCCAGGCACCTATCGTCAACCCGGCAGCTCTACTTCCGGACAGACCGGCGGTACGACCGGTGGATCGGCAGGCCAGGGAACAGGATCGGGATCCACAGGGACAGGTTCCACGGGGGCCGGATCCACGGGATCCGGATCATCCGGCCAAACCGGCGGCGGAGGATATTGACCCTGCTTCAAGGACGGGCCCAGCTGGGCGCAAGAGAGCAGGCTGAACGGCGCTCCTGCTCTGTTTCGCCGGGGTGAATGTTCCCCGGCATTCGAGGTAAAGCGGAAGATCTCCCTTGCTACAGGATTGCCCACCTGAGGAAACAGCCGGGCCTAGCAGTGGTAGCCTGGCTTTTTCTTGTTTAGCCCTTACTTCTTTTACCGAGAACCCAAACTCCTTCGTTTCATCTCTACCTGTTTATCTCAGGAAAATCTGCCGCGATGGGGCAGAGGGTATGCCGGGATAAATACCAAAATAAACGGAAATCCCATTTTCCCTATCCGTTCTTGACAAGAGAGCGGACAATGCAGGCAATTTACCGAAAAGTAGACCAATAGTTCTTTAAAAAAAGCGAATGCGGTATCCTTATAGCGGTTCTTTTTAGCAAAAAATCAAAATGAGAAATTTGGCAATAATAATCTTGACGGTAATGACATTCACTATCGGCAACACGAAAATAGCATTTTCTTATACGCCGCCCGAGGACACCAGCTGGATAAAACGTGGTAAAACGGATCGGTGGAGTAAGCCGGGACCGAAGCACTCCGATGCTGAAGCAAATCGTTTACTTCGGAACAACTCTCAAGTCTTCACATATGTGCCTGGAGACATTAAAAGCGCAGGGGAGCCTTCTGTCCGTTGTGATCAAGGTGGGATCAGGACAGAATCATCGAGCGGCTATTGCCTGGATTACCACAGCCCCAGTAAGAGAACGTCGTGGAAGATACGGTACGAAAGAGGAGGACGCGTCGATCGGATTTTTAAATACGCGGGCTATAAAAACAAATACTCATCTTTAGATTCCTGGGTGGTGTTTAACAGTGATCCTGCCACCCCGTACGGTTCGGTTTTGCTTGCCTCGCCCGCAGCGGAACAGGCTCTTCGTAGCGGAGGCAACGATAAAAGTTTTACCGGGTTTACACCCGATCAGGTGGATGCCCCAGTAGCGCAGTAGTTGCGGGAATAGAAGAATAATGGCGTCGCTGGCAGCTTTATCCGTTGGTAGCCCAGCATTGACGCTATGACATCCAAAGATCTTTTGATGAAGTATTTCCCGTTGACCATATTGCACTTGCCCAAGACGGCCGGTACAGCCGCCAACCGATCATTCCCCGAATGAAACGCTATACCATAGAGCAATTCATGGCGACGACTTCCCTATTGGGCGCGTCGTTTAGCGCTGATGAGAAGCGAATCCTTTTCAGCAGCAACGCGTCCGGTATTTTCAACGCTTACACGCTACCGGTAGACGGAGGCACGCCACAGTCCCTGACCCGGTCCACATTGGAGAGCAATTTTTCCGTCAGTTTCTTTCCCCACGATGATCGAGTCCTGTTTACGCGGGATAGGGGTGGAGATGAAAACAATCATCTCTTTCTGCGTGAAATGGATGGCACAGAAAAAGATTTGACCCCTGGAGACGGGCTGAAGGCCCAGTTCGCAGGATGGCGCCCGGACGGAAGCGCTTTTTTTGTTTCCAGCAACGAGCGCGATTCCAAATTCTTTGATCTGTACCGCTACGACTCCCAAACGTATACCCGGACTTTGCTATTCAGGAATGAGAAAGGATTCGATTTGGGCGCCATCAGTCGCGACGAGCGGTGGATCGCGCTCAACAAATCGAACACCGCCTCCGACAGCGATATCTATCTGTTAGACATTCCCAAACAGGAGTTCAAGCATCTGACTCGCCACGAGGGTGTTATCAGTTTTCATGCGGAAACTTTCGATCCGGCGTCTCAAAGGCTATTTTTTCTTACCAACGAGGGAAGCGAATTCAAGCGCCTGCGTACTTACGACTTGATTACAGGTGCCATCGAGGATCAGGAAAGTGCCGACTGGGACATCGTCTACACCTATTTCTCCAGGAACGGACGATTCCGGATAACGGGCGTTAACCAGGATGGCAGCATCGTGATCCGTGTTGTGAAGGACAGCGGCGCGGGGGAAAAGCCCGTGACGCTCCCCGCTCTGCCTGAGGGCGAAATTCGAGGAGTAACCTTTTCGGAGAGCGGCGCACGCATGGCATTCTATGTGAACGGCGACTGTTCTCCCGATAACCTGTTCGTTCACGATTTCAACACTGGGCAGGTCAGGCAGCTTACCCAAAGCCTGAGCCCGGAAATTGACCCGTCAGACTTGGTGGATGCGGAAGTCGTCCGGTTCAGGTCGTTCGACGGAATGGTGATACCTTCCATCTATTACAAACCGCATGAGGCCTCTGCAATCAATAAGGTCCCGGCTCTTGTGTATGTTCATGGTGGGCCGGGCGGTCAGACCATGCGGGGCTATAACGCTCAGATCCAGTATCTGGTCAATCACGGTTATGCCGTTCTCGGGATAAATAACCGTGGCAGTTCGGGGTACGGCAAGACATTCTTTGCCGCCGCTAATCGCAAACACGGGCGTGAGCCGTTGTGGGACTGCGTGGAGGCCAAGACCTATCTCGCCAGTCTTGATTACATCGACCATGAACGAATCGGCATCATGGGGGCCAGTTACGGGGGTTACATGACACTGGCGGCTTTGGCTTTCCGCCCTGAGGCCTTCAAGGTGGGCGTGGACATCTTTGGCGTCAGCAACTGGCTCCGAACCCTGGAGAGCATCCCCCCCTATTGGGAGTCGGTCCGCAAGGCGATTTACCATGAAATCGGCGACCCGGTGAAGGATATAGACATCCTTGTCGCCACCTCGCCGCTCTTTCACGCCAATGAAATACGGAAGCCTTTACTGGTGATTCAAGGCGCCAACGATCCTCGCGTTACCAAGGCTGAGAGTGACGAGATTGTGGAAGCCGTCAGGAGGCATAATGTCCCTGTGGAATATGTCGTCTTCTCCGATGAGGGCCACAGCTTCACGAAGAAAAAGAATCAGATCGAGGCCAATCGACGGATACTGGAATTTCTGGATAAATATCTCAAAGGCGGCAAAGAAAAAGACAAGGCGGCCGGCGAACAGCGGAACGCTGCCTGTTAGGGCGCATTAGGCGCCGGCGCTGCGATGCGAAGGCCGCTATCGAAGTCCATACCTTGGATCAAAAAACTCTCGTATCAGGAAATCTTCCAGCCCCTTGCTGTCTTCTTCGCGTGCGGACAGGACGACCACGGCGCCGAGACGGTACGATTCCCAATTAAAATCCCCCTTTTGATACTGGCGAATCAGCTCGATCATTTTCCGGGCAACAGCGCGATGTATATCGCCATCCGGACCGGCGTGGACTTCAACGACTTCGCGCCGCGGATTGCTGACATCCGTTCTCCAGGCGCGAAACAGAAATTCGGCGGAACGCGGTCCCATTCTGGTGATTTGAAATATGCCACTCGTACCGGGCTCTCGAAGGTTGCGTTTGACATTCGCCATTCTGCGCTCTTCCTCCGAAAGCTCGGGTTCGACATTTTTTGGTGCCGTCGGCTCATCTTCAAAAATTCCTCCCGCCGTGCGGCGCTCCTTGGCCTCCTTCATATAGTCCGTCAGATCTTTCGGGGGTTCCGGTTTGGGGGCTGGTGTGCGGTCCTCCCGGGATGCTTTCTTTGGGGCCTCTTTTTCAGGCTGAGGCTTCACTGGTTTTGCTTTTTCGGCACCCAGGCGGGGCTGAGGCCTAGGCTGAGGTGGTGCCTTCGGCGCCGGGGGAATCGGTATCGATTTTTGCTCCGCCTTTTCTTCAGGTAATTCTACAAAGCTTGCCTCGATTGGAGGCGAGGTGACGGGTTTCACTTCGGGAGAGGTGAGGAAGAATCCGAACCCCCAGATAATAATCAGCCAGAGGAGGGCCGCCAGCGGCAATGGCCACCAGACTTGAACCTCCTTCGCCTTGTAATACTGCATGCCGACAGCGTTATTTATGTTTTACCGCGATCAGAAAGTGCTGGGCACCGGCTGTGCGCGCGCGCAACATCGCCTGCACGACAATGCCCTGCGGAGCGTCGTTATCCGCCGATACGATCAGTTTCTGTTCTGAATCCTTGAGTAACGGCTTGAGCGTGTCGGCCAGCGTCTCCAATGTAACGGGGATGCGGTTAATAAAGATTTGGCTATCGTTTGTCAGGGTCAGCGTTACGGGAGCTTTAGTGCTGAGTTTTTCGGCTGCCCCTTGAGGCAGGTTTACCTGCAAGGAGTCCAGGTTTTGCAACGACAACGAAGACAGCATGAATGTCGCAAGCAGGAAAAACATTACGTCGATCATCGGAATAATTTCGATCCGACCTTTGCGAACCGCTCTGGTTTTACGCAGCTTCATGATCTATCGTCCTCCTGGTCCAGGCGGATGTGGTCGATCAGGCGCGTTCCCAGGCGCTCCATCTCATCCATTGTCTGGGATTGCAAGCGAGAGAAGTAATTGAATCCAAATAAGGCAATCAATGCGATGACCAACCCGACCACGGTCGCAATGAGCGCTTCGGCGACGCCTCCCGTCACTGCCGTGGGATTGACGATTCCCTCGCCGCCGATTATCTGGAATGCCCGCATCATTCCGACAACTGTTCCCACGAGCCCGAGCAATGGCGCAGCGGTAACGATGGTTTCCAGCATCCATAGCCGCCGGGCAAGAGAGGTTTCGATCAGCTGGGCCTCATCCGCCGCGCGAGACTCAGTCCACCAGGACGGGTGGTGCCGGTTACCGATCACCACTTCGAAGAACCGCTTGTAATAATGGCGTTCATCCAGCCCCGATAGTATTTTTTCCAGATCGGCCCATGCAAAACCATAAGTCTCGACGAGGTTCAGCAAATCATGCGATAGCCGCGCATACCGCCAGTAGACAAATGCTTTCTCAAGCATAATGGCCAAGGCGACTATCGCCAGCAAAGACAAAGGCACAATGATTAGCCCGCCGAGTTTTAATGCGGTCCAGGTTGCTTGTAGTTCTTGCATGTTTATCTCCGAACGGGGTGATATTCGTCCCCTTGTTGGTTAGAAAAATTCTGTCGTTCCCTCTGGAACGTCTCGTCTCGTCTCGACTATTCAAGTCATAATTTCAGCTGTGCCAAGCTGTAAAATCTTACAGCTATTCAGGACTCTCATTTTAAGGTCTCATGGCTCTTTATGTGTGGCTGCCAGCCAGGCTCGCAGCGTATGCGAGTACCTGCCGCTTGAGAAGAGCCATGAGCGATTTAATGTGTGATAGCAGCCAGGTGGGAAGAACGCCCACCAAGCGGCGGAGCGCAGAGCGTATTTGCGCGATGCGAGTGAGCGGCGTAATAAAAACGACAAACTAACTGTACCAATTAAATTAATTTAACACGTGGATGATGGTAGCGATATGCATCGTTATTTTTTAGGAAAGAGGCCGGTTAGCAGCTTCCAGTTTTCGTAATGATATCTTCAATCCAAAATCCCGCAGGAAGGATTACGAGCGGTTCCGAGATTACTCAAGATCCCGCCGAGCCCCTGCAAATGGAACAGGCGCAGGCCACAACAGCCAGCATTCTAGAGCAGAGTTTGAATGAGATTTATCTTTTTGATGCCCAGACTCTGCGTTTTGAGTATGTGAATAGCGGAGCACAGCGCAATCTCGGCTATGACATGGATAAACTGCGGATGATGACGCCGTTGGACATCAAACCGGAATTTGATGAAACGTCGTTCCGGGCCATGGCCAGTCCGCTTCTGCATGGTGAGGAAAAGGTGCTTGTTTTTGAAACGATGCACCTGCGTGCTGACGGCACACTTTATCCGGTTGAAGTTCACCTGCAGCGATTAGCACAACCGGGACGCGCGGTATTTCTGGCAATTATGCTCGATATCACGAGACGCCGTCACGCCGAATTGGCGCTGCGGGAGAGTAATGAGCGTTTTCGAACCATGGTCAACTCCATCCCGCAGCTGGCTTGGATAGCTGAGGCCGATGGGTCGAGGTTCTGGTACAACCAGCGCTGGTATCACTATACAGGTGCAACGCCTGAAGAAATGGAAGGATTCGGCTGGCAGAGGGTGCATGACCCGGACACGCTGCCTATAGTCATGGAGAGATGGGCCGAAGCTATCGCAGCCAAGCAAGCGTTCGACATGGAGTTTCCATTACGCGGAGCGGATGGACAATGGCGAATATTCCTGACCCGTGCAGAACCGCTAAGGAATACAGACGGCTCCGTGACGCAGTGGCTTGGTACGAACACGGATGTGAATGAACAGCGGTTGGGGGAGAAGGCCAGGCGTGAAACGGAGAAACAGCTTCAGGTCGTGATGGAGAATATGAGCGAAGGCATTGTTATCGCCGATCTTAAAGGCCAATTGTTGCACTGGAATTCGGCGGCGCTCAAGATGCATGATATCAGTAGCGCCGAAGAAGCGCAGATCGGCAGTCATAACCTGATGAAAGCCTATGAGATATCGACTCTCGAGAGGGTTCCGCTACCTCCGGAACAATGGCCCTTGACGCGTATTCTCAAGGGTGAGCATCTGGATGACCTGGAACTACGGGTTAAACGCATAGATAGAGACTGGGAACGTATTTTTAGTTATTCCGGGATCGTCTCTCATTATGGCGATGGCAAAGAATTAGCGTTTCTGACCATGAAAGACATCACTGAGCGTAAAAATTACGAGGAGGGACTACAGGATGCAAATACAGATCTTGAATTCAAAGTTGGTGAGCGTACCGCACAGCTCCTGGCAAAGAGCAAGGAGCTCGAAAGTTTTTGTTATTCCGTCTCGCATGATCTCAGGGCGCCACTTCGTGGAATCGACGGTTATAGCCGCCTTTTATTAGAGGATTATTATGAACAGCTGGATGAGGAGGGGCGGAACTTTCTGAAAAATGTGCGGGCGGCAACACAACAAATGACGGATTTAATTGAAGACCTGCTCGCTTATTCAAAGCTCGAACGGCGAGCGGTATCGACAGCGGCAATAAAGCTTTCCAGCTTTGTATCCAGTTTGGTGGACCAGTGTCACCGCGATTGGAAAAAAGCGCGTTTTACAGTCGAAGTCGGTGATTTTTACGTCAGTGTCGACCCGGACGGCCTGGCAATCGCATTGCGCAATCTGATTGATAACGCCCTCAAGTTTTCCCAATATGCGGCTGAACCGGCGATAGAAATTCGTGCGCAGGCTACAGGCAGCCATTGCATTCTTTCGGTACGCGACAACGGCATCGGGTTTGATATGCGCTTTTATGACAAAATTTTTGAAATATTCCAGCGTCTCCAGCGTGCCGAACAGTATCCAGGCACCGGTATCGGACTTGCAATGGTACACAAAGCCATGGAACGGATAGGAGGGCGTGTCTGGGCAGAAAGCCAGTTGGGTGCCGGCGCGGTTTTTTACCTGGAACTGCCTTTGTCCGATTTTCCAGCAATCACTCCCAGCGTTCAATCATGAATACTATTCTGCCAATACTGCTCATTGAAGATAATCCGATGGATGTAGATCTTACACGCCGCGCTTTCATCCGGCATAATCTGGCCAATCCCCTCGAAGTATTACGGGACGGACAGGAAGCGCTTGATTTTTTTGCCGGGTGGAAAACGGGGGAGGCAATGCCTGTCCTGGTCTTGCTTGATTTGAAGTTGCCCAAGATCAGCGGGCTTGAAGTTCTGCGAATCATCCGGGCGCATCCCGATCTCGGCGTTATTCCCGTTGTCATTCTTACCTCCTCGGCCGAGGACCATGATATTCATGAAGCCTATTCGCTGGGGGCAAACTCCTACATCGTGAAGCCCGTGGATTTTGATAAATTTATTGATGTAGCCAGACAAATCGAACTTTACTGGACTGTTCTCAACACCCCTGGTCCTTCAAGGCATGTGTGATCCAGATTCCGGCAGTCACCGCCCATTTCGCTCTTCTCGATCGGCGTCATGATCCGTAATAACTTTTCCCCCTCCACGCATTTCATTTTTATCGTGAGTTCGCTCCAACCGCCGGATTGCGGATAATGAACGTCCTCTATCTTGAGGATAATGCGCAGGACGCGGATCTTGTACGAATCGAACTGCGAAAGCGTGCGCCCGATGTTCAACTGGAAGTCGTTGCGACGTTGACCGAGGCGCTCGCACGGCTCGAACGATTCCACGCGATTTATGGCATTGGGTTGAAAACGGCGACTGTCGTGCCGGCTAAACTGAATGTTCCCCCGCGCTACGATTTGATCCTGACCGACCTTAATCTTCCTGATGGAAGTGGTACAACCCTGTTGGCTCACGTTCGCAGTCAGCACCTGCCGCTGCCTGTTGTGGTCCTCACCAGCTCGGGCAGTGAAGAAACCGTGGTGGCATTGCTTCGCGCGGGCGCGGATGATTACGTCATAAAACGTAGCGGCTGCCTCGAAACACTGGCTCTCGTGCTGCGTGCAGCGCTCGATAAATTCCGTTCAGAGACCTCTCGGCGGGCCGCCGCTCTCAGAATCCTGTATGTCGAGCCGAACGCTTACGATATCGATCTGGCTAAACGGGAATTTGCTTCCATCGCTCCACACCTCCATATCGAGTCACTTCAGACAGCCGAGCAAGTCTTGCGTCGCTTTGCGGTGCCTGATCCAAAAGCCATTACCGATGTCCTCCTGCTCGATTATCGCTTGCCAGGAGCTTCTGTCACCGATGTTCTCAAGGAGCTTTGCCAAGTTCGGGGGTTTGACCTGCCCATCATTCTTGTAATCGGGCAAGGGGGAGAAGAAATTGCGCGGCAGTCGCTCAAGCTTGGAGCTGCCGATTATGTTGTAAAGGGCGCGGGCTACCTTCAGCGATTACCCACGGTCATAGAAAATGTTTGGCTTAGGGCCGAGTCGACTCGCAGGGAGCGGGTTTTAACAGAGGAAAGGACCCGTCTTTCTCTTGCCACCGACGCGGCCGCGATAGGCATCTGGGAGTGGAATACAGTTACCGACGAGATCATATGGGATGATCGTATGTATGAGCTCTACGGTGTTTCACGTGAGCGTGCAATCAATTATGAAGTCTGGAAATCCTATATTCATCCGGATGATTTGCCTGAACAGGAAGCGCAGCTGGAAAGGATTAGCGCGGAGAACGAGCGGGGGCAGATGGATTTTCGGATTCTGCACGCCCACGAAACCATACGTTACCTCCATAGTGCTAAAGTTGTGACGTGGGGTACACGGGGAAATGAACTGAAGGTGGTGGGCACTGCCATTGACATTACCGAGCGGAAGCAGGCCGAACTGGCAATTCAGCAACACGCGATGCAACAGGGCCTCATCGCGGCATTCGGGCAACAAGCGCTCGCCAGCGCTGATATTGAGGAGTTGTGGAATCAGGCGGCGGCGATTGCCGCGCAAGGCCTCCGTGCAGCCTTCTGCAAGATTCTTCGGCTCACCCCGGACGGTCGTTCTTTTATACTGAAGGCGGGTTCGGGTTGGCAGGATGGATGGATTGGCCGTCACATCTCCGCCACCGGTGAGAATACGCAGAATCAGTTTGTTCTCGCGAACGGTGAACCGGTCATCATCGATGATTTTCGTCCAGAAACGCGCTTCAAGCCCTCTGAGATCCTCAGAGTCCATGACATACGCAGCGGGGTCGGCGTGCTTATTTCCGGAGCCGGTGGTCCCTATGGCGTATTGGGCGCCTATTCTCGCGACGCGCTTCGCTTTACGCCGGACAGTGTCAGTTTCCTGCAGAGTCTCGCCAATATCCTCGCGACCGCGATTGATCGTAAAAATACCGAGGAGCGCCTTACCTATCTGGCCCAGTTCGACCCCCTCACCGGATTGCCCAACCGCAATCTGTTTCTCGACCGTCTCAGGCAGGCCATGGAGTATGCACAACGCAATAAAGGGCGAATAGGGGTTGTGTTTGCTGATCTGGACCGCTTCAAAATCGTCAACGATACGATGGGTCACGGTGTTGGCGATAAGCTGCTGGTCCAGGTCGCGCAACGGTTGCAACAGTGTGTGCGCACGGGGGATACGGTCGCGCGTCTGGGCGGGGACGAGTTCGCGTTTATTCTTTTCAACCTCGCTCATGCCGAGGACGCAACGCTGGTGGCGGAAAAAGTGATTGCCGCGCTCTCGCTGCTATTCGAGCTGGAAGGTCAGGAAGTTTATATTTCCGCCAGCCTCGGTATCAGCATCTATCCCGGGGACGGTACGGATGCGGACAGCCTGCTCAGGAACGCTGACACCGCGATGTTTCAAGCGAAAGAGCAGGGACCCGCGATCTACCAGTTCTACCTGCCGCAGATGAATGAGCGCGCGGTAGCCCGTCTGAAAATGGAGACACAACTGCGCGGGGCCCTGGCTCGGCATGAATTCGTACTGCACTATCAGCCGAAGGCGAGTTTAGTCAGTGGTCAAATTACCGGTTTTGAAGCGCTGTTGCGCTGGCAGCATCCCGCACGGGGCTTGGTGCCGCCGCTTCAATTCATTTCTGTCCTTGAGGATACCGGGTTGATTGTGGCCGTCGGGGAATGGGTGGTCCGGACGGTTTGCGAGCAGATAGTAAAATGGCAGGGCCAGGGCCTGGTGTTGCACCCTATTTCAGTCAATCTCTCGGCGCGGCAGTTTCAGCAGCAAGATCTTGATGCCGTTATTGGAAAAACTCTGAAAGTCACCGGCATCGACCCCCATTTGCTGGAATTTGAATTAACCGAATCGGTATTGATGAAAGAGGCCGAGACGGCTGCCAATGCGTTGCAGAATCTGAAAGCTTTTGGTGTGCAAATCTCGATGGACGATTTTGGCACTGGCTACTCGAGTCTTGCCTATCTCAAGCGGTTTCCGCTTGACGTACTCAAGATTGATCGCGCATTTATCCGGGACGTTACTACAGATATGGACGACGCAACCATCGCGGTAGCCATGATCAAACTTGCGCATAGCCTTGGATTGAAGGTGGTGGCGGAAGGCGTCGAAACCAGGGCACAGCTGGATTTCCTGATAAAACACGAGTGCGATGAAATGCAGGGCTATTATTTTTCAAGGCCATTGCCGCTTGAAGGCGCTTCACAGGCGCTTACCGAAGGCTATCGATTGCTGATGAGTTGACTGAACGACGATTGGCGACGATTAGCGACAATTGCAAGCGTATCGCTTTAACATTAGACGAGCAGTAGATCCGCGGATGTAATGACTGCTGTCAGCTTCAGACTCCTCGCCCGCATTTTTAGCGTAATTGTTACGCGAATCGATTCGTTCAAGTTCAGGTGATCCTGGTCGTAATGATAAGGAGTAGAGCGTTGTTATATTTTTTTGTTAATAATCCACATAAAGTCCTTCCCCTATCTCTCAATATTTGCTAAGTTATCCGGCGCCCGTTCCCGATCCGCAGGCAGCGGACTAACTTCCCTGATGGATAAAGATAAATGAAAAAAATGATTCTTGCGGCTTGCGTCATGTTCGCATTTATCGGTAGTGCTTCTGCTCAGCAGGGAGGGTTAAATCTCAGATCGCAAGCCGCGCTGATTCTAGACGCGCAGCATGGACGTATTTTATACGACAAGAACGCGGATACCATCATGCCGATCGCTTCCATCACGAAGCTGATGACAGCGATAGTGGTACTCGATGCGCAACTGCCGTTGGGTGAGAGAATCATCGTGGAATCCGCCGACATTGATGTTATCAAGAACACCCGCTCGCGCTTGCGGGTAGGAGCAAGTCTTACCCGGCGGGAGCTGTTGCGGCTGGCGCTGATGTCTTCCGAAAACCGTGCAGCGGCGGCGCTAGGCCGTGCTTATCCCGGCGGTATCAAAGCATTCGTCGAAGCAATGAACAACAAGGCATTCGAACTGGGCATGGGCAATAGTTACTTTGTTGACTCTACCGGATTGAATAGCGCCAATGTTTCCACTGCGCGGGATCTGGCAAAAATGGTGGATGCCGCATATGATTACAATATCATTCGTGAGTTTTCGACGACCGCTACCCACGCGGTGGCGTTTGGAGACGAAGACCATCTCCTGCAATTCAGCAATTCCAACCATCTGGTGCGCAGCAGGAATTGGGATATTGGCATATCAAAAACAGGCTTTCTCAGCGAGGCGGGCCGCTGCTTGGTGATGCAAGCGAAAATAACGGGTAAACCGGTTATTATTGTATTGCTTGATTCCTGGGGAAAGAACTCACGAATCGGCGATGCCAATCGCATTAAGAAATGGATGGAGATTGGGTTCGCCCGCAAAGTTCGTGGCTAGAACGGCTTATTGGCTGGCAATATAACACTCCCGATTCCGCTGCCAGCTGACCCGGCTGGGCCTTGCTTTTAATCGTCCTGTTTTTATTCTTTATCGGACATTACCCATAATTTTTGTTTTTGGTGTTGTCCTGATTCAATTTTTTCTCCAGGCTTGCATTAATGCGGTAAGCATTAGTGTAGCGCGTCAGATATAACGCTGGACAACAGCTTCAAATCGAGTGAATGTTAAAATGACCGGGATTGGCGCAGCAAGGCGTGACGCTGCATGGCTATTCATATGCAGCAATGAACAATCAATGTGACGGCAATTCCAGCCATTTTTAGGTGGGAATATTCAGACATGCTATACACTGGCCGTTACCCGGAGGGAGGCGTTATGCAATCACAGTTGATCGTTGCGCTCATCATTGTTCTTCTGACAGTCATGTTTGCGGTTCAGAACGCCGTGTCGGTGAGCGTGGTGTTTTTTATGTGGCGCGTCGATGCTTCGCTCGCGGTAGTGATCGCGGCGTGCTTTGGCCTCGGTGCGCTTATCGGTGCCTTGGTAACGGTGCCGACAATGCTGCGTGAGCGGATTTCGATAAGCCGCCTCCATAAACAAGTTGAAACCTTGCGAGCCGAGAATAATGATTTGCGCGCTCTTAAGAAAGATACGCCTCCCACGCCTTATGGGTTTTAACGGATTCGGGCGGATTTGAGCGGCGACGAATCGAGCAGGACGTCCTGCTTGCTGCTTTCGCAGCGATTTCCTTTAAAATCCGGCGACGCGAAAGGTAACGGTAAATACCGGACTTGGGCTCACCATCATCTCGCATCCTGATGGATTATCTGGGTTCAAAGCAACTGAAACGCAAGAATGGCAACGATTGTGGGGGGGAGGGCGGCTGCCAGCAGGCCTAAAGGATGGATGGTTTCATCTTTGAATGAACCTTTCAGTATGGAAAAGCCCGCAGGGTTTGGAGCATTGGCAATGACTGTCAGGCCGCCACCGGCAACAGCGCCTGCGACGAGTGAATACCGGAACTCCGCGCTCGTTCCCTCCAGGAGCGAACCCAGATATGTGAGCGCCGCGTTGTCGGTGACCGCCGTCAGCATGGTGGCGCCGAAAAAGAGTGTAGTACTGTCCATCCCGGACAGCATGGGTTGCAACCACCACTTCTGATGTCCGCCAAGGACAATCAATCCGGCAAGAAAAAAAGCGACCATTAACCCTTCACGCAGAATCAGGGGATCCTGGTAGCGCTCATACGCATGAGTAAAGCCCAGGAAGAAAAGCAGCAGCCCAATAAAGATGACAGGGTGATGCGCAAACACGACAACACCGGTCAGAAAAAGCAGATGGACAAGGACCACCAGCCGTGGGACGTCGATCTGTTCGGTTTTCTCTTCATTTTGCATATTTGATAATTCGCGTTGAAACAAAAGTGTGACCGCTAGAGCATTCACCAGCACCGCCAAGGCGGCTTTCCAGCCGAACGTGGTAAACATGAAGGTGGTGTCCCATCCCCACTTGGCGGCCACCATGAGTACGGGCGGCGCAGCGAACGATGTCATCGTTCCGCCGATTGAAATATTAACGAACAATACGCCGAGGGTCGCGTATTTGAGCCGGGCCGAAATTTCCTTGGAGTAATAACGCTCGAGCAGGATCAATCCGGCTAATGTCATGGCTGCAGGCTCGGTGATAAAGGAGCCCAGCAACGGAACAAACGACAATGTGACGAAGTAAAACGCTTTCCCGTCCGGCCAGGGAATGAGCCGGGCAAGCTTTTTGACGCAAAGCATGGCAAATTGCAGGATGGGGCGGCTGCCGGAGACCACCATGATTGCGAATACGAACATCGGTTCCGTAAAGCTCTGCTGCTCGAGGTAAGTGGTAGCGGCTTCCTTACCCTCTACCATCAGCATCATGGCGATCAGGATCATTGCCCAGAAACCAAAGACCACCTCGACTTCGCCCAGGAAATGCCAGATACCGGCGTGGGCCGGATGGGCGCGCGCCAGCTGCTCGAAAACTTTCGTTGAGAAAGTATGAATCAGCGCGACGCCAAACAGAATGGCGCCAATGAGCTCAATAGGGGCAGGATTCATTCGCCTGCCGCCAAATGTATGGCCGGTGCCCGGTCACATTGTGCGGAAATTATCAAAGTCTTTTATATATCGGATTTCGTTTGGTTGAATCTAGATTTTCTTTTTATTTCATTGCATCAAGGTTGGCCTGCGCATCAGCGTTTCCTTGCGCGGCGGCTTTTTTGAACCATTCCGCAGCTTTGTCCGTATCTCTCGGCACGCCTTCACCGGCGTAATACATCACGCCGAGATTATTTTGTGCGTCGACATTTCCCTGCTCGGCGGCTTTCTGAAATAGCTCGACGGCCTTGGTGGCATCCTTGGTTACACCTTCACCATTGGCATACATCAAGCCGAGGTTGAATTGCGCGTCGGCGTATCCCTGTGCGGCGGATCGATGAAACCATGCCGCGGCTGTTTCAGGGTCATTATTCAAGATTTTGCCCGACGCATCCTTGGATATGGCTTCGCCCGTGTAGTACATCACGCCGAGTCCATTCTGCGCTTTGGCATCTCCAGCATCCGCATCTTTCCTTAATTTCAGGAATTTTTCTTCTGGTGTCGGTTCATTCGGCGACGCTGACGGCATGATATCTTTCAGCAGCGCGGATTTTTCCTCCGGTGTTAACGTATTTTCCAGTACGGATGGAATTTCCTTTTCAGCCGTAAACTCATCCGCAAGTTTGGTTGGCGCCTCCGCCTCCGTCTTGGGCATTTTGGGTATATTCCCCGGAGTCTTCTCGCCGCAGCCGGCGAGCGTCAATGAGAGAACGGCAAGCAATGAAGCAGCAAGAATATTCATCAAGTATTTCCTTTTGGTATTGCGATCCTGATCAGTATTTTAGAATTACAGGCATCCTATAAATTCAGCATCCAAGTCAGCACGTTGCTGACTTGGCCCAAAGAAGTGTTGGCCTCGTGCAGGCCCAAGCGATGAAATTTCTTGAGTAATGCAGTATCGCGGTGAAACCCGGACCGATGAAAATGCCTATAGGCTGTAGTACATATCAAACTCCACTGGATGGGTAGTCATGCGAAAGCGCGTGACTTCCTCCATCTTGAGCTCGATGTAGGCATCGATCATATCATTCGAGAACACCCCACCGCGGGTGAGGAAATCGCGATTCTTGTCCAGGCTGTCCAGTGCTTCATCCAGGGAAACGCAGGGGTTTGGAATCCTGGCTGATTCTTCGGGAGGAAGATCATAAAGGTTCTTATCCATGGGGTCGCCGGGATGAATCTTGTTCTGAATGCCGTCGAGTCCGGCCATCATCAATGCGGTGAATGCGAGATAAGGGTTGGCGGTGGGATCGGGAAAACGTACTTCAATGCGCCGCCCTTTGGGGCTATTGGCATAAGGAATGCGTACCGCGGCGGAACGGTTGCTCACCGAATAAGCAAGATTGATCGGTGCTTCAAAGCCCGGAACCAGGCGTTTGTAGGAGTTGGTGCCAGGATTGGTGATTGCATTCAAGGCCTTGGCATGTTTGATAATGCCACCTATGTAAAACAACGCCATTTCCGAAAGTCCCGCATAGCCATTTCCGGAAAACAAATTCTGTCCGGCTTTCCAGATCGATTGATGCACATGCATCCCAGACCCATTGTCGCCGACAATGGGTTTGGGCATGAAGGTCGCCGTTTTGCCGTAGGAGTGGGCGACGTTGTGCACCACGTATTTGAATACCTGAGTCCAGTCGGCACGCTTTACGAGACTGCTGTATTTAGTCCCGATTTCGCACTGTCCCGCACTTGCGGTTTCATGGTGGTGCACTTCGACTTCCACCCCTATTTCTTCCAGTGCAAGACACATGGCGGAACGAATGTCATGCAAGGAATCAATCGGCGGAACGGAGGAGTAGCCGCCTTTTACCGCAGGACGGTGGCCGGTATTGCCGCTTTCGTATTTTTCCGCCGAACTCCAGGCCGCTTCCTCGGATTCGATTTTTACCGAGCAGCCGGACATGTCCGCATGCCAGGTGACAGAGTCGAAAATGAAGAATTCGGGTTCCGGGCCGAAATACGCGGTATCGCCGATGCCCGTTGATTTGAGATATGCTTCACCACGTTTTGCTAGGGAGCGCGGATCGCGGTCATAACCTTTGCCATCGGAAGGATCGACCACATCACACGTTATGAACAGGGTAGCTTCGTCCATAAACGGGTCCATATTGGCAGTATCAGGATCGGGTATCAACAACATGTCGGATGCCTGAACCCCTTTCCAGCCGGCGATGGAAGAACCATCGAATGCATGGCCGTCTTCCAGCTTGTCCGCATCAAAGGCGTGAGCTGGAAGTGTCACATGCTGTTCTTTGCCGCGGGTATCAGTGAAGCGTAGATCAACGAATTTGACTTCGTTTTCCTGGATCATTTTCAGAACATCGGTTACCGCCATTTTTCTCTCCAGACCGGAATTGCAGTGATACGATAAAAAAACACCTGCCGATAAAGGTATATCTACAAAAGAGCACATCGTGGAAGGGGAATTATATCAGTACGGACGCCGCCTTACCTCTAACGCGTCAAACATTCTGCCGCGAGGCGTTTTTTCTGAATTATTAAAACACTTCCGTAAAGAGAGTGGGATAGCTCCATCCATCCCGCTCAATCGCCAAGTTCAAGCTTTATCAAACACCGGTCTTGAAATGGAATAACATTACATTTTTCAACCATTGTTTTATGGGAAATCCATATGGAAACCATTACCGCAATACTCGAAAGGGCGCAACAACGCGCTAGGGAAATGAACTTACCGTACGAAGGCGCACTGCTGCCTGCTGAAGCGCTCACGTTGCTGCAGGAAGCTCCGGACGCCAAATTGGTGGATGTCCGCTCCCGGGCTGAATGGGACTGGGTAGGGAGAATTCCGGGCGCGGTTGAAATCGAATGGCAGTCCTACCCCGGCATGCAGGCCAATCCGGATTTCTTCAACTATCTCTCAAGCCAGGTGGATAAGGAATCGCTGGTGATGTTCATCTGCCGCAGTGGCGGCCGCTCGCATCAGGCGGCAGCCACTGCCACCGATTCGGGTTACGCAGACTGCTACAACGTTCTTGAGGGCTTTGAAGGCGACAAGGACGCAACCGGTCATCGCGGTACCAAAGGCGGCTGGAAGGCTGCAGGGTTGCCATGGGTCCAGCGCTGAGGCGGAAGTGCGTGACCAGCAAGACAGAAAATAATGTCACCTTTCTACAATTAAGCTACTGCTGCTGACCCCGACCATTTAACGATTCCCGAATAAGCGGTTACCAGCACAATAATCCCGAATCCAATGCGATACCATGCAAAGACGGTGAAATCGTGATGGCTGATAAAACGCAATAACCCCCGCACGGCCAATAATGCACTGATGAACGAGGCGACGAAGCCGGTGACGAATACGCTAGCATCATCGAAATGAAGGATATCGCTATGTTTATAAACATCATAGAACGTGGCCGCAAACATGATCGGGATTGCCAGAAAAAAAGAAAATTCGGTGGCGGCCTTGCGTGACAAGCCAAAAAACAGACCGCCGATTATGGTTGCTCCGGAGCGTGACGTGCCAGGTATTAACGCGAGGCACTGCATTAATCCAATCTTCAACGCATGTTTCCAGTCCATGTCTTCCACCCGTTCGACGTCTACCACATGCTTTCTGCGCTCAGCCCAAAGAATCAGAACCCCTCCGATGATGAACGCCATTGCTACTGGTACTGGATGAAACAGGTAGTGCTTGATTGCCTTGATGAATAAGAGACCAAGAATCGCCGCGGGTAGAAACGCGATGAAAAGATTTAAAACAAAGCGGTTTGCATCCTCGCTTGAACCAATGCTCATTATCACACCGCCAATCTTGACACGGTATTCCCAACATACCGCCAATATTGCGCCGAGTTGAATCACGATCGCGAATACCTTGCCTTTCTCGTCGTTGAAGTCGAGCAAGTCACTGACCAGGATTAGATGGCCGGTGGAGGAAATCGGGAGAAATTCGGTCAGGCCCTCGACAATGCCGAGAATGAGGGCCTTGAGCAGCAGAAGCCAGTCCATGCCCGGTTATCCGGGGAAAAACATTTGACCCCGGAGAAGCAAGGATGAACCCAGGAACGTCAAGTTGACGCTATCCAATGAAACCCATCCAATGGGGAAAACAGGTCGCGATGCAACCGGCTGGTTATTATTATTGCGCATATTTGCATCGAACCCCTGGTTGGGACTAAATATTCAATTTCAGATATCAATTTTCAGGGATTGTAACTGCCAACCCAGCTTGACCGCCATACCTCTCCCATGGCTACATGCCAACTATGCTGCGCCTGTATTTTTATCGCACCTTGACGGCTACAGCATGGGAAAATGAGAAGATTCGCAAATGCGCTGGCACACAAGTAGTACCTCGAACCGACAAACGGGTTGGTTCCGACCTTAAGTTCCTGGAAGCATTAAGTGAAACCGGTGTAGCGGTGGGACCCTGCGGTTGTTACACTTTGCTATAAATCTCCCCTCCTTTTGTTACAAATTCGATGGCTTTCTCCTCCATCCCTTTTTCCAGTGCCTGGCCCTCGCTGACTCCCTGGCTGGCGGCATAGTCGCGCACGTCCTGCGTGATTTTCATCGAGCAGAAATGCGGGCCGCACATGGAGCAGAAATGGGCCAGTTTGGCACCTTCCTGCGGCAAGGTTTCGTCGTGGAATTGTTTTGCCTTGTCGGGATCGAGGCCGAGGTTGAACTGGTCATTCCAGCGAAACTCGAAACGGGCTTTGGACAGTGCATTATCGCGTATTTGTGCCCCCGGATGTCCTTTCGCCAGGTCTGCCGCATGCGCGGCAATCTTGTAGGTAATGATGCCGTCTTTTACATCATCCTTGTCCGGCAGGCCCAGGTGTTCCTTGGGAGTCACGTAGCACAGCATCGCAGTGCCATACCAGCCGATCATGGCGGCGCCGATAGCGGATGTAATGTGGTCGTATCCTGGCGCGATGTCGGTGGTGAGAGGGCCTAATGTGTAGAAGGGCGCTTCGTCGCAATATTTCAATTGCAAGTCCATGTTTTCCTTGATGAGATGCATGGGGACATGGCCGGGGCCCTCGATCATTACTTGCACATCATGCTTCCAGGCGACCTGGGTTAATTCGCCGAGGGTTTTCAGTTCCGCAAATTGCGCTTCATCATTGGCGTCATAGATCGAACCCGGCCGGAGGCCGTCGCCGAGAGAAAAACTGACGTCATAAGACTTCATGATTTCGCAGATTTCCTCGAACCGGGTATAGAGAAAGCTCTCCTGGTGATGTGCAAGACACCACTTTGCCATGATCGAGCCCCCGCGAGAAACAATTCCCGTCAAGCGCTTTGCCGTCATCGGAACGTAGGCAAGGCGCACACCTGCGTGAATGGTGAAGTAGTCCACGCCCTGCTCGGCCTGCTCGATCAAGGTATCACGAAAAATTTCCCAGGTGAGGTCTTCCGCCTTGCCGTTTACTTTCTCCAGCGCCTGATAGATCGGTACGGTGCCAATGGGAACGGGGCTGTTGCGGATGATCCACTCCCGAGTTTCATGAATATTCTTGCCGGTGGAAAGATCCATTACCGTATCGCCGCCCCAGCGGATGGCCCAGGTCATTTTCTCGACTTCCTCCTGGATGCTTGAACCCAGCGCTGAATTACCGATATTCGCATTAATTTTCACCAGGAAGTTGCGCCCGATGATCATCGGTTCGGATTCGGGGTGGTTAATGTTGACAGGGATAATCGCGCGACCTCGAGCCACCTCGTCCCTTACGAATTCCGGCGTGATATGCGGGGGCAGGAATGCACCAAAATCATGTCCCGGATGTTGCCGCGTGAGAAGCTCCCGGCGCTGCGCGTCGAGATGCTCGCAGCGTTGATTTTCCCGTATGGCCACGTATTCCATTTCCGGCGTGATGATGCCGCGGCGAGCGTAGTGCATCTGCGTCACATTCGCCCCTGTCCTGCCGCAACGGGGCTGGCGTTTTAAATCAAAGCGCATTTCCGCGAGCTGGGGATCGGCCAGACGCTGCTTGCCGTAAGCCGAAGCAGGCCCGGAGAGAACTTCCGTGTCCCCGCGCTCATTAATCCATTTCTCGCGCAATGGCGGCAGGCCGGCGCGAATGTCTATATTTGCCGCAGGGTCGGTGTAGGGGCCGGAGGTGTCATAAACGTAAATTGGCGGATTTTCCTCCGTACCCATGTTGGCAGGGGTATCGGACTGACTGATTTCTCGCATGGGGACCCGAATATCGGGCCGGGAGCCGCGTATATAAACTTTGCGTGATTCAGGCAGGGGCTTGACCGCTCCTTCATCCACATGGGCGGTTTTACTGGAAAACGGGGAGGGAAGTTGTGCGGGGTTCAAAACTGCTGCATTCATAGTACGCTCCTTTAAGTCTTTAAGTGCCATAAACGAGCGGGACTGCTAATCCCAGCTTCCCTACGGCGGCATTACCCGTGTCAGGTGTTAAGGGACTCTCTCACCGGTTTACCGGACGATTCCGGAAACGGACCCCTAGCTGCTGCTGTGAAGCTAATGGAAATGTGGAATAATTGCAAGCCTGTTGATCACAATTTCTATAGGGCTGACATGGATCTCGAACAAACCCGCTTTAACATGGTGGAACAGCAAATTCGTCCGTGGGACGTGCTGGACCAGGAAGTCCTCAAATTATTGTTCGAGCTGCGGCGTGAGGAATTTGTCCCTCCGGCATATCGTTCCCTTGCGTTTGTCGATATGGAAATCCCGCTGGGATACGGTGAAGTCATGCTTGCTCCCAAACTGGAAGCGCGCATCTTACAGGAATTGCAGGTAAAGAAAACCGACAGGATCCTGGAGGTGGGCAGTGGCAGTGGCTACCTAACGGCATTGCTGGCGAAGAAAGGTGAGTACGTTTACAGTGTGGAAATTGTGCCGGAGCTGAAAGCCATGGCGGAAAAAAACCTTCAAGCTCACGGTATCGGCAACGTGATGGTGGAACAGGGGGACGCTGCCCAGGGTTGGCCTGCCCACGGGCCGTACGATGTCATCGCATTGACCGGGTCCACTCCCGTTTTGCCGGAAGCATTTCAGAACAGCCTCAAAGCGGGTGGACGGCTGTTCGCGGTAGTGGGCGATGCACCGGTGATGCAGGCCGTGCTTGTTACCTGCGTTGCGCAAGGAGAAAAAGCAGTCGGGTACAATACAGTCGGTCTGTTCGAAACCTGCATTTCTCCGCTAAAAAACGCAAAACAACCCGCGAGATTCATTTTTTGACAACGCTGGCGATTGCGAGGCCGGGCACAATTTATCGTTTAAGCTATATTTCAACCTGAATCCGGCAGTTGACCGCTCATTTCCACAATTCTTTCAGCGGCGCTATGATTCACAATAATCCACAAAAACTTTTTTGGACCGCTTGAATCTCACCTTTTCGGTGGATTCGCTACGGGGTTAGCTTGAAATCAACTTCGTCCAACTGCCGAATTTAGATTCAATCCGGCAGTAGTTTTTTCGCCCGAAACAATAAGGCAACTGGAGCAAAGTGAAAATTCCGCAATACATTTATGCATTACTAATTGGAGCAGCCATCCATACGCCTCTGCACGCTGCCGATCTGATGGAAATTTATCGTGAGGCGCTGGAACAGGACGCGCAGTATAGCTCCGCGCGTTCCGCGCACTTGGCGGCCCAGGAAAAACTGCCGCAGGGCCGAGCCGGATTGCTTCCCACTATCACGCTTGCGGGCGTGCGCCGGAGACAGTACATAGACATAGAGAGCGTCGGGGGCATCGGGGTCCCCGGCATTGTCCGGCCTTCCGAAGTGGTTATCGATAATCAAAGTCTGACTATTACGGCAACTCAGCCGATTTACCGCAAAGAAAATTTTGTCATTTATGAGCAATCTAAAATTCAAGTCGCGCAAGCCGATTCCCAGTTCATCATCGCGGCGCAGGACCTGATCCTGCGCGTGGCACAGGCATATTTCGATATTCTGGCTGCCCAGGTAAACGTGGAGGTGGCTGAAGCCCAGAAAAAAGCCATTGGGGAGCAGCTCGGGCAGGCCAAACGTAACTTTCAGGTCGGGACGTCCACCATCGTCGATACACATGAAGCCCAGGCGCGTTTTGATTTAACGGTTTCACAGGAAATCGCTGCCAGGAACGACCTGGAAGTGCGAAAGCGCGAGTTGCAACAGATCATTGGCCGCTTGCCGGACAATCTCCTGCAGCCGGATGCAATGATTTCCGATCTGCTCACCCTGAAGTATGCAAACATGCAGGAATGGATCAACGTGGCGGAACAGAATAACCTTGCCTTGAAAGTCCAGCAGGCAGTATATGAATTTGCGAAACAGGATGTGGAACGCGCCAAGGCAGGACACTATCCAACCCTCGACCTGGTCGCGCTATATAGTGATCAGAAAGGTGTGGGTGGTACAATAACCGGACGCCCGATCGACCTGACTTCAAAAGAAATAGGGCTTCAGCTCAGTATCCCGATATTCCAGGGTTTCGCGGTGCAATCGCGTGTACGGGAAGCGCTGGCCACTCAGGAAAAGGTACTTCAGGATCTGAACAATACCCGCCGCAACAGTGTCCTTCAAGTGAGCCAGCAGTATCTTAACGTCATCAATGGCATGGCCCAGGTGAAGGCGCTGCAGCAGGCGCTGGTATCCAGTCAGAGCCAGCTGGATTCTACAAAACTGGGGCAGGAAGTGGGTGTCCGGACCGAGGTGGACGTATTGAATGCACAGCAGCTGTTTTATTCCGCGCGGCGAGACCTTGCCCAGGCGCGTTACAATTTTCTCATGTCCAGATTGAGGCTGGAGGCGGAGGCGGGCGAACTGGATGAGGAGGACCTGCGGCAGATAAACGATGTGTTGCTGCAAGGGAGTTCTCCCAATGCTTCCTCTTCCAGTGGACAACACTCGCGCTCAGCTTCTCATCACGTTGCGCAATGATCAAATTTCTGGGCAGAAAATGCCGCTGTCGGCCTTGCTCGTGCCGTTCCGATTCCGCTGCAACTCCAGTGGGGCTGTTCATGATGTCAACTGGGCAAACGTTGACGTGCAACCGGTTGAATGTTAGATTTTCGGCATGGAGTTGAAAGCGCATTATTTTTCTACTGGTATCGTAGCCTTAGCCTTTCCATAAATAATCCAAATGGCCCACACCGCGGATATCTACGCGGTATCCGGGAAAAGCTTCCTGTTTGAAAACGTTTTGTACAGCAATATGTGTACATCAATGAATCCGGAAAAAAATTCTGCGCTATATAAGCATGACGGCAATTAGGGCCGACTATGAACAACCAAGCCGTATCTGATCCATGCGGACCTCAACCACCTATTCTTGCTACCGGCGAGCGGCTTGCGGGCGTGCGAGATACCCGGCCGACAGAGGCTGACCAAGGTGTTCTGGATGCAAAAACCTTCGATGCGATCGAAACCGATCAATTATTTGATTCGTGCAATCACGCGGTGACACGCGTCGGACAGTCGGTGCTTTACCGCTCGCTGGCGCGGCCGGCGACCGATGCCACGTTAGCGCGAAAAAAGCAGGAAGCGCTGCGCGAGCTGGAATCGGATTCCGCTTTGCGGGAAGCGTTGCAGCATTTCATCGAGAGGATGGCGCAGGGAGAGCGCTCGCTCCATCAACTACTCTACGGTACCTTTATCGGCGGTCTCGCCATCGACAGCTCCAGAGGCGGGAAAGATGAAATGGAATTCAACGGTTATGGCTATCATCAGTTCGTCGACGGGACCGGCTTTGCGATGGATCTGGTCGAGGCGATGGATACCTTGCCACAGCCGCGGAGCGCGTACCTGCGGGGGCTGTTTGATGCCATCCGCAGCTTCGGGAACTCTCGCATCTATTCCCTGATGCAGGGACCGGTCTACCCCATGGAAGGAAAGTTCAAGACACGGGAGGAAAAGCCGCGCTACTTGCCCGTTCCGCGCTTCCGGCCATCAATGGTCAAGCCGCTTCCAGTATTGTTCGTCCTGGCGGCAGTTGGCGCAGCCCTTTATTACTTCCAGGATATGCTGGCCAGTTTTGGAATTTCTTACCTGGGATATGGAATACTTGTGCTGGCGGTGCCGGTTCTGCCCGTCCTACTGATTGCAATTGCCGCATCCGACCGCGATTCCGTCATTTATCCGCTGCGCAAGCTGTTCAAGCAGAGTCCCGAATTGGGGCACGCGCTGGATACGCTGGGGATGATCGACGAGATCCTATCCTTTCACCGTTATTCCCGGGTCTTCGGCGGCGAGATGGTGCTACCGGAGATATTGGAAAGCGAACGCCATTGTCTCAAGGTTACGGCGGCGAGAAATCCGCTGCTCGCCAGGACCAATCCGGATTACGTGCCAAACGATATTTCCCTTGACGATGCCGGACGGCTGCTGGTCATTACTGGACCGAATAGCGGCGGCAAGACGGCTTATTGCAAAACAGCAGTCCAGATTCAGTTGCTGGGCCAGATCGGCTGCTACATTCCGGGGACGACAGCGCGGCTGGTGCTCGCGGAACGAATTTTCTATCAGGTACCAGACCCCGGCCGGCTGGAAGAGGGGATGGGGCGCTTCGGTCATGAACTGAAACGTACACGCGAGATTTTCTTCAACTCCACCGCTCGCAGCCTTGTCGTGCTGGATGAACTTTCGGAAGGAACGACATTCGAGGAGAAGATGGAACTGTCCGAGTATGTCCTCACCGGTTTCCATCAACTTGGGGCGAGCACGTTGCTGGTCACACACAACCACGAACTGTGCGAGCGTTTGCAAGAGAAGAAAATCGGCCGTTACCTGCAGGGCGAGTTTTCGCATGATGGTCCGACGTACCGTCTGATCCCGGGTATATCCCGGGTAAGCCATGCTGATCGGGTGGCCGCCGCGCTGGGCTTCAGCAAAGATGATGTGGAGAAGCACCTTGCAACACGCAGGGTGTGATTAACATGACGAAATCATTGGTTACAGGTGCAAACGGATTCGTCGGTTCGGCCGTCGCCCGCTGCCTGCTGAATGCTGGTCACGAAGTACGATGCCTGGTCAGGCTAGGAAGCGACCGGAGGAACCTTGATGAATTACCCGTTGAGATTGCGGAAGGTGATTTGCGTTCTGTGCAGTCATTGAAAGCAGCGGTGAGCGGTTGCGATAATTTATTTCATGTTGCCGCGGATTATCGTCTCTGGGTGCCGAACCCTGAAACCATGTATGACATTAATGTTAAAGGGACGGAGGCGTTGATACTTGCCGCAGCCGAAGCTGGCATGAAACGCATGATATACACCAGCAGCGTGGCAACTCTGGGAGCGAATTCGAATGGCGTTCCCG
Organism: Nitrosospira sp. Nl5; assembly: GCF_900102495.1. GTDB lineage: Bacteria > Pseudomonadota > Gammaproteobacteria > Burkholderiales > Nitrosomonadaceae > Nitrosospira. The sequence continues at coordinate 125,775 of NZ_FMVQ01000006.1, read as the reverse complement.
CCAATGAAGACACCCCTTCCAGCCTTATATCAATGACCGGGCACTATAAACGATCAAAGTTCATGGCGGAACAGATTGTCCGGCAAATCACCGATGAGCATAAGCTGCCGCTGGTTATCGTCAATCCGTCCACCCCGATCGGGCCACGCGATATCAAGCCTACACCGACTGGGCGCATCGTGCTCGACACCTTATGCGGCCGCATGCCGGCCTATGTGAATACGGGTTTGAACGTTGCGCATGCCGACGATATTGCCTATGGTCATCTGCTGGCCTACGAACATGGGAAACCAGGAGAGCGGTATATCCTTGGCGGGGAGGATATGACCTTGTTGCAAATACTTCAGACAATAGATGAAATTAGCGGCAAACAGATAAAGCGTTTTAATCTCCCTGTCAAATTGATTTTACCCGCTGCCTGGTTGATGGAAAAAGTTGCCACGGTCACGAATGTGGAGCCGCGCGCAACCGTGGATAGTCTGCGAATGGCAAAAAAGAAGATGTTTTATTCCAGCGATAAGGCCGTACGCGAGTTGGGTTATCGATATCGACCCGCGGCAGAAGCACTTGAGGATGCGATGGCGTGGTTTCAGGATAATGGGTATTGCAGTTAGATTTCCATTTATCAGGAAACCAGGAGCTTGAATAAAATTTAAGAAACAGGATTAAAACCTAGATCCCACAGCCGTGCTGGACGATGCATGCGCTGCGGTCCCCCCTCTTGACTCGCGTCATCCAACGTCCAACGCGCGAGACCTTTCTTATCGCCGCCCAAGCGCTTCCCCCTGGCTTCACTAAAATACCCAAAGTGCTGTCCCCTTGGCACGTCATAAACATGGGGCGAAGTCTCGCCCTCGGTATGAGTACTTCTACTCCGTTTTTTCTGATCAATCACCCGACAAGCTCGCATGACGCGAATACTCTGAGACTTTGAGTTTATATGTTGACATATACCCCCAGGTGGTATATATTAAAACCATAGTTATGAAGAGATTTATGAAGCAGACCAGGCTGAAATACTGTTAGATCAACCGTCATGGCGTACAAATGGCTGCCAAATCAACTCAACTGAAAGTCAAAGGTATGCATTGCACTGGCTGCGAGGAAACCATCGAGAACGCAGTAAGTCATTTGCCTGGCGTGCAGAAAGTCAATGCGGACCATGTCAGGCAAATTGTCGATGTCGAATTCGACAGCGCGTCCATCGGAGAAAGCGGCATTCGCCGCACAATCGAAGAAAAGGGGTATCAGTTCGAAAGCGCATCCACGCAACCTTCAAATCACCTCGTGCGAAATGGTTTGATTTTCCTGTTCTTCCTGCTGCTTGTGGGTGGTGTGACGTTCTGGGGCAAAAGCATGATTCCGGGTTTGGTGGGAGAAATGAACCCTCAACTCGGCTATGCCATGCTGCTTTCCATCGGATTTTTTACCGGATTTCACTGTATCGGCATGTGTGGCGGTTTTGTAGTGGGCTACGGGGCGGCTATTACGCCACGCTCCGCGGGAACAACGGCGATCGCTCATCTGATGTATGCCACCGGTAAAACCGCATCTTATACGGTTATTGGCGGCAGCCTGGGCCTGCTGGGTTCTGTCATGGCCTTCACTCCCTATCTGCGGGGCATCGTCACACTCGCGGCCAGTCTTTTCGTCATCATCTATGGTCTCAAGATGCTGGATGTATTTCCCGCATTGCGCAACTTCACCTTGCGTCTACCCCGATTGGTTGTGCGGGGCGTATCGAACGAGTTGCGCCAGCGGCGCAGTCCCTTATCTATCGGACTTTTAAATGGTTTGATGTTGGGTTGCGGCCCATTGCAAGCCATGTACATCATGGCTGCCGGTACCGGTAGCCCCCAGGAAGGTGCCACGATGCTGTTCTTCTTTGGGTTGGGCACCCTGGTGCCGCTCCTGAGTTTCGGTCTCATCGCAAGCTCCGTGTCCCGGGACATCGTCAACCTGCTGGTGCGTGCATCCGCCATTCTGGTTATCGCGATGGGCCTGATAATGGCGGATCGGGGACTCAAACTGACCGGATCCGGTTACGACTTTAACTCGCTGTCATCCCGCTGGCACCAGGTAACGCCAGCGGATAATCATCTTGAATCAAGCAACGCTGCCCGGCAGCGTTGAGTGGCGTGCTGGCTAATTGACAAGGTTTGGCGAATATTATGAATACACTTGCGCTTAAACATATCGAACTTCCCATCGAAGGGATGACCTGCTCGGCCTGTGCAACACGCATTGAAAAGAATCTGAATAAACTACCCGGCGTGCATGCAGTAGTCAATTTCGCGAGCGAAAAGGCACGCGTGGAGTTTGATGACACTGCCACTCCGCGGGAAGAACTGGTTCGCTCGATCGAGAAAGCCGGCTTTCATGTCGTTCCTCGATCGGTGCAATTGCGTATCAGTGGGATGACCTGTGCCACATGCAGCGGCCGCATCGAAAAGGCGCTGAACAAACTACCCGGTGTCACGGCTACTGTCAATCTGGCCTCGGAAATGGCGCGTGTCAATTTGCATCCCGGTGCGGCAGCGGTAGACGACCTGATCGCAGCTGTTGCCAGGGCGGGCTACGGTGCCAGCGAAATCACTGAAGCTGGCCGGGCCGAGGAGAAAGCGCGGAAACTCGCCGCGTATCATGCGGAGCTTCGCATGTTCTGGATCTCGGCTGTGCTTACCCTGCCGCTGATGCTGCAGATGGGTCCCATGTTCTGGGGCGATCATGCGGAATTTGTGCCGCGGTGGCTGCAACTTCTGCTGGCGACGCCGGTACAGTTCTGGATTGGCAAGCGCTTCTATCTCGCTGCATGGCATGCATTGCGTGGAGGCGGTGCCAATATGGATGTGCTGGTCGCGCTGGGCACCAGTATGGCATATCTCTTCAGCGCGGTGGTAACGTTGCTGGCACTGGACCAGCATGTCTATTTCGAGGCCAGTGCGGCGATTATCACGCTGGTGCTATTGGGCAAGCTGATGGAAGCCCGTGCCAAGGGTAAAACTTCAGCGGCTATTGAAGCGCTCATCAGGCTGCAACCCAAAACTGCACGGGTAGAGCGTGATGGTGAGGTTGTGGAGGTGGAAGCCGGCACACTCAAGGCAGGTGATATTTTTATCGTGCGCCCGGGCGAGAGCATGCCTGTGGACGGCGTCGTCATTGAAGGCTTGTCCAGTGTGAATGAGGCGATGCTGACCGGTGAGAGCCTGCCAGTCGCGAAACAGGCAGGGTCGAAAGTTTATGCAGCTACCATGAATCAGCAAGGCCTGCTCAAATGCCGCGCTACCAGCGTCGGTGCCCACACCCAGCTTGCCGCCATCATCCATCTGGTGGAAGAGGCGCAGGGTTCCAAGGCGCCAATCCAGCGGTTGGCGGACGTCATTTCGGGCATATTTGTGCCGGTGGTAGTCATCATCAGCGCGATGACACTGGTTTTTACATGGTGGCTGGCAGGAGATTTTGTACCAGCCCTCGTCAACGCCGTCGCGGTACTCGTCATCGCATGCCCCTGCGCACTAGGACTGGCTACACCAACCGCGGTCATGGTCGGGACAGGGCGCGGTGCGCAGGCCGGAGTACTGGTGAAAAATGCCGCCGCACTGGAACATGCGGAAAAAATCCAGGTCCTGATCGTGGACAAAACCGGTACGCTTACAGAAGGCAGGCCGGCGCTAACAGATATTGCTCCCGCAAGCTCTGTCACACAGCGTGACTTAATGCAGCTTGCGGTGACATTGGAACAAGGCTCGGAACATCCTCTCGCAAAAGCGGTAATGGAGCATGCCACAGGAATGAAAATCCGGCCGCAAACCGTCAGCGATTTCGCTGCCGTCGCCGGCAGTGGAATCATCGCCGGCATCGATGGCATGAAATACATACTTGGCTCACCCAAGTTTCTGCGGGAACATGGCGCTTCGATTGATAATAATTCGATAGCTGTTCTCCAATCCGAGGGCAAAACCGTTGTAGGTGTGGCGGTTCTTTCTAACGGTACTGTTGAAGTTCTCGGCTATCTGGCCATTGCCGACAGGTTGCGAGGCACTTCCGCGCAGGCGGTAAGGCGGCTGCAATCCATGGGTATCGAAGTAATCATGCTGACCGGCGATAACGCTGCCACCGCCGCCGCTATTGCGAAGCAGGCGGGCATTACCGCCTATCGTGCCGAGGTGCCGCCACAAGACAAGGCGGCCGAAATAAAAAAAATGAAAGTGAGCGGTAAATTTATCGGTATGGCGGGCGATGGCATAAACGATGCTCCGGCGCTGGCTGCGGCCGATGTGAGCTTCGCTATCGGCGGGGGCTCCGACGTGGCGATTGAAGCCGCCGACATCACCCTCATGCGTGACGACCTGATGAGCGTGGCCGATGCGATCTCGCTCTCACGCGCAACACTGGGAAAAATTCGCCAGAATCTCTTCTTTGCCTTTATCTACAACGTGCTGGGAATACCGCTGGCGGCGATAGGATTGCTTAATCCTGTCATTGCAGGGGCGGCAATGGCAATGAGTTCGGTATCGGTGGTAAGCAATTCGTTGTTGTTGAAAAGGTGGCGGTCTGGTTCTTGATCCGCTAAATACTATTGTTATCAAAGGAGTCATGATATGCAAACAAAAGTCATAAAAGTTAACGGCATGACCTGCACGGGTTGCGTCAACAGCGTGAAGAACGTATTGGAGAAGATACCTGGAGTAGATAGTGCGGACGTTTCGCTGGAACAAAAACAGGTCATGATCCAGTACGACGCCGTAACAACCGACGTAAACCAGTTCAAGAACGCTATCGAGGATGCCGGTTTTGAAATCGCCAACTAGCAAGCAATCATGCCACGCGCCCCAGACCGTGGTGCAGCCGGACAAGGAAGCGCTGATAAAGCGTCTTAACCGCATCGAAGGCCAGGTACGCGGTGTCAATAAAATGATTGTGGAGGACCGTTATTGCGTTGACATCCTGAACCAGGTTTCCGCACTGCAATCCGCGCTTGACGCCGTTGCCATGCTGTTATTGGAGAACCATACCCATGGCTGCATGCAAGGGGCGATCAAGTCCGGCAATGGAGATGAAGCAATCGATGAATTGATGGCGGTCGTACGGAAATTTGCACGATAGCCTTGCCGCAAGCGCCACAGTTCAAGACGGCTACTGCGCGCCGCGTGATGACGAATGGTAGAGAACGAATGGACCTGATGAGACGATGCGCGCTGATCGCTTTCCTGTTTTTCAGCGGGCCCTCCGTCGCCGCTGATATTCCCCCGGTGGACGCTCCCGACACGATGGCAGAACGGGTAAAAGCCTGTATCGCCTGTCACGGCCCGGAGGACAAGGAGGGAAGAGATGCCTACTATCCGCGTATCGCGGGCAAGCCGGAAGGCTACCTTTACAACCAGCTGCGCAATTTTCGCGACGGCCGTCGTCATTACCGGCCCATGGCTTTACTGCTCGAAGGTCTACCCGATCAATACCTGAGGGAAATGGCCGCTTATTTCGCTTCACTGAACCAGGTCTTTCCTCCGCCCGAGCCCATGAACTCTTCACCTGCTGAAGTGGAGCTGGCTCGCACGCTGATAACCCGGGGCGATGCCGAACGGAAAATCCCCGCATGCGTTGAATGTCATGGTAAGGATCTGATGGGAATAGCGCCTTTTATTCCCGGCCTGCTGGGCCTGCCACGCGCCTACATAATGGCTCAGTTCGGTAACTGGCAGCACGGCGGGTTGATGCGGGGACAGACACCGGACTGCATGTCGGAAATCGCAAGACAGCTCACGACCGACGAGGCAATCGCCATTGCCGCATGGCTGGCTGCGCAGCCGGTTTCGGAAGCCCTTCTAAAGCGTTCGGGCCCGGCAGCAGTCCTCCCCGCCGAACTGGCCAGGCGTTGCAGCAGCATCGTTCTGCAACCCGGGGGGGCTCAGTGAAACTCTTTACCGTTGCTGCGCTTGCCGGGCTCATAAGTCTCGGCATATACCTGGTACCGAAGAGCCCGCCTCCTGATCCCATGGGCGAAGAATCGCTAGCGGGAAAGACGAGCAGCATTGCAAACCAGCAAGCGCAGGATCAGCAAACAAGAGGCGCCTATCTCGCGCAAGTCGGTAATTGCATGGGGTGCCATACTGTACAGGGGGGCCGTCCATACGCTGGGGGACACAGCCTCGCCACGTCCATCGGGACCTTTATCACACCTAATATCACACCCGATGAGGAAACCGGTATCGGCCTCTGGAATGAACAGGATTTCTGGCGGGCGTTGCATGATGGCAAAGCGCGCGATGGGAGCCCCTTATACCCCGCATTTCCGTATACGGATTATACGAAAGTCACACGCGAGGACACCAATGCGATCTTTGCCTATCTACAATCGCTTCCAGCTGTCAAGCAGCGCAATTCGCCCAGCCGGATCAGTTTTCCGTTCAATGTTCGCCCGCTCCTGTATCTCTGGCGGGTCCTTTTCTTCACTGAGGGCGTTTATCAGCCCGAGCCTGCAAAGAGTGATGAATGGAACCGCGGCGCCTATCTCGTGCAAGGGCTCGGGCACTGCAACGCCTGCCACACAACCCGGAATCCGCTAGGTGCAAGCCAGGGCAATATACTGGGAGGAGGACAGATCATGGGCTCGAACTGGTATGCGCCTTCACTGACCTCCCTCCAGGAAGCCAGCACCTCGGACTGGCCGATCGGGGAGATTGTTCAACTACTCACCACAGGCTTGTCATCCCGGGCAGTGACAACCGGGCCGATGGCTGATGTCGTCAGCCAAAGTCTTCAGCACTTGGCGGCGAGTGACGCGCGCGCCGTGGCAACCTATCTCAAATCATTGCCTGGAAGCGCTCCGCATTCAAGAGGGGTAGCCCCTGAGTTGACCGATGAGGTGGACGGCCAGCTCCGGCGCGGCGGCGAGATCTATGAGACACATTGCCAGGATTGCCATGGAAGCTTGGGACAAGGGGCACCGAGTGTTTATCCGGCGCTCGCCGGCAACCGGGGCGTCACATTGGCTTCTCCAGTCAACGCAATTCGCAGCATCCTCAACGGTGGCTATGCCCCGGTCACCGCAAGCAACCCGCGTCCTTACGGCATGCCGCCCTTTGCGCAAGTCTTGCATGACGAAGAGATCGCGCTGGTCTTGTCGTATATCCGTAACGCATGGGGTAACCGTGGCAGCCTGGTTACAGCAGTACAAGTTGATCGAAGCCGGAAGGGTGCGCAATGAAATGTCGGGGCCCATTATTGCCTGAGCCCGGCCATTGGAGCCTGTCGTGACGGGCTTGGCATGATCGCCTCATGGCATGGCATCAGGCCCCGTTTGCAGCGTCACCGGCAGGTAAGAAGGCGAAACCGCGGAACATGCGGCGTCAGCACGTGCGCGAAAACAGCCGTGTTTTCAGTCTCCAGGACGTAATTGCGGAAACAGGATGACGTCACGGATGCTTGGGCTATCGGTAAACAGCATTACCAGGCGGTCAATACCAATACCTTCTCCGGCGGTGGGAGGCAGGCCATATTCCAGTGCGCGTATGTAGTCCGCGTCATAGTGCATCGCCTCGGCATCCCCCGCTTCCTTGGCGTTGGCTTGCTCCATAAAACGTGCAGCCTGGTCTTCCGGGTCGTTCAATTCGGAAAAGCCGTTGGCGATCTCGCGCCCTGCGATGTAGAGTTCGAAACGGTCGGTTATCGTAGGATCGATATCATTACGCCGCGCCAGCGGCGACACTTCCGCCGGGTAATCGACGATGAAGGTCGGTTCAAACAGGAGATGCTCGGTCGTAGCGTCAAACAGTGAAAGCTGTAATCCGCCAATGCTGTCTTCCGGCCTGAAAATAATGTTTCTCGATGCCATCGCGGTGACCAGCGCGTTGCGGTCGTTAAGTAATCCATCCGTATATTGCGGGTGAAATTTTTGAATGGCCTGGGTGATGGTGAGCCGCTCGAACGGGCGTGAGAGATCAAATTCCCGCTCCTGATAGGTTAGCCTGGTGGTGCCCAGAGCTTTTACCGCCACTTCCCGCAGCATGGTTTCCGTAAAGTTCATCAGATAGATATGGTCCTGATAAGCCTCGTAAAATTCCAGCATGGTGAATTCCGGATTGTGCCGCGTGGATATCCCTTCATTACGGAAATTCCTATTGATTTCGAATACTTTTTCCATTCCCCCGACGACCAGCCGTTTCAGGTAAAGCTCCGGGGCGATACGCAAATACAAGCCCATATCCAGCGCATTGTGATGCGTGGTAAAAGGCCGTGCTGCGGCGCCGCCAGGGATGGGATGCATCATCGGCGTTTCTACTTCCAGATAGCCGTGCGCGACAAAAAACTCGCGAATGGACTGGATGACGCGTGATCGAGTGAGGAATACCTTGCGGCTATCCTCGTTGGTGATCAGGTCGAGATAACGTTGGCGATACTTCTGTTCCTGGTCAGTCAGACCGTGGAATTTTTCCGGTAGCGGGCGTAAAGACTTTGTCAGCAACCGCAAATTCGTTACCCGCACCGACAGCTCGCCAGTTCGGGTTCTGAATAGCGTACCTTGGGCACCTAGTATGTCCCCGAGATCATGATGCTTGAATGCTTCGTGAACCGATGCGCCGACATTGTCGTTAGTGATGTAGAGCTGGATACGCCCGCGCATGTCCTGAATGGTGGCGAAGCTCGCCTTGCCCATCACGCGCTTCAATACCATGCGCCCCGCTACGCTTACGGTCTTCGGCTCTGCTTCCAGAACTTCGTTGGAATGTTCGCCGTATTGCCGGTGGAGATCCAACGAAAAATCGTCACGGCGAAAATCATTGGGAAAGGCGCCCCCGGTTTCACGCAGCGCGGCCAGCTTGGCGCGACGCTCGTCAACGAGCTTTACCTCCGCATCGACGCGGCTGAATGTCTCGTCCAGGCCATTCTCCGAAATCCCATCCGTCCCCATGAGGCCTCCTTTATATGCCTTGTTTTAAGCTTGCCTCGATGAAATCGTCCAATCCGCCGTCGAGTACCGCCTGGGTATTGCCGCTTTCAACGCCGGTGCGCAAATCCTTGATGCGCGACTGGTCCAGCACGTAGGAGCGGATCTGGTGTCCCCAGCCGATGTCGGTTTTGGTGTCTTCGATTGCTTGCTTTTCGTCATTGCGTTTGCGTAATTCCGCCTCATACAGGCGCGATTTCAGCATGGCCATCGCGTCGGCGCGATTGCGGTGCTGGGAGCGACCGCTCTGGCATTGCACCACGATACCCGTAGGGTTGTGGGTGATGCGAATCGCCGAGTCCGTTTTGTTGATATGCTGGCCGCCCGCGCCGGACGCGCGAAAGGTATCGACGCGCAGATCCGCCGGATTGATTTCTATTTCGATGGTCTCGTCCACCTCGGGATAGACAAACACGCTGGCAAAAGAGGTATGGCGGCGATTGCCGGAATCGAACGGAGATTTGCGTACCAACCGGTGCACGCCCGTCTCTGTGCGGAGGTAGCCATAGGCGTAATCACCTGATATTTTGATACTTGTGCTCTTGATGCCCGCTACCTCTCCGGGTGATTCTTCCATCACTTCCGCGGCATAGCCACGCCGTTCGCAATAGCGCAGATACATGCGTTCCAGCATCGCCGCCCAATCCTGGGCTTCAGTGCCGCCGGAACCGGCCTGGATATCCACAAAGCAGTTATTGGGGTCCATCGGGTGGGAGAACATTCGGCGGAATTCCATTTCCGCCACGGTTCTTTCCAATTGCGCAATGTCGCTGTCGATGCTTTCCAGCGTGGCATCGTCATTCTCTTCTTTTGCCATCTGGAACAAGTCCCGGGCATCGTGCAGCTGGCGTCCGATGGTTTCCAGGCCGATGACAATGTCTTCCAGCATCTTTTTCTCGCGCCCCAATTCCTGCGCACGTTTATTGTCGTCCCAGATCGCGGGATCTTCTGTCAACCGGGTGAGTTCGTTCAGACGCGTCTGTTTGGTATCGAAGTCAAAGATACCTCCGCAATTCTGCCGCCCGGTTATCGAGATCGGTAAGCTGGTTGGCAATGGTGTTAAGTTGTTCCGCTTCCATAGAAGGACATTTCCAAAAGGATGAATTATACAGTAAGCGGAGAAGGCATTCCCTGCCGGGCTTGGAATGTGAAGCGGCAGCAAACGCGCCGCGACAGCATTTAAAAAACTCTGATGCGGTTTTGCGAGTCAATTGCCCAGTCATCAGGTTGCCCGAATCATCGAAAGGTCATCGGGAATCCAGTGCTTTTGCGTGAAAACGCAGATGGTTTTCGATAAAGGTGCTGATAAAAAAATAACTGTGATCGTACCCTTCACGCATCCTGATCTGGGCAGGGTAGTTCGCTGCTTCACAGGCGGCGATAAGGCGCTCGGTTTTCAGTTGTTCAATCAAGAATTCATCCGCGTCTCCCTGGTCGACCATCATCGGTAGATGTTCCGAGGCAAGCGACGTTTCAATCAGCAATGTTGCATCAAAACCCCACCAGTTCTTGACATCATCGCCCAGGTAATGACTGAACGCTTTTTTGCCCCATGGGCTGGTAGTCGGGTTGGCTATCGGGGAAAAGGCAGATACCGATCGGTAACGCTGCGGGTTGCGCAAGGCAATGACAAGCGCACCGTGACCGCCCATGGAATGTCCGCAAATTGATCGCCGATCGCTTACGGGAAAATATTGTTCGATCAGGGCAGGCAGTTCATCGACCACATAATCGTACATCCGGTAGTGGTGACTCCAGGGCGGTTGCGTGGCGTTCACATAAAAACCGGCGCCCAACCCCAGGTCGTATGAGGCATTCGGCGCTATCGCAACGCCCTCTCCCCGCGGACTGGTATCGGGCACGACCACGGCAATGCCCAGTTCCGCCGCCACGCGCTGCGCGCCGGCTTTGATGGTGAAATTCTCATCGGTACAAGTTAATCCTGATAACCAGTAGATGACCGGTGCTTTTTCGTTATCGCCTGTTTTGGGTGGAAGATAGATGGAAAAATTCATTTCGCAATGCAGCGACTGTGAACGATGCCTGTAGCGTTTTTGCGATCCATCGAACGAACGATAGGATGAGAGAAGCTTCAATTCCGGCATGTCCTGTCCCTGAAAAAATGCACGCTGGCACCCACTTAGAAATGAATGACAGTGCGGATGGATTTGCCCTCGTGCATCAGGTCAAATGCTGTATTGATATCGTCCAGGGGCATGGTGTGGGTGATAAAAGTGTCGAGTTCGAATTCTCCGTCAAGGTAGCGTTGCACATAGCCAGGGAGTTCAGTGCGGCCCTTTACCCCGCCAAATGCCGAACCGCGCCACACGCGCCCTGTTACAAGCTGAAACGGGCGCGTACAGATTTCCTCGCCGGCGCCGGCGACACCGATGATCACCGATTCGCCCCAGCCTTTGTGACAGCATTCAAGCGCCGAACGCATCACCTTGACGTTACCGATGCATTCGAACGAAAAATCTACGCCTCCGCCGGTCATTTCAATAACAACCTCCTGAATCGGCCTCGAATAATCCTTGGGGTTGACTACATCGGTGGCACCCAATTGACGCGCTATCTCAAACTTTTCCGGATTGATGTCGATCGCGATAATGCGGCCGGCATTAGCCATCGTGGCGCCTACTATCACGGCCAGTCCGATGCCACCCAGGCCAAAGACCGCCACGGTATCGCCGGCCTTTACTTTCGCGGTGTTGGCGACGGCCCCCAAACCTGTCGTTACTCCACAGCCGAGCAGGCAGACCTTTTCCAGCGGAGCCGCCTTGCTGATTTTTGCCAGCGAAATTTCAGGTATCACTGTGTATTCCGAGAAGGTGGAGGTGCCCATGTAATGATAAATAGGTTTTCCGTTTTTAGAAAAACGCGTGGTGCCGTCGGGCATCAGTCCCTGTCCCTGAGTCATCCGGATTGCCTGGCACAGGTTGGTTTTCCCGGATCTGCAGAACTTGCACTCGCCGCACTCAGGAGTGTAGAGCGGAATGACATGGTCGCCCACGGAAACGCTGTTTACCCCCTCGCCTAACGCCTCAACAATGCCCCCACCCTCGTGACCCAAAATACTGGGAAACTTGCCCTCGGGATCGTTTCCCGACAGGGTGAATGCGTCGGTATGACACACGCCTGTCGCTACGATACGCACCAGCACTTCGCCTTTTTGTGGCGGCATCAGGTCAATTTCTTCGATACGCAGAGGTTGCCCTGGACCCCAGGCGACCGCCGCGCGTGTTTTGATCAATTCCATGCGTTTTCCCCGTATCTCTTTAGTTGATATGCAAGCTCATTCCGAATAACTTCAAATTATGTTGATAGTCAAGCTGAACATTTCTGGTCCGCGCAACGAGAAATATACCGTGCAGCCGATTCTAGCAGCCCCTCCGGGGTAAAGGAAACGGGTTGCAAAGGGTCTCCCCCATATGTATTGCGGTGCTTTTTCTGCAGGGAAGAACATGGCTTTCGAAATACTTGAAGTCCTCCGTTACACCCTCATTTTTACGCTGGAGCTTTCCGCTCTGACAATCCGGTAGTGATTACAGCAGGCACTCCCGCCGGGTCATCGCGGCATCTTGCACGAAACGGCAATCGAACGAAATGCTTGATTAATCCGCGTTCGAGCGAACATTGCTTTTTCAGATAAGCCGTCCTATTATTAAATTGAGGCCGGTTTGAATCTCCGCCCTGAATGATTATCTTACAAATCCTTAGGAGATCATGATGCGACGAATTTACTTTCTTGTTCCCGATATCGCCATCACCAAGCGTATTATCGACGAGTTGCTTCTGTCACGAATCGAGGAGCGACATATTCATGTGATCGCAAAGCGTGGGACAGAGCTTGAGGATCTGCCTGAAGCAAATCTCCTTCAGAAAAGCGATTTTATTCCCGCGGTGGAACGCGGGCTGGCGCTTGGCGGATCAGCGGGAGCCCTTGCCGGGTTGGTTGCGGTCGCGCTTCCCCCTGCCTCGACAGTCATTGCAGGCGGCGTCCTGCTGGCGAGCGCGCTTGTCGGGGCGGGAGTGGGCGCATGGGCTGGCAGCCTGATAGGCGTGAGCACTGGTAGCTCCAGGATAAAGCAGTTTGAGGAGGCGATTGAGGCGGGTCAATTTCTGGTTCTGGCCGATGTGCCGAAAAATCGGGTTGATGAGATCGAGGCCCGCATAAAGGCGCATTTGCCCACGGTGGAAATTGAAGGAACAGAACCGAAAATACCGGCATTTCCTTAGTTGGGATATCAGGGCAGCCATATCGCAGCAGTATCGCGCAGCTACGCTGGTAATTGCCGGAACTGCCGCATAAAGCGACGGTCGATCCAGTCTTTCCACCACCAGAAAAGACGGGAATGTCCGGCTAGATAGCAATAGGAAGCGACGGCGCGTCTATCCGCGGTGCCAATGAGGCTGAGCGTATGGCGTTGTGGCTTGTAATCCCCCAGCAAGCGGCCCGATAGGTGCGCGCGCAGGTTGTCCCCCAGCGGATTCGCCATCCGTACGGCGTAGACCCCGGACTTGGGCAATTTCTGGCATTCGATGGCTGCCACATCTCCGGCCGCGAAAATCCAGGGGTAATTGATTGTCTGCAAGGTGGGTTTCACTCGAATGAAGCCTTCAGGCGTGGTGTCCAGACCACACTCGGTTAGCCACCGCGGTGGTGCAACTTGCGTGACCCAGAAGACGAAGTCGGCAGCCAAGGATCGGCCATCCTTGAGGCGCACGCTCGTCGGCATCACCTCCACCACTGTGGCATCGGGAATCACGGTCAGTTTTCGCTCCTGCAGCAGTTTGCTAAAAATATGCTGGACGCAAATATTGTGCCCCGGCAACAGATGCTTTTCACCGTGAACGATAACGATTTTGGCGTTGCTCCGAAGTTGCGAATGCATGGCTAGCGCTAGCTCTACCCCGCCCGCCCCACCTCCTACCAGAATGATTTGCAGCGGATTCGCACTATTCTGGGTGGCAGCCTTGGCGCGCTCCCACCCTGACAGCAGGTGCTGCACAGGTTTGGCGGGGATCGCCCATTGTTCCGCTCCCGCAACGTCATTCATGTGCGGCGTTCCGCCTATATTTATGGAAACTAGATCGACGGACACGGGGGCAGAATCATCGGCAAGCAGAACCTGTTTCCGTTTTAAATCCAGTCCGGACACTTTTGCATGGATGAACCCGGCACCGGCGAAATGGCACAGCCGCCGTAGGTCGATTTGTATTTCCGTTTGCCGGTAAAAGCCGCTGATGTGACCCGGCAGCATTCCGGAATAGGCAGCATGTTCGACATCGCTTATTACGGTCAAACGGACATCAGCTAGCGGTTTTTTGCCGAGTTTTCGCAGTAACAGGGCATGTGTGTGGCCGCCGCCGATAAGTACGAGTTCGCGAGGACCGGAAGCATGCGGTGTATTGGCGAAAATATGATTCGAGCGCAAGGTTTTAGTTTTGCCTCTGCTGGTTTATCATGTGCGATTCCGCCATAAGAAATGGTAATGAGGAATAGCAGCGATGGCAGGGCTAAGCAAAGATACCCTTAATCCCACTGAAATAAAACTGCATCGACAGTCCAGATTACTGGAAATTTCTTTTGAAGACGGTAAAACATTCACGATTCCGTGCGAATTTCTCCGGGTCTACTCGCCTTCTGCGGAAGTACGGGGCCATAGTCCAGGGCAGGAAGTGTTGCAGGTGGGCAAGAAAAACGTGAATATCACCCATATCGAGCCGGTAGGGAATTACGCGATCCAACTGAATTTTTCCGATGGCCATAATACCGGGCTCTATTCCTGGGACTTGCTCTACGATTATGGCCTCCATCAAGATGAAATGTGGCAACGGTATCTAGACCGGATGAAAGAGGCGGGCGCCAGCCGCGAACCGGTCGGAGTTCGCAAGTATTAAACCCCTAACGGCAGCGAAGTAATCTTAATCTTCGCATGGTCATGGTACAAAGCGTTACCCATCCTTATAAAGAAACTGAACCTTATGACGAAAACCACCCATTTCGGCTTTAACGTCGTTCCCGAAACAGAGAAAGCTCACAAAGTGGCCGGCGTGTTCGATTCGGTAGCGGAACGCTACAACCTGATGAATGATCTCATGTCAGGGGGGTTGCACCGATTATGGAAGCGTTTTGCGGTAGAAACGAGCAGCGTCAAGAGGGGTGGCAGAGTGCTCGATATTGCTGGAGGCACCGCTGACCTGAGTGCATTGTTCGTGGAGCACGTGGGCGAAGACGGCGAGGTCTGGCTCACCGATATCAACAGCTCCATGCTTACGATCGGCCGCGATCGGCTGCTTGATCAAGGTGCAGCTGTCTCGGTAGCGCAATGCGATGCGGAAAGACTGCCGTTTCCAAACGATTATTTCGATTGCGTGAGCGTTGCTTTCGGTCTCAGAAACATGACCCACAAAGACGTAGCGTTGAAAGAAATGCTGCGTGTGCTCCGCCCCGGCGGATGTGTTATCGTACTTGAATTCTCCAAAGTATGGAAACCGCTGCGGCATCTCTACGATACCTACTCGTTCAAATTACTGCCGGTTATGGGCAAGCTCATCGCGAAGGATCAGGATAGCTATCGCTATCTTGCCGAATCCATCCGTTTGCATCCCTCTCAGGAGGAACTGAAGCAGTTAATGGAGCAAGCCGGATTCGAGCGCGTAGAATATTTCAATTTAACCGCCAGTGTGGTTGCATTGCACCGCGGCTACAAGTTCTGAAGTCGGTTCCATGATGTCCCATTCAGAAATATTCGGTAAAAGCCGGCACGGGCGTTTCCGGATTTAAAGGAAGAGTTCGTATCGGGTGCCTTGTTATCCCTTTCTCGTACAGCGTTATGTGTGTTATCGCACATAAGAATCAGCTCAGGATACCCTACTATGAGACATTCATTCGCTGGCTTGGTCCCTTGTCTTTAACGAGATCAGGTCCTTTCGAAGGGCCTCCAGGATGATTGCGACTCGCCACATCGTGCTGTTATTTGGCGAAATCTTGATAGACCGGTTTCCCGACCGGGAGGTTTTAGGGGGCGCACCATTCAATGTTGCGCGGCACCTGCGCGCTTTTGGCTGTGAGCCGGTTCTAATTACCAGAGTGGGACGGGACGACGCAGGGTCGCGTATATTGCAAGCCCTGGAAAATTCCGGACTGCCCATGCATGGTGTGCAGCTCGATTCCACCCGTCCCACGGGTGTGGTAGAGGTGAATTTCACTCCCGAAGGGCACCGCTTCGATATTCTTCCCGATCAAGCCTATGATCATATTCATCCCCGCTTATCCCGCATGACCGCTCTGGCGGCAAACCCCGAGCTGGTTTATTTCGGTACACTGGCTCAGCGGGCCAATTCACATCGCGCCTTGCGTCATACGCTGCGCGCAGCCGGCGGTAGGCGTTTTTTCGATGTCAATTTGCGTAATCCCTGGGTATCCGCCGAGCGGTTGCACTGGTCATTGCAGCACGCCGATATCGTTAAAGCCAATGATGCCGAGCTTGAGCGTTTAACCCATTTACTTGACCTTGGGGAAGCGACGACCGCCGAGGTCCAGGCAGAGGTATTAATACAGCGATATCAGCTACGAGGACTGCTTATCACCTGCGGCGCGGCGGGTGCATGGTGGCTGGACGCTTCAGGGCAACGGGTTGCGATAGCCGCCGATCCATTAAAGAATGTTCGTGACACTGTAGGCGCGGGCGATGCGTTCTCGGCCGTCTTCATGCTTGGCCTGTTGCATGGCTGGGAAATCGCTGCCGCCTTGCCACGGGCGCATCGTTTTGCCGGCGCAATTTGCCAGATACGTGGCGCTATTCCGGAGCACAACGATTTTTATCAACCATTCCTTGAAGAATGGTTTGGAGCAAATGAATAAGTTATATGTGTTGATGCTAAGCCTCCATGGGCTGACCCGCGCGGCCGGTCTGGAGCTGGGGCGCGACGCCGATACCGGCGGGCAAATCTTGTATGTGGTGGAATTGGCGCGGTCTCTGGCGCGCCAGCGTCACGTCGGCAAGGTGGATTTATTGACCCGACGGATAGAAGACCCCACCGTATCCGCGGATTATGCGCGCCCCGAAGAAACACTTGGCAATCAAGCACGCATTATTCGCCTTCGCTGCGGTCCCCGCCGCTACGTGCGCAAGGAAAGCCTCTGGCCTTATCTCGACCAGCTCGTGGATCGTGTATTGCTTTTTCTGCGCGAGCAGAAGCGCCTGCCTGACGTCATTCACAGTCATTATGCTGACGGCGGATATGTTGGAATGCAGCTCTCTCAGCTGCTGGGGATCCCGCAGGTTCACACTGGTCACTCGCTTGGACGCAGCAAGCAGCAGCGCCTCCTGGCTCAGGGTCGTAAACCTCAGGCACTGGAACGTCAGTTTAATTTCCAGCGACGCATCGCTGCCGAGGAAGCCATATTGCAGCATGCCAGCCTCATCATAACCAGCACGCCTCAGGAAAGTGTCGAGCAGTATGGCTGTTACACGAATTATCAGGCGGAGCGCGCGGTCGTTATTCCGCCCGGAACGGATGTGTCCCGTTTTGCTCCGCCGGGGCGCCAGACACCGCTGGAACCGGCCGTCGGAAGACTCGTCGACCGCTTCCTGCAGCAGCCGCGCAAGCCACTGATACTGACAATTTGCCGCCCGGAAATGCGAAAAAATCTCAGCGCTTTGGTTGCCGCATTTGGCGGGTCAGCCAAGTTGAATGAGCAGGCTAATCTTGCCATTGTGGCTGGCAACCGTGAGGATATCCGCAAGCTTGAGGACGCGCAGACAGAGGTGATGACCAATCTATTGCTTGATATTGATCATTACGACCTCTGGGGTAAAGTGGCCCTGCCCAAGCAGCATAACTCCGCCGATATTCCCGGATTCTACCGGCTGGCCGCGCAGCGGCGGGGAATATTTGTCAACCCGGCGCTCACCGAGCCGTTCGGTCTTACCTTGATCGAAGCAGCCGCCAGCGGCCTTCCGATCGTGGCTACCGAAGATGGTGGTCCGCGCGATATCGTCGCGCACTGTAAAAATGGCGTACTGGTTAATCCGCTGGATGTACAAGCTATAGCCGACGCCATGGAATACGCGCTTGCCGACCCGCGCCGTTGGCAGCGTTGGGCGCGCAATGGGATTACAGGAGTAAAAAATCACTATACCTGGGATGCGCATGTCAAGAAGTACCTGCATGTCCTGTTCCGTTTGCTGCACCACGAGCGCAAGCAGATTCGGCGAGACATGGTGATATACCGAAGACCGCAACGAAATCCGCTGCCATTGGTTTCGCAGATGCTGATCAGCGACCTGGATAATACGCTGCTTGGCGATCGTGCCGCCTTGCGCCGTTTTCTCGCCACGTTGCGCGCTACTCCGTCAAATCTGGGTTTTGGCATCGCAACCGGTCGTACCTTGGAAAGCGCATTAAAAATATTAAAGGAATGGGGCGTGCCACTACCCGACGTACTGATAACGGCGGTCGGCAGCGAGATAAATTATGGCCCCGGCCTGCGCCCTGATGTCGGGTGGCAAAATCTCATCAAATACTTGTGGCGCCGCGATGCGGTGGAAGAGGCGCTTCGCGAGGTACCCGGTCTCATCCTGCAATCCCCGGAAAATCAGCGCGAATTCAAGCTCAGTTACAATGTGGATCCCGAAGCGCTGCCTTCTATTCCCAAAATCCGCGCATTGTTGCGCGAGCAGAATCTATCGGCGCAGTTGATCTACTCCCGGCAGGCTTATCTCGACATTTTGCCTCTGCGCGCCTCCAAGGGACGAGCAATACGCTATCTCGCTTACAAGTGGGGGTTGCCATTACGCGCTTTCCTGGTGGCAGGTGATTCCGGGAACGATCATGAAATGCTGATCGGAGATACGCTCGGCGTCGTAGTTGCCAATCACAGCCCCGAACTGGCCAGTCTCAGGGGAAACGAACAAATTTATTTCGCTAATTCCCGATATGCTGACGGTATTTCAGAGGGTATGGCGCATTATGCTTTTGGTATTCCCACTCTGGAGGCCGCGAATGATCCAAAAACTTGATGCCTGGGCTGTAGACCATCGTGACGAGTTGCACGCGCTTTTGCGTAAGTGGTTCGAACTGGAGCGCCCGCTTCTTCTGCGTTCGGATTTGCTCGAGGCTTTTGACCTGGTGCGCGATACGCATCCCCAGCCTCTTGTCAATACGCCCTTGCACGAAATGGTCAAGTGGCTGCAAGAAGCAGTTTGCCGCCCTCCATTGACGTATCTGGCCCTGCGCGAAGGTGCGGGACGCTGGTCCTTCCTGCGCATTCATCAGCAACAACTTGTCCCCGAAACGATCAGCGTTTCCGATTACCTCGCTTTCAAGGAGTTGCTGGTGCGTCCGGATAATGCAAATGAACCGGCATTGGAACTAGACTTTACCCCTTTTAACCGCGATTTTCCGAGGCTCAAGGAAATCCGGTCCATCGGCCAGGGCGTAATGTTTCTTAACAGGCAATTGGCGGGCACCCTGTTTACGCAATCCGGCATAGGAACAGCCAAATTGCTGCATTTTCTGACAGTGCACTCCATGGATGGCCAGCAGTTGATGCTCCATGGCAACTTTGCCGATGTGGCGGCACTACGCACTGGTTTAAGGCGCGGGCTTGATTTGCTCGATACCTATTCCGAGGATGTTCCGTGGCAGGCGATTGCGGAGCCGCTAAGCGGATTGGGCTTCGCACCCGGCTGGGGCAATAATGTCATGCGGGTGAGCGACACCATGAGCCTGCTGGTGGACATTCTTGAAGCGGCCTCGCCGCAAATACTCGAGAACTTTCTGGCGCGCATTCCAATGATGTCAAAGTTGTTGATTCTGTCGCCGCATGGCTATTTCGGGCAGGACAACGTACTGGGATTGCCCGATACGGGCGGCCAAGTGGTGTATATCCTCGATCAGGTACGCGCACTGGAGCGGGAAATGAGTGAGCGGCTCCTTTTGCAAGGGATAGAAGCGCAACCAAAAATTCTGATATGCACACGCCTGATTCCTGATGCAGGAGAAACATTGTGCAATCACCCACTGGAAAAAGTCCATGGTACCCAGAATTCGTGGATCGTGCGCGTACCATTTCGAAAAACGAATGGCGAGATTATCCGGCACTGGATATCGCGTTTTGAGCTCTGGCCATATCTGGAGAATTTCGCCCACGACGTTGAGCGTGAAGCGCTTGCACAGTTGAGTGCGCGCCCCGATCTGGTGATCGGGAACTACTCTGATGGAAACCTGGTCGCCTCGCTGATTTCCAAACGGATGGGGGTGACGCAATGCAATATCGCACATGCGTTGGAGCAGAGTAAATATCTTCACTCGGCCTTGCACTGGCGGGAGAATGAAGCTCAGTACCATTTTAATTGTCAGTACACAGCTGATCTCATTGCAATGAATAGCGCCGATTTCATTATTACCAGTACCTATCAGGAAATTGCCGGTACCTCTCATACGGTTGGTCAATATGAAACCTACCAGAACTACACCATGCCTGGTTTGTATCGTGTAGTGAATGGCATCGATCTCTTCGATCCGAAGTTCAACATTGTCTCGCCGGGCGCCGATGCCGATGTATATTTCTCGTATCTTGACCGTGAGCGCCGGCTGCAATCCCTGCTGCCTGACATTGAGCGCCTGTTGTACAACTTTGATCCCGGCGTACCGTGGCGCGGGCACTTCAATGATACCGCCAAGCCTCTTATTTTTACGATGGCGCGCCTTGACCTGGTCAAGAATCTGACTTCGCTGGCTGCATGGTTTGCCCAGTGTCCGCGCCTGTCGGACGCCGCTAATCTATTGGTAATAGGTGGGCATATCGATCCGGCTGCTTCCTCTGACGGTGAGGAGCGTATGGAAATCGAGCATATGCATGCCATCATGAACGAATATAAACTGGAAGGACGGATGCGCTGGCTCGGTATTCGCCTGGAAAAGAACCTGGCTGGGGAGTTGTATCGCCACGTGGCCGACAAGCGCGGTATTTTTGTACAGCCAGCTCGATTTGAGGCATTCGGGTTGACCATAATCGAAGCCATGGCTTCCGGTCTTCCAGTATTTGCCACTTGTTATGGCGGCCCGCTCGAGATCATTCAGCACGGCGTTTCGGGCTATCACTTCGATCCCAACGATGGGGCTGCGGCAGCGGCTGCCATGGCGGATTTTTTTGCGCGCTGCGACGCTGATCCGCTTTTTTGGAATAACATTTCCGAAATGGCGCTGAAACGCGTCGAGTCCCGCTATACGTGGCGCCTTTACGCTGAACGAATGATGACCTTGTCGCGTATTTACGGCTTCTGGAAGTTTGTCAGCAAGCTGGAACATGAAGAAACCACGCGTTATCTCAATATGTTCTACCATTTGCAATTTCGTCCCATGGCACAGACGTTGCTACCCAATCAATAAAGGACGGATGCGCGGAACATTCTTTTTTTACTTGTTCGATAAACAGCTGTCAGCAGTGGCCCCCGCGCAACCCGGAAGACAGCTTGAATTATCCTGGCGCCTATTGAAAGCTTTTCTGTCTCGCTTTTAACAATACCGCCTGTTATGGTTGCTCCCTTTTTCATCCTGGATAAATCCGCAATCCCGGACGACGCGACATCCTAAAGGCCCGGAACGGGTGCGCCCCACCTCCTCGTAGCGTTAGTGGATTTCCTTGTTGAGCACATTCTTTATTGATAGAATCGACGTTTGATATTTCAGTTGTCTCTGAAACTCTCACAGCGTCGATTGCGATAGTACGACGGCCTTTTGACGCGCCAAGGAGATGAACTGCCAGAAGTTTACAGGGGGGGTGTGCCCTTTGGGCATGCTGCCGTTGAACTCAAATTAACATTTATGGACTGCTGCGGGGGAACCCTTTTCTCCAAATTCCACTAGATATCGATAAGGATTTCTTATTGGCGGCTGGCGTATTAGTTGCTGTCGTTAGGGAGCCGGAGAAGAATTCAGTCAAGGAGCATTCGTGAGCAAGAAAGTTATCGGGGCATTAATCGTATTTGTCCTGTCGTGGTCAGTCTCGGCTGCACAGGTATCGCCGCAACCGTTGGTTCAGGGCGACGGCTGGCGTCTTGTCCGGTCAATTGAACTCGGAAATTCGGGAAACTATATCCATATGGTCCTGATCGATAGTAAACGGGATATGGACACGGCTGTTTATGGTGCTGCGCTTAGCAAGATATGCAGATCCGAGCCTGACTTCTGCAGGGTCAGATTCTGGAACGAGGAGCGCCTTGTATCCGATTCGATTTCTTTCACTGAAGCCCAGTTTAAGGGGCTGAGGGCCGAATACGTGTTTAACCGTGCGGGATCTGTCCAGGAAATGCGATATGCCTGTACAGTTGTATCAGACAAGAATCAATGTTTTTCACATTGATGAATACAAAATTAATCTGCTAATTGCTTTCTTATGGATCTTTTCCGTTTAGTGTTGCTAGCGTAGTGAGTCGAGATATCGTTACTTAAAAATGACTGGATTGCCGTTATGCTGCGTTGCTCGTCGTTGCATATGAGTAACTATGCGCCTTCAATCCAGGCATTTTTAACATTCCTTCACGGTTTATTCATTTGAACCGGTTTTGTACCGATATCTCTGACTCACTACACTAGCGTAATAATCAAGCATCTGGAGCATTCTGATCAAAAGGAATTTATGCCGCGACAGTTAATAAGCTCAGGTTCCACATTCGAGCAGGAGATTGGCTATTCAAGAGCCGTCGTAGACGGCGATTGGATTTTCGTCTCGGGTACGACCGGCTTCGACTATAGCAAAATGACTATCTCTGATGATGTGGTGGAGCAAGCCGAACAATGTTTCAAGAATATTCAGGCAGCCTTGAACAAGGCGGGAGCCAGTATGCGAGATATTGTCCGGGTAACCTATGTGCTGCCGGACGCCACCGATTTTCCCAAATGCTGGCCGACGCTTCGTAAATATCTGGGCGAGGTTAGACCTGCGGCCATGATGATCTCGGCCGGTCTGTCGGATCCCCGTATGCGGATTGAGATTCAGGTAACTGCCCGTCGCGGCCCAGGGGCCTGAGGCATGATTTGCGATTAATTGGTGATGCGATTTTGTATTGCATTGGGGCGCTGCTAACAATAATCCACTCAAAGGGAGGTAATTAAAATTGGCTTCAACGAACAAGGTCTTTATCAGTTTTGCACTCCGGGATATCAAACTGCGCGATCAACTACTCGAGCAGTTGAATAAGGAGCAAACCGCTTTCTCGTTTGTGGATATGCCTGTCAAGCAGTCGTGGGAGCCCGCCTGGAAGGAAGAGTGCCGGGAGAAAGTTACGGGTTGCGACGGCGTCATCGCCCTTATTACGAAGAATGTTGTCAGGGCTGACGGCCAGTTATGGGAAATACGCTGTGCTTATGAGGGCAGGATGCCTGTGCTGCTACTTCATGGAGATACAGAGAAACTACCTTCCAAACTGCCCGACCCAGTAGGTGAACGCGAGATCGATGCATGGACCTGGCCCACCATTTCCACCTTCCTCAATAGACTCTAGAGTGGGCCCCGCATAGCGTTAGCTGCGGTCCATACCCCACTGTCCCTCAGGCTGCGCTATGGCTGACGGTTACGGCCGGATTTAAAGGGATTGGGCACGCACGGTCCATATTTCGCTGTTTGAGGCCAATTGGAAGCCACGATTGGCTGAAAAGCAGTTCTCCGATCTGCCACGCCATCACATTTTTGCTCCAATTCTTCAAATCGCCGGGCTGCTAGCTTCGCCGCCTGCCTTATTGATCGAGAGCTCGCGAGAGACTTTGCGTCGTGACCTATTTACGGGAATTTTCAGTTTAACACTCGCAAAGCCGCGACACGTTGCTCAATCGTCTGCATCATTTTTCGGTAAGCTGGCGTACCAATTCCGCCAAAACGTCGCTTGAACTCGGCCTCGGACATGAACTCGGGCAAGTCAGACCAGGGCGGCATCAAATCGGAGTCCTGCAGCCCTGATGCAATCCTATATTGAAGTTGTTGCGCTGAGGCTTCGCTTGCCACGGCCTTTTCACCCAATCTTGTACCCGCGCGATCGGCGGCGATGTCATTGAACGAAAAACCACTTCCGGAGCGGGAGTCCTCGATCTCCTTGTACAGTCCGATGACATCGGACAATGCCGTATCAGCGTAGGCAGCGATAGCGGCCGATACCATAAAGTGTTTCGCAAAGTCATCGCGTCCGTCGACCGTAACTGTCCGGTGTACCGGACGAGGCCAGCCAGCTGCCTCTGGAAGGATCTGTTCCAAAGAAATACCGAGAACGTAAAACGTCGTGACTAAGATTGCGGCGCGGTTTTCTGCCCGGGCATTCGCGTTTTCCGGGTTTCCGATTGCGAAACTCACCAATGGCGGTAGAACTTCCGCAAGCCGTACTGACGCGCCGTATTGTCTGCTATTCGTGGCCAGGAGGGATTGATAGCGAAGTAATCGCTTCCGTTCCTCCTCGTCGATGACTGCGGCCCGTACTTCAGTGAGACCTCCCTCCCAACGGTAGTAGATGCTCAATTCGTCTGGTGACATTTTAACCAGCCGGAGCGCATCGAACCCGGTTCGATATTCTGGACTGGACCGTAGCCACCGCACAAGCTGAGGCACAAGCATGTCCGTTAGGGCATCAGGGAGGGCGAGTTTTCCGATATGCACCGATTGAAGTTGTGGGAGCCCGGTTGTCTCGACGAGAGTTGCTTCGAGATTCAAATAGCTGCTGGGCGAAGTGCCGAATACGGGAAGGCTCAGTCGGACGACTGCGTTCTGATCGGCAAACGCTACCTGGGCGCTGCCTTTCGCAAAACGGTGTGCCAGATAATTTGCGGCGAGATCAGCGTCCGCGGGGGTCACGCGGAAAGCGGCAAGCATCCCCGGGTGAACCCAAAAACGATGCTCATCGACGATCTGCTTCGCACGCCCTATATGTTCCGGAGTCAGGATCACCTGACGATCGACACGGGGACGGTCTTCAATAGCCAGAAACAGCGCCGCCGCCAGCGTCAGAGGAATGGCGGACAGCAAGGCAATAATGAAAAGTGGGAGTTTACGCATGGCTCTCCGGAACGGTATCTCTCGGATCATGAATGGAACAGATGAGCGATAAACCAGCATCCGGCGGGCCAAGCGCCACTGCTGTTACCGGTGCGACTTTAATTTTTGAAAATAATAGCGATAGCGCCAGGCATACAAGAACCGCGCGCTTCTGGTGGCCTGCTGGAATAAGGGAAGGTGGCAAACGTGGCTGGACGACAGCTTCTTGGCCGATAGAACAGCTACCGACCTTTAGCCTGGAACCCTCAAACCCTCAAAATCTTCTTCGCCCAGTCATTTTTTGCCTTGGTTCTTTAGCCTGAACCCGCTCTTGCGAACCCATATGCAGGTTCAATCGGCGGCGCACGCCACCCTGTCCTACCAGTATGGTCCATAACCCCATGGCCCATATCCTCCCCAAAACGGACTGCCATATCCGCCGTATCCGAAATAGGGATAGCCATAACCATAGCCACCAAACCCTCTATATCCATAGCCGAAGTAGGGATCATTCCGATAGTAGACTGGCCATAAATGAATGGCTGCGGAAGATACCAGCGGCAACCGGACCGTTTTCTTCCCTATTGTACGTTCGATATCGCCTTTAATTGTTCCCGCAACCGTCACTTCCCTGTCCTTTGCATAGACAGCCGGATCAAGAAACTCGGAACTTTTAATGACAAAGCGCCCGTCGGTTTGTTTATTCAGCTGCGGACGCCCGTAAGAATTGAGAGGGTAAGACAATACCTGCAGCAGAGTGTGGTTCTCTTCATTTTCCACGTCGACGATGACCCCGCCCCATCGCACAGATGTTTCCTTGTAAGTGCTCAGGTTACGGCTTGCCTGGCTATAGGTAACATCAGTCACGGGCACTTCTCTGACTCTTTCGGGCAGTCCAGAGCAAGCGCTCAATAGTAAACAGATTGACAATAAATACGGTCTCATGCTTTTCCCCTCAATTATGAAAATGTAATGCGGGTTTTACACATGGATCTTCGAGTGTATTTGTAAGCTTGACGAGCACGACCTAGAAAGAAAACGCTAACGGAAGCACTACTTATAAGACATTTATAGCAGATGATGATTCCGGTATCCAATAAATAATCAGGACGAGTTTCAGCCTGATGGCTGGCCCCCCGGTCTCGTCCGCGACATTGTGGCTATCATTTCGCGGTAAACCAGATATCACCATACCATGCCGTTGCGGTAGCGCCTGTGTTGTCACTGTCGGTCATGATCGCCACGGCATCTACGCGGCCCGGTTCTTCGCCGAACAGACGCTGATAATCGGCGCGCACGTCGCGTTGCTCACTGACCCACTGGCCGACACGGCCGGAACCCGACTCTACCGCGATCATGCCCGCGTTACCGGTGTAGGCATTGGGCCAACTGCTGCCCGCAGGTTGTTTGCCCGACCACACGTAGTTGATGGCGCGCGTGCGCCAGAACAGCAATCCCCCGGAAAAGACCACATAGATGCGCGCGGGATAATCATCCCCGGCGCGGGTACGTTCGTCCGCGCCCGCCAGTACGTTGCCGACTTTCCATGTCCAATTAAGGACAGGCGTCCTGCCGAGATCGATACTTACCTCGCGATAGAGCCCTGAAGCAGCGCCGCTGCTGTCGGCGCGCATGACGCTCCGTCCATCCGTGTTTTCCAAAGAATAGCGAGTTTTGCCGGTAAACGCTTTGGCTTGCCAGCCGCTCAGGTCGCCTCGCGAAAAAAGTGCGACGTCAATACGCTCGCCAGCCGCCCATGACAGAACCGGCAAGCAGGCCACAATCCAACATAGCACCTTGAGCATGCGCTTCTCCATATAGGCAGCCTGTCTGACGTAAAGGAAATCGGCTGCCGCCAGACGCTCCCGGCAGGTGTTGAGTGTAACATCCAGGATGTCCTTGCGGTGGCCCTCCACCGCCGTGGACGGGTTACGCAACCCGGTCGAGAGAACGAACGAAGGTTGTTGGTTTGGCGTTACATGCGGGATAAAGTAGCGCAGAAATTGACAATCGAGGAACTCGCTTCCTTTATCACAATCGAACCCGACAGGTAACGCGTGCTCAGCCGTCTCGATCTGGTCTAACCGGATCACGTGAACTGTTGGGGGTAGCTATAATTCTCCGTTGGTTTGATCACCAACAATTCGAGACAATATATCCTCCGGTCAGACTCTCGTTTGTTTTTTTTGTCGATATAAGTCGTATCTGGGATTGAATGTGAATTTGCATGCATGAAAAGTTATAATGCCGATTCAATCAGCTTCCGAAAATCTGGAAATTAATTCTATGCGTTCTATGCCAAAACTGCTGTTCCAAAGAAGCCCCACCCTATCCGGTGATGACGTGGCCGCAAAGCGTGAGGAGATACGCGCTTATTTTCATACCACCCTCGACCGCTATGAGCAGCTTTTCGAGACGTTGCGGGACGACGAGGCTTATTTCAAGAAATCGATACCGTTGCGCCACCCCCTGATCTTCTATCTGGGTCATACGTCAACCTTCTTTATCAACAAATTGTTGCTTGCCGGATTGATCACGGAACGAATTAATCCCAGGCTGGAATCCATGTTCGCGGTCGGGGTCGACGAGATGAGCTGGGACGACTTGAATACCGAGCATTATGACTGGCCGTCTGTTGGAGAGGTGCGTAATTACCGCAATGCGGTACGTAGTATCGTCGACCGGCTTATCAATGAGACCCCGCTGACCTTGCCGATAGGCTGGGACAACCCGTGGTGGACCATCCTGATGGGTATCGAGCACGAGCGTATTCATCTGGAAACTTCTTCGGTATTAATCCGGCAGCACGCGCTTGAGCGCATCAGGTCGCATCTCGCATGGGCTCCTTGCCGGAAATCGGGTAAAGCGCCGCAAAACCAGTTAATCGGCGTACCAGCGGGAATAGTGAATCTTGGCAAGAACAAGATTGATCCTGCCTATGGCTGGGACAATGAGTATGGCCGCCGGGTGGCCGATGTTCCGGCTTTTCAGGCGGGTAAGTACTTGGTGAGCAATCAAGAATTTCTCCCCTTCGTCCAGGCAAACGGCTATGGCACGGAAAGCTGCTGGGAAGAGGAGGGCCGTGCCTGGCAACGTCACACTCGTGCCGAACACCCTACTTTCTGGCGCAGGCATGGGACCGGGTGGCGGCTGCGCTCGATGACCGAAGAGATCCCCATGCCCTGGGACTGGCCGGTAGAGGTGAATTATCATGAAGCCAAAGCCTTCTGTAACTGGAAAGCGGCGGCCACCGGCCAACCCTTCCGGTTACCGACGGAAGATGAGTGGTATCGCCTCTACGATGTAGCTGGGTTGTCCGAAGTCCCTCAGACCGAACCAGCGGCAGCGAATATCCATCTCGACCACTCTGCCTCCAGTCATCCCGTCAATGAATTTTCTCACGGAGAGTTCTATGATGTGGTCGGCAACGTCTGGCAGTGGACGGAAACGCCGATCTATCCGTTTGAGGGCTTCGATATCCATCCGCATTACGACGATTTCACTACCCCGACATTCGATGGCCGGCATAACATCATGAAGGGCGGATCCTGGATTTCAAGTGGCAACGAGTCGCTGAAAAGTGCCCGTTATGCTTTTCGTCGTCATTTTTTCCAGCACGCCGGGTTCCGTTATGTGGTTGCCGACGCGCCCGCCATCCAGCATGACTCTCATTATGAAACCGACAAGCTGCTCTCGGAGTATGCCGAGTTCCACTACGGGGATGAGTATTTTGGCATTCCCAATTTTCCGAAGGCGCTCGCTGAACTGGCTATCAGCGCCATGCGGGACAAACCTGCGCATAAGGCGCTTGACCTTGGTTGTGCCTCGGGGCGCGCTACTTTCGAACTTGCACGCCATTTCGACGACGTGACCGGGGTCGATTTCTCCGCCCGCTTCATCGGCCAGGGTGTCCAGCTTGCGGGGCAGGGAGTGTTGCGCTATACGCTGACGGACGAGGGAGATCTGGTTTTTTACAAGGAGCGTACGCTGACCGGTCTTGGCCTCGATACCGTCAGGCACAAGGTAAAGTTTTACCAAGGTGATGCCTGTAACCTCAAACCCCTATTCAGCGGCTATGACCTGATTCTTGCGGCCAACCTGATCGATCGCCTTTATGATCCAGCGAAGCTCCTGGCAACCATTCATACCCGCCTCAACCCGGGCGGCCTATTGATGCTCGCCTCACCTTACACATGGTTGGAGGAACATACCAAGCGGGAAGCATGGATTGGCGGATTCAAGCGCGATGGGGAAAGCTTCAGTACCCTGGATGGCTTGAAAGAGGTCCTGGGTAGTCATTTCAAGCTGATTCACGGCCCGCAGGAGGTACCCTTTGTCATCCGCGAAACGCGGCGGAAATTCCAGCACACGCTCTCGGAGGTGACGATCTGGGAGAGAGTTGCTTGAACAGTGGATGCCTTTCGAACCATGACTTCAACAGCGACATTAATCGCGCCGGGACCGCCAGCCTCAAATATGACGGGCGGCAAACCATGTTCGGTACAGCGGAGGTTATTCCGCTATGGGTAGCGGATATGGATTTTGCCGCACCCCAAGCCGTGACCCGGGCGCTTGCGGAACGTGCCGCCCACCCCGTATATGGTTATACAGTCTACCCGGACAGCTTGTACGAGTCGTTGATAGACTGGTTGAGGAGACGCCATGATTGGGAAGTGCAGCGTGAATGGATCGTAATGTGCCCCGGCGTGGTGCCATCGCTCCATGCCGCTGTGATGGCTTTTGCCGAATCGGGGGACTCTGTCATCGTGCAGCCGCCGGTATATTTTCCCTTTTTTTCGGCTGTCACCAGTACCGGCAGACAGCTGGCTCATAACCCGCTGCGTCTAGCAAATAACCGCTATAGTATTGACTTCGATCACCTGGAACAATGCGCCGCAGAAGCCCGATTGCTATTGCTATGTTCTCCGCATAACCCCGTCGGCAGGGTATGGAGCAAGCAGGAGCTGGAATGTGTTCTGAGAATCGCCAGGAAACACGATCTGGTCATATTCTCGGATGAAATCCATGCCGATCTGGTTTATGCCGGAAACAAACATCATACGCTGTCGACACTGGCGGGAACGTTGGGAGAAAGTGCTCCGCATATCATAACCGCCGTTGCGCCCAGCAAGACATTCAATATACCCGGTCTGAATCTTTCCACTCTCGTCG
The DNA here is from genome assembly GCF_900102495.1 of Nitrosospira sp. Nl5. Lineage (GTDB taxonomy): Bacteria > Pseudomonadota > Gammaproteobacteria > Burkholderiales > Nitrosomonadaceae > Nitrosospira. The sequence goes on along the minus strand of NZ_FMVQ01000006.1, from coordinate 95,623 downwards.
TGCCTGATCCGGGGTGTCGCAGAGCACTTGTCCAGGCATTCGAGGCCATGCACGTCAGCGCAGCGAATCCTTTCAGTATTGCCGCGTTCGAGGCGGCATACCGGGAAGGTGAGGCATGGCTGGAGGCATTACTGGTTTATCTCCGGCAAAGCCGGGACTATGTCGCGGAGTATTTGACCGCCCACCTTCCTGAAATCCGGCTTATCGAACCGGAGGGCACCTATCTGCTGTGGCTGGATTGCAGGGCGCTGAAGGCTGAATTGGGAATAAATGATGCGGAACTCAGGCATTTCTTTGTGCATGAGGCCGGCGTAGGCATGAGCCCGGGCACGTTGTTCGGCGAGGCCGGCAGCGGCTTCATGCGCATGAATATTGGCGCCCCGCGACATATCATCAAGACGGCTCTCGAAGGTATCAAAAAAGCCGAACGTGGGGCGAGGCAGAGAACAACTTCTGCCCGATCTCTCTGAAAACCTAAATCGAGGGTTTCCACTCTCGGCTTGCCTACCAGCCTGTCCGGCTTAGAGGAGCTCAGCAGAAAAATGTCTAGCCGTTCATTTTACTTCTTCGGTTAATAGCAACACCTATTGGCCTTCAAAATTCCCAATATCTGCTTCATCTCATTTTGCTTCGATTCTTTTAAGTCCGCCAAGCTGTAAAGTTAACTGTTTTGTCGCACGGCCTTATTTCCTTGCAAGAACCAGGAATCGTTTGCTTTAGAGATACGTGCTGCGTCAACATCCGGTGCGCATATACGTTATTCTTTTGGTGAACAGTGCGTGATGAAACGATTCAGTCATTTTTTAGCAGCATAGCCGAGATCCAGGTTCGATGATGTCAAGCCCCCAGCTTCCCTCGGTTTCCTCCCCTAGCGCCTGGTCCCGCATTGCATCGCCACCCCTGCCTTCCGTTTGGTCTGCACAAGTTGAATCCGGCTTTCCGATAAAGAAAAGGTGCTTGCCTGGATGGAAACCGATCTCGATGCCCAACTGTATTTTACGCCCGGGTTGATAGTTGTGACCGATCAACGCTTGATGGCAAGCACGCGGAGTGAGGCGCTTTGGCTAGACTGGGTTTATCGACCCGGGCTGGCACTGGTGCGCTACGATCAGGCCGGTATCGGCAGCCTGGAGCTGCTTGACACGAATTCGCTGCTTGCCCGCTGGCGCTACACGCTTGGCGGTGACACCACAGCCGCTCGTCTGATCGAGCATTTCACGCAGCAACTTAGTTACCAAATCAATGGGGTGCCGCCCCCACCGCCTGCGGAGGTCCTGTGTCCTCAATGCCATAGGGTACTTGATTCACCGCTGTTGCCGGGCCAGGAAGAGTGCGCGGTGTGCAGCCGGGAAAGCCATGTGCCGCCCCCCTCGATGTGGATACTGTTTCGTTTGTGGCGTTTTGCCAAGCCTTATAAGTGGCGTCTGCTTGCTGGTTTTCTGCTGACACTGGGTAGCACCGCGGCAACGCTGGTGCCCCCTTATCTGACGATGCCGCTGATGGATAACGTTCTGATTCCTCACCAGAACGGCAAGCCGATAAATAGTGAACTTGTCACGTTTTATCTCACCGGTCTGCTCGGTGCCGCGATGCTCGCCTGGGTGCTCGGTTGGGCACGCACCTATATGCTGGCGCTGGTCTCGGAACGTATAGGCGCGGACTTGCGTACCGCCACCTACGAACATCTCCTCACACTCTCGCAGGAATATTTTGGCGGCAAACGCACCGGCGACCTTATGGCGCGTACGGCTCTGAAACCGATCGCATCAATGTTTTTATTTCGCTGCATCTGCTCGACTTCGCTACCGATGTGTTGATGATCGGCATGACAATTGTAATCCTGGTCTCGATCGATCCCTGGCTGGCTCTGGTGACTTGCTGCCCCTGCCGATCATCGCATGGCTGATCCACCTGGTACGCGACAGATTGCGCACGGGGTTCGAAAAGGTTGACCGCGTTTGGGCCGAGGCAGCAGACCGAGATCCTCGGCGACGCTTTCGATGAGGTGGTGCTTTATCAGGATCAAGGTCAGCGGGGCCGTGCTGACGGGGAAGTGCTTGGCTTGTTGCGGCAAGGCTTGGAGAATGCAAAGCGCGCCCGCGATGTCAAGGAAATCCGTGGTGAACTTGTGGCCATCGACGCTGCGTTCGCCAGCCTGAAAGCGGGCGAGCTATGCCTTATTCTTGTCGATCAAGTAGAGGAAGCGCTCGGCTACATCACTAAGCGGGTCATCGCGGGTTAAATGCTGCTATTTTTTTCCGCTTCCGATTGCTGGAAGTGGCCAGTTTTTGCGTTCGATACATGCATCGCGCGTTTCGATCCTGGCTGTAACGGTAACCTTAATTGCAATTTTCCGGGGTTAATCATAAACTGAACCGGATGGAAAGCTGGAAGGCTGAGTTCGCTTAGCATCCTGCTTGATGTGGTGTGCTAACTAAAAAAGGAGAAGAATCATGGCCGGAGATAGCATTTATCGGATAACGGAGATCGTCGGAACCAGCAAGGTATCCTGGGAGGATGCGGCGAAGAACGCCGTCAAGGCCGCATCAAAAACTCTCAGAGATTTACGGGTTGCCGAGATAGTAAAGCTTGACATGGTTGTTGAGAATGGGAAAGTGACCGCATATCGCGCAAGAGTCAATCTGTCTTTCAAATACGAAACCAAAAGTAAATAGCCAGAGGTTTAACCAGTAAAAAAGGCGCGAACTGCGCGCCTTTTTGTCTCCTTCCTTTTACTACCGACTTACGGAAGACTTACAGGGCTGCGGCTGCTTCTTCCTCAAACTGAAGTGTCACCTTGTTATCCGCATCGATATCCACCGTTACCCTGCCGCCGCTCGCAAGACGTCCGAACAGCAACTCATCCGCCAAGGCGCTGCGAATGGTGTCCTGAATAAGCCGCGCCATCGGGCGTGCGCCCATGAGAGGATCGGCGCCGTTTTTGGCGAGATACTCCCTCAGTGCATCGGTGAATATCGCCTCCACTTTCTTTTCATGCAACTGTGCTTCAAGCTGCATCAGGAATTTATCCACAACGCGCAGGATCACATCTCTATCCAGAGAGGCAAAGGAGATGATCGCATCCAGCCGGTTACGGAATTCGGGTGTGAACATGCGTTTGATGTCGCCCATTTCATCACCTGCCTGCGCGGCCTTGGTGAAGCCCATGGAAGCTTTGGTTAACGACTCGGCGCCGGCATTGGTGGTCATCACAATCACGACGTTGCGAAAATCCGCCTTGCGGCCATTATTGTCCGTCAGAGTACCGTGATCCATCACCTGCAACAGGATATTAAAAATATCCGGATGGGCCTTTTCAATTTCGTCCAACAGCAGTACCGAATAGGGTTGCTTGATGATGGCCTCGGTGAGCAAACCACCCTGATCAAAGCCAACATACCCAGGCGGCGCGCCGATCAAGCGCGACACCGCATGCCGCTCCATGTACTCAGACATATCGAAGCGATGCAAATGAATGCCTAGTGCATAAGCAAGTTGCCGCGCCACCTCGGTTTTCCCCACTCCGGTCGGGCCGGAAAAAAGGAATGAACCGACTGGTTTTTGCGGATTGCCCAAGCCGCTTCTTGCCATTTTGATCGCAGCGGTCAGCGCATTGATGGCCCTGTCCTGCCCGAATACCACTGCCTTCAGGTCACGGTCAAGCGTCTTCAGCGTATTGCGGTCGTCGCTGGAGACATTTTGCGCCGGAATGCGTGCAATTTTGGCGATGATGTCCTCAATCTCGTGTTTACTGATAACCTTGCGTTGTTTCGACTTGGGCAGGATACGCTGCGCGGCCCCGGCCTCGTCGATCACGTCTATCGCTTTGTCGGGAAGATGACGATCATTGATGAAGCGTGCCGACAATTCCGCGGCGGTGCTCAGCGCAACAGCCGTATATTTGACGCCGTGATGCGCTTCATAGCGGGGTTTCAGCCCGCGCAGGATGGCAACGGTTTCTTCCACGCTAGGCTCAAGCACATCGATTTTCTGAAAGCGGCGGGATAAGGCATGATCCTTTTCAAAAATCCCCCGATATTCGCTGTATGTCGTGGCGCCGATGCATTTCAATTGCCCAGTGTTGAGTATCGGTTTAAGAAGATTGGAAGCGTCGAGGGTACCGCCGGATGCTGCTCCCGCACCGATCAAGGTGTGAATTTCATCAATGAACAGGATCGCGTGAGAACTGTCGAGCAGCTGTTTCAGCACCGCCTTCAGGCGCTGCTCGAAATCGCCGCGGTATTTGGTACCGGCAAGTAACGCACCCATATCCAGGGCGTAAACCTGGTGGCGCGAAAGAACCTCGGGAACCTCATTTTCGATTATTCGCCGCGCCAATCCTTCGGCGATGGCCGTTTTACCGACTCCCGCTTCACCCACCAGCAATGGATTATTTTTGCGGCGCCGGCACAATGTTTGTATCAGGCGTTCCAATTCTTTCTCGCGCCCAATCAATGGATCGATCTTGCCCGCGAGTGCCTGGGTATTCAGATTCACGGCGTAGCTTTCCAGTGCGCCGCCTGCGCCCAGGTCCTGGTCGGTATCACCCTCGCTTTCAGTTTTGGCGCTGCTGCCCTGCGGTACCTTGCTGATACCGTGGGAAATGTAATTCACCACATCGAGCCGGGTCACGCCTTTCTGATGCAGAAAATACACCGCATGGGAGTCCTTCTCGCCGAATATGGCGACCAGGACGTTAGCGCCGGTGACTTCTTTTTTTCCAGAAGACTGCACATGCAGGATCGCGCGCTGTATCACACGCTGAAAACCAAGTGTAGGCTGCGTATCCACTTCCCCGCTGCCCCCTACCGTTGGTGTGTTCTCGGTGACATGTTCCGCCAGCAACCTGCGCAAGTCGTCGATATCGACGGAACATGCACGCAGTACCTCGGCGGCGGTGGGGTTGTCGAGCATCGCCAGCAACAAGTGTTCCACCGTAATGAATTCGTGGCGCTTCTGCCGTGATTCGACAAATGCCATGTGTAAACTGACTTCCAGCTCTTGAGCAATCATTTCAGGTCTCCTCCATCACGCACCTAAGCGGATGTTGATGCTGCCTTGCAAATGTAACCACCTGCTCAACCTTGGCGGTGGCCACATCGTTGGGATATACCCCACATACGCCCGCTCCTTCTATATGAACTTTGAGCATGATTTGCGTTGCCTGTTCGCGATTCATTGAAAAAAAAGTTTGCAGCACGGCCACTACGAAATCCATGGGTGTGAAATCATCATTCAGCAAAAGTACCTTAAACATTGGCGGCGGCTTGAGTTTACTCTTTTTAGCCTCCAGTACAACGTCTCCATGATCTCCGTTTTCCATGATTTTTTATCTCACTGTTCATCTGTCCTAGAGCACAAATATAACCAAATGAGCTTCTGTCGATATATTTGATGATTACACCGAAATATTCAAGTACCTTGGGAAAATTATTCTATTGCAATTTTACAAAATAAGTGCATGACTACTTGACTTGAACATCGGATTTGCGTAAAACGGCTCTTGGCGTTTGGCTTCAAGTTCTCTGCAGTACCGGTTACAGCCGTTTTGCGGTCTTGAAACTCAAACAGTATTCGGGTTTCCGGCCCGGTTTTTTATAGGAAGCAAAAATGGCAACAGGTACAGTGAAATGGTTCAATGACTCCAAGGGTTTTGGTTTTATCACCCCGGATGACGGCAGCGAAGATTTATTTGCCCACTTCTCCGCGATCAATATGTCCGGGTTCAAAACGCTAAAGGAAGGTCAGAAAGTGAGCTTCGAAGTCACTCAGGGACCCAAGGGCAAGCAAGCATCAAATATTCAGTCCGCCTAACGATCTCCCGCTGTCGCGGTCAGCCGTGATCAGTCTGTTATCACAGGATTATATAAACCCCTTGCGTTGAAAAGCGGCAAGGGGTTTTTTTCAGGGAAGCTCCACAAAAAGATCAGGTGGCCGATCCCTCGTGGATCATTGGCTAAACAAAAGAGAGCAGTCGACCGCTGTATCCAGTTTCAAGTCATGCACTCAATCAGCGCTTCGCCAAATGCCGAACACGAGACTTTTCGGGCATCGGTCATCTGCCGCGCGAAGTCATAAGTCACGATTTTGTCCTGGATGGTTTTCTCCATCGCATGGATTATCAGATCCGCAGCTTCGATCCATCCCATATGCCTCAGCATCATTTCCGCCGAAAGGATGATTGATCCCGGATTAACCTGATCCTTCCCGGCGTATTTTGGGGCGGTACCGTGAGTTGCCTCGAATATGGCAACCGAATCACTGAGGTTTGCGCCCGGCGCGATGCCGATACCCCCCACTTGTGCCGCCAGGGCGTCGGAAATATAGTCGCCATTCAGATTCAATGTTGCAATTACATCGTATTCCTCGGGGCGCAACAAAATCTGTTGCAGAAAAGCATCAGCGATCACGTCTTTGATAATAATCCCACCCTTGTCGGCCGGGAGCTTCATCCATGGCCCGCCCTCAAGCAGACTGGCTCCAAATTCTCTTGCGGCCAGCGCATAGCCCCAATTTTTGAACGCTCCCTCGGTGAATTTCATTATGTTGCCCTTGTGCACCAGGGTAACCGAGCGGCGCTTGTTATCTATCGCATACTGGATAGCCTTATGCACCAGCCGCTCGGTGCCTTCGCGCGATACCGGCTTAACGCCGATTCCCGATGTCTGCGGAAAACGAATTTTGGTGACATCCATTTCCGTCATTAAAAAGTTGATGATTTTTTTTGCATTTTCCGACTCAGCCTCCCATTCAATGCCGGCGTAAATGTCTTCCGAATTCTCGCGGAAAATCACCATGGCTGTTTTTTCCGGATTCTTTAGCGGGCTTGGCACGCCCTGAAAATAGCGCACAGGACGCAGGCATAGATAGAGATCAAGTTTCTGGCGCAGGGCCACGTTAATGGAACGAATGCCACCGCCCACAGGTGTTGTCAGCGGCCCCTTGATGGAGACGACGTATTCCCTTGCGGCTTCCAGCGTTTCATCGGGGAGCCAGACGTTCTCGCCGTACACTTGGTTGGATTTCTCGCCGGCGTAAATTTCCATCCAGGAAATCTTGCGCGCGCCGTCATAAGCCCTGCGTACCGCCGCATCCACGACTTGTTTCATCACCGGCGTAATGTCCACTCCGATTCCGTCCCCTTCGATGAACGGAATAACAGGGTTATCCGGCACGCTCAACGAAAAATCTTCATTGACTCGGATTTTTTTTCCTTCGGACGGGGTCCTGATGTGCTGGTACATGGTATCTCCCAATGATTAGTCTGGCGGGTCGGAGTGAGTGGAGGTTCGCAAACAAAAAAACAATATATTTTACTCGTTTTAAAGTGGCGTTAATGTGCTTTGCTTCTAATGCGTTCTTTATCCTTGATTGGAACGTCAAAGCCGGAATCATTAGTGTCACGTCCGGCGGATGCAGCGACGCAAACGCATTTAACCTCTGGGGCGCCGTCATCCGCTAAAATCGGTGTACGACCGTCTGTGAATAAAAAATATGGAAAGGGAAAAGAAACGCCGGAAGGAAGAATATAGTCAAGAGTTGCCTGACGTTTGTAGCCACTACCGGTACAAAGAGGCAGAGTTTCGCCGTGCTCTCTCCCCGCTCTTCCTCTTTATTTCTTTCTGGTGGTCAAGGCGATACAATGCGGGCCTGTTTCAATTCCGGTTCAGGTCTGCTTTGCCACGCTTCGCTGTTGTTGCCATCGCTGACGGCGACGAGCCTTCGCATAAGCTTTTATAAAAAAATAGGGGGTTAAGATATCATGATGTGGAAGCCAAATGTCACGGTTGCGGCTGTCGTTGAGCAGGGCGGAAAGTATCTGCTGGTTGAGGAGCAAACAAGTAACGGTATCCTATTCAATCAGCCGGCCGGGCATCTGGAACCGGATGAATCCATCATTCAGGGCGCGATTCGGGAAACCCTGGAAGAAACCGGTTATACGTTTGTCCCGCAATGGGTGCTGGGCATTTACCACTGGCATTCCCATGCTGACAACACTACCTATCTTCGCTTTGCTTTTACCGGTTCAGTTGTTGACCATGACCCCAGTCGTGCGCTCGACGCGGGAATATTGCGTGTTGGATGGTTTGGCGTGGATGAAATCTACGAAACGACTTATTGTCACCGGAGTCCACTGGTGATGAGATGTGTGGCGGATCACCTGGCGGGCAAGCGCTATTCGTTGGAAATTCTTACGCATTACGATTGAAAAATCAAAGATGAGCAAGCGGCGTGTGGTAGTCGGGCTGTCGGGCGGGGTTGATTCATCCGTCGCGGCGCTGCTGTTAAAGCAACAGGGCTACGAAGTCATTGGTCTCTTCATGAAGAATTGGGAAGACGACGATACCGATGACTATTGCTCGTCCCGCCAGGATTTGATCGATGCCGCATCAGTGGCGGATATCATCGAAATCCCTTTGGAGGCAGTCAATTTCTCGGCCGAATATAAGGAGCGGGTATTTAGCCGGTTCCTTGCCGAGTATAAAGCCGGGCGAACACCGAATCCCGATGTATTGTGCAATGCCGAGATCAAATTCAAGGCGTTTCTTGATCACGCCACCGGTCTTGGCGCCGACTATATCGCCACGGGACATTATGCCCAGGTGCGCGAAATAAATGGCATGTTTCAACTGCTGAAAGGCGAGGACGGGACCAAGGACCAGAGCTATTTTCTTTATCGTTTGAACCAGAAGCAGTTATCCAGAACGCTATTTCCTATTGGTCATCTTTATAAACGCGATGTACGTCAAATCGCCAGGGATCATGAATTGCCGAATTTCTCCAAGAAAGACAGTACCGGAATTTGTTTTATCGGCGAACGTCCGTTCAGGGAATTTCTCAATCGTTACTTACCGCATGAGCCGGGGGAAATACAAACGCCGGATGGCGCCGTCCTGGGCAGGCATCTGGGGCTGATGTACTACACGATTGGCCAACGGCAGGGATTGGGCATCGGCGGAACGAGAGACGGCGACGGCGAACCCTGGTTCGTTTCGGCGAAGAATGTGGCACAAAATATCCTGATAGTGGTACAAGGCCATGACCATCCCGATTTATTCCGGCCGGCGCTCACCGCCGTCGATCTGACATGGATAAGCGGCAGTGCGCCACATTGCAATTGGGTTTACGCCGCCAAGACCCGTTACCGTCAGGTGGATGCGCCCTGCGCAATTACGTCTATCGATGATGGCCAGTGCAAAATCGAATTCGCGCAGCCCCAGTGGGCTGTCACACCGGGCCAATCAGTAGTCGTTTATGAAAGCAAGGTATGCCTTGGAGGAGGAGTGATTGCCGGATGACTATTCCCGCTGCTTGTTATCTCAACCGCTTCTCATCCCTGGGGCACTGTTTCCATAAATGGCGTCCGTTTTTCCAGCCTGTCGGAAAGATCGGCAAGATTGGGTGAGGTATTGCGCCAATCGATTTCGGGAAAGCGAAAAGCAAGGTAGCCCAGGGTGCAGCCGAGAGCAATATCAGCCAGCGTATAAGCATTGCCGTCGCACCATTTTTTATCGCCCAATTCGTGTGCGGCCGTTTCCAGGCCACGTTCGACCTTCTTTTGCTGGCGTGAGATCCATTCCGGACTTTGCTCGGCGTCACGGCGTTTGCGTTCTAGGAAAATCGTGGCGGCGGCGTCGCAGATACCATCCGCCAGCGCCTCCCAGCGTTTTACCATGATGCGGCGGCGGTTAGGCTCGGGAATCAGGCGGGACACGGGATTGACACTGTCGAGATATTCAACGATCACGCGTGAATCAAATAAAGTCGTGCCATCGTCCATGATCAGCACCGGTATCTTGCCCAGGGGATTGTGATTCGCCACATGACTATCCGCATCCCAAGGGACGTCTACCTCAAAATCATAACCAATTCGCTTTTCTGCCAGGACAATGCGCGTCTTGCGCACGTAAGGGCTGGTGAGTGATCCGATAAGCTTCATGGCATCCTTGGCGGCAATTTATCCAGGCGCGATTATACCGGTTTCGCTCCTGCGTGGCATAGTCCAGGCATTTGTCTACCTATGTTAAAATGATCGTCAAAATGATCCGGCCACTGGAATCATTAATGAAGAATCAACAATATGAACTCGTCTTCCCTCACTGCCCTTTCCCCCCTTGATGGACGCTATCACGGCAAAGTCGCAAACCTGCGGCCCTATTTCAGTGAACTTGCTCTAATTCGTTACCGCGTCCAGCTGGAAATCGAATGGCTCAAAGCATTAGGGCGTATCGCGGCTATCGCTGAGGCGCCGCCGTTTTCCAGCAGTACTATCGAGCAACTTGACAATCTCGCGGTGAATTTTTCCGAAGCCGACGGTGAAGCGGTCAAGCTTATCGAAGCGCGTACCAATCACGACGTCAAAGCCATCGAATACTGGCTGCGGGAACGTTTGGCGGAGAACGTTGAAGTCGCGGGGGTTACGCAATTTATCCATTTTGCCTGCACTTCGGAGGACATCAACAACCTCTCTCACGGACTGATGCTGATGCACAGCCGCGATCGGGTAATGCTGCCGGCTTTGGATAAAATCATCGCCAAGCTTATCCAGATGGCACATGAACTGTCTGATATACCCATGCTTGCCCGTACGCACGGCCAGCCCGCTACACCCACTACAGCAGGCAAGGAATTCGCCAATGTCGCCTATCGACTCCAACGTGCGCGGGAACGTCTTGCCACAATAACCATTCTTGGAAAAATCAATGGAGCAGTGGGTAACTACAACGCTCATTTAGCCGCTTACCCGAATTTCGGCTGGGAAAAATTCGCGCAGGATTTCGTAGAGAAACTTGGTCTGGAATTCAATCCCTACACCACGCAGATTGAACCGCATGACGCCATGGCAGAACTGTTCGACGCTTATGCGCGTATCAATGCCATATTGCTGGACCTTAACCGCGACGTATGGGGATATATCTCACTCGGTTACTTCAAGCAAAAAACCAGGGGAGAAGAAGTCGGTTCATCCACAATGCCCCATAAAGTCAACCCGATCGATTTTGAAAACTCGGAAGGCAACCTGGGGATTGCTAACGCGCTGTTACGGCATTTGAGCGAGAAGTTGCCCATATCGCGCTGGCAACGTGATCTGACGGACTCCACCGTGCTTCGCAACATGGGCGTAGCGTTGGGACACACGTTGCTGGCATACGATTCTTGCGGCAAAGGAATGAGCAAGCTGGAAGTCAGCCCCGAACGTTTAATGGAAGACCTGGAGGGTGCATGGGAGGTCCTGGCAGAGCCGATCCAGACAGTCATGCGCCGCCACGGCATACAGAATTCCTACGAGCAGCTGAAAGAGCTGACTCGCGGCAAAGGCGGCATTACGAAGGATATATTGCATAAATTCATTGATGATCTTGCTGTTCCAGGAGCGGAGAAAAAACGCCTGCGGGAAATGACGCCGCAAACTTACACCGGCAAAGCCGCTGAGCTGAGTCGGAGAATTGGAAATTAAAATTGATAGGATGCGTTCAGCGGCTTCGCCATCGGATCTTCCATGGTTTATTGGCATTCGGCTCAATTCTTCCGATTTGATCCTTCCTGATGGAACAGTTGCGGAACCTGCAAGGTATTTCCCGATCTTGAAATTGGAAAAATCATCCCGATATGTTTTAGACGAGAAATAAGGAGAGACCCAATGGCAGACAAACAACAGCCCCAGCCAGACCACCCCGAATTGACAGCAAGCGCGGACGAGGCCGCATCGGAGGTCAACGAAAATAAGACAGCCGAACATGTGAAGGAAACGATGCCGAGTCTTGAACAATTACTGAAGAAAGCCGAACTTGATGCCGCGGAACATCACGACGCCTGGTTACGCGCCAAGGCCGATGCGGAGAATATACGAAAACGTGCGCAGATTGATGTGACTAACGCGCATAAATACGCGATCGAAAATTTTTCCACTGAACTGCTGGCGGTAATGGATAGCCTGGAAGCGGCGCTGGCTGTAGAGAATGCAACAGTCGAAAACTTCAAGAATGGAATGGAGTTGACCCGCAAGCAGCTCACTACGGTTTTCGATAAGTTCAACATCAAGCTGATTGACCCGACCGGCGCGAAATTCGATCCGCATCTGCATCAGGCAATGTGCACGGTAGACTCCGACCTTGCCCCCAACACTGTGGTGCAGGTGATGCAAAAAGGCTACGTTTTGAACGATAGGGTAATTCGGCCGGCACTGGTATCGGTCTCGAAAGTCAAAGAGACTTGAAATCCCGCTCGGAGCCCCCATTTCCCGCATTGGCGGATATTCAGTACTAACTCCTACACAAACACAAGGATCAAATCATGGCAAAAATTATTGGCATAGACCTCGGTACCACCAACTCATGTGTGGCCGTTATGGAGAATGGCAAACCCAAGGTGATAGAGAATTCGGAAGGTGCGCGTACCACGCCTTCAATCGTCGCCTACACCGAAGACGGTGAAATCCTGGTTGGGGCCTCCGCCAAACGTCAGGCGGTTACCAATCCAAAGAATACGTTGTTTGCGGTGAAACGCCTGATCGGACGCCGGTTCAATGAGGAAATGGTGCAGAGGGATATTAAAATGGTTCCCTACAACATCATCAAGGCCGACAACAATGACGCCTGGGTAGAGGTGCGTGGCAAGAAAGTCGCGCCGCCCGAAATTTCCGCCCAAGTGCTGATAAAAATGAAAAAAACCGCCGAGGATTATCTGGGCGAGCCAGTGAGTGAAGCGGTGATTACTGTTCCCGCATATTTCAACGATTCCCAGCGCCAGGCGACCAAGGATGCCGGACGCATCGCCGGGCTGGAAGTCAAACGCATTATCAACGAACCAACTGCGGCGGCATTGGCTTTTGGCATGGATAAAAAAGAGGGCGACCGCAAGGTGGCAGTATATGACCTCGGTGGAGGCACTTTCGATATTTCCATTATCGAAATCGCGGAAGTGGAGGGTGAGCACCAGTTTGAGGTGCTGGCAACCAATGGCGACACTTTCCTCGGCGGCGAGGATTTCGATTCACGCGTCATCGAATACCTTGTGGATGAGTTCAAGAAGGAAAGCGGCATTGATTTGAAAAAAGATATGCTGGCCCTGCAACGCTTAAAAGATTCGGCGGAAAAAGCCAAGATCGAGCTCTCGTCCAGCCAGCAAACAGAAGTCAATTTGCCTTACATCACGGCGGATGCTTCCGGTCCCAAGCATCTGGCGGTAAGAATTACCCGGTCCAAGCTGGAAAGCCTGGTGGAAGAATTAATCGAGCGTACAGTAGAACCTTGCCGCATCGCTATCAAGGATGCCGGGGTGAAGATTTCCGATATTGAGGACATCATCCTGGTGGGCGGACAAACCCGCATGCCCAAGGTGCAGGACAAGGTGAGGGAGATTTTCGGCAAGGAGCCGCGCAAGGATGTGAATCCGGATGAAGCGGTTGCGGTAGGCGCTGCTATCCAGGGTGGCGTGCTGCAGGGCGAGGTGAAGGACGTGCTGCTGCTGGATGTTACCCCATTATCGCTGGGAATTGAAACGCTCGGCGGCGTAATGACCAAGTTGATCCAGAAAAACACCACTATTCCGACCAAGGCGCAGCAGGTGTTTTCAACCGCCGACGAAAACCAGACCGCGGTAACCATCCACGTGCTGCAAGGTGAGCGTGAGCTTGCGTCCGGAAACAAGAGCCTGGGCCAATTCAATCTGAGCGAGATTCCTCCAGCGCCGCGTGGCATGCCGCAAATCGAGGTGACATTTGATATCGACTCCAACGGCATACTCCACGTCTCGGCCAAGGACAAGGCCACGGGCAAGGAAAACAAAATCAAGATCCAGGCAAGCTCCGGTCTGTCTGATGATGAGGTGCAGCGCATGGTCAAAGATGCCGAAGCTCACGCCGAGGAAGATCACAAGACGCTGGAGCTCGTCACTGCCCGCAATCAGTGCGACGCAATGATCCACTCGGTGAAAAAGACATTGAAGGAACATGGCGATAAACTGGACGGTGACGAAAAGTCAAAAATAGAAGAGGCTCTGAAGGATGCGGAAGAAGCGCTGAAATCCGGCAACAAGGAGGCTATTGAGGCAAAAACGCAAGTACTCGCCGAGGCCTCGCACAAGTTGGCGGAAAAGATGTACTCGCAGGAGCAGACTCAGCAGGCGCAGCAGGGCGAGCCCGGCGCGGAATCGGCCCCCCACGGAGGGGAAAAGCCCGTAGAGGGGGAGGTGGTCGATGCTGAGTTTGAGGAAGTAAAAAACAAGAAATAACTGATTTACGGCTGCTGGAACATCCAGACGCAGAGGCGCGGAGAGATGGATTTAAATTCTCCTGCGCGCCCTGCGTTTGCTTTGTTAGAAGAGAGCAGGGTAACAAACAATTGAAATAACCTCCTGCTCTTCCATTTTTCAAGAAAATAGATATGAGCAAACGTGACTATTATGAAGTGCTGGGCGTTAACCGCGACACCAGCGAAGAAGAAATCAAGAAAGCCTACCGCAGGCTGGCGATGAAGTATCATCCGGATCGTAATCCGGATAATCCGAAATCGGAGGGGCACTTCAAGGAGGCGAAAGAAGCCTATGAAATACTTTCCGATCCCAAGAAGCGCATGGCATACGACCAGCATGGCCACGCCGGTGTGGATCCAAATGTAGCAGGAGCGGGTAGTGCTCAAGGATTTGCTGATGCGTTCGGCGACATATTCGGCGATATCTTTAGCGGGCGCGGAGGACATGCAAATGTCTATCGCGGCGCCGACTTGCGCTACAACCTGGAAATTTCGCTGGAACAGGCGGCGCGTGGAACTGAAACGAAAATTCGTATCCCCACCATGGAAGTTTGCGGTACCTGCCATGGGAACGGCGCCAAGCCGGGCACCTCGCCCACCACCTGCCCGACCTGTAACGGCCACGGCCAGGTACGAATGCAACAAGGATTTTTCTCAATCCAGCAGACGTGCCCTAAATGCCACGGCAGCGGCAAATTTATTTCAAGTCCTTGCATCACATGCAATGGTGCGGGACGGATCAAGCAACATAAAACGCTCTCGGTAAAAATTCCTGCCGGGGTGGATGAAGGCGATCGTATCCGTTTGTCCGGGGAAGGCGAGGCCGGCGTCAACAATGGCCCGCAAGGAGATTTGTATGTGGTTATCCACCTATCGCCGCATTCCGTTTTTCAACGTGATCATAACGACTTGCACTGCGAAATGCCGATAAGTTTTACCACCGCTGCGCTGGGCGGAGAAATTGAGATTCCCACACTCGACGGCCATGCCAAAATCAGGGTGCCGGGGGAAACCCAGAGCGGAAAAATTTTCCGCCTGCGCGGCAAGGGGATCAAAGGTGTGCGCGGCAATACCCAGGGTGACTTGCTGTGTCATGTGGTGGTTGAAACGCCTGTCAAACTCACCACTCGTCAACGAGAGCTATTGCAGGAGTTGGAATCGATCACCCAGGAAGATCACTCTCGTCACAGTCCCCGCGCCAAATCCTGGATGGATAAGGTGCGCGAGTTCTTTGCGGAGTAAAATCCTGTTCCGGTTGCAAGGAAACGGCCCGGGACTGCTGGTCTGATGGCTGCTTCCAGCTCCCGCATCCCATTTGACCCCGGCATTTCTCACTCCGTGATGATCATGAGCATGGTATAGGCAACGATCAGCCATAAGCGGCTTTAATGTGCGAAGGAATTCGACAGCAATTAGAGCTCGTTAGCGGTCTGATGCAAGTGAGGGGGCACGAGAGCATGAACTATCACTGGTCTGCCCCATAGCGCCGATATCGCGGCGCGCGCCTGCTCTTGTGGGGCACTGGAGAAGAATTGTTCGTACCCTCTCTGGCTTCGTAGCGAGGTGATGCGATGGGAACCGAGCCGTCGTGCGAGTTCACGCGCCACTGCATCAGCTGAATCGACTATTGAGACACTCGGGCCGACAATTTCTCCGATGAGCTGGCTGAGAAACAGATAGTGAGTGCACCCAAGAACAATCGTGTCTGCCCCCACTTCGAGAAGCGGTGAGATATACCGTAAAAGAAGCGATCGTGTGGTGTCACTGGTGAGATCTGTTCGCTCGACTTGTTCCACCAAGCCGGGGCATGACTGCAACAGAATCCGGACATCATTGCCGTAGAGTGAGCAGAGGCGCGCCACGTTGGGACTTGCGAGAGTTTGGCTCGTGGCAAGCACGCCGACAACCCTAGACCTTGTGCGGCCAGATGCTGGCCGGATGGCTGGCTCCATCGCCACTATCGGAACAGGGCACCATACTCGAAGCTTTTCAACGGCTACGACGGTGACCGTATTGCAGGCGACAACGATCGCCTTAACGCCGAATGCGAGCAGAAACTCAGTAATTATGGTAGCTCTGTCTTCGATAAAGGCGACCTGCCGATCGCCGTACGGTGCATTGCCAGAATCTGCCACGTACGACAAGTGCTCTGCCGGAAGTTCACGCCGAATGCTACGAAGAATGGATAGGCCTCCAACCCCGGAGTCAAAGACACCTATGGGGGCTTCATTAGGAGGCATTCTCATATTAAGTGTGAGACATTCAGTATCCGGTTGATTACCACTCGCCGCGTAACACCTTCTCTGCCCAGAATAGCCCGGAAACGCTTTTATTATCGGTGATTTTTCCTGACTTCACCCATTCCAAAGCCGTGGCCAACGTCAGGTTAAATACCTCCAGATGTTCCCCATCATCAAGATTTTCGCCTTGAAAGCTGAGTCCTTGGGCAAGATAATAAATTAACCTTTCATCGGAATAACCGATACAGGGGTGAAGCGTAGCGAGATACCGCCAATTTTCCGCCGTATAGCCTGTTTCTTCCAGCAGCTCACGTTGCGCACATAACAGCGGTTCTTCGCCGGGATCGATTTTTCCGGCAGGCAGCTCGAAAAAATCCCGGTGCAGCGGATAGCGATGCTGGCGTTCCAGCACCAGTTCACCACTGTCGAGCAGCGGAATGATAACGACCGCACCGGGATGAGTGATGTATTCACGTACCTTTATTTTGCCGTCGGGCAGGCGCGCTTGATCCTGATACACGTGCAGAAGATCGCCATTGAACACGTTCAAGGTGCTGACCGGTGTTTCGGTGAGATCGAGGGGTGGCTTGGACATGAAGGAAAAGGATTTCGGTAATGAATCGGATAAGCGATCCTATTATGCAGGAGTGCGAGGGGAACGTGCCGTTGCACCATTAGCCGCAGATTATATACCCCGCATAACATGACGTGCCAATCAGTTACTCGCCTCCGTTAGCAGCCGTGCCGCGGGAAACCGTGCGCTGAAACAGCTGCCCTTGCCCGATTCGCTGTCGATTTCCAGCGTTGCCTGATGACAATTCAGCACATGCTTGACGATGGCGAGTCCCAAGCCGGTACCGCCGGTTTCACGCGAACGCCCGCGGTCCACCCGGTAGAAGCGTTCGGTCAGGCGCGGGATGTGCTCGCGCTCGATGCCAATGCCGCTGTCCTGGACCGAGAATACGCCTTGTCCGTCACGGATTACCCAATTCAAGGAGATTTCGC
Organism: Nitrosospira sp. Nl5; assembly: GCF_900102495.1. GTDB lineage: Bacteria > Pseudomonadota > Gammaproteobacteria > Burkholderiales > Nitrosomonadaceae > Nitrosospira. Next base: position 78,126 of record NZ_FMVQ01000006.1, on the reverse strand, counting down.
CGCCATCGGCGGTATAGCGTATCGCATTGCTGACGAGATTACTGAAAGCACTGCGCAACTCATCCATGCTGCCCAGCAATTTTGCATCGGTATCGAGATTGAGGCTGATATGATGATGCCCCCCACTCAAAGATTGCGCTTCATGATACAGCTCCCGCAGCATTTCGGGAACGTTGATGTTTTCCTCGCGTACCAGGTTTTCCGTATCTTCCAGCCGTGACAACGTCAACAAGTCTTCTACCAGCCGCTGCATGCGCCTGGTTTGATCCGTCATCAGCGTCAGTACCCACTTGCTTGTTTCGGGATCCGAGGGACTCTCTTCCGACAGTGTTTCAAGAAATCCACCGATCACGGTCAAGGGGGTGCGCAATTCATGCGAGACATTGGCAACAAAATCCCGGCGCATGGTTTGCACTCTTTCAAGACGGGTGACGTCACGACTGATGAGCAGCTTCTGCTTATCGCCATAAGGTACGAATTGTAGCGAGAGGGTTAGCCCCTGTTGCAGGGGTTGCTTGATTATCAGCGGCTCGCTGTAATTGTGCGCGGCCAGGTATTCAGCGAACTGAGTTTGGCGTACCAGATGGCTGATATGCTGGCCGGCGTCGAGATTGGAGTCTATGCCAAGATGTTTTTCCGCCACTGGATTGCACCATTCGATACGATCTATCTCGTCCATAATTATCACGCCTTCCGGCATGGCCGAGGTGGCGCGCTGCAGGCGCTCCAGGGCGGAACTGATTTGGCGGTGGCTCTTGCGCTGGTCGCGCATAAGGCGTGTCAAGCGTGCAAAGACGTCTCCCCATTTTCCGGAGCTATCGGGCAATGCAACGGACGTAGATTCTTCGGCTTGGAGCCACCTGTCCAGTATCGTCAGGTGACGCCAATGATGAATGACCAGCAGCAGCAGTACAACGCCATAACATGCCAGGGTCGCGACGGCGCCCAGCGTCGCCAAGAGTATACCGGTAACAACGGCAATCAGAATGAAGGCGATGAAGCGCTCCCAGAAACCGGACACGTAGTTATTTCGAAGTGTGAAGTTGGACCATCAGTTCCACATATCCTGAATGCCGCGGTTGGACAGAATGGAGCAAAAATCTTGACGGGCCATACTGCCGGGCTGAATAAAGCGTGAGTAATGCGCTGAAGGATAAGCGGATCAACGCCGCATTCAGGATTTCATATGCCCGCTGTCTGGGCTGCGGATAAGCGATAGCCGGATCCCCTCACAGTTTGCACCAGCTCATCCTTGCTAACGGGCTCCAGCGCTTTACGCAATCTGCGAATATGCACATCCACGGTACGATCCTCGACAAACACGTGATCTCCCCATACCTGGTCCAGCAGTTGCGAGCGTGTGTGCACCCGCTCGGCGTGAGTCATGAGGAAATGCAGCAAGCGGAATTCGGTAGGTCCAAGCGTTACTTCATTATCATTCGCGGTCACGCGATGCGTCGCCGAGTCAAGCCGCAATCCACCGATTTCGACGACATCGTCCGCCGCTTCCGGCGAGCGCCGCCGGAGCACCGCTTTAATCCGGGCGAGCAGCTCGCGCGGCGAAAAAGGCTTGGTAATATAGTCGTCTGCGCCGATTTCCAGTCCTGCCACCTTGTCGCTCTCTTCCGCGCGCGCCGTAAGCATGATAATAGGGATGGTTTTGGTGCGTGTTACGCGCCGTAACATGCGGGCGAATTCAACACCGCTCATTCCCGGCAGCATCCAGTCAAGCAGCACGAGGTCGGGCAGCGCGTTATTCACTATCTCCATTGCCTGTTCCGCATTTCTTGCGCCAAAAACGACATGCCTCGCCTGCCGCAGGCTATACGAGATCAATTCCTGAATTGCAGGCTCATCTTCCACCACCAGTATTGTCGCTGCCATAGCTTTTTCCTTTTATCGGTGAAATATTCCTTCGATATTGCAATAGTATGTAAGCAATATTGCGGTTTCGTGACACCTCAAGCTGTTTCCGCAGGAAGGCTCCAACCATGTCGTAATATTAGTCCTAAAAAACGAGAATTACCCGGAAATCGTTGACATTCGTGCGGGTTGGGCCGGTGATGACCAACCCGCCGAGTTGTTCAAAGAAAGTATAAGCGTTATTGCCGGCGAGCAAGGCTGCGGCATTGATGCCCATTTGCGTGGCGCGGCGTAATGAATCCGACGTGGCGATTGCGCCGGCGTTGTTTTCCGAGCCGTCTATGCCGTCGGTATCGCATGCGAGAGCATGGACTCCAGGTAAACCGTTAAGTTCTATTGCAAGCGACAGCAGGAATTCAGTGTTGCGTCCACCGCGCCCTTCCGCGCATAGCGCAACTGTGGTCTCGCCTCCGGAAATCAGCGCTACCGGCGGCTTCAAGGGTTGGCCATATTGACGGATCTCCTTCACCAGCGCAGCGAAAACCTTGGCAACGTCGCGTGCCTCGCCGGTGATGGAATCACCCAGTATTGCAGCGGGAATTCCTTGATGACGAAAGTATTCCGCTGCCGCCACCAGCGAACCATGCGCGGTAGCGATCACCCGGTTTTCCACGTTTTCAAATATCGGATCGCCGGGCTTGGGTGTCTCGTTGCGCTTACCCCGTGCCCCTGCCAGCAGTGTTTCCATCACGGCGGCAGGCGCATTGATTCGATAGTATTCGAGTATTCCCAGCGCGTCCGAGTAGGTCGTCGGATCGGGTGCGCAGGGGCCGGATGCGATATTCGTCGGATCATCTCCTGTCACGTCGGAAATAATCAATGCCAGTATCTTCGCATGACATGACGCTGCAAGCCTTCCACCCTGAATGGCGGAAAGATGTTTGCGGACCGTGTTAATCTCCTGAATTGCCGCTCCGCAGCGAAGCAGTTCCCTGGTGACGTTTTGAAGATCATCTATCGATACGCCTGTCACCGGCAACGACAACAGGCTTGAACCGCCGCCGCTCACCAGGCACAGCAATAAATCCCCGACGCCGAGTTTTTCCACTTCCGCCAGAATTTTCCTTGCCGCCCGTTCACCCTGTTCGTCAGGCACTGGATGCCCGGCTTCGACTACCGTGATTCGTTCAAGTGGCAAGCCGTGGCCGTAGCGAGTGAGAACAATTCCATCCAGTCTCGCGTTCCTTTGCCAATGGTTTTCCACCGCCAAGGCCATTGCCGCAGCCGCTTTGCCAGCGCCGACCACCAGGGTTCGGCCTCCAGGTAAATCAGGCGGCAAGTGCTGGGGGACGATACGCAGCGGATCGGCGGCGTTGATTGCGGCATTGAAGCTATCGAGCAGGAGCTTACGGGGATTCATGTTGCCGCCGCTTTTTGCCGTTTACATACCCGGCAACGATGTGAGCGCGTTCTTCAGGTAATGCCCGGTAAAGCTTCTTTTATTCGCTATTATTTCTTCCGGCGTACCTTCAGCGATGATGCGTCCGCCGCCTTCGCCACCCTCGGGACCGAGATCGATAATCCAGTCGGCAGTTTTGATCACGTCCAGATTATGCTCGATGACTACCACGGTGTTGCCGTGGTCGCGTAGCCGATGCAGCACCTTCAGCAGCAAATCGATGTCTTGAAAATGAAGGCCGGTGGTTGGCTCGTCAAGGATGTAGAGCGTGCGGCCGGTATCACGCTTGGAAAGCTCCAGCGAGAGCTTGACCCGTTGAGCCTCTCCGCCGGAAAGCGTAGTCGCGGACTGGCCGAGGGTGATGTAGCCCAGTCCCACATCCAGCAGTGTTTTCAGCTTTCGGGCCACAACCGGCACGGGGCTAAAAAATTCGTGGGCATGTTCCACCGTCATTTGCAGAATTTCGTTGATGTTTCTTCCTTTGTACTGAATCTCCAGGGTCTCCCGGTTATAGCGCTTGCCGTGACAGACATCGCATGACACATAGATATCTGGAAGAAAATGCATTTCAACCTTGATCATGCCGTCGCCTTGGCAGGCTTCGCAGCGCCCTCCCTTGACATTGAAGGAAAACCGTCCTGGTCCGTAGCCACGTTCGCGCGCCTGGGGCACACCCGCAAATAATTCGCGGATAGGAGTGAATAGCCCGGTATAGGTAGCCGGATTGGAGCGTGGCGTGCGTCCGATGGGGCTTTGGTCCATATTGATGACTTTGTCAAAGAAGGCCAACCCCTCCAGATTTTGATACGGTGCGGGTTCCGCACTGCTGCCGTAGAGATGCCTTGCCGTTGCAAGGTAGAGCGTTTCGTTGATGAGGGTTGACTTGCCCGAGCCGGATACCCCGGTGATACAGACAAACAATCCCACCGGCAGGTTGAGATTGACGTTTTTCAGGTTATTGCCGGATGCGCCTTCGATTCTGAGCCAGCGATCCCTCTTCGGTTCGGTACGCTTCTTTTGTAGCGCGATGATCAATTTGCCGGAAAGGTACTTCCCGGTGAGCGACTCCGGATTTTCCTGAATCGCTGCTGGTGTGCCTTGCGCGATGATCGATCCACCATGCTCGCCGGCGCCGGGACCCATGTCCACCACGTAATCGGCAGTCAGTATGGCGTCCTGATCGTGCTCCACCACGATGACGCTATTGCCAAGATCGCGCAGGTTCTTGAGCGTCTCCAGCAGGCGGCCGTTGTCCCGCTGGTGCAGGCCGATGGAAGGCTCGTCCAGCACATACATTACGCCCGTCAGCCCCGAGCCGATCTGGCTGGCGAGGCGGATACGCTGGGATTCTCCGCCAGACAGGGTATCGGCGGAGCGGTCCAGCGACAGGTAATCCAGGCCAACATTATTGAGGAATAGAATGCGGCTGGAAATTTCCTTGACGATTCTTTCAGCAACAGCGTGCTTTTGTCCCGCGAGATTTACCTGATCGAAAAAAGCCTTTGCCTGTTTCAGAGGCAGGGCGTTGATTTCATAAATAGCCTGCCCTCCTACCCGGACATGGCGCGCTTCGCGGCGAAGGCGAGTGCCCGCGCATTCAGGACAGGTCTGCGAATTAAGGTATTTTGCCAATTCCTCGCGTACAGTTAATGAATCGGTTTCTTTATAACGGCGCTCCAGGTTCGGGATAATGCCTTCAAAGGCATGCTTCCGGTGGTTCCGGCTGCCGCTTTCGTTCAGATACGAAAACAGGATTTTTTCCTTGCCCGATCCATACAGGACAATATCTTGAATTGTTGCAGGCAGTTGTTCAAAAGGGATTTCCAGATCAAAATCATAGTGCCCGGCAAGGCTTGCAAGCAACTGATAATAGAATTGGTTACGCCGGTCCCACCCCTTGATCGTGCCGGAAGCCAGCGATAAATGCGGGAAGGCGACAATACGCCTGGGATCGAAGAACGTGATTTTTCCCAGGCCATCGCACTTGGGGCAGGCGCCCATTGGGTTATTGAAGGAAAATAACCGGGGTTCGAGTTCCGGCAGGGAATAGCTGCATACCGGGCAACTGAACTTTGCCGAAAAAAGATGCTCGTGGCCGGAATCCATTTCCACTGCCAAAGCGCGACCGTCGGCATGGCGCAGTGCGGTTTCAAACGACTCCGCCAATCGCTGCTTGGCATCAGGTGAGACTTTTAGCCTGTCTATTACCACTTCCACCGTATGTTTTTTTGTTTTTTGCAACTTTGGCAGTGCGTCAATTTCGTGCACTTTGCCGTCTACCCGCAGCCGTACGAAACCCTGTGCACGAAGCTCATCGATTAAGTCCATCTGCTCGCCTTTGCGTCCCACCACCAGCGGCGCGAGAATCATCAACTTGGTATCCGGCGGCAATTTCAGTACATGATCGACCATTTGCGAAACACTTTGTGCGACCAACGTGATGCCGTGTTCGGGGCATTGCGGATCGCCCACGCGCGCGAATAGCAGGCGCATGTAGTCATGGATTTCGGTGACGGTCCCGACAGTGGAGCGCGGGTTATGCGAGGTTGCTTTTTGCTCGATGGCGATGGCGGGGGATAAGCCTTCGATCAGATCGACATCGGGTTTTTCCATCAATTGCAGGAATTGCCGCGCATATGCCGAGAGCGATTCCACATAGCGCCGCTGACCTTCCGCATAGAGCGTGTCGAACGCGAGCGAAGACTTTCCGGATCCGGATAAACCGGTGACGACTATCAGCTTGTTTCGCGGCAAATCAAGACTGATGTTTTTGAGGTTGTGCGTGCGTGCGCCGCGAATCTTTATGAGTTCCATGGGGCTGCTGAGAGCGGTCAAACCTGTTAATATACTCAAGTTTCCCGCGTTTTCCCAATCTGATTCATGTCCGTATCATTACCCCCCGAAAAAATGTCGCCGATAGAGATGCGCGCTACCGCCGGTTTGGCTGGTATCTATGGATTGCGCATGTTCGGAATGTTCATTATTCTGCCGGTATTCGCATTTTACGCCGAGCACTTACCGGGGGGCGACAATTACACATTAATCGGTATCGCCCTCGGCGCCTATGGGCTTACCCAGGCAATACTGCAAATTCCTTTCGGCTGGCTGTCCGATCGTATTGGGCGCAAGCCGGTTATTTATATCGGCTTGGTCCTGTTCGCCGCAGGGAGTTTTATAGCGGCATCCGCCACTGACATCTACTGGGTAATTTTTGGCCGCATTATTCAAGGCGCCGGGGCAATTTCCGCCGCCGTGATGGCGCTTGCCGCCGACCTAACCCGCGAAGAACATCGCACTAAAGCGATGGCTGCAATTGGCATGACCATAGGCGTCACCTTCGCGCTCTCATTGATTGTCGCACCGGCACTCAATCGTTTGATTGGCGTGCCCGGAATTTTCGCTATGACCGGAGTACTGGCGCTGCTGGCGATTGCGGTAGTTTATAAGATCATTCCCGATCCGCTAATCAGCCGCTTCCATTCCGACACCGAAGCGTCCACCGGCCGCTTCGGCAACGTATTGCATAATCCCGAATTGCTGCGCCTGGACTTCGGTGTATTTGCATTGCATGCCGTCTTGATGGCCCTGTGGCTGGTCGTGCCATTGTCATTGCGCAAGGCGGGACTGGCGGCGGACTCTCACTGGCAAATATATTTTCCGGTGCTGCTTCTCTCCCTGGTGTTGATTGTCCCGGCGATTATCTACGCCGAAAAGAAAGCAAAACTCAAACCGGTTTTTATCAGTGCAGTGGCCGTGTTGCTGGCAAGCCAGGTATTGCTGGCATACACGTCCGATTCTTTATGGGGAACGGCAGCGGCGCTGCTGGTATTCTTTGCCGCATTCAATCTGCTGGAAGCGACGCTGCCTTCGCTCATTTCCAAGATTGCGCCGGTCGGCGCGAAGGGCACTGCCATCGGCGTCTATAGCAGCGTTCAATTTCTTGGCGCATTCACCGGCGCAACCGCCGGTGGCTATCTGTACGAACATCATGGCGGTTCCGCGCTGTTTGCATTTTGCGGGGTACTGCTGACATTATGGCTGATGTTTGCCGCCACCATGAAAGCGCCCGCCGCAGTGCGGACCAGGATGTATCACGTTGAAGAAATGGATACAGGCAGGGCCAGCGGATTGTCGCGTCAATTGGCATTATTGCCCGGTGTGCATGAGGCGCTGGTGCTGGCGAGCGAAGGCGTGGCGTACCTCAAAGTGGATATGAGGGGTTTTGACGAGAAAGGGGTTGTTCAATTACTGGGGGGGGAGGCGTAATGGCATCAGTCAACAAGGTTATACTCATCGGGAATCTCGGCAAGGATCCGGAGACCCGTTATATGCCGAACGGCGACGCGGTGACGAATATTACTTTGGCAACCACGGAAACCTGGAAAGACAAAAACGGTGAAAAGCAGGAAAAAACCGAATGGCATCGCGTCACGTTTTATCGCAAGCTCGCCGAAATCGCCGGTGAATATCTGAAGAAGGGCCGACCAGTGTACGTCGAGGGACGGCTGGAAACCCGAAAATGGACCGATAAGTCGGGCGCCGAGCGCTACACCACCGAGATCATTGCCAGCGACATGAAAATGCTGGGCAGCAAACCCGGCAGCGGCAGCTATGACGCAGGAGAGAGGGAAGAGGGGGGCTCCGCGCCGAGCACACCTGGCAGTAAAACTTCCCCCAGAAGCAGCAGCGGCTTTGACGACATGGATGACGATATTCCCTTTTAGCGTGGTGCAATAATCGGTGCTGGCTTGGCGATACGCGCTATTCGTAATCGATCAGCTACAGTCTGTCAGCATATGCTCGTTCTGACCTCGTCTCTGGGAATCTCTGACGTAAATGACATAGACATAGGGGCTTTAAAGTGCTGTGCACCTCTTTCAAGATCGCGGAAGCTACCCTTATATCCAAGGCTTACTCATACCCTGGGGAGATATGAAAAAACTGTTTCTGATTATTGTTACGCTGCTTGCATTTACCGCCCCGGTCTACGCGGCTCTCAATATTAATACGGCGACTCAAGCCGAGCTTCAGACCCTCCAGGGAATTGGCCCGGCGAAAGCCAAGGCTATCATCGATTATCGCAAGAAAAACGGCCTGTTCAAATCAACGAATGATCTGGAAAAGGTCAATGGCATAGGCCCGGGTATCATGAAACGAGTCCGCAAGGATATTACCGTTGGCGGCGCCACTGCAGCCAAGAAGGAAATGGACCCGCTGCCAGGAAAGAAAAACCAGTCCACTGGTAAGTAAGAAAACTCCATCTTTGGCAGGATGGTGGAGTCTGCAAGCTCAATCCATCATGTCAATTCTTCCGATGGGGCGAGTCGGTCCGTCCCTCCTACCCGGGCTGTATGCGATAATCCGGATGATCTTTCACGAATTTCTTACGAATTAACCGCCCATGTTCAAAACTATTGAAGACTTTGTCGGCAACACGCCACTGGTAAGACTCAAACGCCTGCCGGGAAACACCAGCAATGTCATCCTCGTCAAGCTGGAGGGCAACAATCCCGCAGGCTCGGTAAAAGACCGTCCGGCGTTATCGATGATCACGCACGCACAAGAGCGCGGCGATATAAAACCAGGGGACACCCTGATAGAAGCTACCAGCGGCAATACAGGCATCGCCCTGGCGATGGCGGCGGCGATCATGGGTTATCCCCTGATACTGGTGATGCCGGAGCACCTGAGCGTGGAGCGGCGGCAATCCATGAAGGCATTTGGGGCGGAAATCGTGCTGACTTCAAAAGATGGCAGCATGGAAGAGGCAAGGGATGTGGCCGAGAAGATGCGTGACGAGGGGCGGGGGGTCATCCTTGATCAGTTTGCCAGCCCTGATAATCCGCGAGCGCATTACGAAGGTACCGCTCCCGAGATCTGGCGTGATACCGGAGGGGAAGTTACCCATCTGGTGAGTAGCATGGGCACCACCGGCACGATTATGGGGTGCTCCAGATATTTCAAAGAAAAAAATCCGGAAATTCAGATCATCGGCGTGCAGCCGGAAGAGGGTGCCCAGATTCCGGGCATCCGCAAATGGCCGGAAGCCTACCTGCCAAAAATCTACGATGCCAGCCGGGTAGATTGCATTATGCTCGTTTCTCAGGCAGAAGCTGAGGAAATGACCCGGCGCCTGGCGCAAGAGGAAGGGATTTTTGCCGGAATTTCGTCAGGAGGCGCCTTGGCGGCGACACTCAAAATTTCGGCCGAAGTGCACAACGCGGTGATCGTTTCGATCGTTTGCGACCGCGGCGACCGTTACCTTTCCACAGGGGTTTTCCCCGCCTGAGTAGAAAGCAAACAGAGAGCTCCCATTCGCGTGACACCAGTACTGGTTTTCGATATCGAGACCGTTCCCGATACAGAGGGATTGCGCAAGCTTCACGACCTCGGTCCGGAGCTTGCGGCGGTTGATATCGCCGACATGGCGTTTCAATTACGCCGCCAGGCTGTCGGCAACGATTTCCTGCAGTTGCATGTGCAGAAGGTCGTGGCAATTTCGTGCGCACTGCGCGACAAGAACGATTTTTGCGTCTGGTCGTTAGGCAACGCGGCGGATTCTGAAGAGGAACTCATCCGCCGATTCTTCGAGGGCATCGACAAATATAGCCCGCAATTGGTTTCCTGGAACGGCGGCGGCTTCGACCTGCCGGTGCTCCATTATCGCAGCCTGATTCACGGCCTGTCGGCCCGCCGCTATTGGGACATGGGCGATGATGACCGGGAATTCAAGTGGAATAATTACGTCAGCCGCTACCATAGCCGCCATCTCGATTTAATGGATGTGCTGGCGCTGTACCAACCGCGGGCCAATGCGCCGCTGGACGATTTGGCGAAGCTGATGGGCTTTCCCGGAAAGTCCGGCATGAATGGTTCCCAGATCTGGGGCGCATTTCAGAACGGCGAGATTGCTGCAATCCGTAATTACTGTGAAACCGATGTGGTAAATACCTATCTAGTGTTTTTGCGCTTTCAGCTCATGCGCGGTATTTTTGACGGCGATCAGTATCAACGCGAATGCGAACTGGTGCGTTCTACATTGAGCAGGTCTTCCGAACCTCACTGGCAGGAATTTCTCGGTCAATGGCCGTAGCGTAGCAATCTGCGCTCTCATCCTTTCGTAATTTCGGAGTTCATAAAGCTAAAGCTATGCCCGCTCCCGTCACCATCGAATCCCTTGACCAGGAAGGCCGTGGCGTTGCGCACGCGGAAGGTAAAGTCATTTTCATTGAAGGTGCGCTGCCGGGCGAAGTGGTTACCTATAACGCCTATCGCAAGAAATCAAATTTCGAACTCGCGCAGGTGGGGCAGATTCTCAAGCCAGCGTTTATGCGCGTCGCCTCGCGATGCGGGCATTTCGGGATATGTGGCGGATGCAGCCTGCAACACATGGACGCTCGCGCCCAGGTCGCGGCGAAACAGCGCATTCTGGAAGACAACCTCAAGCATATCGGCAAGGTCGAGCCCGAACTTATCCTGCCCGCTGTGCACGGAGCAGCCTGGGGTTACCGCTACCGCGCGCGGTTATCAGTGCGTTATGTGGCCAAGAAAAGCGGTGTTCTGGTGGGTTTTCACGAAAAGCGCCGCAGCTTTGTCGCCGATATGCAAGCTTGCGAGGTCATGCCCCCTCGTATTTCCGCACTTATCATGCCATTACGGGAACTGGTCGGTGGTCTATCCATTCGTGACCGAGTCCCGCAGATCGAGGTATCGCTGGGCGACGACGTGGATAGCCTGGTATTGCGCATCCTGGCGCCACTTAACCCGCAAGATGAAACATTACTCAAGGCTTTCGCCGACCAACATCATGTTCAATTCTTCCTGCAGTCCGGCACCCGCCCGGAGACCGCTTATTTGTTCTACCCGGAGAACGCGCCGGAATTGAATTACACTCTGCCGGAATTCGATATTGTCATGCCCTTTCATCCGACCGAATTTACCCAGGTTAACCCGGCCATGAACCGGATACTGGTAAGGCGCGCACTAAGTCTCCTCGACCCGAAGCCGGGGGAGCGCATCGCGGATTTATTCTGCGGATTGGGGAATTTCACCTTGCCGATGGCGCGGTGTGGTGCGCATGCCGTGGGTTACGAAGGCAGCGCGGCGATGGTGAGGCGGGCGGGAGAGAACTCGAAACGAAACGGGCTTTCGCGTCATACCAGATTCGTCGAAGCCAACCTGTTTGAAGTAAACGGAGCGTGGATGCAAGAGCAGGGGCATTTCGACAAGATGATGCTCGACCCGCCTCGGGAGGGCGCGATCGCCGTGGTTAATTCCTTGGGAGAGGGGAAAGCCATGCCCTCGCGCATCGTTTATGTATCCTGCAATCCGGCTACGCTTGCCCGTGATGCAGCCGTGCTGGCCCACGGCAGAGGTTATGCGTTAAAGGCAGCGGGCGTAGTCAACATGTTTCCGCACACCGCGCATATCGAATCTATTGCGCTGTTTGAGCAAGCTGGAATTGAGAAAAAATAAGGAGAAATGCAAAAGGGCGGCTGTTGCCAGCCGCCCTTTTCATCGGAAATTACCTGGAGACCGTCAGTTAGTCTCTCTCACCCGAGAACGCCAACAACAGGTGCAGCAGGCTGGTGAACAGGTTATAAAGGCTAAGGTAAATACCCATCGTTGCCATGACGTAGTTGGTTTCTCCACCGTTAACGATACGGCTCACATCAAACAGGATGAAGCCGGAAAACAGCAGCACCGCAACAGCCGATATGGCGAGTGAGGCTGCCGGCACGGCGAAGAACAGGTTGGCGATGGACGCGATGATAAGCAGCACCAGTCCCACGAACAGGAAATTCTGCATGAAGCCGAAATCCTTTTTCGTTACTGTCGCTATCCCTGCCAGGGTAAAGAAAATCAGTCCTGTACCCGCGGCAGCCGTCCCTACCAGTTGTGCGCCGTTCTTGAAATGAAGCGCATATTGCAGCATGGGGCCTAGCCACCAGCCGGCAACGAAAGTAAATAAAAACAATAATCCGATGCCTATTACGCTATTGCGGGTAGCGCTCACCCCAAACAGCAAGCCCATCATCACGGCCAACATCACCAGCGGACCCATGATTGGCGCTTGCGCGAGGAACGCGAAATTGGTGCTCATCCCGATCATCGCACCGATCATTGTCGGGATCATGGTCAAGGCCAGCATCCAGTAGGTATTGCGCAGGACCTTGTTGCGCGCAACAGCAAGACCTGTTTGCGCGGTCGTGCCAGAATATCGTAGTTCAGGTTGCATGACGTCTCCTTGGTTGACGAAACTTATACACGCATAAGACTACGCATGTTTGAGAAAAGTTGCAATCTTAATATCCCTACTTCTGGCATGGCTGGCAAAAGAAGCCCTAAAAAGGTATTATTCGTGCCAGCAACTGGGAGGCGTGGCCGAGCGGTTTAAGGCAGCAGTCTTGAAAACTGCCGTAGGGGCAACTCTACCGTGAGTTCGAATCTCACCGCCTCCGCCAGAGACCTCGGAAGCACGCGGTTTCAAGGCTATTGCTTTTATTACCCACCATTAAGCCCCCCATTCCTTGCAATTACCGCATGCTTTATACCGGTATTTAATTTACGTTGGCTGACACTCAGGTATGCGCAAATAGCTGGTATCTTACTTCATAGGCAGCGTTCGAGTCTGTCGAGCCCGCCGATGAGCGGTTACATTGCAAACTATAAAAGTCCCCTGCGTGAGAGGGTGTCCTCCACATTTAACATGCAATCCGTTGTATTTACGCTATTTTCAACGGAAGACATCGCATAGTTACCACGTTTGTTACCACGCTTGCGGCCTACATACTCGCCCTCATCAACTTTATTGAGCTAGCGAACGAGAAGGCTTCCGAACTTGAGACCTGCGGATTAACAGCATTCAGATTATCTGATGGCTTCTATATTATTCCCAACAGTTTAATTTTTTGACTATTTTACTGCCAGACATATCTGCATTAGTTCTCTTGATTCTCGTGAATTGTGTAATTTTCGCTGCTCAATTACACAGGAATTACACAGACATTTTCGCATAAATTTTTACCCGTATTTTTACCCATTTAAAAAGTTGCTGCGACTCGTACAAATCTCGTTAGAGAAACAGTCAGTCATATGGAAGTCTCGACAGTTTGAAAAACACGAGCTACCTCAAAAATTACCCCCATAGATAGGCGCTGCTGGGTCGTGCCCTGCTATTTAGTACACAGACCAAAAGAGTTAACTGCGGAGGTCTGTGATAACGACTCGAGGTTTTCCGACGGCGTTTGATTACTTCCTACCTGTACAGTCTCGTTGGATGCAACTTTTGAAATGCTCTTATCCAGAATCAGATAGGGTACCTTGGTGCAGTAGAGGATACGTACTGCAATCGGACGTGTCTTGATAGGGCTATTCGCACGTTCGCTGACCTCAGCAAGCCTTTCAGCGAGATAATTTCGATGCAAACTTACTCTACGTTCTTGCATCCAATTTACTGGGGGATATAAATGGGCTATGCGAGCCTCCTCCCTTGGCAAGTTATACACAAATTCATCTATTGTCGAATAAAAACCGGGGGGGCAATCTTTCCGTCTGAGAATCGGCTCGACAATATGTCCTAACAGCTCGCCAAACGCGCCCAATTGTAAATTCACTTGCGAAAGCGCCTTCAAGAACTTCAGCGCGACGGTGATCGCGGACTCGACCTCGGTCTCAGGGTTCTCCAGATGCCGCTTGACGGCTTGTATCCCTTGTTGAATGTAGCTGCCTTGCATAACCATCCAAATCAAATCGCGTGGACCGATCGAAACAAACCTGCGGTTTGTCAGAAATTGTTTGACGTTAAATTCAGAGACTTTGGAGGACGAAATTTGGCCAGTGCGTAAACAATGCATGAGCAGCGCCTGGGGCCACACTCCATTCAATTCAGCACCGACCTTAGCGATCAGGCGTAGACGGCCATCAAGTGTTAGAAGAGTTGCGTTGCAGTCCTGTGCCAGCAAGAGTAACTCGCGTTCCTCGTCCTGCAATTTATCCACGAAGTGAGGTACCTCTGCCGGCGCTGTCAACTCTCCATATGCCGGTTGAACGGTACAATACTTCTTGGCAGCATTCACCAGTTCTGTGGCGAATGCAATTCGTCCTTCTCTAACTTTCTCATCGAACTTGATGAAGCAGAGTTGGCCGTCGATGTCTATGGCTGTGCCAGCTGACTTATCCTCTTCCGCGTTGCAGAGATTTTCTTCTAGAGTTGCCATTGTGACGGGCGAGATGTAGATCTTCGGCAGCGCGGCAAGCGCTTCTGGAGCCCCTAAATTCACCAGTTCTGTCAAAGTCAGCGAATCAGTCACATAAGATGCGTTAGTACGAGCTAAGGCGGCTAAGGCGTCATCCCTTTCCTGAGCGAGCCCCATACCTACGAAAATAGGTGGTGCATTTGAAGGCCAGCCGGAAACAACATCGACAGGAGACCTTCCCAGCATTACAGCAAGGCCGGAAAGGGTGAAATGTCCAGCACCATAGGCTTCGATAATCTGTCGGATAATTTCCGTGCTGCGTTTGACCTCCTCGTGCATATGAGCGAGGTCCTTGACGACGTCACCGGATGTTCCTACCGGGACAGCTTTCAGGCTTGGGAGGCCACCAAAACTCTTAGCACGTTCTGTTACGACTTGGAGCAACCACCTATATGCCGACTGTACCGACTTCACGGTGTATTTTTGTGTACCACCGAAGGCTTTTTCTGGCACATCCACTGTCTCGCCGATCGCGGCTCCTATGAGCAATACGGCTTCGGGAGAGTCTGGCTCGAAAAAGCCCGTCCTTTTCGGAAGTGGACCAATGTCTGAAGGATCAATCACCACATGCAGTTCATGACCAACATTATCCATGAGTATAACGGAGCTTCCTGCAATCACAGTGGATAGGTTGTCGTCCATGAGTGGAAGATTACTGGGAGCTGCCATGACACTAATAAAGTATGCCGAAAGTGCCTCTGGCTCATCGAAATTGCTCCGAACTATATGGTACAGCCGTCTAAGCCCCCTCGATACCTCATCGTATCGGAGTTCAAGGCCGGCAAGCTGCGCTAAGTTTCGGATAGAGCCGCTGAGTCCTTCCGGTATCTGACGAACCACGTCTTGAAAGGCTGCCGGTGTTTCGACATGACGGACAATATGAATTTTAAACAACCAACTGATAGCTTCAGCCGGCGCCTTACAGATCTGTGTATTGGCTAATGGAAGTAAAAATGCCCAGTCCCTAACGTTTTGTCCGAGGTTCATTGCCAAGGCACGTATCTCGTCATTCTCCACCCAATCATGAGGTAACTGATTCAAAAACTCCTTTGCCTTTTTCCTGCTGCCGGCTTTAACGTAGCAGGTGAGCAGCCTAATGTGGAGATCGGATATTTGCCCCGCCGTTGTCAACGGCTCATAAAGTACAGCAGCCTCCATCCACCGTTCGGCTTTGAAGAGTAACTCGGCGAGCATAAACCGATCTGATTCAGAGCTGTCTGCATTAACAAGTAACTTAGCCTTGTCAATCAATTCGGCAGCCTCTAGCGGACGGTCGACGGTGGACAACACACGCGCAGCACCACAGATCAGAATTAGGTTCTCATTTGCCGCAATCTTTGCGTCAGCAATTTCCTTAATGACACAGTCTTTCTCTCCACCACGAGCGAGAGCGGTCCATCGAAACACAGAAAGAATGTCTAACGTCGCCGGACATTCAGATGACCAACCCTTTGCCCGAGCAACAGCCTCTCCTAGGAATTTGATATCTCCACGTTTCGCAGCCAGTTCGGCGACCACTACAATTGACTCACAGGTCAGATCTGCCAAACGTGCTTGCCCAAGTTCCAGTGCTTCTTCACCACGCTCGAGTTCGGAAAGCGCTTGTATGCTGATGCGGAGCAGCTCTTTGGAGTTAATCTCGCGTGTTGCGGCTTCTTGAGTAAGCTTTAGGGCACTTTTGGGGTCCTTTCTTAAGAGAAATGCGAAACCTATACATGCTGCAGCTTCTTCCATAGCTGAGGATTGCACCGACCAGAGCCGCTCATGACGTGGTTCAAACAGTGTGGTCACCCGATCTAAAGCTTCAAGTCGATTTTTTGGCACCAGTCCGTACATTGCGGCTACAGGGTTCCTTGCAATGTCCTCAATTATAAACTGCAGCGTCGTCATCCGGATGAAGAAGCCCGCTTCGGGGTAAGCTGCCGCCTTCTCGGACAGATGCAGCGCCTCGGCAAAGTCGCCCTGTCTTCGAGCTGCAACAGCGAACATGTGTAAGACATCGGGCTCCTCCCGCATATGAGAGGGGACGTCCACCAGGCTTACTACCTGACCGTTTGTCATCCTCGCATTAATGTATGTAAGCCATATTTGTTGTGAGACAGGGAACCGGTTTACGGCTAGCCGGCCAGCTTCGAGGGCGGCATCGATATCCTCATCGAGTATAAAGCCTTGGATACGGGCGGCAGCTATTCGCTCGTCATCCGGATAGAGATCGGCCGCCTTTTGGAAAAGACTGGCCGCTTCCTTGACATCGTCACGGCTTAACCACAAGCAGAGGCCCCGCTGTAAATGCCAACGGGCCTTCTGATGTGCATCGAAAGCCTCAAGATCTTTGCCAATTGCAGTAACGTGTGAGAGGCCGTCTCTATAGCGACATGCTTTCAACAGGTCATTCGTGCGGTCGAGTTGTGCCGAAATAAATTTATTAGCTGAGTCAGTTCGCCCGGTTGATAGGATCTCAAAGCTTTTGGTCGTGGCATGTATTGGATAGCGGGAAGTGGAATGCTATCTGGCCTTGGTAGCACACTGTCCAACTTTTGCTCAAGACGGTGGTACGCCGCACCGGCTGAATGAGGTGCATAACTATCCAGGAGTGCGTTGAAGCTGTTGATACGGTTCTCGATGTCTTCCCAGAACTCGACCTCAACGGTAAATAACCCTTGAGCCTCTCTTGCGTCTGACATCACCTGGACCTGGTGAAGAAGGGGTGCACTGCTTGGTGACGTTGTAGCGATAATCAGAATCTTAATAGGAGTCTTGTATTTATCTGCCTTCTTAACCTCGTCGTCGACATGCTTGAATTCAAGCTCAATCTTGAAGTACTTCTTACATTGAACCCCGATGCGGCCAATACTTTTAGCATTGACGAAGACATCAACGCCCCCTTGAGCTTGCCCTCGTCGGCCATTAATTTTAGGTTTTGGATCCTCGAAAACAACACCGTAGACTTGAACGCACATTCGTTCAAAGTCTCCTTCATTTTTTGGCAGTGGTATTTCGGATGGTACAGTATGCAAGCGCGGGTTCCAATCGCTATCGTTCAACGACGCTGATCACTCGATTTTATCGAACTCAGCAGTATTTACCACTGTAGCGAGGTACACCCGAGAATCAGTGTGGGTATTCGGGCGTTAAGCATGAAGACGCCGCTTAGTGCGAGGATTGCTAAAGCCTGGATTAAGCACCTTATCTTGTTTAGATAATTGCTGCGACTTGTACAACGCCATTATGACTCTTGCTTCAGCTGATAGGTGGATTTGTTTGGAATCCGTACACCCATACAGCGCGTTGTGCCGGCGGACCTGTATCGCTTTCGATACTGGACTTCCCCCGGAACGGTAGACATTCCCTGGCCTCATAACGAAGCGCGTTCAAACGCTTCGGGACTCATGCCGCCCAGATGACTGTGTCGGCGGCTCCTATTGTAGAAGACCTCGAGGTAATCGAAAATATCGGCGCGAGCGAGATCTCGTGTTTTGTAGATGCGCTTACGGATACGTTCTTTTTTCAGACTGCTGAAGAAGGACTCGGCCACCGCGTTATCCCAGCAATTTCCGCGCCGGCTCATGCTGGGCAGTAAGCGGTGGGAACGGCAAAAGCGAATCCAGTCGTCACTGCCATATTGACTGCCTTGATCCGAATGCACGACCACCGGTTGCGTAGGTTTACGTCGCCACACGGCCATCAACAGGGCATCAAGGACCAGCTCTCGAGCCAGCGTCGGCTTCATGGAGCATCCGACCACCTTGCGGGCGTACAGATCCATGATTACCGCCAGGTACAGCCAACCCTGCCAGGTGCGGATGTAGGTGATATCCGTTACCCATGCTTGATCGGGCGCCTGAACGGTGAACTCCCGCTTCAAGCGATTGGGTGAGACGATGGATGGTCTGCCTGCAATGCGCCGGGGCGCCTTGTAGCCGCGAACAGCCTTGATCTGATGGGCTCGCATCAGCCGAGCCACCCGATGTTTGCCACATTGTTCTCCCGCCTCGCGCAGGTCTCCAACACACGCGGAGAGCCGTAGACCTTGCCGCTGGCCGTATAGGAGTCGCGAATCAAGGCCAGCAGGCGTTCGTCCTCGACGGCACGATCCGACATGGGCTTTTGCACCCACTGATAAACCCCGAGCGCGCTACTTGCAGCACCCGGCACAGCGTGGTCACCCGGTATTCATGCCAATGCTCGTTAATAAAGCGGTACCTTACTCGGATTCCCTGGCAAAGTACCGCGCGGCTTTTTTTAGGATATCGCGTTCCTCTTCGGTACGGCGCAGTTGTGCTCGCAACCTTAGAATCTCGCTGTTGGCCTCCAGTAGTTCACCGGCTCTCTGTTCCGTCTTGTCGGGCGCGACCGCTTTAACCCATTTGTACAGGCTGTGAGCCGACACACCAACACGGCCGGCAACTTCGCTGACAGGATATCCCCGTTCAATAACCTGCCGAACTGCTTCTTCCTTAAATTCCGGGGTAAAACGCGGTGTACTCATGGACTTCCTCCTAAGCTCAAATCATAGCCCCGGTTTGCCCACTAGACCGGGGGAAGTCCAATCATAGCCCCGGTTTGCCCACTAGACCGGGGGAAGTCCATTCGCAGTGATCGATTGCTCAAAGAATATCGGAAGAAGATTCAGACTGTATCCATTGATGATATACGTGATGTGGATCGTCGAGTCGCGGAATTGTCGAAAGAATTTGAGAAGATAACTTGTCAAGTCGTCCAACAGCATTTCGAAACCACAGGCCTTTACAAGAGTACAGCGATGTTTCTGGTGGGGCTCGTCCCATATGTCGGCAACATTATTGGGGCGGGGGGCTTATTGAAGGAAATTTATGACACTATCAAAGCAAGAAAAGAAAAGGGGTGGATTGGATTTCTTGGAAAAGCACAAGAAATGCATAAAGAGGCCTAGCTTTTCATAAATCATAAACTTCTAAAGTTCACTAACCGCTTTTTAGCGAAACAGACCTCCGACCGCGAGATCTAATCTATGAACGTTTGAGGCAGAGAGAGCTGGCATCTTCGATGCGCCACCTTCGTTGTTGACAGGGCACTAAAGTTCAAGTCCTCCAGTACTGTCAATTGCCGATGGGGATGGGAAGTGGATGCTCGAGTCTAACGTAATTTCACGCCCAAACTGACGTACCATGGCCTGCAAAGGATACTGACTGGACGGGGGTAGAGGCGCTGGAATTCAATGAAAAGATTCTATTCTCCCTTCCATCTCCCTTGTTTCCACTGGCTCCCGCGCCCACCCTGGCAGGAGTAGGTTGCGAATTTTATGTCAGGCAGCCACAACTTCGACGCTGGCTATTATGGCACGCAAACAGCTTGCTCGGTTCGGGGAAACTGCCTAATGCACAGTGGTTGGCAAATGCGCCGATTCCCAACGATAGCGATGAGCCCACTTCGCTACTCGATTGAATTGAAACATCGCAAGCAAGGGTCGATTTGGAGGTTACAATTGATGATCTTGACGTCATCGTTGGGTCCGCACTGGGATTGAGCTTGGCCGAGATTAGCTATGTCCAAACAGACATGAAGACCAATCCGCTATTGACACAGCTACATCCTTCGTGGCGGCACAAGATGGGGCGTAAAAGGAAATTTAAGGCCTACAAGGGTGCATCAAGGTACTAGTGATATGGCATAGCAAAGAACTGCGACGCTAGAAGAGACGTTCGTTTTAGCCTATCCTAGGCGCGGCTGTTATTATTGCTTTCGGGTGTAGGGGTGTAGTAGTAGGCTGAGTATCGGCTGGTTCCAGAGAATGTCAACCAACGTCAACGTTGTCTCTCGTCGAATTGCTTTCCCACGCGCTCACCAAAGCGTCGTGACTCTTCCTGCCTATTTCTTATCCAAGTATCTTAATAGCATGACTATTTTTTCATGGTACTCAAAACGAGCCCTGACGCTCTCAGCAACTCGATCAGATACGCGCCTCCACGTCGGCCAGCGCATCCATATCGGCTTTCCTTGAGCCCTTGTGACGTCCTAACTTTCCCGACTGATGCTTTATTGCTGCGACATCGCACGTTCCAACCTGCCTTCAATTCCATCGTTCGCCTCAGGTTTCTTTGCCCCTAATCATGTCTTTCTACGACGTGCGTTTGAACGGTATCAAAGCGAGAATATTCGTCCCAATTCGCTCGTGAGCCGCCTACATGAGCCGTTGAGGCTTCAGGTGCTAGTTCTATGGGCGGGACAAGGCCAGAAACAGGCTCTTATTTGTAACATGGTTGCCCGGTGAAGTTATCGAAAGCGCATAGCATATTATTGAAATTATTTATTTACATTCGTGAGATGGGAAAACCTCCGGAAAAAGGAAGCTAGCGACTCATTTTTCTTAGGGGGAAACACTGGAAGCCGGACGTGAGGATCCGCAGGTAATACCATATTTGTATCGGGAATTTACGGCGGGTTTTCAGCCAACATTTATAAAGTATATTGACAGTCAAGATGTCCGTCCCATCTGGAACGCTGTACGCATCAGTCGCATCAGTGATGGTATTAATGTCGAACTCCTCCGTAACGACGGCACCTCGGCCGGAACCATGAATGATGAAAAGCGAAGTATCCCGTCATCACTCGGCGAAATGTATGTAGCAAGGCCAATGGCTGAGAATATCGGAAAACCAATAAATTCATTTATTCCATATAGGCAGAAGGACGCTTCTAAGCCCGTCTTCCATGAGCTTCAATCCTTTTAGCGTCTCGTGCGAAATACCAAATTGCTTCCCATACACCAGCAAAAGTGCCGAATACGTTGCGTAGCGTAGAGTAAAGGGTCCCTCGCCACACAGCAGGCCGCTGGCAATGTTGAATACTGAGCCGCCTGATGGGATGGAATGCGTCCAATAGTGCGATGCCGGCCCGCCAATGCCGGGTCTCACCCATCGCTTAATAACGCTGGATTCCTTTGACTTCCCGAGATAGCAAAGACGCTCACCCCCGTCTAACACGAAGTATATAAATGGCCCCTCAGACTCGCATTCCTCTATTGGCCGAGTCTTGCTCTTTAAATTCGGCAAAGGGGTGAGAATCGGATAATTAAGTTGAGCGAAAACTTTTTTGGTTTCGCTTGAACGTTCCTGGTAGAACCCCCGTGAACGTCCAAGCGACGTAGTTTTTGATGTTGTCTGGAATCGGCAAGATTATCCTTTATGTAGTGACTTTGAAGCATACATCAAGGACCGGTATGTCGACGCTTGATGAATTTAGACAAGAACATTGGTGAATCTTAACTATACTGAGAACGTGGGTGAATTAACTGCACCGGTTGATGTTAGCACGGGAATTGGAAATGCGAGTACGTCCCGCCGGCTTCGTGGGCTCGGCAATCGATTCCGAGCAGCCGTCTGTGGCCTATCCCTCGGCAGGAGTGGAGCTTAGAAACGTATTGCTCTGATTGAGCATGTTTCGCCGAAACAGCACATTTTTTGGAAAACCATGTCTATTCTTAGCATCCGACCGATATCCGTAGCGATACTAGCTCTATTCTTCGCTTCGCTAGCTCATGCCGATCCCACAAGTGCTCCGGGTGAAACTGCCGAAGGGATATTTGGCGAAGGATCTGGCAGAGGGGGGCCCAATAGTATGACGGGGGCCATGACCTATAACTACTCATTCAACCTGCCAAGCGCGCGCGGACGTCCTCAACCTACCCTTGCTTTGAGCTATAACTCTTCCACACGCGATCGAGAGGCGGGGTATGGCTGGGGACTGAACCTGCCTGTGATCGAGAGAAAACCCCTTTCGGGGAATCCCTGTTTCAAAGACGATGGTACTCCCATTGTTTGTGGTGAATATCGCGGAGATGCCTCAAGTCATCTATCCAATGAAGATCATCGCTACACCTTTAATGGACAACCCCTTGTTCTTATCTGTCGTTTACCAGGTGCGCAGACACCTACGGATCCGCATTGCGGAGATGACGAGAAGCCACATT
Source organism: Nitrosospira sp. Nl5 (assembly GCF_900102495.1). GTDB lineage: Bacteria > Pseudomonadota > Gammaproteobacteria > Burkholderiales > Nitrosomonadaceae > Nitrosospira. Next base: position 55,598 of record NZ_FMVQ01000006.1, on the reverse strand, counting down.
GGAAGCATGTTCCAGACTGGGGAGCAGCTGGGAATGGTTGGCTTTATTTTCGTCTTCAAGTCGAGGGGCAGTTCGCGCGGTTTTACCTTTCAAAGGATAGAAAGTACTGGAGGGTTCAACTAAAAGGAGGAGAGGTACTTGAATTCGGTGATTCAAGTGGATACGGGGTGGAGCATGTCTCAAATAATAAAAATGCAATTCTTCGCTGGCGTCTTGTTCGTCATCTTGATGAGCTACACTCAGCCTATCAGTTACCGAACTTCTCTCGAATACCCCACTATATCGAATACCGGTGGAAGAAACTGGGTAAGCGTGGCTTGTTGTACCTCACGGACATTTTTGACACGCAGCGCGCAGGTGAGCTTGGCAACGATTTGAGCTTTGCCCATCACACGCAACTTACTTGGGGCTTTCCCGATTTCCCTCAAACCTTCTATGCAGATCCTTTTAAGGCAACTCCAGATTTACGTCTAACTCGTGTCTCTGTTGCAAGCATGCCTTGGTCTGGCATTGGGCCACGCGAGGTCATCCGTAGCTATTGGCTACATTATGCGCCATCCCAGGGTTCCACAAAGTTCAATTCGATTAGTGGAGGGTTTCAGCTTTGGCAGCACTCATTTCTAAAAGAGATTCGCCAGGAAGGTCGCTGCGGTCAATTCGAAGATGAAAATGGGGATATTCCATTAAAACGGTGTCAATCTTTAGAGGACGCTAAACGCGGTTTAAACGCCGATAAGGTTTTGCCACCCACGACATTTGAATACAAGGAAGTGGGCATCTCGTTTGGAGCCGCTTCACTTACTTCAGTTCAGGGACGGCCTCCAAAGCCATTTAATGACAAGATCGTCTTTCCATATAATCAGAGTATCGGCATTGTTGACTTCAATATGGACGGGTTGCCTGACTTTATACAAAGCTGGAATACACAGATTTGTACGAATTTCGAAGATTTAAAAGCCCGAGCCCCAATAACTATAGGTTATCGAGACCAATTTTATTGCAACTATATCGAAAGTAGCCTAGGCGCAACTATCCAATTGGCATCGCAAAGCACAAGACCTATTACTGGATATCTGAATGAAGGAATTTCGCCGGGAGAGCGTAGAGTCAAGCTTCAATATCAATGTATGGATGCCGGGCGAGCGGATGATCCAACAGGCTTAACATACTTCAATCTTGGACGCCCTCCCGGGTTCTTTAGTAATAATCGAGGCGCCACATTAGTGGGACAGTGGGGAGAAGGAGTTGTGGCATGGAGCAACGCCCAATTTGCTCCTTACAAGGCGAAAGAACTTGACCTTTCAATGGTTTGGATAACGATTGCCGGTATCGATTTCTTGGATGAACCTCAAGTTCTTCAATGGGAGGGGGGGCTGGGCTGCGACCCAGAACATTTCGTGGAATCGCAATTCTATCCTCGCTGGAAGTGGGAGAAAGTTCACGACTTAGATTGGGCAAAGCTTTCGCTTAGCGATCCAGATTTCACGTCTGATGCGGTTCAATACGGCGCAAGCCCCCCTCGCTGGTACGTGGACATTGATGGAGATGGATTGACTGACCGACTTAGCAGAACCGGCGAGCGAGGGGCTGACTTGGAAAGAGCCTCTGTTTCATTTACCCAACGGTACGCAAAAAATGTCCCTTTGCCGGGGGGTGGATCAGGTCCTGCTCAAATTCCTTTCGCTGTCGATTTGTATAATTCCGTCTCCAGCTTGGCTCCAACTGCTATCCCTTGGCGAAAACCATTCTTTTGCGTAGATAACTTACTTGTTCCTCGTGAGGAGGACATTCCAGATTTGGGGGTTCCGGAAGGCTATATTAGATGTGAATTTCCTACACATTTTTTTTATGTTGACATTAACGGCGATGGATTGATAGATCTGGTTACTTATAACCCAGCCAACAGCGTCCCTCACGTTCGCCCAGGTAATGGTAAAGGCAATTTTGGGTGCGAAGATACGATGCAGCCTTGGCCGTGCCTGATAGTAGATGATAGAAACTTTACTACCGCTTATGCGATCGAGTTTCACGGTTCACCAACAGATACAAAAATAGATCGGGAACTTTATTTCCGTGATGTAACTGGCGATGGCCTTGCAGACATTGTGGAATTTGATAAGGACACAGGAAACGTATTTCTATGGGTTAATCAAGACGGGCGGACGTTTGCTTGTGTAACAAAAAATTGTTTGGCTGGGGTAGTTATAGACGAGCTGACCGGAACCTTTGAGATGGGTAAGTATGGCCCGAACGGATATAGGTTAACGTTCGCCGACATGACCGCCGATGGTATAGATGATCTGGTTGTTCTAACGCCGAGCGGCGCATATGTAGGTTCATTCGTGACTGCCAATACCAGCGACCCTTGGACCTCAAACCATGATAGAGGAGATGCTCCCCGTCCTGGCCTGCTGATACGCGTTCATAATGGCTATGGGGCAACAACAGACATCCAATACCATACTATCCAACAACTCGACTTGGTTGCAAGGGGCACCAAGGCGGCATGGGAGTACCACTCCCCAGTTGTCGCGAATGTAGTTACAAAAGTTGTTACCAGGGACACGTATAGTGCCGGCGTAGAAAACGTGAAAAGGATGGAAAGACCGTTCTTGTTCAGATATGTCACCCAATATTTCTATAGGGATCCTGCATATGATCGCTGGTCCCAAAGTTTCGTGGGTTTTCGGCGAGTTGGAGTGCAACAAGGGGATGAAAAAGCAGTAACGACTACGACCTATTGGTTTGGCCCATGTCAGAACAACCACGGAAGGGGGGAAGGAGATGCGGAAGCTCCGTTATGCCCTAAGGGCAGCGATGATGATGACCATAAGTCTCTTTCCGGCCGCCCCATTCGAATCGATCGAGGCAGTTTAGACCTATGGTTCGAAGGGTTTGTGCTAGATGACTGGAGTAAGGCAACCGGTATACCGCATGTAAAAGAAACAAAGCTCCTTTGGACGAAGATGTTCGACTACAACACTCACTTTCTTTTCCAGAAGTCGGATCGGGACCGACGGGTAACATTCTCATATCCTGCTCAAACCCATACTTATCTCTATGACGATGCTCAGCCAGCCTTTCACGATGGCGAGCAATCGCGGCAGTTGGCAGGTGGAGATAAAAAGGAAAACCCATGGCGCCAGCCCAATATACGAAAACACTTGCGTAGTTCCGTTGAATATGACGACCTTGGGAACGTCAGAAAGATTACGAATGACGGCTCGATCATTGATGAGGATAGCAGGGCCGGTGCTGAAGCAGACCCAGTTTCCATTACGTTGTTTTCTGGGCAAGATTCGTCAACCCCGGATGGTCCCTCTCGCCCCGATTATACGGGCGTCATGCCATGTAACGCTAATTGGCAGTGTCGACCAGAGTTCATAACGGTTTGGGATCCTAAGGCACCGTCCTTCCCCCTGCGAAAAATGCGTTATAACTACAACGGGTCTGGCGACATTGTGTCTGTTGAGGGCTGGCTCGAAGAGGCAAATTTCCTTCAACGCAGTCATGCGAAACCGGGAGCGCTTTTTGCCAAAGATGCACCAGGTCAATCACTAAAACAAGGTTGGCATATGCTTACCCAGCTGGATTATGACATCTCGGGTAACATTATCTTCATCGTGGGGGGCGTATCGACAGACAATCGACCGCTCAGTTGTACAACCTATGAATATGATGATTTTTACAGGCACCTGCCCCGCAAAACCAGTCGCTTTAATAACGGATGCGGTGGGCAGAGCCTCGTAACACAGAATATTTTTGATCGGGGCTTCCAGCAGGTTGTTAAGTCAATTGCGCCGAACCACCACTTCCAGGAGATTACTCTGGATCCATTCGGCCGGCCTCTTCAAATCTTCTTGCCAAACCCTGATGCGGCATTAGACACAGAGCCACTGCTTAGCGCTACTATTACTTACAAGGACTCTAGTCCTTTGAATTTCGGTTCGTTGAATTATGTTGATATTCGCAGGATGGTGGGCCCAAGTATTGAAACTCGATCCGTCATGGTTTTGAACGGGCTGCATCGACCAGTTCTTAATTTTGATCTTGAAGCAGGCGACAAATGGTCACTTAGTGGCTGGGAGCAGCGGAACGCTGCCGACAAGGTAATTAATACTCGCCGTTCATGGTTGTTTTTTGGTGATCCTACTCGCGTTGCCACGCAAGCAATTTCCCCTCAAGTCCCACAAGAAAACGTATCATTTGAGCATCGCTACGATGACTTTGGGAGAGCGGTATCCCTTTGGAAGGCAGGGGGTGCCACCTCGCACGAACTGTTACGTAAGGCATATTTTCCTCTTGCGACTGAGACTCGGGATGCTGAACAACTTAAAGCGGGACCTCACGGAAGCGCGTTTGCGCGTAGTGAAATAGATGGTTTTGGTCGCACGAAAAGAAATCTCGCACATGTTGAATACCCTCACCTAGAGAACGTAATCACCGAGGTAGAGTATTCACCCGCCGGCGAGCCAAAGGCCATTTCCCGCATTCATGCTGGGGGCACCTACCAGCGGACGATGAGATACGATACTTTAGGGCGGCTCGTGCTTAATATGGAGCCTAATACCGGGAATAACTGGCGATACGTTTGGGACGGCGCTGGGCGGCTCGTTGGAACAAGTGATGCCCGTGGTTGCGGCGTCAACCTCTATTACGACGGTTTAGGGCGCGTTAGGGGAAAAGACTATTCTCCCTGTCTTCCATCCCACGTGGCATATACGGTACCGAATTTAGGTACCGGCGCTGGTCTCGAAGCTTTCTACCAGTATGATACGTATGAGACCGGCCAAGTCAGCCCAGAGGTTGGCTTCAATGATAATCCCAATTACGCTTTGGGCAATCTCGTCGCTGTTCGCGATCGCGGTAGCCATACACGCTTTAACTATGATGCCCGTGATAGAGTTCGCCGTATATCGCGGCAGATTGCTAACCCGGAAGGAATAAATTCAAATTCACCTTACGCTCCCCATTGGTTTATCTCCCGGATGGATTATGAGCTCGATGATCAGTTAGCTCGGCGGACAACTGGCGTAGATATAGAAGATTTCCTTATGAATGGGACTAGTGAAGAGCGTTATTCTTATCTGCCAAATCGGCGACTACTAGGAATCGATAGCTCTTATGGAACCATCGTTAAGGAAATGTCGTACGACGTAGAGGCGGCACCCACTCGTATTATCTACGGCGACAAAACTGGAACAACGCAAACTTTTGCCTATGATGAATGGCGTCGCCTCAGCAGGCATAAGTTATCCAACCCGCTTTCCCCTTTTTCGGGTTCCTTCTTTGAGAAGTGGGCTTCCATTGGTCACTTTGATTATCGTTATTCCTATGATGATGCCGGCAATCCCCTTTCAATATTGGACGAAAGTCACCGTTTTTCGTTTCAAGGATTACCCTCAAATGCAAAGCCAGTACTTCGGCGTAACATGAAATACGATGATCACTATCGTCTCACAAGCATCGATTATAGTTACAGGGACAGCAGCAATATAAACTGGGATGGGGCAAGTAGTCCCTGGCAATCGCCATTCGAGGCGGAAACCAAAGCAAATGATCGTAGGCCCATTCCTCAGCGCGAATTGTCAAGCCGCATAGGCCAGCAGACATTTCAATATGATGGAATGGGCAATATCACAGGATGGGAAGACGATCTTAAGGCCCGTTTTGATCGGTCATTGGGAACTGGATTAGGCTACGGCACTGCCCAAGATGGACCTAATCAGCTTCGGACGGGTGAGGGCCTTAATGTACGTTACGACCCGACAGGGAATTTGTCTGAATTGAAAATAGAGCGTCCAGGTAAGTGTTTGGGCGGAGAAGGTAATAAGTGTGCTCAGTGGTTTCTCTATGACTGGAATGAGGTTGGCCAGTTGGTACGTGCTCGCCGTTGGGATTTTGATGGGAACAAGCTTCCCGTAGCGGATTCACCAGCTGGGCCTTCATTCGGAAAACCCACTTGGGATATAAGCTACAGCTATTCGCTTGAGTCGAGGGTCATAAAAAGTGCTACTGACGCGCCGGGTTTGACTACACACAGCCTGAAAATATTTGACACCTTCCGTATTGATCGCGCAGCGTTTAATTCTATTGATGGAAATTATCAGGTAAAGCCGGAGAACGTTCATGTGTATATGGGAGGGATAGGCCACGCATTTTGGGATGATGATACAGTTCCTCATCAAGGACCCGATTCACGTGTTGGCATGCACCTAATCATTGGAGATCATCTCGGTTCAAGTTCCATCGCTATTAACCATGCTTCGAGCAAGCTAGTGGAACTGACAACCTACCAGCCTTATGGAGCTGTTGAAAACGACTATCGGCCATCGATATGGAAAGGGTTTCGGGAACCTTACAAATTTACTGGAAAGGAGGAAGACATTGAGGTAGGCGTGACGTATTTTGGAGCGAGGTACTATCAAGCTAATCTTGGCAGGTTCATGAGTGCCGATCCGCGAACCGTCCATGGATTCGGAAGTGATTTGAACCCGTATGCCTACGTAAAGGGGCGGGTAGCGAGTAGTACTGACCCGATGGGATTGGAAATGGTTGAGGTTGGCTGTACGGGTGGAGAGCAAGCCTGTTACGAAATAATAGATGCTCCTTCATCCGACCCTCCTGATAGAGGAGCAATGGCATCGCAACCCGGCACTAGACAGATGATCTCACTTGTACGCGAACATCCTCAGCCAACCCAATACTGGCTTCCCACGCCACCTGAACAGATAGAGACTGAAAATACAGGTGAGGCTGCCTCTTCCGCTGGAGGATTTCGGTTCCCCAAAAGAAGTACAAATAGAGAGTTACTTGCCAAGCAGATCCCCACGCTGGCTCCCCGGATACATGCCGCTGAGCGTGAGGATATGTTCTACAGAACCGCACCTCTTCTTCTTATGTTTACTCCTGGAGGCCAGGGTAAGAGTGTTCTGACACGTACTGTGGCGCTCGAAGAGGCGGAACTGGTCAGGGCGGCGACATTAGGAGTTGAGGAGACGATAGGAGTTGATATGGCTTGGGGCGCAAGGATGAGGCCAGCAGCAATCGAATCAACCGTAACACCTCGCCTTACCATGTCCCAGGGCCACGCGCTCGGCAACGATCTTGGTTCGGCCGGCAAAACGCTTGTTCTTGGAAGATACCCGGGAAACGTCCAGTATGTTCGAAACAATTTCGGCACCTACACAATAGACAGGCCATGGGGATGGACTCCGGGTTACAACGCAGGGGCTGTGCGGGGGCACATGGATTCCGGAGCGGAGGTTTTTTTGACATCGCAAGATTTTGGGGGGACGTTCAGGCTGGAAATGGAACAGTTACTGAACCCCCTATTCAGATGATTCTTCAGTTCCCCTCGCCTTCATGCGCAAGGGAGATGCGCGGGTAGTCTGGAAACCTGATAGGCTTGCCCGTTCCATGAAACAACTCATCGAGACGATCGAACCATTTCAGGACCCGTGAATAGGCCTTAAGTCCGTGCAGGATCCTATCGATACCAGTTCTCCCAGCGGAAAACTGGTCTTCCACATCTTCGCTGCCCTTCGGCTCGACAATAGAAAAAGAGCAACAGCAGTGGGTGTCCGTCGGTATTCGCATTGTGAGCCGCGAACTTTGGTAGCCGCCGATTGTTGAAAATAGGTTTCGGGAAACTATCCGCATAGTGCTGTACGAGGCTGCAATCGAAGCGGAAGGCATGGTGCACTGCGACGGCAGCGTCTTCTGCTTTTTATGCATGATGCGCCCTGGAACCACGAGTGACGTGACTCTACTAATGCGGGGCGGGCATAAGATCAGGGGTCAGAGTCGATTGGTTCTGAATTCCGAATTGTTCTGACCGTCTGTTCCGCGTAAAATTGCATGCTGCGGTTGTGGCCGGGAAGAATAAATCTCGGTAAACGCGCCGTTGCAAAGGGCTGATTTGAGCCATTCTTTCCAGCCGTATGAAGACTTAAGAGATTATCATGAAATATCTTCTACTCGTGTCAACCCTGCTATGCGGCCCGGCCTATGCGACCAATATTTGGTATGCGCTGTTTGTCAATGAAGGCGACGTTAAACCCAATTATTTCTACCTTACCAATACGCATAGCGATGTCTGCGAACTTCCCTGGTTTGTTGCGAAGATGGAATCGAATGGAGGGAAAGTATTGAATAATGAGCCCATTTGCTGGTCCATCGGATGGGAAAGCCTTCCCAATATCAAGTTTCCAAAAAATAACGAAGTCTTTTTAAATGTTTCTGGTTTTACCATCGTTCCACGAGCCATAAAAGAATGGAAGCCTATTGTAGATGCTTCGCGGGAAGCGTATGACAAACTCAATGCGCTAAAAACCCCGGAAGTACGGGAACGAGACTTTACAAACATGCGGAGATCCAGAACGGACTGGTTTCAGTTCTCCTCACAAGACCCGCAAGATGCCAAACGTCTTTCTAGACTGGCTAATCCTCGGCCTTGAAGGTGGACAGGGGAGAATCTCTAGTCAAGTTCCTGGCTGGCGCTGTGATAGCGGTATGAAAGCTGCGAAGTGCTCACGCAAATATAAAAATAATCGACAACATTAATCCCTTGCTTGGGGACAATCGAAAGCAAACCCTAAAATTGGCAAACCCACAAATTCGGCCCAAAGCTCAAAAGCTGCGCTTTGCTTCGGGCCGCACTCGCTCCCTCCCGCTCTAGCAGTCAGTGCTTGCTTAGTCGACGTATGAAGTTCTCATTCCCAGTCACATTCCCAATATTGCAACACAGCATATGGCTTAGGTCTTGGTATTTGCCACAAGTGGTTCCGTATTTTATTCCTCTAAGCTAAGGCGACTACTGAGGGACAGGTTAGTGTCATTTTGCGCTACACCGTAACCGGACAGAACACGCCTGACACTTTCCCCTCTTTTAATGTCAATTTAGCATTAAGAATGATATTAATCGACAGCCGGTACCGAAGGTCACAGAATCTAACCTGACATTTATGGATGGAAGAGAGCAATGATCCGATCAAAGAATCGGATACATTCGGGCGGGTTCACTTGACCAGAACGCCGAGCGCCAGCTCGACGGTGTTCGCCTGAATGAGGTATTCACCGATAAAGCATCAGGCAAGGATACAAACAGACTGCAACTCTAGGCAGCCCTCAACCACGTTCGTGAGGGACACGCTTCGTCCATTCCATGGATCGCCGAGCGCGTAATGTCAAGGGCATGCTCGGGCTTGTGAGGAGAGATGAACGACCGTGGGCACAAATAAAACAATAGCTACGGTAAGGAAGCTATTGTTTATTTATACTCGGGTAACGCTGGCCGATCTATGAAGCTACTAAGGCAAAAAGGTAAGTACCCTTTCCTTTGAAAATGGACGCCTCTTCCAATTTATCCTTAAGCAGGAAAATTCTTTTTTATCCGTAAATCTCCCAGTAATCCACAAGTTTGCGGATCAAGGGCAACATCCAGACAAGGTGATTTCTTCTGGTCCAACTAATACGCTCATCTGGAATCTTCGATACTATTTGAATAGCCTGTCACGAAGAATGCTGTTGCATCGCAGGGCAAGTGAACCAAAAAACCACATTCTTAAACCGAGCAAAGCTAGTAATACAGTTAACAGCCATCCCTTCAAGCCCCACGAGCCTAGAGGAATACTGTTAGCCTCTTCCAAATAGAGGGGCATTGTTCCTGCCAGTACATATGCGTCAAATCCGGATACCAAAAATCCACAGGCAGCAAAAAAAGAAACCAATGGTGTTGGCATATCAGCATAAGATGGATATCTGGTGCGGCTTTTCCATTTACCATAAAGATTGTTCAACATGACTTGGCTCCAAATTTAGCAATGGCTTGAGCGGTTGATGTGGAGTGACTCTTTCTCGTGACATTTAATATTTTGACTGAACGGCGCCCTTGCGTTCTTCGCCCTACAGGCGGATTCGACCAGACTTCGGCGTCGCGAACTGTTCGGGTTCCTTGCCCAGTGGAAAGCCGACCACGTACAGCACGGTGACCGAAATTGGCTTGCTTTCTGGGCCCGAACCCCGTTTCACCTGCATCTTGCGCTCGGCGTAGCATAGAGAGACTCCGAGCTTCTTGAGCGCGTCGATGTGGGATTGCATCTCGTCGTACACCTCAAATTTCCGCGTTTCGGTGTAGAGATCGTAAAAATCCCGGTACTCTCGGAAATAATCCACAAGCGCGGCAAAGGCCACGTCCGCTTCGCGGATCAGCTCGAAGGCCGGTTCCGACACATCCATCATGCAGGTCTCCGCCAGCTTGGCAAACTGCTTGCCCGTGGTCAACTGGATCGCCGTCAAGGTGACGTGCTCCCTATCGAACTTGTCCTTCGCCGCCTTGAGTTCTTCTTCGAATGGGATGGTGAACGGCTTATTGAGCGCATCGATATCCTCGAACTCGAACGCGCTAGCGAGGGCGCGGTGAGTGTCGAGGCTGGCGGACAAACCTTGTTCGACTCGCTGAATCGTTCGCACGTTGAGGCCCGACATCTCGGCCAGTTGATCCTGCGACCATTGTCGAATTTCACGGAACAGCTTGATGCATATGCCCAGTTCAGCAGGGGTCAACATGCGAGTTTGCTGAGTATTTTCGGGAGCAGTCATTTCGTAGCCTCATTGTTTTAAACAGATACAGCGAAGTATGGGGAGTCAGCGGCAGGGGCAACACGACAGGAGCCCGACAGTCGTCCGACAGGTGGATAGAGAAAATATCGCGCACATCAGGTTAAACCTCAAGTTTTGTAAATATAGCGCCTTCCCATGCCCGCCTTGGATGCCGTGCTACGCGTTCCATCCGTGAACGTGTTCGAATGCTCGTTCGGCTTTCTTCGTTGGCTTTTACGACTAGGTCTGGCGTAGCAGGGCTGGACCGTCCGAGGTTGATGGGTTGGAACCTGGGGATATCGGGCGTAGACCGACGAGGGATTCGTGCCGACCTAGTAACTTCTGCGGCCCCTGAGATTGGCTATCCTCTCGTCTTCCTCGTTCTGCTCGTCCGTCGGAGATCTGGTCTCCACCGACGGTGCTGTCGGATTGGAAGAGCTCGGATCGGGGGAGAGGTCCTCATTACGTGCTGTGCCCACTCCTTGCCCGTCATCGAGGCTTTCGCCTTCTCCAACGCCAGATGTAGGGGATCCTCCGGTACTATAAGCACCGGCTCGTTTTTGGGGCTTGAGACCGAGGGTTTTTTAGGGTCAGCGGGATCGTGTCGGAGGCGGTGTCACCGGAGGTAGCGCAGACGCAGACGAAGCTCAAGAAAGGCGAACTCGTCAAGGCGGCCGAGCAGCATCTGGCAGGGCTGCGCTGGTGCCGACAATCTTAAAATGAAGCTCAACCCTGAAAACTAAATAATGAGAACTGTAAATCTTATATTTCAGGTTTGCAGTTCTTTCAATCTAATGACTTTAAGATGTACGATTTGTTTTACGCCTTCCCATGACTCCCATTAATCCAAGTTCTGCTACCAACATAGCGTAGATTTTAGGTTCGGATGCCAGCGTGAGTATTCCAGATTCTCACGTAAAAAAACCGCCGGGCACATCGATAAAGAGTCTGGCAGTGTGGGGTAAATCAACTTCACCTTGCGAAGCAGTGACGTACAACTGCATTTCCAACTGAACAATGGATTTTTCCTGGTACAACGGAACCTTTAATGTGATTTCATTCTTTCCGCCATCCGTCAAATGGCTATCAAATGTTGCAAAACCGCGTTGAGCGAATGTGGCGTGAATGCTCTCGCACATTTGTTTCACGGGATATGGGGCACATGGACGGCAGATACGGGAGAACCCATCGACAGCTGCACCATCATCACGACCGAATGTTTTTGTAAAAAATGACTTCACCTTTACATTCTCGGCGAGAGGTCAGTTAACTCCCCTAAGTCATGAGTATCGCGAACTTTATCCGGCTGTCTATTGATGAGGCAGTAATCGAGAGTCCATAATCGATCAGAATAGAGGATATTTTAAACTTAAGGGATAACTATGGATGTTTTCTACTACTGGAAAGACTATAAGAATGATATCGAGAACGATATGGTCGGACGTTTTGTGTCAACAAGTAAAAAACTTGAGGAAATGAATCAGTGCCCGCCAGATTATATCTGGGCATTCAAAACACCAGAAGGTCGAAAGGGTCAGGTACAACTCATCGCCAGACTGTGGTGGGCTAAAACTGAGCCCCAAGGGTTGAAACCATCGGAAAAAATAAATATTGGGTCAGTAATGTACTACCAGCCGTCAGATCCCAGGTCCATCCTCTACAACAATACTGATTCAGATGAGGCAATTACCCATGTTACCGAGTTGCTGAAAACCAAATTTCCGGCGGCGTTTCGGAGCAATTTCCACGGGGAAAATGGCGTTCATGCCCTGGATAGTAATTTTTTAACAACTTTCTATAAAGAGATAGCCCAGTATTCGGGCACGCAATTTCGATCTGCGGTAGCCAGGGTGCTGTTGAGTAAGTAGCTTCGCAATGCCCTTCTCTTTGTCAGTTGGTACCGTAGTCCAATAGGCTGAGCTTTTAAAAGGTCGTAAAATAGAAGGGTTCGCTGAACGCGCGCTATCTCTCTAGTTTAATGGCATGCCAGCCATAAGGCCGATGCAGGGAAGGTGTGCATGGACATCATCCGGCGCTAAGTGTCCAGCAGCCTTGGGCCGAACTCATTATCACTGGATGCAAATCGATTGAAATCCGGAGCTGGCAGACAGATTATCGGGGTCCATTGTGGATTCACGCTGGCCGTAAAGAAAATCCTGAACCTGAGAGGCAATTTGAACAGATCGGTTTGACAAGGGGGCTTTTATTGGACGCGTGTTTTTGGTGGCGGTGGTGCGCTTCGATAACGACCGGTAGAATCGCTGGCGTGAACTTTCGAGTGGGCCAATGCAGCCAGGAGCCTATGGATGGGTTTTGAGGGACCCCTTAAAATAAGCCGTTTCTGGCACGTGGAGTGCTGAAGCTTTTCTGGCCGAATGATGACGTCGCCCGCATCCTTCTCGGGTTCTCCCTCGCGATCGAGGGACACGATCTCGGACAAGGGATAATAAGACTGCAGTCAGGTGATGATCGGATAGGGTTTTCCCGGATCATCTTTTCAATACAAAAGGATTTGCCTATGCTCGTCGCAAAAGAGTTTCAGATAACATTTTGGAATGTAATGATGCTTCTTCTTTTCCATATCGCCTTTTCTCGCTTCAGGCACTAGCCAATGCGCTACTTTTTCCCGCGACTCCGCATTCTCTGTGTCGCCTCATCGCCAGATATGACCGAGTTATCTCTAGGATCCTGAATACCTATAAGGTACCAGGATTTGTATGGCGGCGGCGATCCTATGGGGGCGGTGGGAAGAAAAGCGAAGCGTACATGCTCTTTTGTATAGACAAGGAGAAGAGTTACAAATGGCGGCCGTGGTTTGTCATATTCGGTAGATACCATGCGATCCGGCTTCCCGTATTTGGTAATAATCTCATCGGGATGCATTACAGGAAATTGTTGCGAGAAGGCTGATGTCGTGATAGCGCACAAAGCGGTAATCGCCCAAAGATTTTTTATGATGCTCATGTTTGTTACTCCCATTACTTAATCCTCATCTGCATGGGCATGCGACTCTGCCTGCTTTTCTTCGGCATATGCTTGGCAGCCCTCAATAAATGAGTCCGAATTCCCCTCGCAATCATCCGGATCGTCAATGTCATTCTCCTCTGCCCATTCATACCCGGCCTCGTGGCCAGAACAACCATCACTGCAGGAATAGCCCATGAATGTCCGCGGAGAATAACTCGAATAAGAACGATAGGTCGGCTGTTGTGGAGATATGGGCTGGGGTTCATAGTACGGTTGAAATTTAACGTCATTTGCTGTAATGGATGATCCGCGGTCATCCTTCCCACAGGAAGCAAGCAAGCAAATAGCGCAAATTGCTGTGACCCAAATCTGTACCACTTTCATAGTTACCATGCGCCAGGCCTAGTCCTAGTCAATTTGGTAGTCCAATCGGTTCATCCTTATGACACCCACACGTTGGGCTCAGGGACCCGTCACAACACGCCGCTCTCCCTCCCGAGCATCCGCAGACTCCGCTATGATGCGAACAGCATCCACGGCCGGCGATCATCTCTTGGGTTGCTCCAGGCTCAGTTAATTGCTGACATTGGCCTGCTTGCGAGGGGGTAGAGGACTGATGGGGCGCCTCAGTGGCAGAAAAAGCAGATGGTGCGAATGATGTGCCCCCAGTAATAGTGCCAAGGGCGTTCTAGCAAAGTCCAGTTAAAAAATCAGTTTTTGTCTCTTTCATGGCTGTTTATTTCCTGATGCATGCGGCAGCTGGCTGCGAATTCTGCCGGAGTGCGATATTCTAATGCGCTGTGTGGTCGATTCTCGTTGTAGTCGCGCCGCCAACTTGAAATCCGAATCCGCGCCTCAGCCAAGCTGGTAAACCAGTGATCATTCAAGCATTCATCACGAAAGCGGCCATTGAAGCTTTCAATGCATGCGTTCTGTGTTGGCTTACCCGGTTCGATCAGTTTGAGCTGGACGCCATTCTGATAAGCCCATTGATCTAGCGCCTTGCTGGTGAACTCTGGTCCCTGATCAGTACGAATCGCCAGGGGCAATCCACGAAATTGTGAAGCGCGCTCCAGCACGCGCACGACGTATTGTCCAGAGATGCCATGTTCGGCCACCAGATCAACAGACTCCTTTGTGAAATCATCAACAATGGTCAACACCTTGATGCGCCTGCCATTGGCGAGCGCATCACTGATGAAATCCATTGACCACACTTCATTGGGCCTGCTTGGTAATGCCAACTGCTCACGTTCAACCGTTACATTACATCGCTTGCGTCGACGCTTTACTGCCAATCCGGCAGCCTGGTAAAGGCGAAAGATGCGTTTGTGATTGACGTCAATGCCTTCTCGCCGCAGCAGGGCATGAAGGCGCCGATAGCCAAAGCGACGCCGCTTAGTTGCCAACTCAATCATTCGGCCTTGCAACTGCTCATTCTCCGGCTGCACCTTTGGCGCGTAGTGCAATACAGTGCGTGATAACTCCACAAGCAAACAGGCACGGCGCTCAGAGATTTCCGTCTGCTCCAGCATCGCCGTCACCGCCTCACGCTTGGCTTGTGGAGTTAATGCTTTCGGCCCAAGGCAACCTTCAAGGCTTCAGCATCCAGCAGCGACTCGGCGAGAAGCTTCTTGAGCTGAGTATTCTCCGCTTCAAGGTCTCGCAGCCGCTTGGCGTCCGGTATTGTCATCCCACCAAACTTGGCGCGCCAGGTGTAAAACGACGCATCGCTAAAGCCATGCTGCCGACACAATTCCCTGACCGGTACGCCCCCATCTGCCTGCTTCAGAAACCCAATAATTTGCTCGTCTGTAAATCGCTTCTTCACGTCCGCTCTCCTTTCGAAAAACGAACTTTACTAGATTCCAACTGGTACGTTTTATTGGGAGCACATCACCAGTATTCCCGATCTTTCGCCGCTGCCGCTCGATAAGGGACTTAGTGGGAATCCAGGAACGGATAAATGCCTTGACCAGATCGAGATGCTCGCTGAGCGTTTAGGTGCGATGACGGGGTGTAGTCAAGCCGGCAGGGGCTCGACTCCAAGCCAATGAAGGCATCCTCAATCTTGAATGGCTCAGCATAGCTCTCTGGATTGATCATAGCCGCCATGAATTCTTCAACGCTTTCAGCGCCACTGGCTTCGAGCAGAAACTGTACATATAGTGACTCTGGCCGGAGGGTGCAGCACAGATGCAGAACGAGAAAGCGATGCACGTTATCATCGTCAACGTCGGAGTCGGGATTGGAGAAGTGATAGACCGATTCACCCAGGACTTTTTGAAGGTCTGCCGCAACCACCCGCATTTCCTTTCGCCAGCGAGGAAACCTGCCATTTCGCCACTCTGCACTGGATTCACCCCAGGGTGGGCCGGGAAAAAACTCTATTATGGACTCCGGTGATTTGTATTCTGGAAGCTGGGCAAGTGACCAGCACTCCTTCCAGTTTTCTGGTCCCTGAAATATGGGCGCAACCGTGACAGCAGCTACTACCTTCTCCAGGTAATTCACCAAGTCATCGGAAGCCAGTCGCCTCTCCCGCAGGAACTCCACCAGAAGAGGCGCGGGAACGTACTCGGGCGGATTTGGATTGCTGTTATCATAAAACCGTACGCGCTCAAGAAGCCCGAGGCGAGTCCTGAGTTCCGCATACTCGGTTTCCGCGCACAGCGCCGCGATATCTTCGCTTAAACCTCTATGCAGAAAGATGACGGTCATGGCCTTGACAGGATCAACATACGGAACATTTTGTCCAGCCGGAGACTCAAGGAATTCGATAATTTCGCCCTCCGTTCCATCTGCTTTTCTGACCAAGCCACGAACATATGCCACCGTTTGTGGTTCAAGACCAGAAATTGGCAATACGTCGCTGAGTGCGGCAATGGAAATCACGTTTCAAATGAAATAATGGGCGGGTAATGGCCAACTCGTGCCGACAGAGAACGTGAATTAACAAATCTTCAGGAAGAATCCCCAGAAATCCTGGATGTTATGAGCTCTCTATTCGTGGATATATATGACTGTGGAAACTTACGATTGAGGCCGTATTTACTGGTGGGTCTAGTTGGACTCGAACCAACGACAATGGTTATGCGTCTCTTATAAAAAAGAAGTTACCGAAGGCCACAAACAATAATAATGCTCGGTAACTTGCTGCTCTTTCCGTATTGTGGCTTGTTGTCTTTTTTCGTCATCATTTATCTATACGTGCCTCGCGCGTGCCCCACATATTTCTGAATAAGTTGTCACGGCAATCAATGCAAAAAATGATCTGCATCGGATAGCGCTCCGATAGGTCATCATGGCTCTTATAACTTCCCTGAAACTGTTCAAGTTCGTCAAGGGTGTCGAAATGAAGCTAGCAGCACCAGCGTCCCATCATTGTGCACCTCTCTACGCTCATCAACTTGACATTCAAGATCCTCGCAAGGTTTCATATAAACCACGCGATAAGCATCGCCGACCTCCTCCTTGAGCCAGCGCGTCAGTTGTAGACCATAAGCATGGAAAGCGGGCCAATCCCATCCTTTGGTATCGAAGTCATCGGAGTGAAACGACGTCCGATCGAATTTGATGGCCCAGTCAGCAAATTTCTGCCAAAGCCCTTCCGACATCGGAAAAGACTCGTCCCAGTAAGTACCGTCGCAAAGGTTGGGGCCGACCCCCTTCCGATCGGGATCATCGACGAGCCACAGAAAGGGCGCATTTCCATAGTCCACCATCACTGTAAGGATGGGGATGAAGGGGACATTGTTGCTGGTCGTCATAGGCTGCAGCGGTGGTAAAAATTACACATAGCATATGCATTCTCACACGCAGCCGTTGTTTAGTCCAGATCGGCTAGAACTTCTCCCGATCTCTTCCATACTTGAGATGATAAGGCCCAGCAGGTAGGCCTTTTTGGCGGGATAAATGCTTGGTTGTTTGCCTGTCGCGCTAGTGGCGGAGCATACAGCTACACAGAAACTACGCCGCCCAGTGCCGCCGTTCCGTCCTTGCTTCACGAATTCCCGAGCCGCTATCAGGTAATTCCTGATAATTTCATCGTCTGACAGGGAAAGTGTCTCGAAGTCGGGTATGTTCTCGCGTAACCGTGCCTGATGCTTCCTCCCCATTGGTTCAAATCTCCCCACTACAGAATCGGCGTGTCACTGGCACTTACAAACTTGATAATGAAGATTCTGTCAGGAGGCCAATCCTTCAAACCCGAACGTATCACACCTTCCTCGCAAGTCTCATCTCCCTCTAACATTACAAGCTTGTACCCGACGTCATCCCTGGTCTCCAGCACCGCTGCTTCCAGCATTTCCACCCGTCGAAGAATGTTCATTTCAGGAACTTCCTTTCCATTTGTTGAAGTCGCTTTTCAATGTCCGTTGCCTCGATCAGCTTACCGATACCGCTCAAAATATAAGCCAGGCGTCCCGCTTCGCTCGTGTCCATCGTACCCCCTCGCGCCTCACGGTACACTCTGGCCATCTCCCGCCGCACGTCCTCAAGCGCGTTCAGCTTGATTCTAGGGGGGGTGGGGGTACATGTGCCGCTTGTCGCGTCAATGGTTATCGGCTGACGTTTCGCACTTTCTATTTGCTGTTTCATTTTTTTAACCATGGAAAATTAACCACAAAAGTCACAAAAGTCTGCTCGATTTCTTTCGAGCAAAACCGGTTTCACTTCCCGATTCCGGCTGGTTCTGCAGATCGCCATTTCGGCCACAAGGCAATGAAATAACGTTCAAAAAATACGTCGTAATGGAATCCAAATCTTTCCTGCTTCAGTTCAGTAAGATCGTTCTTTGCTCACTGGTTGTCTCCTGGTTATCGCCCTTGTTGCCGAGGCGAATGAACGAGGCCCTCGCGTCCGCGTCGCCCCGACATTGATCCAAGACGGCTTGGATCGTTTCATCATCGGTTTCATTGATACGTGCCAGCCATACTCGGATTAAGGCTTCATCTTTCTCGGTCAACGGTTCATCCGGCTGCCGCCGAACCGGCTCGAATGGTTCGGCCGATATTGCATCCGGTTCTCCAACCAGCGCCTCAGCCTCGTTAACTGGCGGCCAGTAAGACGCTTCCTTCGGCTCCCGATTGGAATAATGAAACCGCCACCAGTGGTACGCTATCGCCGTGTCGCTAGTGCCGACACTTACCAGGGTTTTGGGTATCGGGTCTGCAGGGATTGCGACAGCGACAGTTGCGACAGTTGCGACAGCTTGCCTCTCTTCAGGTGTTGGCGTCGCAAAAGTCGCAGGTGTCGCTGTCGCGAACTTATCATGGGCCTTCTTTCCCCGGATCAAATCCTTCAGGCTCAAGATGTCACCTCCAGTAGAGCTGGATTGACTTTGATGATCTTCCGCTTCCCTTCTTGGCTCACCTTCACGCGGTCAAGCTCCTCCAGTTCCCGTAATGCAGTCGTCAGCCTTTCCCTGTCGCGCACCGGCCCAAGGCGTTGTGCTTCGCGTGTCGAGACAAGATGCGTCTGCTCCCGCTGGCAATAACCGATCAGCCAGGTGTCCAGCCGTGCTGCGTCCGCCAGTTCCGCTGGTAGCGCGAGCTCGCCGAAGAATCGCCGGGCTTCATTGAGATGCCACGCTACAATCCTGCCTGCGCACTCAAAGCAGTCCAGCTCAACTGCACCGCCAACGCCGTGCTCGAAGATTTGGAACAGCACCGCCAGCCGCGCGGCGTTATCGGCGGACTTGCTCGCTACGTCCCGTACGTCGTAAAGCTCGCCCCCGCTTGATAGCTCGATTTCGATTGCATTATGGAATTCCTCCCATGCGGCTTTTGCATCGGGTTTCAGCGTCAACGGTACCGGCGATAGCGCGCCAGCGTCATTGACGAGTACGGTTATTTTCAGTATCTCGTCAATTCTTTTATGAAATGCGGTAAGTTTCGGCCAGTCCTCTGGGGGATCGGTGTAGGGGCGATTGCCTTGGGTCGATTCCGGCCATGACACCAGGAACCGCGCAAGGAAGCCCGTTCCTCTAGCCAGCACACCGGTTTTGTCGAAGAAACTCCGCAACGTTGCCTCTTGCACTTGCAATGCCATGGTTAGTCGCGCACCGCGCACACCAAAGGATTCCGTTGATCGCCGATCAATCGTCAGACTGGCTCCATCCCATAGCTGATTCAGTAAGGCGAGGTTGCGCATTACAGAATCCTTGCCCATGCCGTGCGAGCCAAAAACAATCCCGGCCTCGGCGGATACCACGCCTGCCGACGGCCACAGCTTCGCCAGGCCGTAAGCCAATGCCTCGGGTGTTGCGTCGGCATAAAGCAAGCGGGGAATTCTCGGCATTTCCGGCTTGTTATTTTCCAGCTCCTGCAAGGCAGATTCCATATCTTCGGTTGGCTTACTTCCCTTGGCAAGCTGGCGAATTTGTTCCTTTATGCCGCTGCGCTTGGCTTCCCATGCCTCGATTTTCACCTGGCATTCTCTTAGGCCTGGCTTGGCTGCCTCCGCTTGCGCTGCCTCATAATCGCGGATCGGTTGCGTAAAGAATCCATCGCAAGTAGTTTTCCGTTCGCCAGAATCGGCAATGGTCAGGAGGAATAATCCAACTGGGCCTTGCAGCTTTTCCGCCCGCTTCGCGTCGTAATGCGCTTGCACTGCCAGCGACAGTGCCGTGAGCGCTGACGAAGCTATCAGCGGCAAGGGGGCTTTTACAAAAGCCGCCACCTCTTCCACGGCTGCCCGGATGGTGTCGGGCAGGGCATCAAGTGGATAGGGCTCCGGTTCCACTTTTGCCGTCAGCGGTTGCGGGTTCGTCCATTCTCCTTCAGCATCCTGCCCTGGCTGGCTTGCGTTCGCTATGCCGCGTTCTACGGCTGCTGCGCCGCCTGTCAGAACCATATCATTGAAGTCGGTCGCGTCTGGATCACTGCTCGCGGCAAAGTGGGGCACTGCCAGTTTCCCCCCAACGGATTGTGCCGCTTCGATTGCGTGAGGATCAGGTGCGCCGGTTGCCTTCACCAGATCAGCCAGGATTACCAGTGCCGCTGCCGGGTAGCGCTCCCGCATCGCCTTTGCCACCGCCAACAAGTTTCCGGAGGAGAGCGCCGCAATAGCAGGGTATCCTGTGGCTTCTTTGCTCGATAAGACCGTCGCCACGCCTTCCCCGATCAGCAGGGTACCCACCACATCGGGTAGCGATTCAGGCGCCCAATACCCACCCGCCTTGCTGCCACGCCCGGCCAATGCTGTCTTGCGTTTGTCGCCGTCAATCAATTCCAGGGTTGAAAGCTTGTCGCCTTGTTTGACTGGAACCACCAGCAAGCGCCCGGTAAGCAGCTGGCCGCGCGATTTCGGTGGGTAGCCCAATATCTTTGCTGCCGCGCCCGCGTCAATCTCTCGCAGGGTCGCAACCGGTGACACCCGCTTGCGCTCAAGGTAGGGATGATCGGCTTTTGCCTCGGTTGCTGCTCTCCAGATTGCCATGGCCCTTGTCGCCGTGTCTGCACGTTCGCTGGCTATCTCGGCTTCCTCTTTCGCGACAATGCACTGGCGTTCCGCTGTTTGTGCTGTGAGTGGCCCTGTGGATTTATAAGTGCCTTTGCACCGATAGCCATATTGTTTGGCATAGTGGAAAAGGGTACCGATGCCGACTTTTCCACCCGAGTTAAACGATTTCCATGTTGCTGCGGCATCTCTGGCTTGATATTTGTTACTGGTCGAACTCCACTGATCCCATATTTCGAAACCTGCCTCGCCCAGCTCATCTTTTATTGCCATGCCGCACCTGATCCATATTTCTCGATCATCAGAAGGAATAAAGCTTAGGGCTTGCCTTATGAGTAAAACGATATCCCCTCCGGAGAGGGGAGAGCTATGTGTGTTATGAACGGAAATGGGGCTACCAGGGATGGGGGTAGGACGGAATATATTTTCTTCGGAATGCATACGTGCCTCTTAACCCTTCCGGGCTCTGCGCAATTCACCCACCTGCCACCGGACGCTGCGCTCGGTTATTTTGTGAGGCACCGGCAGCTCGCCCCGTCGCACCATACGCCAAACTGTTGAGGCGGAGCAGTCGAAAAGCCCTTCGACTATTGCCTGCTGGACATAGGCTGAATCAGGGAGTAAATCAAAGTTTTTGAGAGCATCCGGAAGGCTCCTCGGTATGATGCGACGTGTCATGGCGTTGCCCCTCCTGAGGCTGTATGAACACGCACATTGTCTCGAACCTTATTGGGATGTATAGAGGACGATATTTCGGAAGATAAAGGCGAAATGTTCCCCGGAACATTTCTATTAAAAAAACGGGAAAATGTTCCGGGTTCTACCGCTTTATGTTCTTTCGCACATAGTCTTTGTCAATATTCGGTATGTCAAAGATAACCGAAGTTGTGATGGCGACCACCTCGTGGAGTGGTTGGGCATATTTGCGCATGCAATACGCTGACATCGACCGAATAAAGTAATGAATTTCCGCATTCGGTGAATTTGGTTGCTTAACCACGTTTTCTTCCTTGGCATATTCATCCGACTTTTCTGCAATATTTTCCAATACATCATTAGCTGGGGGCCCAGCGAGAAAAAATCGAAGCATGTCCTTGTCAATATTCTCTTGATTCACGAAACTCATATCTTCGAGAAAACATTCAAAATAGTCGCCTTCAATCAAATCCTCTGCCGTGTAAAGGTCGAATTCGGGGCTTCGTTCCAGAAGAAATCTCAACCTCCTAGCCACTTGCCCAACTTCCCTGTAATGGGCGCGTTTTTCTGCGGCTGTTAGCTTCGGATCTCCTCGCCAACCTGCTATTGCCTGTTCACACGCTTCAAAAAACTCGTAAAATTCCAGATCAGAGCGAGTTCGCTTGGACAGGATTGTCCATGCATCCTTCATTCGCAAGTCAGTAATAAGTAACTTAACGAGATGCATCCTTTCTTCATCCGGAACGCGCAACCTTTCCCGGTACTGCCGTTGACGAATATTCTCCGCATCATCCGGTGTTACCGATATACCTCTCCGCACTAACTCGGCAATATAATCATTGGTATCAGCCATCCAATGCCCTCTCTCTGCTGGTGGAGCCGCCAGCCACATTTTGTATCCCTCAACAAGAATTTCCGGTGCCCATTCGGGATAATTCATTTTCGCTCCTAAAGATCTTCGTACCGATATAGTCGTCACAGCTCAAGTAAAAACAATTCTCGATACTGCATTCACATGCTCGGCTTACATCGACTGGTACGCAAACTGGTCTGGAATGTGGCGTGTATTTGGGATTCGAACTCGCAGCATTTATGAGATGTCACATCTTTTTCTTTCCCTTGATCGGAACAACGCCCGCCACTGCCTGTACCTGTATGCTGAACTTGCCCCAATCGCGCATCATCAGGCGGCGTTTCTCAAAAAGATCACCCCGACGGTATGCAGCTTCTACCTTGTCGCCGATGGTGTGCGCTAAGGCCATTTCTGCCACGTCGCGTGGATAATTAGTACGCTCGCTGCACCAATCCCTGAAAGTTGAACGGAAACCATGCACGGTAATGTCAGCGCGCTTCATCCGTCGCAGTACGGCAGTCAAGGTCATATCTGAGAGCTCGGTGCCCTTGTTGCTTGGGAAGACAAGTTCACTGAAGCGCGGCAGAGATTTCATCAAAGCTACCGCTTCTTTGTTGAGAGCCACGCGATGCTCACGCTTCGCCTTCATCCGACCCGCGGTGATTGTCCACGTGGCATCAGGCAAATCGATCTCACTCCACAATGCGCCGCGCACCTCGCCGGAACGGGCCGCAGTTAGAATCGCGAACTCAAGCGCACGTGACCCCACGCCTTCCTGCTGACGCAGTCTCGCCATGAACTCACCGAGCTCATCATATGGTAGTGCCGGATGATGCTTGACCTTCTGTACTTTTCCCGGTGTTGGCAGCAACATATCCAGGTGGCCACGCCAACGCGCCGGGTTTTCGCCACTGCGGTAGCCACGTACCCTCGACCAGTCCAGCACGTTTTCGATCCGTCCACGCAATCGCTTTGCTGTTTCAGTTTTAGTTAGCCAAATAGGCTCCAGCACCCGCATTACGTGAGACTGATCGATCTCACGCACATAGATGTTGCCGATCACAGGAAATGCATAGCTATTGAGTGTATTGCGCCATTGGGACGCATGCTTGGCGTTCGACCATTCGGATTCCATCACAGCGATGTAGGCTGTTGCAGCCTGACTGAAGGTCATTGATGCAGCTCGGGCAGCAGAGAGGGCGCTACGCTTGGCTTTGGCATCGCCGATGGGATCTACGCCTTCCTTGATCTTGTGGCGGGCAGCGCGTGCTGCCTCTTTTGCCCCGGCCAGAGTTACATCAGGAAATCCGCCAAGTCCCATTTCTCTGCGCTTGCCACCGATCATCACGCGCAGGATCCAGGAGCGTGCTCCCGAGGGTGCCACCTGGAGTGCGAGACCTGCCACCCCGCCCACAAAACGAAGACCGGGAACAGCAAGTCTTCCTACTTCGAGCGCTGAAAGCTCTTTTGCCTTACGTGCCAACTCAACCCCTCATTAAACCCACCAATTAAAGTGAGATTACATGACACGAGATGACATGGCAAGGAGTGAGTTAATTAACGGGAGAAGTAATTTAGCAGTGGCTTTCCGCTACTATTTGATATGAGGTGATATGTTATGAAAGTTAGATGTAAGCGGACACCGCCTCCGCCACTTTGAATCAATGCGAACTCGAAGTGTCGTTTTCGCCCAAATCGAGACTCGACAGTTTGGAGTGTCCAACCCACCAGTTTGGTGTGTCCAACCCACCAGTTTGGTGTGTCCAACCCACGTTCTGCCATGAAAACTGTCGCTTGCGCCCTTGCGATGGCTTCTTGGTTTCATGTTCCGAGAATCAACCTGAGACACAGCCAACGACACCAACCTACGTCTCATGTGTCAAGGCGAGCGCATTTGATCGGTATTGCAAGGTGCTTTCGACAGAAGGGAAGTTTCTCATACCCCCAGATGACTACGGCTTCAGTACTAAGTTTGCGCGGGTCGAAGACCAGTTTGGTGTTTCTTGGCAATTGAACCTTCCATAAGTTAACATTGGCAATCAAAAGGCAGAACAAGCGGATGCAGCACCGGCATGATCAGAGCATCCACACGCGCTTTCCTCCCTGAAAATGGCGAGGGTGTTCACCACAGATAAATGCTCGCTATATTTGCGAGCTTCCGCTAAACTTAGTCCAGTTTAGTCTGGAGCTATCCTTGCACACGATTAATATACATGAAGCAAAAACCAATTTGTCCCGGCTGCTGGAAAAAGTGGCGGCAGGCGAAGAAATAGTTATTGCCAAGGCCGGAAAACCAATGGCCCGGCTGGTGCCGCTGGCGGGTAAGGCGCAGCGCAGGAAACTCGGTGTATTCAAAGGGCAGCTCGGTGTCCCTGAAGATTTTGATGCGCCGCTACCGGACAACGTTCTCGCTTTATTCGAAGGACACTAATTGGTTTTATTGCTGGATACCCACGTTCTGCTATGGGCGCTGGACAAACCCGATCGCCTGCCTGAAGAGGTCCGGCGTAATATTGAAACGCCGGATAACGAGGTATATTTTAGCGCCGTCAGCATTTGGGAAATTGCCATCAAGACTTCTCTTGGCAGGGCAAATTTTCCATACTCGCCGGAACAGATCGCACAGGCTGCTCAAGAAACGGGTTTTATCGAATTGCCTGTTACTTCCAGTCATGCCGCCAAAATTATCGGGCTGCCCTTATATCATCACGATCCTTTCGATCGATTGTTAATCGCGCAGACGCTCCTGATGCCTGCGCGGCTGTTGACTGCGGATTCTGCGTTAACCCCGTACTCGGAATTGGTGTGGCTCATCTGACTTCATCTGCAATGGTGAAGAAAGCGGAGTTTGGTGAGGTCGGAAAAGCCGGATGATGGGTTACGCTTCGCTCTACCCATCCTACCAAAGCCGTATGAGGGCATATTATTTATAATCCACAAGGAAGGAGCAAGCAATGTCAAGCGTCGGTTACCACGAGCCCATTGAGGAGCTGTCCAATGAGACAAGGGACATGCACCGGGCAATCGTCTCGTTGATGGAGGAACTGGAAGCGGTGGATTGGTACAACCAGCGTGTGGATGCATGCAGAGACGAGGAGCTCAAGGCAATCCTTGCGCATAATCGCGATGAGGAAAAGGAGCATGCTTCCATGGTGCTGGAATGGATTCGACGTAAGGACCCAACGTTTTCGATGCAACTGAAAGACTACCTGTTCACCGAGAAACCCATTGCGCATAAGTAGGCGCTGTTGGATTGGTTAGCCCATACCCGAATAGGATAGCTACAACTATTGAGCCAATCACCGGTATTCAATACAACGCATAGAATCGATCCCGGACGATTTTTCCATCCTTCCAGTACTGAACGGCTACCTGATCGAACTTCTTGTGCCCGAGGTTCTTATGTTTGTACTCATAATGCCACTCGGTCATCGTGACGTCCTCCCCCACGGCGGTGGATACGATCTCCGCCTTGAGCCACTCTTCAATTCCTTCAAAAAGGTCTGACTCTCGAGCTTTGGCTTTTTGAAGGCTTGTCGCCACCACGTCATTTTTTTCTATTACCACGCAATCCTGGTGGTAATACTTGTCCATGGATTCCAGAATTTCACCCTTCAGGATCATGTTGTTCAGGTCCTCCAGCTTTTCTTTCAAGGTCATCGTTTCCTCCTTCAAGTCGGTTGTGATCTGTTCCTGATGAGCTGTGGACCAATCCCACGAGTAACATGGTAGTCCAAAGAAATAGTGTAATGGTAGCGTATTCGGGGAATTTTGTATCCCTATGCGTTATGGGTAACGCGTCATTTGCGACCAATGGATGTACCAAAGTCCGATGTACTAAAGTCCAATTGTTTTCGCTACTGAAGTTGATACGATACCAACATGCCAAATGCAAAGTAACTAGAGAATCTTTTACTTTCTAAGGCCTATATGTATAAATCCAGAACTTCAATTTACGCGATTTGCGTAATAGACGATTAGTGTGAGCCATGATAAAAAATACCGAAGCACAACGACGTCACACAATTTATCTTCGCGCCAAGAATGCCCTACGCGACCAGCATCAGGATAATTACGCGGTGATGCTTGAGCGTCACGCACAGGAGCTTGATACTCTCTGGGCTAACTATAATCTTGCCGTAAAGAGACTGGCCAGCGAGCATAACAAGGCCATCAAAGCCAGGGCTCTCAAACCCAAGACCCTCAAATCCAAGGTCGTACCAATAGGCAAAAAGCGAGTATCAGGCGTCGAGCTGGAGGAAAAAATTGCGCATTAAATTTTTAGGCATAATGTCGCTGAACGCTCTGCCCTCTTCAAGATTTGCTTTTTAACCATAGGCGCCGGGTTTCGCGTGCATTGGCAAAAACGCTTTCCACTGCTTCTCCCTCTCCGCGCGCCAGCATTTCGCGCAGGGCTGTCAACTCGTTCTGGTAAGCATCGATTTGCTCGCATAACGCTTCGCGGTTGGCTAGGCATATATCGCGCCACATCTCGGGAGAGCTGCCGGCGATACGGGTAAAATCGCGGAACCCGCTGCCAGCGAAATGCAGTAGATCGTCTGGGCATAGCGGATCCTCCGGATTGTCTCCGGCGCCGGAACAGACGCGATTCATCAGCAGGAATGCCAGCACATGAGGAAGGTGGCTGACAGCGGCAAGGATATTATCGTGACGGACTGCGTTCATTAGCGTGACCCGCGCGCCGCACGCCTGCCATAACTCCGTTACCTGCTTTACCGCTTCGGTCCTGGTTTCATCCAGCGGGGTCAACACGAGATTCTTGTCGCGGAACAATTCGGCGTCAGCCGCGCTTGCCCCGCTCAGCTCGGCTCCGGCGATGGGATGGCCGGGAACAAAATTTTTCAAATGTCGGGCCAAACATGAACGTGCTGCCTCAATGACATCCTGCTTGGTGCTGCCGGCGTCGGTTACGATCGTGTTCGGTTCGAGGAAAGACGACATCTGTATCATGACCCCCCGGGCTTGGCCAACCGGTACGGCCAGGAATACTACCTCCGCATCTTTCAATGCTGACTGAAGATCGCTGGCGATTTCATCTATCGCGCCGAGCCTGAGGGCGTGCTGTAAATTTTCGCGGCTGCGCCCCACGCCGACAATATGCCTGACCTTGCCCGCCTTGCGTAGCGCCAGCGCGAATGAGCCGCCGATCAGGCCGACGCCGATAATCACCAGCTTGTTGATCACACGCTTGCCATAGTTGAAGCCGTTATTTTCCGCAATTGATCTAGATTACAGGTATTGCTGAGTATGCCTATGATCCATTCCCGGTTTGACGCCTATGTAAAGTTATGGAGCAAAGCGGTAACCTCCATGACATGTCATGGCGAGTTTTGGAAATAGCCAATGATGGGTTGCGCTTCGCTCCACCGATCCTACCAAAAAACCGGATGGAATCTGCCTTATAGGCTTCGTCCGATAACCTCCGCTATTCCTTTCAATGATCCCATGAGGCTTTCGAATTCCTGAGGGTTCAGTGCCTGGTCGGCGTCACACCAGGCTTCGCATGGGTTCGGGTGCATTTCCACCAACAGGCCGTCAGCACCGGCGGCGATGGCGGCACGCGCCAGTGCAGGAACCATCCATGCTTTGCCTCCAGCATGGGAAGGATCGACGATAACCGGCAAATGGGTTTCTTTTTTTAGAACGGGGATGCACGTCACATCCAGTACGTTGCGGTAGGCTGTTTCAAATGTGCGGATGCCGCGCTCGCAGAAAATAATATTGTGATTGCCGCCGGCGGCAATGTATTCCGCCGCCATCAGCCATTCGGAAATAGTTGCCGACATGCCGCGCTTGAGTATTACCGGCTTGTTGATGCGTCCCACTTCCTTCAGCAGTTCGAAGTTCTGCATGCTGCGGGTACCGATCTGGATAACGTCCACGTCATATTTAAGGAAAGTGTCGAGCATACGCGCATCCATCAGCTCAGTGACGATGCGCAGCTTATATTTATCCGCGGCCTCGCGGAACATTTTCAGCCCTTCCTCGCCATTACCCTGAAAAGTGTAAGGACTGGTGCGGGGTTTGAAGGCGCCCCCGCGCATCAACCGGCCGCCGGCCGCAGACACGTATTGCGCCGACAGGTCCATTTGTTCGGGAGTTTCAACTGAACAAGGGCCACCGATAATCTGTATGCGATTACCGCCAATCGGAACGCCGCCCGCGTCTATTATCGAGTCATGCTTGTGCGATTCGCGCGAAACAATTTTGTACTGCTTGACGATGTGCATGGAATATTCGACCCCACTCAGGGAATCGAACATTTCCGGATCGAGCTTGCGCTCATCGCCGATGGCGCCGATTACGGTACGTTCTGTGCCGCGAGAAATGTTCGCGTCTAGCCCGAAGTCTCGAATTTTATTTACCACCGAACCGATTTGTGCGTCGGTGGCGTCGTGGTTCATTACAATGATCAAGCTGATTCTCCGATTGCTATCTTGAGTGATTTCAAGAATTTCTGGTTTTCCGATTCGAGCCCAACAGTCACTCGAAGATGTTCCGGCATTTCGTAAATACCGATGGGGCGCACAATAACGCCTTGTCTGAGGAGGCTTTCATTGATCGCGCGGACATTCCCGCCATTCACGCGAAAGCTCAGAAAATTACCGTAGGATGGAATGTACTCGATGCCCAGTTGCCGCAATCCGGTGGTGATTTGCAGCATTCCCGCCTGGTTGAGCGCATAGGAGCGCTTCACGAATTCCACGTCCTCCAGGGCGGCAACTGCGCCAGCAAGGCCAATGCTGTTTACGTTGAACGGCTGACGTACCCGGTTCATCAAGGCACTTGCATCCGTGTGTGCCAGCCCGAAGCCCACGCGTATGCCCGCCATGCCATAAGCTTTCGAAAAAGTGCGGGTAATGAGCAGATTGGGGAAGCGCTTCAGCCACGCGATACTGTCAGCCTTGATGGTGACCGGCAAATATTCATTATAAGCTTCATCCAGCACTACCAGGACATCCGGAGAGACCCGTTCCAGAAAACGCAATAGTGCGGGAGCGGCCAGGAACGTACCGGTGGGGTTATTGGGATTGGCGATAAACACCACGCGTGTCTCCGGCGTCACTGCGTCCAGCATAGCTTCAAGGTCATGACCGTAGTTTCTGGCTGGGACCGCGATGCCGCTTGCGCCGACCGCCTGCGTCACCAGCGGATAGACGGCAAAGGCATGTTGCGAATAAACCGCGGACGCGCCCGGCTTCAGGAATACCCGGGCCGCCAGCTCCAGGACGTCGTTGGAGCCGTTACCCAGCACAATCTGACCGCTGGCTACACCGTAACGTTTTGACAACGCCGCTTTCAACTCGAAACCGCTGCCATCCGGATAAAGCGCCACCTCATCCAGCGCCCTGGTCATCGCCTCCAGCGCCAGCGGGCTCGTTCCCAGTGGATTCTCGTTGGATGCAAGCTTGATAATGTAGCGTTCATCCATACCCGCCTCCCGCGCCAATTCAGAAATGGGTTTGCCGGGTTGATAGGGACTGATGGCTCGGATATATTCGGGAGCAAGATCGCAGAGATTCATAAGGTCAAATTCGTGGAATTGCAGAGGTACGGAAGTGGGGAGAATTTCAATCCTGAATTAGGAATCAATGGGCTGAACCATGCATTACACGGCTGGATACGAGCCGAGCACTTTCAGGAACGCGGCTTTGCCCCGCAGTGTATCCAGTGCTTTCGCGATTTTCGTATCCATTTGATGCCCTTCGATATCCACAAAAAATACGTATTCCCATAGGCCGGCGCGTGAAGGCCGGGATTCGAGGCGGCTCATGCTTACGCCATGCTCCGCTAATGGACCCAGTAATTCATGTATCGCGCCGGGCCGGTTCCTGGCTGACATAACCAGCGACGTCTTGTCCTTGCCGGAGGCAGCGACTTCCTGGTCACCGATCACCAGAAAGCGCGTGGTATTGTTCGTGTCATCCTCGATATTCTCAGCACAAACGGTGAGCCCGAATATTTCTCCGGCTTTTTTACCGGCGACGGCTGCAGCGTTTTCATCCTCCGCAGCCAGCCTTGCCGCATCGGCGTTGCTCGCTGTATTGATCCGCGCCACCCCCGACAATAGGGGCAAATTCGCGTTAAGCCACTCATGGCACTGAGCAAATGATTGGGGGTGAGAATAAATCCGCTTGATGCGTGTGAGGTCGGCTTGCTGCGCGAGGAGAAGCTGATGTATCGGCAACGCTATTTCACCGCATACCTTCAAAGTGGTTTGCAGCAACAGGTCTAGTGATCTTCCGACCGCGCCTTCAGTGGAATTTTCAACCGGTACAACTCCATAACCAGCCTGACCTGCTTCCACCTTCCGGAATACCTCATCTATCGAACTGCATGCGAGGGCCGTCACCACGCTGCCGAAGCGCTTCAATACCGCTTCTTCCGAAAAGGTTCCTTGCGGACCAAGGTATGCAACAGTCAAAGGTTCTTCCATTGACCGGCATAGCGACATGATTTCAGTGAACAACCGCACAATATGTTCGTTGGGCAGCGGTCCTGGATTCAATTCGCACAGCCGCGCCAGCACCTGGGCCTCGCGCTCGGGACGATATGCCACGCCGTTCTTGATCTGTCCGATCTCCCGCGCAAGACCAGCGCGCGCGCTCATCAATTTCAGCAGCTCGCTGTCAATCGCATCGATCTGGTCGCGCAGCTGTTTGAGTTGAGCGGTCATCGAGAAATTCTATTGGCTCCGGCTATTCAGCCAGTACCGGCAGGTAGCGGACCATCAATACGCCCTGGATTGCCGCGACCTCATCTATTGTTTTATGCGGGACCGGGCTGTCCACATCGACCAGGGTATAGGCCATCTCACCACGAGATTTATTGCCCATATTGTGAATATTCAAGCCTGCTTTCGCCATGCAGGTGGAGATCTGTCCCAGCATGTTAGGCACGTTGGAATTGGCTACCGCCAGGCGGTAAGGAGATCCGCGTTCCATTGTTATGTTGGGGAAATTGACCGCATTGGTGATATTGCCGTTTTCCAGATAATCTATCATCTGATTCACCACCATGACTGCGCAATTCTCTTCCGCTTCCAGAGTGGAAGCGCCGAGATGCGGCAGCGTGATGACCGCTGGGTGATGCTGAAATAGCTGGCTGGGAAAGTCGCAAACGTAGTATTTTATTTTGCCGGACTCGATTCCCGCCAGTACCGCTTCCTCGTCGACGATGCCGTCGCGCGAGAAATTGAGTAGAATCGCTCCCCGCTTCATGCTTTGCACAAGCTCTTGATTAATCAAATGGCGGGTTGCATCCAGCAATGGCACATGCAAAGTTATAAAATCACTGTGGCGTAGCAGGTCTTCGATGCTTTCAGCTCTTTTGACTTCCGCGGATAAATTCCAGGCCGCATCCACGGTGATTTCCGGGTCATAACCGATTACTTTCATGCCAAGCCGGATGGCCGCGTCCGCCACCAGTCGTCCCACCGCGCCCAGCCCGATGATGCCCAGGGTGCGCCTCGGCAATTCGATGCCGGCGAATTGCTTTTTGCTGTCTTCGGCCAGCCTGTGCAGGGTGGCATTGTCGCCTTGCAAATTCTCGGTGAAGCGAATCGCCGGAATCAGGTTGCGCGATGCCATCAGCAAGCCGGCCAGTACCAGTTCCTTCACCGCATTGGCATTAGCGCCTGGGGCGTTGAACACCGGCACGCCCCGCAGATTCATGTCCTTGACCGGAACGTTATTGGTGCCCGCGCCTGCCCGGCCTATGGCTGTTACACTGGCCGGAATATCCATCTGCAGCATATTGTACGAACGCACAAGAATCGCATCCGGCTCGGCGATATCGCTACCCACCGTGTAGCGGCCGGCGGCAAAATGTTTCAAACCCAAGGGTGAAATCGGGTTGAGCGTGAGTATCCGAAAAACCTTATGTGCGCGTTCAGGCATGGTTGCTCGCAAATTCTTTCATGAATTCCACCAGAACCCTCACTCCCTCAAGAGGCATGGCATTGTATATGGAAGCACGCATTCCCCCTACCGAGCGGTGTCCTTTCAATTGAATCAGGCCGCGCGCCTGGGCCTGTTTCAGAAACTCGTCATCGAGCGCCGTATTTTTCAACGTGAAGGGCACATTCATGCGAGAGCGATCGGCTCTGGCTACGGGGCAGCGATAAAAATCGGTCGTATCGAATAAATCATACAGCAGCTTGGCCTTGGCGATATTGATGCTCTCCATCGCCGACAATCCACCCTTCTTTTTCAACCACTCGAACACCAGTCCGGCGATATACATTGGGTAGGTGGGCGGTGTGTTATACATGGAATCATTATCGGCGTGGATTTTATAGTCAAACATGGTCGGAGTACCGGGCACCGTTGCGCCCAGCAAGTCCTCGCGCGCAATGACAACAGTCAATCCCGCCGGCCCCATGTTTTTCTGTGCCCCGGCATAAATCAATCCGAAGCGGGTAATGTCTAGCGGGCGCGACATGAAGCTGGATGAAATGTCCGCGACCAGCGGCATGTCGCCATTCACCCGGGACAGGTCCGGAATCCAGTTGAATTCCACTCCACCTATGGTCTCATTGGGGGTGTAATGCAAATAAGCGGCGCCTGGATCGACATGCCACGCATCCTGAGGCGGGACGTAAGTGAAATTCGCGTCCTCCGATGAGGCTGCGATATTTACGGTGCAGTATTTCTTCGCTTCCTTGATCGCTTTTTTAGACCATTCTCCGGTGTTGACATAATTAGCGCTTTTCTTGCCGCGCAGCAGGTTCATCGGCACCATGGCAAATTGACTGGAAGCTCCACCGGAAAGAAAAAGAACCTTATAATTGGCGGGGATACCTACCAGTTCGCGCAAATCAGCTTCAACCTTTGCGGCAATGGACATGAACTCTTTACCGCGATGACTCATCTCCATCACCGACATGCCGCTGCCATGCCAGTCGAGCATTTCGTCGCGCGCCTGCTGCAGAACTTCGGTGGGTAGTACTGCAGGGCCTGCGCTAAAGTTAAATATATGTCCCATCAAAACCTCTTTCTTTATTGCCATCTTCCAAACACTTCTCGATTAATAGCAATACCTCGATAAAATCAGACGTTTGGAGCCAGCATGTTTGCAGCTTGTTTGCCATCTGAGAGTGCCAAGAAAATCCCGCATCATCCATATTTTACATGCAGGCGGTAAAATTTCCTGGATAACGCTATGTCACGATAAAATTGGGGCGATAGGTAGCCCATTATCCTCGTCGGTTTCAACGACTCTCTCCAGTCCAGCGAGCTTCTCACCCTCATCCAGGTTAATCAGCGTCACACCCTG
This sequence comes from Nitrosospira sp. Nl5, assembly GCF_900102495.1. GTDB lineage: Bacteria > Pseudomonadota > Gammaproteobacteria > Burkholderiales > Nitrosomonadaceae > Nitrosospira. The sequence continues at coordinate 21,718 of NZ_FMVQ01000006.1, read as the reverse complement.
GGTAGCGCGGCTCATTTCGCGAACTTCCTTGACGCGGGTGCGGATCAGTACGCCGCCCGTGGTGATAAGCATGATTTCATCATCCTGCCGGACCAGTTTCGCGGCTACGACTTTGCCGTTGCGCTGACTGGTCTTGATCGCGATCATGCCCTGGCTGCCACGACCATGGCGAGTGTATTCGCTTATCGAGGTGCGTTTGCCGTAGCCATTTTCGGTTGCGGTCAAGACCGCCAATTCCTCGCTCTCGGCCACCAGGAGGGAAATAACTTTCTGCCCCTTACCCAGCTTCATTCCGCGTACTCCACGTGCGCCGCGTCCCATCGGCCGCACGTCATTTTCCTCGAAACGGACTGCTTTGCCGCTGTCGGAAAACAGCATGACATCATGCTTGCCTTCCGTTAGCGCGACGCCGATCAGATAATCAGCCTCATCCAGGCCTACCGCGATAATGCCGCTGGTGCGAGGACGGGAAAATTCCGACAATGGAGTTTTTTTCACCGTGCCGAAGGAGGTGGCCATGAATATATAACGGTTCTCGTCGAACTCCTTTACCGGAAGAATGGCGTTGATTTTTTCACCTTCCTCCAGTTGCACCAGGTTGACGATGGGCTTGCCGCGCGACGCCCGCCCACCCTGCGGCACCGCGTAAACCTTGATCCAGTACACCCGTCCCCGACTGGAAAAGCAAAGAATATAATCATGGGTATTGGCGATGAATAAATTGTCGATGAAATCATCTTCTTTAGTGCCGGTTGCCTGTTTTCCACGTCCCCCGCGTTTTTGCGCCCGGTAGTCATCGAGCGGTTGCGACTTGATGTAGCCGCTATGCGAAAGAGTGACGACCACATCGGCTGATGCGATCAGGTCTTCCATGCTCAAATCCTGAGTACTGACGACGATTTCACTGCGGCGCTTATCACCAAACTGCTGCCTGATCGCAACAAGTTCCTCGGTAATAATGGCCGTAATACGTTCCGGCTTGCCGAGGATATCGAGGAAATTGGCAATCTTGTCCATCACCTCCTTATACTCGCCAACGATCTTGTCCTGTTCCAGTCCGGTCAGGCGTTGCAGACGCAATTCCAGGATTGCTTGCGCTTGCGCATCGGACAGGTGATATCCGTCGCTTGATAACCCGAATTCAGGCGCCAATCCATCAGGACGAAAGGCCTGCGTATCGACCCCTGCCCGGGCAAGCATTTCCTCCACCAGGCTGGAACGCCAGACCTTCGACATCAGCGCATCCTTTGCTACCGCCGGAGTGGGTGCGGCCTTGATCAGGGCGATCACCTCATCGACGTTGGAAAGCGCCACTGCCAGGCCTTCCAGTAGATGGCCGCGCTCACGCGCCTTCTTCAACTCGAATACAGTGCGCCGCGTCACCACTTCGCGACGGTGGCGCAGGAACGCGTCCAGCATTTGCTTCAGGTTCAGCAGGCGTGGCTGTCCGTCCAGCAGGGCCACCATATTCATACCGAAGGTATCCTGCATCTGTGTTTCTTTGTACAGATTATTCAGCACCACTTCAGGTACTTCTCCGCGCCGGAGTTCGATTACCACGCGCATGCCGGATTTATCGGATTCGTCACGTAAGTCGGAAATCCCCTCGATTTTCTTGTCGCGCACCAGTTCGCCGATACGGATCAGCAAATTCGCCTTGTTCACCTGGTACGGCAGTTCGTCAATGATGATGCTCTGGCGGCTGCCTTTCTCCATATCCTCGAAGTGAGTGCGCGCACGCATCACGACACGCCCACGCCCGGTGCGGTAGCCCTCTTGTACTCCGGCGACACCGTAAATAATGCCGGCGGTTGGAAAATCGGGCGCCGGGATGATTTCGATCAATTCCTCCATGCTGGTTTCGGGGTCCTTCAACAGGGCAAGACAGGCTCCTACCACCTCATTAAGATTATGGGGCGGAATATTGGTCGCCATGCCAACTGCGATGCCGGAAGAGCCGTTAATGAGCAGGTTGGGGATTTTCGCGGGCAGAATCAGGGGCTCTTTTTCCGAGCCGTCGTAATTCGGGCCAAAATCCACCGTTTCCTTATCAAGATCGGCCAGCAGCTCATGCGCGATGCGCGACATGCGGATTTCGGTATAACGCATGGCCGCAGCGTTGTCGCCATCCACCGACCCGAAGTTGCCCTGGCCGTCCACCAGCATATAGCGCAACGAGAAATTCTGCGCCATCCGCACGATGGTGTCATACACTGCGGTATCGCCGTGAGGATGATATTTGCCGATCACGTCGCCAACGATGCGCGCGGACTTTTTGTAGGGGCGATTCCAGTCGTTCGAGAGCTCATGCATGGCGAACAAAGCCCGCCGATGTACCGGCTTCAAGCCATCGCGCACGTCCGGCAATGCCCGCCCTACGATTACGCTCATGGCGTAGTCGAGGTAGGAGCGGCGCATTTCCTCTTCGAGGCTGATTGGGAGGGTTTCTTTCGCGAATTGGTCCATTGTTATATTTCTCTATCAAGACAGCAGGTTATGACAAACATGTTGCCCTGGATGGGAATACGTAAAACTTCTAATATTATCATGCCATGCGTATGGAAGTCACCCGGATATTCGAGGATTCATGCCGTTTACAACAACATGATTTGACAAGAACAGAGATATAAATAGATAATCGAAACGTGAATGTGTAATAATGCGTCATTGATATAGAATGGCTTGGTTGTTGTGTTTGCATGAATTAAGGGATGATTTGTCTTGAAATGAAGTTTTTCTGAAAAAAGGGGCATAGCATGAAAAATATAGTAGCGAAAAAACTCTTGCTTGGAGCAGTGGTTCTGCCAGTGCTGTTTTCGGGAACTGCGATGGCGCAGGAACAACCCGAAGCCTACGCAAGCGATCGCCGCGGTGAGGTGGCCACGGATTCCTCCGGCGACTGTTGGCGCACAGGCTATTGGACACCTGCCATGGCAATATACGAATGCGATCCCGAACTGGTCCCGAAACCTGTGAAAACAGTCGAAGCGCCTGCCCCTGTAGTCGCTCCTCCACCTCCCCCCCCAGTCACGGCGCCTGAAAAAGTATCACTGTCCGCTGATGAACTATTCGATTTTGATAAGGCCGTTCTAAGACCCGGCGGCAAAGAAAAGCTGGACGACCTTGTAGCCAAACTCGGGGATGTCAAGTATGACACCATCGTTGCCATTGGCTATGCTGACCGTATCGGCGCCGAAGAATACAACAAGAAACTCTCCCTGCGTCGTGCTGAAGCCGTCAAGGATTACCTGGTTAAGGAAAAAGGCATACCCGCTGATCGCATCTTTACCGATGGTAAAGGCGAAGCCAATCCGGTAACCGGCGACACCTGCAAAGGCACCAAGAAAACCAAATCATTGATTGAATGCCTGCAACCCGACCGTCGTGTTGAAGTTGAAGTAGCCGGTACACGGGAAGTCGTGCAATAATTCAAGCTTGAACATAAAATTAAGAACCCTGCCGCCGTGCAGGGTTTTTTTTTGCTAAGCTGCATTGATAAATGGCTTATCCTGTAAAAGTCGATACATTGCTGGAGGCCCGCTGGATCATTCCTGTGGAGCCTGCCAGGGCAGTGTTGCACGACCATGCGATTGTGATTGATCAAGGCCTCATCAAGGCGATTTTGCCAACTGCCGATGCGCAATTGCAATTTGCGCCAGACGAACGTATCGCCCTTGGTAATCATGCGCTGATCCCGGGCCTGGTCAATCTCCATATCCACGCCGCCATGTCGCTGATGCGTGGAATGGCGGATGATCTGCCATTAATGGAGTGGCTCAACAAATACATATGGCCCGCTGAAACCAGGCATGTCGATGCTGGTTTTGTCTTCGATGGAACCCGGTTGGCCTGCGCCGAGATGTTGAGAGGCGGTATCACCTGTTTCAACGACATGTATTTTTTTCCGGAAGCATCGATTCAAGCGGTGCTGAACTCCGGCATGCGCGCCGCGGTTGGCATGATAATCATCGACTTTCCTACCGCTTATGCCAGCGACGCCGATGACTATTTAGCAAAAGGCCTCGCCCTTCGCGACGATTATAACCATCACCCGCTATTATCGTTCTGCTTCGCACCGCACGCACCTTACACGGTTAGCGACAAGATTTTTTCCAGTGTGCTCACCTTTGCCGAGCAGCTTGATCTACCCATTCATATTCACTTACATGAAACCGATGATGAGATCAGAAATAGTCTGAAAGCTAATGGCATGCGCCCGATAGAGCGTCTGCACAAACTCGGCTTGCTCGGACCCAATCTGATCGCCGTGCACATGGTCCATCTCACTGGCGACGAAATTGGACTGGTGGCGCAACAAGGCTGCACCGTGGCACATTGTCCTTCTTCCAATCTGAAGCTTGCTAGCGGCCATGCGCCTATCGCCGCGCTGTTAAGCAAAGGGGTTAACGTCGGACTGGGAACGGACGGCGCCGCGAGCAATAATCGCCTCGATATGTTCGAGGAGATGCGTTTCGCCGCGCTGCTTGCAAAAGGCCAGAGCGGCAGAGCTGATGTGTTGCCAGCATCTCAAGCGCTGCAAATGGCGACGCTCAACGGCGCCAGGGCGCTAGGCATGGAGGCGCTCATCGGTTCGCTGGTCGCGGGCAAAGCAGCCGACATCACCGCCGTGGATTTTTCCAGCCTGGAACTCGCACCCTGTTATGACCCTATTTCGCATCTTGTTTATGCCGCCGGGCGCGAACATGTGAGTCATGTTTGGGTAAATGGTAAAATCCTGCTGAGTGATGGAGAATTAACCACGTTGAACGAGCAGGAATTATTGGTTAGAACGGAATTCTGGCGGGAACGTATGGCAAATGGGACGAGATTTGATGACTAAGGCAACGGAAAACAAGAGCATAAATGTTGATCCCCTGGAACTGGACAAATTCAGCCAGCTGGCGCATCGCTGGTGGGACCCCAACAGTGAATTCAAGCCGCTGCACGAGATCAACCCGTTGCGGCTGGATTACATTGACCGGCTAGCCGGTCTCGCAGGTAAAACCGTGCTGGACGTTGGCTGTGGCGGGGGCATCTTATCGGAAAGCATGGCGGGACGCGGCGCACATGTGACGGGTATCGATCTTGGCGATAAGGCCCTCAAAGTAGCAAAATTGCATCTGCTGGAAACCGGCAAGCATGTGAATTATCGAAAGGTTGCGGTAGAAGACCTTGCTAAAAAACAGCCTCACCATTACGACGTTGTTACCTGCCTGGAAATGCTGGAGCACGTGCCCAGCCCGGCAAGCGTCGTCCAGGCTTGCGCTGAGCTTGCCAAGCCAGGTGGCTGGGTTTTCTTCTCAACCATCAACCGCAACCCGAAATCGTACCTGTACGCCATAATCGGGGCGGAATACGTGCTGAATCTGCTGCCGCGAGGCACGCATGACTATGCAAAATTTATCAAACCCTCCGAACTCGCGCGTATGGCGCGTGACGCCGGCCTCCACGTGGAAGAGCTCATCGGCATGACTTACAACCCTATCACAAGGGTCTATACATTGGAGCCGGATACAAGCGTGAACTACATCATGGCGTATCGTGCTTGACGTCGGAAAATAGCGTGAGGATTGAAATGCGGTCCTGCTCCCTTTCTCCTTTCGCGCTCCATGATAAATCATAATCTTTCATGCCCACCGTGACGCATTCGGCGATCGAGGCCGTTCTCTTCGATCTCGACGGTACCCTCGCCAATACGGCTCCCGACCTGGGTCATGCCCTTAACCGTCAGCGTATCGCGCGAGGCCTCTCAGCGTTGTCGATAGAATGTATCCGTACTGAAGCCTCGGCTGGAGCGCGGGGGCTGCTTGGCCTTGGGTTCAATATCAAACCGGGTGAGCCCGGATATGAAGCCATGCGCAGCGAATTTCTCGATTATTACGCTGAGCGACTGTGCCACGAGACAACTTTGTTTCCAGGCATAGCCGAGTTGCTCGATCAGCTCGATGTTCTGGGGCTTCCTTGGGGCGTCGTCACCAACAAGCCTGCACGTTTCACAATACCGCTAATGCGGGAACTGGACTTGAGCCGGCGGGCGGCCTGCATCGTCAGCGGTGACGATACCGTGCACTCCAAGCCGCACCCGGAGCCCCTGCTGACTGCGAGCAGTACAATGGCTGTCGCACCCGGTAAATGCATCTATCTGGGTGACGATCTGCGTGATGTGCAGGCCAGCCTCGCCGCAGGTATGGAGCCGGTGATCGCCAGGTATGGGTATCTCGGCAATGTGGGCCCTCCGGAATCCTGGGGTGCGCGATATCTCATAGACCGGCCGCAGGAGCTGCTCGGCTTCCTATAGTGATATCGCTACATAACCGGTTCAAATGAATAAACCGTGATGGAATATTAAAAATGACTGGATTGGCGTCAGACAAGGCGCGAGGAGGCGCATAGTTATTCCTATGCAACGACGAGCAACGCAGTATGGCGGCAATCCAGTCATTTTTAAGTAGCGATATCTCTGACTCATTACACCGGTTCCTGTATAGTATGCATTGAACTCTTCCGGTTCATTATCATCTAACGGTTGTAATACAGAATGCCGGGGGCGACCTGGCTTCGACGTGGGTTGCAAAGCAGGGCAGGGCATACCGAGGACCAGTCACCTCGTAAATACATCTGGAAAACCAATAGTCGCAAACGACGAACGTTACGCTCTAGCCGCTTAAATCCGGCTGGACTCCGCACCGGTGGGCCTCAACGCCGGGTCTGGCAACAGGCAGCGGAGCCATTAACGAGGATCGCGCTCAGTAGGGTTACTTTACAGAGCGTTAAACAATAGGTAACTCGCTTGTCGTCAGCCCGCCGGTTGGCGGATGCCAGGCTAAACTAAATAACATGGCTAAGTATGTAGAACTGACTGTAGAGGACTTGCGGACGCGGGTTCGATTCCCGCCGCCTCCACCAATTAAAAAACCACCCTTGCGGTGGTTTTTTAATTGGAAGTGATGAGAATGCGCCACGGACTCGATTAAGTGGCACCACTCACTTGGATGCGCGACCAAAAGCAAGTGCGACCCCAAAGCAAAGCGGGGGATGGCCGGATCGCCCAAGGCGAGATGGCATATTCCCGCTCCGCGCCCACTAAAAAATCTCAGAACAAGAAGTGAGTAGCCATGTTTTTTGCGCCTTCGTACTTGCTCGCGAGCGAAACCGTGGTCTGTCCCCGTTATTCACCGCTAGGACTGGCGCAGGATCGCCATGCGTTATGACCGCTGCGCCCATGCCTTCTTCTCAGCCATCTGTATCGCCGCTACCGTCATCTATCTCAATTAATGAGTCCTGGGCCTAGGGGCTCTGTTGCAAAAAATAAGAAACAGCTATATTTTAATATTTAACTAAATATTTTTTAATAACTTTTAAATTCACTTTTTATCAAAAATCATTTTTTGCAACAGAGCCGAAAATATGGCCCAGTTCATCAACACCAAAGAAAGCATCGTCACCGAAGCCGTCGATGGTCTGGTCGCGGCGTCTGGGGGTAAGCTGGCGCGGCTCGACGGGTATCCGCATATACGGGTGGTCGTACGCAATGACTGGGACAAGTCCAAGGTCGCGTTGATCTCGGGAGGTGGATCGGGCCACGAACCGGCACATGCGGGTTTCGTCGGGGAAGGGATGCTGACGGCTGCGGTGTGCGGCGACATCTTCGCCTCGCCGACAGTCGACGCGGTACTGGCAGGCATCCTTGCCGTGACGGGATCGTCCGGCTGCCTGCTCATCGTCAAGAATTATACCGGTGACCGATTGAATTTCGGGCTGGCGGCAGAACGCGCTCGCCAGTTTGGCTTGAATGTCGAGATAGTCATCGTCGACGATGATGTGGCGTTGCCCGACTTGCCCCAGGCCCGCGGCGTCGCCGGCACGCTTTTCGTACACAAGATAGCCGGCGCATTGGCCGAGAATGGTGCCGACTTGGCACATGTCGCCGCGGCCGCGCGCAAGGTCGTATCAAAAACAAAAAGCATCGGCATGTCGCTAAACACCTGCACTATCCCAGGTTCGCCAAAGGAGGATCGCATCCCGCCCGGCATGGCCGAGCTTGGGCTTGGCATCCACGGTGAAGCCGGGGTTGAGCAGGTCGAGTTCAAGGACGCGAGCGAAGCTGTCGCTGCCATGGTCGAGCGCCTGTCAGTTGCAATGGAAGAAAGGCCGCATGTCGCTATGGTCAACAATCTCGGCGGCACGTCGGTCATCGAGATGTCGATCATCCTCAACGAAATCCGGCGGTCAGCGATTGGCGAGCGGATAACCCACGTCATCGGGCCGGCGGCCATGATGACATCGCTCGACATGCATGGCTTCTCGATTTCGGCCTATCCTGCCGACGATGCCGAGATCGCCCTGCTCAAGCAGCGCACGCCGCTGGCGGCATGGCCACGGATCTCCCGGCTAGGCCAAGTCGCGATTCAGGCGCTTCCGGACGGCCTAGCGGCTGTTGTTCCGATGCCCTCGATGCACAACCCGACCAGGGAGTTCCTGACCAGTTGCTGCGAGGTTCTGATCGCCGCCGAGAACGACCTCAACGCGCTCGACGCGAAGTCAGGCGATGGCGACACCGGCAGCACGCTAGCCGGCGCGGCACGCGCCCTGATTAGCGCCGTGGACCGATTGCCGCTTGCCGACCATACCCAGCTCTATCGAGCCATTGGCTTGGAGCTTTCCCAAACCATGGGAGGCTCGTGCGGTGTGCTCCTCGCGATCTTCTTCGCCGCAGCGGGCGATGCCGCTTCAAGCGGCTTGCCAATGCGCGAAGCGTTGCAGGCCGGGTTACGGAGAATGCAGGAGATCGGCGGGGCACGTCCGGGTGACCGCACCATGGTCGATGCCCTTGCGCCGGCCCTTGATGCCCTGGAAGAGAGCCTGCCCGAGGCGGCGAAAGCCGCGCGTGCGGGTGCCGATCGCACTGCCTACATGAGCAAGGCGAATGCGGGGCGCGCTTGCTATGTCAATGCCAAGCATTTGGTCGGTCACGCTGATCCAGGTGCTGAGGCGGTCGCGCGACTGTTTGAACACTTGGCCTAATTTTAGATTGTATGTCGGGTCTACAGGCAGTCATGTGAGCAGGGAGATCGGTGAGCGAAATTCAACGATCGGAAGCAGAGGGAATGAACTGGGTAGCGGGTGCGGCGCTGGGGTAACTAAAACAAATAAATATAACATTATTGTAGACTATCAATAAATAAGAATATGTATTCGGTTGTCGCCGCCCCACCGATTAAGTGTTCTAAGTAGTCCAAAGAAATTCAAAAAACCCGCATGAATAAACGCTTGCGGGTTTTTTGTTGTCCAATTATATCCAGCATGGTTATTGCAATCCGACGATAATTGACGGTAACAGAAATACCAATGCTGGGATCTACGGGATGATCCCAAATACTTTAGGCTCCGGCCCATCCTACCAGTGGCTCTTCATGTATATAAAGACTTAAATATCCAATCGCAGTGAAAAATCATACACCGAAGTTGACGTTTGTACCCTCAATCCCTCCAGCATGCGTAGATGCCGTCGCAAACAACATCACAACAATATCAAGTCCAATTTTGCCGTATCGGTGATAAACCCCTTCATTTGCGCCCGCAGGCACGATGAGAGCGAATTTCCTTCATGACCTGGTCAACCTCGGTGAGGGTGCCTTCTTTGGCGTCCTTTAGCCCCTGCTATTTTATGGTTTAGGACGTCATGCTAGGAAAGGTGTTGCTGGATGGCTTGATTGACCACGTCGTTACGAGAGTAGTCCATGCCCGCTGCAAGCGCCTCGATTTGACTGATAACTTCCTTGCTGGCGCGCGGATGGAAATCGGTTCTGCGGGTTCCATATTTTTTTTTAACAAGAGGATTTGTAATCTTTCGTAATCACAAGTAATCGTATCGGATATCCCCTTTACTGAACGGACGTAATGAAAGGTGGAGCGGGTCCATTATTAGAGTAAAAACATATTTGACAATTAGCTAATAACGGCATTAAGCTCTGCCGTATGTACATTTTAAATTTACCTTCAATTACGTTGGAGTATCAATCCTAGAATGAGTATCGGTTCAAGACTTGTCCAGCTTCGAAAGAAATACAAACTTACGCAGAGTCAGTTAGGTGAATTGTGCGGCGTTTCCAAAGCCGCCGTTTCAGCGTGGGAAAATGGCGTTGCCACGCCTGAGATAAAGAAACTGCTGATTATTCATTCCATGTTTGCTTTCTCCTTTGATTGGCTAATCGCCGGAGAAGGACGGATGGAGCGGATTGAAGCTACGGCCGATATTCCCGAACGGCGGCTGCTAAACCGGCGTAATGCCCTGCAATACGACAGGCGGAAGATGGGCAGGCGCGACAGCCATCATGACAGGCGTAGGACTCAACTGTGAGTGCTCTCGAAGCATCAGTAATCGTTTCGCCTGGTTCGACCTCTATCCATTTAGTAGTAGAAATAGCAGCACATAGCTCCTGGCGTTCGTGTCATGAATTATTCAATCAAGAAGCGAGTTACCGGCCTTGTATCGAATCCAAACATCTAATTCACCTGGAAGGAGTGAAATATGAATAAGAAAGTGAGTGAAAAAAAGCCAAACGAATTAAAGCCTGATCCAGCCAGGGCGTGTTTTTTAACGACCGCCACTGTCGAGGCGCAGGGCTTGCCTGACGACTGCGAACCGTTGGAACTTGCGCGGTACCTCCGTGACAACAAGATGAAAAGCAAGAAAGAGCTTTCTGCTGTAGACCTCTACTACGAAATTGCTCCAGAGATTGTTTCTCGATGCAATAACGATGAGTGGGCTGTGTTGTGGCGCGATCATCTCCGCAAGATTACGGCACTGGTGAAGTTGGGTGAGTACGATCTTGCCAAGGATTTGTATACATTCGCAACGGCAAGCCTGGTTAACAAAAAGATTACGCATTTCTCAGACGTGCAGTTAGTCGATAGGGTTTATGAGTATGGCCTCAACGGGATCGGCCAGAAGTGGTTGCCCTATTGGATTCGGTTCGGAATACTCAAAGCCGCGCTTTTTGTCGGGTTGTCTTATCAGTCTGCCCGGCTTGGGTTTATCAAGAGGAAATTCGCACGCGTTCTTGATATCTGATCGAGCCTTGAGAAGAGGGGTAGCGCTCGTGTAGTGGTAATTATTGGCCTGGGGAGAGGGGAGCTCATGTTTCAATCACTACTGGACAGATTCCAATGGAAGGGCACTGATCATCTATACAGTTTGCCATGGTTGAGAAATCTTCTGGAGTACAGCGCCGACCCCGATCGGGTGAAAGAATATCTCAAGGGAGGCAACTTCACGCGATCGCAGTTGACGAGAGACATGCTGAGCCGCTTTCACCTCAGCCACGATTCTATTGTGGTCAGCGATGACGAGCACGCACAATTTTTAAGAAGCATATTTCTTGAGTGTGTGCCGGCTCAGGAACGCTATCCTGACATCGCGAAGGAACTCGTCGACGAAGTCTTTATGACGGGTAATAGCAGGGAGTTGCACCTGTCGAGCAGCCTTATTCCAGCGGTATACCTTAGCCTATCCTCGAACTTGCTGGGTGCAAATGTACAGAAGTCCTTGCGGGAGCATATTCGGGAAATCGATTTTCAACCGGGTACACGGCCAATGCATCTGGACGGTGTGATGTATGCGTTAGGCATGCAATTCCCCAGTTTTGGGCCCATGCGGAAAATCATCGATTTGATATTCTTCAAGAGCGATCATTACACCAGAAAAATCACAGTAAAACTCGAAAAGATGATGTTCGAATTTGCGACTCCGAAAGAAGGGAGTTGGTATGCCCATCTGATCGAATTGAAGCAAAGCGGCAAAATCTCCAGAGCGCAATTCAGGGGGGAGTTGACCAGTATTCTGGTGTCTTCATACGTTTTGTCTGCGGCCATGAGCTCCATGCTGTTGTGCCTCGCGGCGCGTCCGGAATATGTCGATAAGATCCGTGACGATGAGACGATGGCAAAGCACTTCGTCAACGAAGTTCTCCGCCTCTTCCCGCCATTCCGTCAATTCGGCTACGAGGAAAAAGGGATATGGGAGAAAAGCGGACGATCAAAAGAAGAGGTTACGGATTTCATGGTGTCCGTCTTTGGTCTGCATCGCAATGAGAACGTTTGGGAGGATCCTGATGACTTTCGTCCCCAGCGCTTTGCTGCAGCCAATTCGACAAAGGGTTGCAAGTTTATGCCATTTGGTCTGGGTAAGCGGTCATGCACGGGTCGGGTGTACTCAATCGGAATGTTGGTTGAGGTTCTCAAATATGTATGCTCAGAGGAGTGCAACTTGCATCTAACCCTTCCTGCGGACTACGTAAAAGACTATGTTGGTTTGCCATTGGGCACAAATGGCCGTTTAGTCTCTTTTCCGGTAGACGACAGAATCTACGCGCGGCGCGAGCTGATCGAAAAGGCGATGGCCGTATGAGTAACGCCATGGAGCAAGCGCGCTGGCCGCTTGACCATGAGAGGGTTTTACCCCCATCGACTCTGGATATGGCTCGAGTTTTCGCTCCCGGTCGAAACGATCTCGCATTCGATGCTGGCATCCCGCAAGAAGCGGGCATGCCTACTACTAAAAACGTTGCGAGTGCCTGGACCCGCTTATCTGACAGTGACTTGTGGGGGCTCCTCAGTCAAGAAATCGACGCTCATCCCGAGTGGTCGAACATCCAATGCCGGGAAATCCTTCAGGCTTGGGTCGAAGTCCGTCGCAGCAGCCCCTGGCAGGCTGAGTTGCTCAAATACTGGCAACGCTGGAAGCAGCACCATCTGGAATTGAAAAAAGGGTTGGCGCAGGCAGGGCCTCTGACGTGGGCGCAAAAGTGTCGCTATTGTGAGATATGGTCTGCAAATCGGCCGATCATGTCTCCTTTTTGTGGCGTTGCCGAAATCTTGCTGGGCGTATCGGAATTGGAAATGAAGGCGCCGCCGATGGAGCCCGGTGCGGGTTTACGATACCAGCAGAATCCAGGGTGCTTCGATGAAAGAAAGGGTTTGCAAGTGGGGAAAAAAGCGCAGAAGAGCGAAGTTATTGTTGTCTCGCCTGACGCAACCCTGGAGAAATTTTCCGAATTTGGGGCGTCCCGGCAACTGGTTTGGGCGCTGGAGAACTGTGGTCTTTCATGGTCCCTCTGCCAACCCTGGGACGGCAGTATCGAACTCGATCCGCATATTGTCAGAGGCGTGATTTTTTGGAGTTACCGGCACCGGAGCAATGACTTCGTATATCACGCAATGGCATTTGAAAAGGCTTGCAATGCATGCCAGATACCCGTTATTAATAGTGTACTTAGGGGATGGGACGTTCGACATTCCACTATATTAGGCAACTTGCGACAAGCGGGTATTCGCTGCCCGGAATTCCAGAAATTTGCCAGTGTCGACGATATTGAGCTTCCTTATCCTCTGATTCTGCGCGTCGATGGTATTCACCGTGGCCAACAAATGCACTTGGTTCATGATGTTGACGAGGCTCGAGCGCTGGTGAGTTCGAAGCGTACCAAATTCCTGACTTCGGGGGGCGCAGGTGTCTTGCCTCCACCCAATCTCGCCATTGAGTTTATCGACATCGCGGATGAGCAAGGTAGATATCACAAGTGTCGGGCCTATGTTGTGGGTAACAACGTGGTCTTGCGGCACAAGACTGTCAGCACCCACTGGCTGGTGAATTTTGTTTCATCCGAATCCTTCGGAGACTCGGCCAATGCCAATAGAGACTTTATTCGAGGAGGCGAGTCCGATCTGGAACTTTTAGTGCGGGCAGGGCGAGCAAGTGGAAGTGACGTTACTGCTCTGGACTATTCAAGAACCCAAAACGGCGAGTATGTGTTTTGGGAAGCCAATAGGCTTTTCAAAATGAATGGCGATAAAGATTACGATTTGTTGGAGTCGACCGCTGAAAGCAAAGTTAAAAGACGGGCTGCGATAGATCGTAAGCTTGGCAAGTCCTTACTGGCGCTCCTGCAAGAACGGTTGTCGATTCATTAAGTTAAACGACCGGCGGCAGAGCCGGGGGTTCCCATTGATTCATTAATCGAGTTTGTATATAAGCGTCCAGCAAAACCCAAGGAGAAAAATATGAAAGCCCAGAACGACCAAGACAAGGATTTCGAACCCGTAGGCAAAGAGCACATGATGTATTCCACCAGCCCGGAAGACGCCCACCTCTGGAAAATCGAAGGTGGAGAACCAGAGCCTGAACCAGAGCCTGAACCAGAACCCGAGCCGGAACCCGAGCCGGAACCTAGTGAGGGTGGAGGTGCGTCAGCCGCAATAAAAGCGTTCTTCAAAGAAGCTCTCAAGCAGTTGGCAATCGCTGGCTTGTTTGCTGCTGTCGGCGTGGGTGTACAGGCAATTCTTAAAGCGGTTGCGGCGGACAAGAAAAAAGACCCGGATGCGCCGGTCGATTGGTGGAAGCATGTCATAGAGCAAATGCAAGGTTTCGATTACAAGACTGCTGATGCGAACGGCAAAGGCATAATACAGACGAATCTGGTAATTGAGTTGCAAACCTGGCTGCAACAAAATAAGCCTACCAGTGTAACGGCGTCTGATGCATTCTTGAAGCAGTGGTCCGCCGACAGCCAGAAACAGCTAAAACACACACTCATAGCAATGGATACAGTATTGGAGATGGCTCAGTACATGCAAACTTACACCGTGACAGGCGTCATATCAAACGGGGGTAAACCACCATTTATTTGCGGCTCCACTCCTCTTATTCAAGCTGCTCAAATCAATTTCTCTTGACCTTGCGAGCAGCCCGGAAAGGATGCTGTCTTTTCGGGCGCCGCACGGGGGCGCCAAACCGGTTTAAGTTTATTGCTTCAGCGGTTTGGCGTTCCGGGTCCGGGCTGATGCCTTGCAATACGGTCAAAAAGGCTGGACAACCTCTGCAAGATCAGAGAAACAGTCACCGGACCGAAGCGATGTTCCTGGGGGATATTGGATACCTGGTGAGTTGGGGGTTTACCCATGATGCCCCTGAAATTGGCGGAAGTATGTAAGTGAACGATTTGCTTGCCGATCTGCAATACAGGATGCGTCTACGGCAGATACCTGGGCTGAGCATTCGCATCGCCGAAAATGGCAATAAACTTTTCAATTGTGAACTCGGTGTCAGCGACCTGTCTTCTGGCGAACGGTTGGAACCCAGGCACTTATTCAGGGTAGGTTGCCTGACAAAACCAATCGTTGCCCATGCCGTTTTGCACCTGGCCAGTCAGGGCCGGTTGGGTTTGGACGACTCTGTAGCCTGTTATATTCCAGAGCTGGAAACGCGTCCGGAATTCCACCCCATAACCATTTTCCATCTCCTGAGCCATACCGCAGGGCTGGCTCGGGGACCTTATCATTCTCGTACCTATTCCGACAAAGATACGCTGTTGCGAATCAGTTCTTCGCAATTGCTGTTCGCGCCCGGAGAACATTTCAAGTACTCGAATTGGGGATACTATTTGCTAGGTAAGGTGATCGAAAGTATCAGTGGTGATGCCGCTGACGCCTTTATATCGAAAGCGGTTTTCTCTCCCCTTGGAATGCACCGCAGTGGTTTTGCCGATAATGGCAAACAATTGGACGGCGATCTCGCGACCGGGTATTGGAAGGGCTGGTATTTTGGCTCCCCCGACCTTGCAGAACCCTCCGTGCCTTGTCCACACATCCCTTTGCCAAATTCTGCCGCAGGTATGATTTCCACTGCCGACGACTACCTCCGTTGGCTGGTTAACTTCGTTAGCGAAGGCCATCGTATTAATTCCATAGAGGCCGGGGTCGTTGAGCAGATGTTGATAAACAGACATAGAGTGGGTCCCCACTACAGCGCTTGCCTCGGGTTGTTTGTGGAGGCTGTAGACGATTTGTCTTTCTACTATTTAGCGGGAAGCAGTTCGGGTTTTTCCGGTTTCATGTTTATGATTCCCGATCTAGGCTTGGTGGGTGTTGCCTTAGGTAATCACGGCACATGCAACAATGAGTTGAGAGAGATTCTATATCAGGTTTGCCGGGAAAGAGTGGGTGGCGGTTTTTTACCACATTTTGGACTGCGTACCGGGAGATTCAATGTGCTTGCCGGAAACAGAAGGAGCATCGTGCGTTTCAAGGGGGAAGATGGAAACGTCCCGGAATTTATTCGAGACGATTGCCAGATTAATCTCTATCCGCATTCAAGAAATGCGTATTTTATGCTTAGTGGCGATTGTCGCCGCCAGATGCTCAGGGTTAACCGCCTGGGCAAGGGAGACGCCATAATCACCCTAGGCGATCAGGTTTTTTATGAGAAGCTAAGCCGCCTGCGAAAACAGCCGGTAGCGCCTGAGTCATGGGAGGAATTGGCCGGCTTGTATCGTCATGCTGTTTTTGGAAAAGTAGAAGTTATTTATAGGGTGAATCAGATCTACCTGAGTTATGGCGTGGCATACGAGACGCTGTTGCAGCCGATCGGCGGGCTGCGTTTCAAACAAAAACCGGGAGCCTTTTGTTTTGAAACCATGGAGTTTAAAAAAGACCCTCACACGGGTGAGGTTGTCTCATTTGTGTTGAACGAAATGGTATTTCTACGCCAATTTCAGCCGTGCATAGATCATCAGGAAGAGAGTGCCGTTTGTCTGCATGGCAATACCGGCTAGCGAAACGTCGACCCGGTTGCAAAAGCTGCAAATTTTCAACTATCAGGTTAACCCGCAAATGCTCGACAGAATTCAAGATTTTCCCGACTCTCATCAGGGTGGGGACCGAGGACGAATAGGGAATTAAAAGAGCGCCTCATGAAGAAAGATTATGACGTCGATGTATTGATTGTGGGGTATGGCGCGGCTGGGGCGAATGCTGCCATTGCTGCCCACGATGCCGGGGCTCGCGTTCTGATCGCGGAGAAACTGGGTGCTGGCGGCGGCAACAGCGCTGTATGCGCGGGAGCCATGGTAATTCCGGAGAGCATCGAGGCAGCAATCGCGTATTACAGGGCGCTCTCTTCCGGCACTGTGGGTGAAGAAATGATCCGTGCCTTTGCCGAGGCGATGGTGGGCATTCCCGATTTGCTGTCCCGGCTGGGCCTGGAATTCACGGCCGGGCCCCCGATATCCCCCAGTTTTCCTTCAATGATGAGCGGTAAGCTCAAACAGATTCATATCAACCCTACCGGTGAAAATGGATTCCGGTTTCTCGATGGTCAGGTCAAGGATCGCAAAATCGAGGTCCTTACGGACACGCAAGTGAAAACCCTGATCCAGAATCCAGAAACACGGGAAATCCTGGGGGCGAAGGCGCAACGCAAAGGGCAGGACATTCAACTTCTGGCTCGCAAGGGAGTCATTTTGACGTGTGGCGGGTACGCATACAATCCGGCGATGTTGGCGAACTTCAATTTTCCCGGAGTAACCGATTACATTTTTTCCTGGGGGTCTCCCGGTAACACTGGGGATGGTATCAACCTGGCTTCCGAGGCTGGAGCCGCGCTTTGGCACATGGCGGCGATAGAATGGGGTAGATTCTGCGCAAGGGAACCCAGCAAAAGGTTCGGCACTGCGATCGGCTACGGTTTGGGGCGAACAAAGCGCGCCGGCAGCTATATGTTCGTAAATAAATTCGGGGAAAGATTTATGGCTGAGGACGCACTGCTCAGCCATTGTAAAGAGCAGCTTGATATCCTGCGGTACGACCACGGTAACGCGGAGTATCGAAATCTGCCTGCCTTTATGATTTTTGACCGGACATACCTGTCTAGGGGGCCGATTGCCCCTACCGCCCAAATGTTGCAGAAAAAAAGGGGCGGAATTGTCGGCTACTGTTTAGTGAACAAGATCTACGATTGGAGCGCCGACAATCAGGCTGAGATCGATGAGGGGTGGGTGCTTCAGGCCGAAACCGTCGCCGACTTGGCCGATAAGATCGGGGCTGAAACCGGTGTCCTCGAGGCGACAATCCGGCAATTCAACCGCGCCTGTACCGAGCAGTGCGATTCCCTATTTGGTCGAAACAAAAAAACATTAGCCCCTTTCGAGACGCCGCCCTATTTTGCGGTCGAACTGGGGCTTTCGCTGGTGAATACTCAAGGTGGTCCAAAACGCAACGTAAATTGCCAGGTGCTGGACCATAACCAGAGAGTTATCCCGAGGCTATACGCAGCGGGAGAGTTGGGTTCTTTTTTTGGCTTTCTTTATCAAGTGGGTAGCAATTATCCCGAGGCCTGGGCATTCGGCCAGATTGCGGGAAAGATGGCGGCTACCGAAACACCGTTGAACGAAACACCCCACCAATTCCATGTGCCACGTCTGGATAGGATCGATAGCCTCCACGAGCTTATCTAGTAGCACACCAGACTGTCGAGCTAGTCAGAGGTTGGGATCAGGGTATCTTCGTAACGATGGTTCCTGTCGAGTCGCCGGTTAATAGATTCCGTATGGCCTCAGTGACGCGACGGGTGGCGGCCGTCCCAGCAAATCTGCTCGGGCAGATCGCATTTACCCGGACGCTATAGGGTGCCAATTCAAGTGAGAGATAGAGTGTCAGCATATTCAGCGCGGCCTTGGAAACGCCGTAAAATGCCTGCCCCCTTTCTTCAAAGACGTAGAGGCCTGAAATGCTTGATACATTGACAACAGACCGGTTCCACCGTGCATTTTCATCGGGCTGATCCTTCCAGCAATATTGGTAGATTGCCGAAGCCAGTTGCATTGGCACAATGGAATTCAGGAGCATCTGCGATTGTGGATAGTCGTCAGCCTGCCAGAGATCGCGAAGATTGCCATGAAATTTGATGTCGGCGGCGGTGTTGATCAGGGCATCAATGCGGCCATAGCGAGCCAAGGCCACCTCAACTAGTCGCTTCACATCTTCGCGGCAGGTAAGATCAGCTTGAACCAGGTAGGCTGGCCCGCTCAAGGCGGATACGTTTCCTGGCGCATCTGCCCCCCCTGCTGTCCCCTCCAAGGGCCGCTGAAACTGGGAGGGAATGTCGGGGATAGTTGAGCGATAAGTTGCCACCACGTCATAATCTTCCTGAAGGGCATGGCAGAGATCCTGACCCAGGCCTCCGCCTGCGCCAGTAATCACACATACAGGTTTCATCGATTGTCCCGCCGATT
The DNA here is from genome assembly GCF_900102495.1 of Nitrosospira sp. Nl5. GTDB lineage: Bacteria > Pseudomonadota > Gammaproteobacteria > Burkholderiales > Nitrosomonadaceae > Nitrosospira. The sequence goes on along the minus strand of NZ_FMVQ01000006.1, from coordinate 2,651 downwards.
GATCGCTGTTCCCCATCGCGCTTGCGCGTCATGCACGCTGGCGTGCAGCCACAGGATAATGCTGTTGCGTGTTCGCCCAGGGTTCGTTACGAACCTGTGGTAGGAGTGTGGGCTGCATTCAAAGAGAAACAGGGAGTTATTGAGCGGCGGTATGAGCTTCACCGCCGTGTCTTCCGTCTCGCGATCCGCGCTATAGATGCCGGTTTCACCGCCATCTCCCTGTTCCCATCCATTATTGCAAAGGTAGAAGATCATCGTTGCCGCACGTATATATTCTTTTGGTTTCGCGTCGGGCACCTTGGCTTGCCCGGTAAAGTAATTACATCGGCCCCGCGGCGGAAACATCAACTCTTCCATGGTACCGCTGCTCTCATCGAACCATGCTGAACAACAGTCTGTATGAATCCATCCCGTTCGGCTGCCCCGTGGATTTGAGTGTAACGCCCCCTCGACACGGGGCAGAAATTTAAGATCCAGCAGTTCTGCCAGCGAACGAAGCCACGCTTCCGTAAACAAAGGGGAGAATGCGATACCCAGCTTATCGGTTAGCCCCAATACCAAACCATCGTTGTTTCCCAGGGCGCGTCTCATTCTATACGCACCTTCGCGCTTGCCGGCGGTCGTCTCAAGTATCAGGGAAAACTGATGACTCAACTCTTTATAAGTTTCCGAATCGAATACATCGTTAGCGGTAAAATGGCGAAAGGGCAACAAACACTCCCACCACTGTCCCCCTCCAGGCAAAGACTTGCGCAAGCGCGTGCTTGCACCTTGATTCGGCAACTGCGGCGCTATGCCCGGACCAAACTGAGGTCTTGTCGCCTCCAAAATTTGGTTTGCATGCTCGAGCCCAAATATCGAATCAGGCAACTGCCCTGATGTCGATTGGTGCTCAGAATTGATTTTCAAATCTGTCACTGGCGGGAATCTCATTCTTGAGTTGGGCTTCGTCCCGGGTAGCGTCCAGCAGGGTTACGCCCGGAAATGGAAGAGGTTCTGGAATAGAAAGGGACGAAAGATGGAGCTGAGTGGCTCGGGTGTTGTGGATGTCCAACATTGGGTCAATCAGGCGTCCCAAAAAATCTCGATATTTGCAGCAGCAGAGTAACTTCACCCATTTTTCATATCATTCAGTGTATGAGTGCTCGTACATACTGTCAATCTGAACGTTTTGGAAGGACATTTTGTGCCTGAGATGAAACGTTTCTAAGTTCATAGAGTGTCAGAAAAGAGTCTTCTATCGAAGGCTTGAGCTTTCGGTAACTGGCATGGATCAGGAAAGTGTTTAGCCACTGATGAAAGCCTGTGTCACGAGACTCGATGACCTCGCCAGCGTTCGGGTCAAAGAAGTGGTGCTGATTTTTTCGATCAAGGTAGTATGCGATGCGATGACCATCCGGTTGCCCGTTTTCAAGATAGCGAAGTACGCCTATAACGGCCGAGCCTACGGGTAGCGATGTCAGACAAGAGAGAGCTTCAGGCAGGACAGTAAAGCGCACAATGCTGGCAGAGTCATAACAAAACATCCTCGAAAGATCGTACAAAATATAGTCTCCTTGGTGCTCATCGGCTACGCGTTGCTGAATTTCTTTCCAGTTTCGTGTCCCGTACTTCTTAGTCAGTAACAATAATTCTCTTTCGCCAGGGTTAAAGTTTTCCGGAAAAGCGGGGTAATAGCTAAGCGCCTGCATACTAGTAAGATGATGGAGGAGTTCGGCACTGGGTTCTTCGAACTGAGATAGTGGGGAGCGAGAGCACAACTTTTCGTTTAACCAAAAATAGGTGAGTCCTGAACAAAGCGTACCTTGGTCTGGTGCATAGTGATGTTTTCGCCAGGTCTGTTGCGAAAATGCCTGTGCCCGAGACAGAGACGAATCGGTGGCTAACTTGGAGAAGAGGCTAAAATGCACGAATCGAGTCTTCCTTTGCTGTCGAGCACATTATGCACTGGTCTAATAGAACCGACACTTCAATTTTCTTTAATAAAGCCTGGGTATTCAAAAGAGATTAAAAAGACGGGTAGCGCCAGCGACAAGGGGCGGAGCAGGCGGCCAGAACTCAGGATCAATCGAATCTGACCCCATTGATTTGCACTTCCTTGCCATTTTCTGTTCCATATCAAAGCCCCGTAAGGGCATTAAAAGGTAGCAGATTTTCCACTTATAGGCTTGTTCAAATTTCCGGGATCACTTCTCATTAACAATGGGGGAAATTGCCAAAAAGATTAACAAAAAAGACCACAAAACAGATATGGTCAACTAAAATAGTTTTGCTCATGCTCCTCATTAACTTCTTGGAAAGGGATTGGCTATGAAGTTCGAGTGGCTCCTGGACGACCTGAAAGGTAATCACTTGCTATGCATTAAAAGGGACCGGGCCTCATTTTTTCGTGGAACGCTTTCACCGGAAGTTAACGGTAGAAGATTATGGCGGCCCTTCCCAGAGGCGGAACCGCAAGAGGTTTGCGGAGATCTGCAAACGGCGAGGCGCCACTGTGAGGCGATAGTTCGGCAGCGAAGCGTAGTAGAGCTACGATAAGGCACTCATCAACACTCATCAATGGGGTCAGACTCGATTGATTGTAAGACAGAAGCGGGATATAGTGCCGTTTTCCAAAATAAGAGATAAGAGATCGTCGTGGCGCGCTTGCC
>NZ_FMVQ01000008.1 GCF_900102495.1 Nitrosospira sp. Nl5 | reverse complement strand
GGCGGAAGCCGTCTCCATGGCCCCGAAAGTAGGCCAAATCCGCTATCATTTTATTCTCGGCCTGGTTAAAGCCGGTGAGAAGGAGAAAGCGCGCAAGGAACTTGAGCAGTTGCTCGCTACCGATAAGCACTTCTCTTCCGTCAATGAAGCAAAAATATTGCTCAAACAGTTGTAAGAAATGTACGTAACATGCCTGCGCGCTACAGTAGGATCCTAATCAAATATCATGGTTCCGTAAACTATCAGCCTGATCATCAAGCAGCACACGAGTGCAATCGTTGCACTACACCCATCCCTAATCCTTTCGCTTAACCGATAACGACCTTCCACCGCAAACGCTCGGAAAACTGTCGCTTCCTGGCGACATTAAAATCTTCATAAAAACAATTAGTTAGCTTATTGAGATAAATAGCTGACTGGGTTTGGCGACACCAAAACATTTAACTATATTGTTAACAACATGATTACAAATAGTTAAATATTCTGGCATGAATTGTGCTTATGCTAATGCAAGGCAAGTTACCCTACTATATTTTGCAAAGATATTTTTTAGTAAAGCGAACGAACCTTAAGTAGTACATGCTTTAAAGTAAAGTGCTCTCAATTTGCAAGTCCTACATAAGACGTTTACACAGTTTATCAACGGAAAGATCGCATCGCAGGAATTGCTTGAGCTCCTGTCAATCCGATGTTTTTTGAATTAATCGAATAGATCCCTGGACATTACGTCATGCAATTACAAAACGATAAAGGCCTTCACGCCAATAGAGCCCGTTCTCCCTCGTCTGTCAGAACAAGCGGACACTGTAGTGCGCTGCGTGTACTGCCAACGTCGAATGCACCCTTAATCGAGGAGTTCCGGGATGAAATCCCCGACCACAAAAAATGCGTTTTGAAGCGTGGTGACTATAGTATTCGTCTGGCCGATTCTCTTGGACTTCGCAACGGAGCAAGCGCGCTCATTGAGCGCATGTATTCCTGGCGCGGTTATCATGTCGAGAATACTGAGGTTTGTTCACCTAACCCTAACCGGCTCACGCTCGTGGCATCTAGTGGGCAGAAGCTGGTCGGCACGGTCACATTAGGGCTCGATTCGGATGATGGTCTACTTGCCGATGAACTTTACGGGGAGGAAATCGACACCTTCCGGTCGAAGGGTAGAAAAGTCTGCGAGCTGTCGAAATTTGCTTTAGATCCACAGCACAGCTCAAAGGAGATACTTGCGGCGCTCTTTCACCTTGCTTACATCTACGCACATAACGTCTACAAAGCGACTGATTTATTCGGCGAAGTCAATCCCCGCCACGCCGCATCTCACAAGCGTATGTTTGGTTTCCGCCAAATCAGCGACATACGTACCTGTCCGCGTGTTGGCGCACCAGCCGTGCTGCTGCACTTAGAACTGGGTTATGTCGGTAAGAAAATTGCTTTTTTAGCTGGCTCTCGTAACCACAATGAACGATCCCTTTACCCCTACTGTTTCTCTAAGCATGAGGAAAATAATTAGTTGGGGAAATTCTAAACAGAAACTGGCGTAACGCGGATTTGTGTCAGTCCCATCTCCCCTTCATGATTGAGCGGTAATACAGAATACAAAGAACAGCCACAGGAATGTAAATTTTTCCGACACCGTGTAATAGACATCGCATCTCACACCAAGCGTCTGGTGGTTGTTTAACGTTGATGCTTGGTAGCTAGAGCAACGTCCGACTTTGTTAGCAGTAGGGATACTACTGCAGAAGTGAATACCCCTCAGCTCAGACACGCACACGCAGAATCACTCTTCTGGATCAGCCTCGCCATTTCCCACCACTTATTCTCCGCTACCCCCGCAATCGACCAACGACTCCTCCATTCGATAAAGAAAATATAATCAAGGACTTATTTAGGAACACAAAAAAGAAGACTGATCAAGTTCAAAGGCGTGGCTATAGGAACCTTCTACCCGCATCCCAAAGAAACCAGGTTCCGCTTCAATCATTGCCGTGATGCCCTCTACATTTCAATACTTAAATGTTAAGACTCAACCGCTTTAACTTCCTAAGACCCTGCTTATTTGTCGAGATTTTTTACATCTCGTAATTTGTTATTCCAGGCACATGTGCCACTGTCACTTGCACCTTATTGATTTAATTGGTAATGTTGAACAATAATGGATTGATATAAGGTCTGGCACAATGATTGCTTCATAAAAAAGTGTAATTACCACGACTTTGTTTAAATTACGCCTCGGAGAAACCATGAAAAAAAAGCTTATTAATTTAGTAATAGCCACAGCATTAACTGGGGGAGTGACCATTGGACATGCCGCCAGTTACAATACATTCAGTCCGGATGGGGTGCTGCAGAATTTCTCAGGCATCGACTGGCATTCAAATGGCGGTGGCTGGATTCAGGACTTTAATCTCACTGGCGCGAACACCACTGGCGACACCGACGTTTTCACCTTAACCTATCAGGCCTTCGCGGGCGTCATCAGCACGACCTCACCGGTAAATGAACTGTACGTGGCATCCCCCGGTTCCGCAAGTGGAAGCTATGAAGCCACGATATTCTCGACCATTACGCAAACCGCGACTTGCGTAAATGACGGTTGTTCCTCCATCGACATCACATTGAACTCGGGAACTTGGGATGTTTTTCACGATGATAGTCCTGACGCGAATCAGGCAGCCGGTACCGGCTTCCTCGACGGAGTGAACATATTGAGCGGTACGTGGAATACCGGAGATAGCAGCTTCTCCGCGACGACCGGTGTAGGAGGCGGTTTCCTGACCGGCACCGTCACCGATACCAATAATACCTTTGTAAACCCCGACCTGCTCGGGACCACGTTGCAAGCATCGTTGATTTTTCCAGGCCAGTCCTCGCCGACCTATACCCGGCCGGCGGCTTTTAATGGTGCTGCCACGGGCGCCGACAGCGCGACAGCCTTCGTGATACAGACAGATACGTCGCAAGACTTTACCCAGCAAGTCCCGGAGCCCAGCATGATGGCCCTAGTCGGCATTGGTCTGCTTGGCTTTGGCCTTGCAAGCCGTCGCCGCCGTACCTGATCTGACAAGCAAAACAAGCAATCAAAAAGGCCACCCGGTAGGGTGGCCTTTTTGTCATGCCACAGCACTTCGCAGTGCATAATCTACCGTTTACTGTTCCGCTTCGATACCATTATCTGGGATTCTGTCCGCACAATACTGCAGTTCTTCCATTCGAACGGCAAGCACCGCATTAGCTTTCAACCATACTGACGGGCAAGGCCATATCGCGCTCAGCGTGCTCGATATGCTCGCACACCGCGCGAAAGAAGCGCGCCGCAGGAGCGCCCCCCATCAAGCGGCGGTCGAAGCTCATGGTAAGCACCATGGTTGGACGTATCAGTATCGCTCCATTCACGGCGATGACACGGTCTTTCACCAAGCCGAAAGAATACCCTATAGGCCAGGGCCAATTTGCCACCATCATATCGACGCCATATTTTGCGGGTGACGAAATCATGACAGCCCCCCCCCGATGCTGAATCCATTGATCAGGGAACCAGCGCGGAATTGAGATCAACCAACGCGCCAGGGAAGGAGGAACCGTTTCGACCATACGCTTGAGCAGACGCCAGCGCTCATTGGTTTCCTCCGTCGACTGTGCCAGGCTTTGCAATTCTCTAGTGATAGCAGTCAGATCTAATTTGTCTGTATCGCGGATCGTACCGGCAAATACAGCTTGCTCAATACCCGGGCGGTCACGCTCCACCGCGATAGTCATATGCACATCATGTAATTGAAGGATACGTTTCCAGAACAACCTTTCCACAGCCATCCGGTTTGCATACGGATGCTCTCTTAGGGCTATTGAGATTGCTTTTGCTACAATTGCGGTATATGAAGGCTTGATACCGGCCTGCTGGTTAATGGCGGCGCGTAGTGCTTGCGCGGAAGTCATATCCAGCTCGGATAGCATAGCGACTTTGTTGTCCCCACGATTTTCTACATTGAGGCTACCCAGCACCTCAAAATATCGATTCCTTTCAAGTGTCGTGTATTGACTCATCTTAATCCCCTATAGATGGACGGAATGTTATTAAATGTCCATTGTATCTACTTACTAACCTTAGTAACCTTAGCCAGAATTTCCGCCACAAACTCACGCAGGCGCTGGCCGGCGTCGGACTTCGACAGGATTAGGCTAACTTTGCTGGCTGCCTGCGCATACGCTGGGTTATTCAGCATGGCGGTTACAGAATCCAGCAAATTGGCAGCAGACAAGCTGGCGGCACGCAGCATGATACCGGCACCCAAACGCTGGACACTATTCATACTTAGCAGTTGATCCATATTGGAACATAGACCGATAATCGGCACTCCGCTTGCAAGTGCCTGGTAAGTCGTCAAGCTGCCACCATTGCTGATCACAATTTGCGAGCACCGGATTGCCATATCCACGGGTAAGTAATCGGTAATGTACGCATTGGGTGGCGCATCGGCAAGCGTGATTCTTCCCGCCGTGGCAACGATAACGGTGATCGCGAGATGCGACAGTACGGAAAGCGCCATCGGCAGAAGTTCGGCCTCGCCCGAGCTGCCCAGTGTCAGGAATACCAGCGGCTTGTCTTTGGGAAAGCAGTTCCACCATTCAGGAAGTGGCACCTCGGCGGACCAGAGAACTGGTCCCAGATAGCGATGATGGGTTGGTAGATTACGGGTCGGCACCACTTCCGGAATATCCGCATACAGCGTGTAATCAGCCCAGGTATATGTACTTCTAAGATCGCGGCCTAAAGATGGCAGTCCGAAGTGCTGACGTAGCTGATTCATCGGTTTGGCATGCAAAGCGAATGCCATGGGCCTGACGATATCGAACAGCTTTTGCGCCAGGCGAACACCAAGTATACGAGTCATTTGCAAATCGGGTATCGGATAGCTGACATCCGAATAAGGACTCCAGTAAGCGTTAACCACTGCAGCATAAGGTATGCCTCGCAACGGCACGCTTACAGCCAGTGATAGTCTGAAGTCGCCGATGACCAGATCGGGCTTGATACTGTCAAGCAGCGCGAGATCATCTTCGACATAGCGGGTAAGAGTTTCAATACTGTATAGTGGCTTACCTTGGGAAAGGGCTGCCGCAAATTCGGCAGAGGGAATCGATCGGATGGAACGAAAGGCGCAATCCAATGGCGCTTCGAGGTGCAGATAGCGTGGATCCGATGCAATGATTACTTCATACACCGCTGGGTCGAGCGCCTTGGCCAGTGTCACAATCCGACCGAAATGCGCAAGCGTGACCGCTTCAGCAATCAGCAGAATAATCGGCTTATTTCGGGTTTTCACTATTGTCGTTCACAGTAAACTCGTACCATAACATGCCGATTATTTTGTATCATGAATCTACGGGTGGGGGGTGGCAGGGATTTTCTCCGGAAATCGCATGACAACTATAACTCAACTGTTACTGGCCGTCGCGCAGAAGCCGCCGAAAGTCAAGATAGGAGCTCCTTGCTCTCTGCTTCTTTCAGCTTGTACGGACCTGAAACCTCACGGCCTTATCACGAACCCTGTGCCGACAATTAATGAAGTATTAATGGACCGTTCTATCAAAATTCTATCCTGTCGCTTATCGGATTGACGTGGCTAACCTGCTTATCGCTGCACGGAATCTAGCACGAAATCCGCGTCGGACGCTGGCGGCCCTGCTTACAATTGCGGCCGGCGCCATTTGCCTAATACTCGCCGACGGTTTTATCCAGTGGATTTTCTGGGCCATGCGCGAAGGTACCATTCAGTCTCAGCTCGGCCACATTCAAGTTGTACGGCCCGGATACCTTAGCGCGGGGGTTGCCGATCCTTACGCTTATCTATTGCCGGAGAATTCATCGGAGCGTAGAGAGATTGAATCCATGCCTGGCATAAACGTGGTGGCGCCGCGGCTGGCTGTGACCGGTCTTATCAGTCACGGCGAAACAACGGTTGCCTTTGTGGCGGACGGCGTTGATCCCCTAAAGGAAGAGATATTGAGCAAGGCCCTGCGCATTGTAGAGGGCCAAAACCTGGCTGACGCAGCTGCAAAGGAGGTCGTGCTTGGACGAGGACTGGCACGTAGTCTCGACATTGGACCCGGTGAAACCGTGGTGCTGTTGGTAAACACCGCTGGTGGAGGCATCAATGCGGTTGAAGCAAAGGTCGCCGGACTATTTGTCAGCGTAAACCAGGCGTACGACGATTCCGCCTTGCGTATGCCACTAGGGTTGGCACAATCACTGCTGCGCGTTAACAGTGCCCATGTCTGGCTGGCCTTGCTCAACGAGACGGAGCAGACCGACAACTATCTCTTACAATTACGTGCCCGCTTCAATAAACTGGAGTTTGTGCCCTGGTACGAACAAGCGGATTTCTACAATAAGACTGTTGTGCTGTTCTCTCAGCAAATGGAAGTACTAAGGCTGATTATCGGCTGCATCATCGTGCTCAGCATTTCTAATATGCTGGTGATGAATGTGCTTGAGCGAACTGGCGAGATCGGCACACTCCTGGCTATCGGTTTCAAGCGAAAGAAAATCCTGCACATGTTTGCCATCGAGGGGTTTCTGCTGGGGCTGGCCGGCGCATCGCTGGGACTAGCGATCGGTTATGGGCTGGCTGAACTAATATCCGCGATTGGCATTCCTATGCCGCCGCCCCCAGGCATGGAAGAAGGCTATACCGGCGAAATCCGGCTGACATCGCATGTGATGATAAATTCATTTTTGATCCCTCTGGTCACGGCTGCACTGGCAGGCTTATATCCAGCATGGAAAGCATCGCGTCTGCATATCATTAACGCACTTCGCCATAATATTTGAAAGCTGCAAAGTCATATGCTCAAGCTTGCCTTCCGCAACATCTTCCGCAATCGACTGCGCACCGGACTGACGCTGGCCGCCATTAGCACCGGCGTGATCGCCATCATCATAAGCGGCGGATTTGTCGAGGACGTGTTTGTGCAATTGCGGGAAGCAACGATTCATTCGCGCATTGGGCATCTACAGGTTTTCCGCCACGGTTACCTCGAATATGGCCGGAGGGAGCCATCGCGCTATCTGTTTTCACAACCGCAGGCGGTATTGGACACGATACGGCACGTGCCGCATGTGGAGATGGTAATGACCCGCCTGAATTTTTTTGGACTCGCCAATAATAGCCGTGCCGATCTACCAATCATGGGCGAGGGGATTGAGCCGGCCAAGGAAGCGCGGTTGGGAACCTCGACATCCATTGTTACGGGACGCGCGCTGCAGGAGGCGGATGCATTCAGTGCCGTGATTGGAGAAGGAGTCGCTGCCGCCCTGCATCTTGGTCCGGGCAGCTTTGTAACCCTGATGGTCAACACGCCGGAAGGCGCACTGAATACGCTCGAGTACGAAGTCGTAGGTGTGTTTCGCACTTTCTCCAAGGAATACGATGACCGGGCGGTGCGTATCCCGTTGTCATCGGCGCAGGAATTGATGTTCACCCCATCCGTACATAGCATAGTCGTATTGTTGGATGACACCACCGCAACCGATACAGTAACAATGATGATGCGAAGCAAGCTGGAACCGAACGGCTACGTCGTGAAACCCTGGCATGAGCTGGCAGATTTTTATCAGAAAACCGAGGCATTGTATCGCCGTCAGATGGGGGCTCTGCAGTTCATCATCCTGATCATGCTGGTCCTGAGCGTGGCCAGCACCATCAATATGGTGGTTTACGAACGAACCGGCGAGTTTGGAACTCTCCTTGCCCTGGGACTGCGAAGGAATCACATCTTTAAGCTTGTACTGCTCGAGAATGCCCTATTAGGCTTATTGGGAAGCTTGCTCGGTGTAGGAGTTGGGGTTGCGCTTGCAAGCGCGATATCAGGTGTCGGCATTGCCATGCCACCTCCGCCTGGGTCGAATGTTGGCTATATCGCCACGATTCGACTAGTGCCATGGGTTCTTGCACTGGCTGCTTTTACCGGGGCGCTGGCCGCGATTGTGGCAGCAGTGCTTCCAGCGCGTCGGGCGTCGCGACTTTCGGTCGTGAACGCACTCCGCCATAATATTTAAAAATTCTCTTCAATGAGCGTATTGCTTCTGTCATATGCAAAAAGTCCAGGCCGCGCAATCACGGCATGCCAACAAAATGATTATTCGCGATTTTAAACCGGAGCTTGTTACCGATGGAAAATAATGCTGAACCTGGCGCGATCGTCGAAGCGCAAGCAGTCAGTAAGGAATATGCGCTCGGGGGACAAACGGTCACCGCACTGCACGAAATCTGGCTTTCGATTGAAAAAAGCGAATTTATGGCCTTGGCCGGCCCCTCCGGAAGCGGCAAATCAACGCTCCTCAATCTGATCGGCTGCATTGACACGCCCACCGGGGGCACAATTCATATTGAAGGACACGATATTAGCGGCAAAACGGCAGATGAACTGGCCGACTTGCGGTTAAACAAGCTAGGATTTGTCTTTCAAACATTCAATTTGTTACCGGTATTATCAGCCCAGGAAAATGTCGAATATCCCCTAATGCAGCAATCCAGCGTAGACAAAAAGATGCGGCAGGAGCGCGTGCGGCATTATCTGAATGTAGTGGGATTGGAGCGCTATGCCCATCATAGACCAAACGAACTCAGTGGAGGTCAACGCCAGCGGGTTGCGATCGCACGCGCCCTCGCAACCCATCCAAGCATTGTTCTAGCAGACGAACCCACCGCCAACCTTGATCACAAGACCGGGGAAGGCATTCTCACGCTGATGAAAGACATCAATCAGAAAGAGGGAACAACTTTCATTTTTTCCACGCATGATGCGAAAGTCATGCAAATGGCTGACCGGGTTATTGAACTGACCGATGGCCGCATAACAAAATAGTCTTTCCGCAAACCTGGGCAAGACTCCCCGCAGTCGGCTTAACCCGCGCTCTGGAATACATCCAATAGCTGTTGCTTTACCTCTCGCTCATCAATCGATCGATGGGCAATCGCAAAGATCGACTGGTTGCCGTGGTTCCATTGCCAATCCGCCCGAGAAAAACTGCCTGTTCGACGGGAAGTCCCTTCATCAACCGCGACAAACGAGCACCAAGCGCGGTCGCCGACTCCACGGCACTCGGCAAGCGGCTGAAAACCCTGCCTTCGCGCACATAGCGGCTGAAGATCAAAGGCGTCATCTCCGGCTGCAACTGGAGACCAAGACCGGTGGCAGTTAGCCAGAAGCGCTGAACTGCCCGGCCTGCGGCCACATAATCGTCTATTGTCTCCGGCGGTTTTGGGGCCAGAATGGCAAAGTGGGCGGCACAGAACAGGCCGGGCAACAAATCCATTTCAACTCGTGGGACTAAGTGGCCAGCCAAATAAGTGTTAAAAAAATTGACACGCTGCCAATTGGCCATTACCCAGCGCATCAACTGGAGGGTCATGGCATCCAGTCCCAGGGCTTGATCCGGTACCCGGTCTTCGCTGAAGCGGCTCTTCCATTCAATGATACTCCGGTGGACGGGATAGGCTTCGGGCAACGTAAGCCTGAGTTTGCCGTTGTCAAACATCAATTTGGCGAACTGGTAACGTTGCATGCGCCCGTCAAACCAGCGGACGTGATAGACGTCTCCGACAGCACTTTGTAGAGCCTCTTTTTGGGGCTGCGTGAGCGGCTTGGTCCGCATGGGCCGGCGCTGCACAGAACGGCCCTTTACATGGGTCCGCAGGGAATCGGGTAACAATTGACCGTCTGGGATCAGTTCTACCATATATTGCGGATTTGCTTCCGGCGATTCTAGGTCGCGCGTGCATTCTGCCCGCATTCCATGCGCGCTGGCCGCAATGGTCAAGGTTTCCAGCAGCGCGCCCAGGCCGATCTGGCTGGGATGGCCGTCCAGATCATACACGCAATGATCGCGGGTATCGAATGCATGGACGATCAAATGACGTTCATCAAGAACTTCAAAACGCCAAGGCTGAGTATTGTCGCCGCTGGGCGCCCAGCGAGCAAGTTCGAGAATATCCTCAATGGGATGAGAGATGGGAGTCATTTATAACCCTAGCCTGCGCTTTGCGAGAGCAATCGCAAGCCGTTGCAGGGGGTTGCGATTACCGCCCGGCCGCCAGGTCAGAGCGAGCTTATTGTGATATGCATCGAAATGCAGTCCTTTCGGGGCTGCCCGGACTGATCCGCGACCGAGCAGAATTTTCATACATTCTGTGGCGGCCACTCCGGCACAGAGTTGACATGCCATGCTGGTGGACGGCCCCTTCCGCGCTGCAAGATCTATTTTCGAGGGATCGACAAGGTAACCCATATGCAGGCCAGCAGGCGCCAGCCCGATGAGAAAGCGCAGGCCCTTCTCCGCTTCAGGACCGTCGTCGAACCGAAAGTAATCATTGAAACTCATGCTGCCGGGCATAAAATTGAGCACCGCCGTACCCATGCCCAGTGGAGCGGCGGTAACAGCAGGAATGCGTTTTGTTGAACACGCGTCAAAAACTTGCTGGCGAGCTTGAAAAGCGAAGAAATCCAGTCCGTCAACGTAAATATCCACGCCTTCCAGAAAATCATCCAGGTTATCCGCCGTCACCCCATTGGCGAATCCCTTGAGCTCAAGCTCAGGGTTGATGTCAAGCGCCTGGCGAATCATGACCTCAAGCTTGCCAAGCCCGAGAGTGCTGGTAGTTGCCCCTGCCTGACGATTGAAATTGGCCAGATCGAAGGTATCAAAATCGGCCAAATGGAATTTTCCAATACCCAGTCGGCAAAGCGTCAATAGATGAACTCCACCCACTCCGCCCAAACCAGCTATCGCAACGCGTTTATGCCGCAGCTTTTCCTGCTCCGGGCGGGTCAGCCAGCCAATATTTCTGGAAAAAGCTTCGTCATAAGTAAAGGAAGGCATGCAATCAAACCAGAGCGTTCCGTCAAGTCATCCTTCCCTACGCAAAGCGCTGCGCTATGCTCGACATTCCACCGTGCGAAAAATAGAAGGGATAATTGGTTCACATTCGCGGTATATCCTATCAACCCATGTTCACTTACCCCTACAGTGGGGCTCCAGTAAAGCCGAAGTAATGCAAAAAATATAGGGGAGCGAATTGATTCTTATTATACATATTCACTCGTTGGAATGTTGAGTCAATGTGACTACGCTCAACCGGGATTATCTTCAAAGATATGACGAACACGGATCTTTTGACGCTGCCGAAAAGTAAGAGCTAACGAATAATGCGGCGAACCGGCGGGCTTCGGGCATTGGCATCCTCAAAACGAGTAACGAAGTTCCGTATAAACACGATCGCTTTGATCGAAGCGGCCAAACAAACCGGTGGGTTCTCCACCGAAAACATCGGCGCCAAGCGCCCAGCGCCAGTTTCTCTGGAAATTCCAGGACAGCCGTGGCCGCAGCATCCAGTCACTGCGGTTCAGGCTGTGAATAAGCAAGGTTTGCGCCTCGAGATTATGCCAGACCTTACCGGCGAGCAGAATGCTGGCTCCGCTCTCTCTTTTATCGGGGACAATCCCGGGATCATGCGAGAAAAAGACACGCTGAAAAAATTGCACATTCAAACGGGTCTCAGCTGGCAAGCTGAAATCAAGGCCGAGCACATAATCCAGGGTATTCTGCCCGACCAGTCCATTGATGGCAGTTGGGCGTGCAACGTTAAACTTGCGTCCATCGGTATAAACCAGTTCACCCTTGAGCACAATCGAACCGAAATCCTTTGCAAGCGTTGTGCCAAACTGATCGATCTTGTCATGGCGCGCTTGGAAGACAAGCGGTTCGGTAAAACCGCTGGTACGGTAGAATGTAGGCGAGGCATCAAGGCTGTGATAGTAGAAACCCGAAATATCCCAGCCATTTTTCAGTTGCGACAGGCGAAGCCCATAATTCGAGTTGCCAATATTGCGTCCGGAGCGGTCCTCAGGCAGGAAGGCGGCCGTCCCTTGGAGCGGACCGGGGTAGAAATCCGCCCCTGGTCGGCCGCTCTCGTCAATGGTTGGTACGGGAATCCACAGCACTTCGGCATGAATATCATTCTTCGAATATTCGGCTCGCACTGCCCACTGCGGGATGCGTAATATATCGAACGCCGGCAAAACAAACTCGCGCATGTCCTTGGCAGACACAACATCGGCAAAAAATAATCCAACCATTTCGCCCCATATAACGTGTTGGCGGCCAACGCGAAAGTCGAAATTGCCTGCGGAAATATCCAGATAATTTTCGCGCAGGAAGAACTCTTGGCGCTGATCCCGACGAACTGCCGGGGGGTAGAAGTTGGACACATCATAGGCGGCGTCGTAGTCGAAGCGGCCGCTGATTTTCCATTTTATGTGTTCATTGAATTGTCCCGTGCGGGAAAGCTCAGTTCTCAGCTTCGCTTTGGAGAAATGCTCTGGACTACTATAGGTATCCGCAATTTCCAACTGGGAAAACCCCCTCCAACCCGTCACCAGTTTCTTCCAGGCAGGCACATGAGGTGCTTTTTCCGTGGCAGGTTCAATGTTGCCGAATAGCGATTCGCGGGAATTTATATCGTCGTCCCTGAGACTAAAGCTTTTGTCAGACGCGGCTGCGTTGATCTCACCATCTCTACTTATCGACTGATTTGGGGGCGGGGTAAGAGTAAAAGATAATTTTATGGGTAGGGAGTCACCGGCAGCTCCGCCATGTACGGTAGCGCTACTTTCACCGTCTGAGGTGGGCTTGGCCGTCTGACGGACTGAAAACGAGGATAGGGACAAGGACATCGACAGGGTCAGAATATCCCTATCAGTCTTATCCATCGGCGAATTGGACGATGATCCCGCCGTCCCTGTAGAATTTGGTGCCTGCGCTTCCGCAAAACTGCGCAGTGGCAAAACAATCAATGCTGCAACGAATGCCAAATAGCCAAATTTACCTTTGTGTCTCATCCGCCTCGACTTCGATCCGGCCCTTGACCATATTGTTTTATCACTTGCATGGCTAAATTCGAGTACCATAGCCAATCTTTCGTCCCGTGGACTTCTTCTCGCCGTCTGGCCATCTTCGATATGCACCCTGTCGGTGCACCACCCGCTGCACGCCAGTCGTGGAAGAAAAATAAAAGGTCACCTGAAACCGCATTCTATATACTTTCTCGATTGCGGAAAGCCTTTGCCAATCCTATTATTACTTGATAACTGATTCACCCGCCAGAAGAAAGAACCGCCGGCTGCGTCGTCAGCGCACCCTCAAGTGACCCCGACACCGACCGGCGCCGCCGTCTTCTAAGCCGGCTCTGTCAACTACCAGTGAACTTTGGACAGGCTCGCGATGACACGGTATCTTGTTGATGAGCTTCTTGCCAGTCACATGACATCCTTGAATGCCTGGAATTGTTATTCACCAAGGGTTCTAAAATATGCTCAAATCAAGCAAGTCTTATGAGAAGAATCCTAAAATGTGCAACCTCGGAGGTAACCGAATTCACAATGAGGAATTATGATGCAAAAAAAATCTTTGCAATATCTATTAATGGCAGCTCTCCTGGCTGGGACCGTAGCGTCCAACGCCTCCGACGATACGGAGCTTGCTCAAAGCATATTAGAAAAAGCCGACCGGATACGTTTCCCGCCTGAAAGCTTCCAAGTTGACGTTAGCATTAATACCACTACGCCTGATCAGCAAGCGGATTTGCGTAAATATCGAGTTCTATCCAAGGGCAATGAAAACAGCGTAGTATTGACCACCGAACCTGCTTCCGAGCGGGGGCAGATCTTGCTGATGAAGGGGCGCGATCTTTGGGTATTCCTGCCAGACATCTCACAACCTGTGCGTCTGTCAATGTCACAACGGCTGACAGGGCAAGTCGCTAATGGCGATTTGGCCCGCGCAAACTTCGCCGGCGACTACAATGCTACGGTTTTGCGTACCGAAACCATCGATAATGACAAATATTACGTCCTGGAACTTACTGGCGTCGATCGGAGCGTTACATATCATAGAGTCTTATATTGGGTACGGCAATCGAATTTCTGGCCATACCGTGCCGAGTTCTACTCGCTGTCCAACCGTCTGCTCAAGACTAGCCGCTACGAAAACTTTCAGACGCTGCTGGGCAAGGAGCGGCCTACCCGTCTCGTCATGGAAGACGCATTGCGCAAGGGTGAGCAATCCGTACTTGAATATTCCGATATGAAGCTACGGGACCTTCCCGACAAGGTTTTCACCAAGGATTATCTGAAAAGAATTGAATAGGTCAGGCTGAAGCAACATAATCAGTAAAGGGTAGAATGCCCGAGGGGGTCGACCGTGCTTACATCCGATGTATCCGATTTGGGTAACACTTTCAGCCAGTACTTTGAAATTGTGCCGGCATTTTCAGAGGCGCTAAAGCACGAGGTATATCGCGTGAGGCACCACGTTTATTGTGAAGACCTGAAATTTGAACCGGTACGATCTGATGGACTCGAAACTGATGAGTATGACCCTTACTCGCTGCATTTTTTAGTACGAAGCGTCCATACCGATGAGTTCGTTGGCTGCACTCGCATTGTCCGTCCCCGGCCGGAAGATCCAGACTACCCGCTTCCCTTCGAGATAGCTTGCGCGAACGTGCTTGATAGATCGATCATCGATCCGGCAGAATTCCCGCGCCACAGGATGGCTGAAGTATCGCGTCTCGCTATCATCTCCCGCTACCGCAGGCGTAAAGGTGAAGCAAATAAAGCGGTCAGCATCTCCGACGAAGATTTTGGCACGCCGAAATTGCCGCGCTTTCCTTACTTGCCGGTTAGCCTTTATCTGAGCACGTTCGAACTGGCGCGATTGAATGGAATCGATACGCTGTTTGTCTTGACAGAGGAGCGCCTTGCGAGCCATTTCAGCAAACTGGGCTTCGACCTTCGATACATTGGCGGCCCGGTTCAGCACCATGGCGAGCGTCTTCCCTCAATGATGAATGTGGGTGTGACGATTCACAATATGCGTGCCAATTTGCGATCGCTCTATCACACCATTGCAGCAGATATAGAGAAAGCCATGTGATTGGCTCCGGTCGTGAGCTTTCTCCAGCGGAATAATATGCCGGGTTCACCGGATTCTTCGACAGCTTCTAATTTCTCACCCAGCTTCAGCGCTGCGGCGCTCGACCCCGAGTGACACTTCAATACGCTCAATACCTGAAGCGTTATGCATTTCAATAGGCATATGCCTGTCTCCTGTCATCAGTGCATCCGTGTCCGGTTCGATTGGTGCTACTGCAGCAAGTTATTCGATATATCCCTATTGTGTTTAAGGCTATTGAGGTTCACACTCTGGCGTGGGCAGGCTCAATAATCGCGAAAAATAGGGGGAGTCAAATGAGGAAAAGCTTCTGCTTGATGCTGTGTGGCATCGCTAATCTGTTTCTGCTGTGTTTTAGCGCCTGGGCGAGCGAGAGCGGTGTTGGACCCGAGCTCAGCGAAGCGCGGCAGGTGGCTCAGTACAATTATGTTATCCACATACTGGCGATGTTGCTGGTAGGTTTCGGTTTTCTCATGGTGTTCGTCCGGAAATATGGATTTGGAGCTACGACCGGCACTTACCTGGTGGTAGCCGTCGGTCTTCCCCTTTACATGCTGCTACGCGCAAATGGAATTTTGGGGCACGAAATTGCTCCAAACACGGTCACAGCTCTGCTTTTCGCAGAATTCGCAGTAGCAACTGCATTGATCGCCATGGGCGCCGTTCTTGGACGTCTACGGGTTTTCCAATATGCTTTACTGGCTCTTTTTCTGGTTCCCGCGTATCTGACGAACGAATACCTGGTGTTGGATAACGGAATGGGTCTGACGGAGGGTTACCAAGATACCGCCGGGTCGGTCATCATCCACGCCTTTGGCGCTTATTTCGGCTTGGGACTGTCTCTTGCCCTGACTACCGCGCGTCAACGCAGTCAACCGATCGAATCCGATGCAACTTCTGATCGCTTTGCGATGATTGGTTCAATGGTGTTGTGGCTTTTCTGGCCCAGCTTCGCCACCGCCATCGTCCCTTTTGAGGAGATGCCGCAGACCGTGGTCAACACTGTGCTTGCACTATGCGGGGCCACCATCAGCACCTATTTCCTGAGCACATATTTCCACAAAGGCAAGACGTCGATGGTCGACATGGCGAATGCGGCACTGGCCGGGGGAGTGGCCATCGGATCGACGTGCAACATCGTGTCACCGGCAGGGGCGTTCGGAATCGGCCTGTTAGCCGGAGCGGTGAGTGTCCTTGGATATGTGTTTATTCAGCCGGCACTGGAGCGTCGCTTCAAAATCGTCGATACCTGCGGTGTCCACAATCTGCATGGAATGCCCGGACTGTTAGGTGCGGTGATCGCCATCATGGTGGTGCCGGGGATCGCGGTTGCTCAACTCATTGGAATTGCCTTCAGTGTAACATTTGCCTTCGTCACCGGCCTCATTGCAGGGGCGCTGATAAAGGCCACTGGTACGACGCGCCTGGCTTATGAAGACAGTGAGGAATTCACGCATGTTGAAGGTCCGGAAATCGAACCTATCGAGCCTATAGCGGAGCTTGAAATCGAGACACGGGCTTAAAAATTGCTTTGCCCATTAAGAACTAGGTGAAGCGATGCGTAACTGGCGGTTGCCGAGTTCTATCCTCGGCGACCGCTACATCAGGATTACATCGTATTGTTCCTGCGTATAAGAGGCCTCCACCTGCAAACTGATGGGTTTCGCGATAAAATCGCCAAGTTGAGCCAAGCTTTGGGATTCTTCATCAAGAAATAGATCAATCACTTGTTGCGAAGCGAGAATGCGAAATTCGCGAGCGTCGAATTGACGGGATTCACGCAACAATTCGCGCAGGATTTCGTAACACATCGTTTGTGCGGTTCTGACCTCGCTACGCCCCTGACAGGTAGGGCACGTCTCGCATAGGATATGAGCGAGGCTTTCGCGCGTCCGCTTGCGGGTCATCTCCACCAGTCCGAGCGCGGTAAAGCCATTTACCGTCATGCGCGTCCGGTCTTTCAGCAGCGATTTTTTGAACTCGGTGAGCACTGCATTCTTATGCTCGCCGTTTTCCATATCTATAAAATCAATAATAATAATGCCGCCCAGATTTCTCAGACGCAGCTGACGCGCGATGACTTGAGCAGCTTCCAGGTTGGTTTTGAAAACAGTGTCGTCGAAGCTGCGTACACCAATGAATCCCCCGGTATTCACATCCACGGTGGTGAGCGCCTCGGTCTGATCAATAATGAGATAGCCACCGGATTTAAGATTTACCCGTCTCGCAAGGGATCTTTCAATTTCGTCTTCCACTCCATACAGATCGAACAACGGACGCTCTCCAGCATAATGGTCGATTCGTTCCGTCACGTTGGCCATGTAATCCTGAGCGAAACCGGTCATCTTCTGGAAAGTCTCGCGTGAATCCACCAGAATACGCGCCGTGTGTTCATCAATGAAATCCCGGAGCACACGATGGCTAAGGTTCAGGTCCTGATAGAGCAGCGCAGGCACAGCGGTTGAGGATTTTTCCTTGATGTCGCCCCATAGCTTATGCAGATATCCGATATCTGTCTGCAAATCATGCTCGCTGGCAGCTTCCGCCATGGTGCGGATGATAAAACCACCCTTTTCGTCCGGCGGCAGTAATTGTTTGAGTTTTTCGCGTAATAACTTGCGCTCGGTTTCATCCTCGATGCGCTGGGAAATGCCGATATGGGATACCTGCGGCAGATAAACCAGCATTCGTCCGGCAATACTTACCTGGGTCGAGAGTCGCGCACCCTTGGTGCCAATCGAGTCCTTGATGACCTGGACGAGAATGCTTTTTCCTTCGTGCAGCAATCTTTCGATGGGTTTGTCGGCATCCTCGCTTTGCCGCAACCTCCAAATATCGGCCAGATGAAGGAATGCCGCGCGATCAAGGCCAATGTCTACAAAAGCGGATTGCATCCCAGGCAATACCCTGGTGACGCGCCCATTGTAAATATTGCCGACGATCCCGCAACTGCTGGTGCGCTCTATGTGCAACTCTTGTACTACACCATGCTCCATCACGGCAACGCGGGTTTCCTGCGGAGTAACGTTGACGAGAATTTCGCTGGTCATGAACCTGAATCCGGTAGTTGTAGCGAAATCATTGCCAGGGTGAAGGTCGAGTGGCGTAAAACGCTTTGGCAGATCATGGCGCGGAGCTGAAAAAATGAGCGGTCAACGATTCCCTGGAGTCTATTGCAGGTTCAGGGAAATATTTTTATACCGGATTCTTCCAGCAGCTGCGCGGTCTCGAACAGCGGTAGTCCCATTACGCCGCTGTAGCTGCCGGAAATCTCCGCGATAAAAACCGCTGCCATACCTTGAATTGCGTAGCCGCCGGCTTTGTCATGCGCCTCATCGCTAGCGAGGTAAATACGAATTTCGCGTTCACTGATGTCACGGAATCGCACGGTAGAAGTAGAGACACGCACCTGTATTCCATTTTGCGTCGCCAATGCTACCGCAGTCAATGCTTGATGGGTCTGGCCGGAAAGCGCACTTAGCATCTCTTCCGCGTGAGAGGAGTTCGCTGGCTTGCCAAAAATACGCTCCTTCAGCACCACTACCGTATCGGCCGCCAGCACCGGGAGGTGCGGCAACTTGCGTTGTATGAGCCGCGTCCAACCCGCCTCAGCCTTCGCACGAGCAATGCGGCTGGTATAATTTGCCGGTGATTCATGCGGCAATGGGGTTTCGTCCATATCCGGCAAGCGAGGCGAGGCCTCGCGCAGCAGTAGCGTTCCGAAATTCACCCCGATCTGCTTCAACAACTCACGTCTGCGGGGACTGCGGGATGCAAGGTAGATACGATTTTCCGGAAGGATCATGATATGCGCGCTTTGTACGTCAATTCACCTTCCCTGCAAGATGTCCTATTCACACTTTGGCCGCCTGTTCGTCGTTACGCTCGGTGATAGGGATGCCGCTTGATAAGCGACACCGCGCGGTATAATTGTTCCGCCAGCAGTATCCGCACCAAGCCATGGGGCAGCGTTAGAGCGGATAATGCCAGGACCTCGTCAGCCAAGTTCTTGATACTGGCGTCCAGCCCGTCCGCCCCGCCCACAATAAAAGCGGTATCACCGCCATTTCTCATCCAGCCGGTAATCGAATTAGCCAGTTGGGCGGTAGTCCATTGCCTGCCCCGCTCGTCCATTGCCACGATACGACATTTGGGCGGCAGGGCCGCCAGGATACGGGCACCCTCCGCATCCAGCAACTGCTCCACTTTTTTCCCCTCTCCGCGTTTTTCCGGCCTGAGTTCCAGCAACTCAATGGCGGCCTCATGCGGCATGCGTCTCGCATATTCTTTAAACCCGGCCTCTACCCACTCCGGCATCTTATTGCCAACCGCAAAAATGAGGAATTTCATATCAAGAAGCGCTTGCTACTCACTAGCGTCATCTTGCTTGGATGATTTAGTTTTTTGCCGGGTAGAGATCGATTTAGCTGACGCTCCGCGGGGTTTAGCAATGCGCGGCTTGATACCGGCCTTGCTTTTGCCTGCATCGGAAGTTGTTCTGTTTACCTTTTTCGCTTCCGCCCATAGTTCTTCAAGATTGTAATGCGCGCGCACAGCAGTCTGCATGACATGCACCAGCACGTTGCCAAGGTCTACCAGTACCCACTCGCCGGTTTCTTCGCCTTCCATGCCATAAACCGTACCCCCCCCGGCTTTGACCTTCTCCTGCACGTTATTCGCGATTGCCTTGGTCTGACGGGTAGAATCTCCGCTGGCGATAATCATGCGATCGAATAAATCCGTCATTTTGGTCACGTCCAGCACCTCAACATCGCGCGCCTTGATTTCTTCCAGCGCGGCAACAACCGTTTTTACCAGTTTAGCGAGTGTCATCCTTCTCCTGAATACAAGTGATTCGCTGCGATATAAGCAAGAGCCGCGTCGGGAATCAGGTACCGAATACTTCTCCCGGCGGCAATGCGCGCGCGGATGGCAGTGGCTGAAATATCCAGCAAAGTCGTCGGGGCAACAAAAATCAGTCCGCAGGATGTGTGTTTGAGATCGTCCTCTCTCGATACCCAGCGTTGCGCGCACTCTTCCGCCAATTCCTGGGGCAGCGCGCCGTGGTTAACTGTTAACGGATGACCCGGGCGCGCCGCGATGATGAAATGACATAGTCCGAACAGTTCACGCCAGCTATGCCACTCGGCAAGTTTCATGAAAGCATCCGCTCCGATAATGAAGCATAGTATGACGTCCGTCCCCAATTCCCGCTTGAGTTCGCGCAACGAGTCCACGCTATAGCTTACGCCATCCCGGCGAGTTTCGCGCTCGTCCAGAATAAACCTGGAATTGTCCCGGATCGCTACCCGCACCATCGCCGCGCGGTGTTGAAGCGACGCAACAGGAGCGCAGCGCAAACGCGGGATACCGGCAGGAACAAAACGCATCTCTTGCAAGCTGGCCGTTTCAGCAATTTCCTCAGCGACGCGCAGATGACCGTAATGAATAGGATCGAATGTCCCGCCGAAGATACCAATGAGCGGAAATTCAGCTTTATTCATAACTTGGTAAGGCACGACGCGCGGAAGCGGAAGAAGTGCGGAAACGATTTCCTGTAATATCTTTATCCTGGTGTTTTCGCCGTGAGAAATTGGTTTTCACAACAATACCCGGCGCATGTCAGCCAGCACCTCGGCCAGATGGGAAGTGAAGCGCGCTGCGGTTGCGCCATCGATGACGCGATGATCATAGGACAAAGATAAAGGCAACATTAAACGCGGAATAAATTGACCATCGCGATAAACGGGTCTCATGCTGGCGCGTGATACGCCTAGAATAGCGACTTCCGGCGCGTTGATAATGGGCGTGAATGCGGTTCCGCCGATACCTCCCAGGCTGGAAATGGTAAAGCTTGCGCCCTGCATTTCGGCAGGTTTAAGCTTACCCTCGCGGGCTAGTGTTGCAAGGTCTGCCATCTCCCTGCCGATAGCGATCACGCCTTTTTTATCGACATCGCGGATCACCGGAACCACCAGGCCGTTGGGGGTATCCGCCGCAAAACCAATGTGGTAATAATTCTTGACTACCAGATTCACTTCGCCGCCGCCGGTGTCAGCTGAGGAGGTATCAAGCGACGCATTGAATTCGGGAAACTTTTTCAACGCCGATATCGATGCCCGCATCAAAAAAGCGAGTATCGTGACTTTGACGCCGTCTTGTTTTGTCGTCTCATTGGATTCCTTGCGCAAATCCTCCAGATCAGTAATGTCCGCCTCGTCGAACTGCGTAACATGCGGGATCATCACCCAGTTACGGTGCAGATTCGCTCCCGACATCTTTTTGATACGCGACAGTGGCTTCAGCTCCACCGGACCAAATTTTGCAAAATCCACTTGTGGCCAAGGCAGCAGATTGAGTCCGGCGCCGCCACCGCCGCCGGGCTTCGATAATGCAGCCTTGACGTAGTCCTGTATGTCCTCCCTGAGTATGCGCCGTTTTGGTCCGCTGCCACTCACCAAGCCAAGGTTCACTCCAAGCTCTCGCGCAAATCGCCGCGCCGACGGACTGGCATGAGCTTTCGCGAAAGTGGCGTCATCCAACGGCGGGAGGGCAGGCCTCGATGGGTGGGCCAGCTGCGGAGCTGGTTGTGGAGTTGAGGCCGAAGCTGGTGCTGATTCGGGAGTTGCCGCGCCAGAATCGGGACGTTGGGCTGACGTGGAAGAAGGCGGGGGCTTGGGAGAAGGCTGGGAAGCGGAGGTCGATGCTGGCTGAGCAATTGCCGCGGCATTGTCCGCTTCAGAGACTTGCATTGTCAAAATAAGCGTCCCTTCGGCAACCTTATCGCCGACCTTTACAAATACCTCGCTGACTAGTCCGGTAAAGGGGGAAGGCACCTCTATCGTTGCCTTGTCTGATTCCAGTACGATCAGCGGATCTTCTGCCTTGATCGAGTCGCCGGCTTTCACCAGTACTTCTATCACCGGAACGTCTTTAAAGTCGCCGATATCGGGAATCAATACCTGTTTAGTCTCTGCCACGCCTTAATCCTTTACTCGCATTTATGTACGAGAGTCAGTTCATGCAATTTCCATTCCCTCATACCGTCACCGGATTCGGCTTGTCCGGATCGATTCCGAACCTGCTTATCGCTTGTGCTACTTTCTCCGCCGGCATCCTGCCTTCCTCCGCCAGCGCTTTAAGTGCCGCGATGGTGACATAATGGCGGTCCACTTCGAAAAAGTAGCGTAGTTTTTCGCGCGTATCGGAACGCCCAAAACCGTCTGTGCCCAATACCTTGTAGCGTCCTGGCACAAATTCACGTATCTGGTCGGCAAAAATTTTCATATAGTCGGTAGCTGCCACCACAGGTCCCTCGCGATCTTTAAGACACATACCCACGTATGACAGCTTTGCCGGTTCAGCCGGATGCAGCATGTTCCAGCGGGTTACGTCCAGCGCCTCGCGTCGCAATTCGTTGAAACTGGTAACACTCCAGATATCGGCAGCAACGCCATATTCTTTTTCCAGTATACCCGCCGCCGCAATCACTTCCCGCAGAATGGTACCGGAACCGAGCAATTGCACCCGCAATCCGGAATCCCCCTCTGCCTGGTTACCTTCGCGGAACAGATACATGCCTTTCAATATGCCCTGTTCAGCATTGACCGGCATTTCCGGGTGCGAGTAATTTTCGTTCATTACGGTAATGTAATAATAGACATCTTCCTGCATCCCATACATACGGCGCAGGCCGTCCTGAATGATGACCGCAAGCTCGTACGCAAACGTGGGGTCGTAGGATACGCAGTTGGGAATAGTGGATGCGGACAGGTGGCTATGGCCGTCCTCATGCTGCAACCCCTCTCCGTTCAGAGTTGTACGCCCGGCGGTGCCGCCCAGTAAAAATCCACGGCAGCGCATATCCCCCGCAGCCCAGGCAAGATCGCCGACACGCTGAAAGCCGAACATTGAATAGAAGATGTAGAACGGAATCATTTGCACGCCATGCGTGCTGTAAGCGGTAGCCGCCGCCATCCATGACGACATGGCACCTGCTTCGTTAATCCCCTCTTGCAGAATCTGACCGTTTTTGTCCTCCTTGTAATACATGAGTTGTTCAGCGTCCTGCGGCGTATAGAGCTGCCCCGTCGAGGACCAGATGCCCAATTGCCGGAACATGCCTTCCATGCCGAAAGTGCGTGACTCATCCGCAACGATCGGCACTACACGCTGCCCGATACTCTTGTCTTTCACCAGGACATTGAGTATGCGCACAAACGCCATGGTAGTGGAGGACTCCCGCCCTTCTCCGCTCGCCTTGAGCAGCGTCTCGAACGCGGATAATGGCGGTATCTGCAGTGCTTCGGCCTTGCGACGCCGGTGGTGAATGAAGCCTCCCAGCGCCTGCTGCCGCTGCTGCATGTAACCGAATTCGGGCGAATCTTTATCGAATTTCAGATACGGGATGCCGTCTATCGCATCGTCCGTAATCGGTAAACCGAAGCGGTCACGGAATGCTTTCAGTGAAGTGGTACCCATCTTCTTTTGCTGATGTGTAATATTCTGCGCCTCGCCCGCCTCGCCCATACCATAGCCCTTGATGGTTTTGGCGAGTATCACGGTAGGCTGCCCGGTGTGCCTTGCCGCGGCAGCGTAAGCGGCATATACCTTATGTGGATCGTGCCCGCCCCGATTCAAGCGCCAGATATCATCGTCAGACATGTTGGCAACCATTTCCAGCAGTTCGGGATACTTGCCGAAGAAGTGTTCGCGCACGTAGGCGCCGTCTCTGGACTTGAAAGTCTGATATTCACCGTCAACACATTCCATCATGCGTTGCTGCAGTAGACCTTTGGTATCCTTCGCAAGCAAAGGGTCCCAATAAGAGCCCCAGATGACCTTGATGACATTCCAGCCGGCACCACGAAAAGCGGCCTCCAGTTCCTGGATAATTTTCCCATTGCCCCGTACCGGTCCATCAAGGCGTTGAAGGTTGCAGTTGACGACAAAAATCAGATTGTCCAGATTCTCGCGTGAAGCCAGCGAAATTGCGCCCATGGACTCGGGCTCGTCCATTTCTCCGTCACCCATGAAAGCCCAGACTTTGCGACCCTGGGTCTTGACGAGCCCGCGGCTGTCCAGATATTTCATGAAACGCGCCTGATAGATGGCCATCAATGGCCCCAGCCCCATGGATACCGTCGGGAATTGCCAGAAATCAGGCATCAGCCACGGATGCGGATAAGAAGATATGCCCTTTCCTTCAACCTCCTGGCGGAAATTATCGAGTTGTTCCTGCGTCAACTCCCCCAGCAGAAAAGCATAGGCGTAAAGACCGGGCGAGGAGTGCCCCTGTGCAAATATCAGGTCTCCGCCGTGGGTATCAATGACGGCGTGCCAAAAATGATTATAGCCGACATCATAGAGCGTTGCGGCGGACGCGAAACTGGCAATATGGCCGCCAACATTGGAATTTTTGTTGGCGCGTAACACCATTGCCATGGAGTTCCAGCGTACGTAGGAACGGATACGGTGCTCCAGCGCATGATTACCAGGAGAGCGGTCCTCCTTGCCCGGCGGAATTGTGTTGATATAGGCGGTGGTTGCACTATAGGGAAGATAGGCGCCGGAACGGCGGGCTTTTTCCACCAGCCTTTCCAGCAGATAATGCGCTCGCTCGGTCCCCTCGTGTGTCAGAACGGATTCCAGCGCCTCTAGCCACTCCTGTGTTTCAGATGGGTCTATGTCAGGTATGGGTTCCATGTTTTATCTCGCAAATTATTGTGAGGTTTACCGGGCTAATTGTGGTTAAAACCGTGCTCGGGCGGTTGAGCCCGCTCCGCGGCTTCAATGGTATTGCCTAGTAACATCGTGATCGTCATCGGCCCCACTCCGCCAGGGACAGGCGTGACATGACCGGCTTTTTCCTTAACTGACTCGAAATCGACGTCACCTGTAAGTTTACCGTCAGGCATGCGATTGATGCCGACGTCTATTACCGTTGCGCCGGCCTTCACCATGCTGGCGTTAATGATGTGTGGTTTTCCGACCGCCACCACCAGAATGTCGGCGCGTCTGGTGTGTTCAGCCAATTCACGCGTCTTCGAGGTGCAGATTGTGACGGTTGCCCCTTTTTGCAATAGCATCAGCGCCATCGGCTTACCTACGATGTTGCTGCGCCCTACCACTACCGCATGTTGGCCTTCAACCGGAATGCCGCATTTTTCCAGCATTTTCATCACGCCGTAGGGAGTACACGGCGGAAAAACGGTATTGCCCGTGACAAGTGCGCCAACATTATAGAGATGGAAGCCATCCGCATCCTTTTCTACCGCGATGGAGGCAATTACCTTGCTGCTTTCAAGATGCGGGGGCAGCGGCAACTGCACCAGTATGCCGTGGATTCTGGGGTTATTGTTCAACTCCCGGATGCGCCGCATCACTTCATCCTGACTCACATTTTCAGGAAATTCATGCACTTCCGAATAAATCCCGGTTTCGCTGCAGGCCTTGGCCTTATTCCGTACATATATGCTTGAAGCGGGATTATCGCCGACAATGACTACGGCCAACCCCGGTTGCACACCTTTTTTCGTTAAGCGCTCGGCGCGAACCTTCCATTCGGCCCGCACTTCTTTGGCTAACGCATTGCCATCCATGATTTTGGCACTCATTTGTAGTCGAATCGACAATATCGCGGGGATGGTAGGCAGGCAATTATACTTTGTCCGCCGGTGGCTTTCACCTTCCCTGCAGACTTATCGTGAGAATGCGCTCATGAATACGCACGCGAGCAGAGATCAATTCGGTTGCCGGCCCCCGAAAAGACCAAAAACGGTTCCGAATCGGGACGGTCGCAGGAAATCACGGCGGGGGCAAAGTTGTCTGATTTGATTTTTTGATCTTTGTCCGGTATATCACCAACCCAATCAGGAAGGTCGGAAGCACAACCAGAGTAGCAGCCAGAAGTCCCGCCGCCAGCACATCAATTCCTTCAGTTTTTGGAAGGAAAATGGTCACGGCCCAAATCGTTACAAAAGCTGCTGCCGCACCACCGATAAACATAATTTTTTTACCGCGCTCGTAAAAGCGCCACAAGGAACCCGAAACCCGTATCTCATCTCGATACTCATCAAAGACCATTGCCAGGCTATCGTCGTCCGGTACCGCTTCATGACCGGCCGCAATAGCGAGCGTATCGCTGCCGTCTTCCACTCGAGACATGTTGTTCAAAAATGCAATCCGCTGTTGAGCCTGCTTTTTGCTCATGCCGTCGGCGATGAGCATTGCTTGAAGTGCCGCGAAACCGTGATCACGAGCGTTGGTTGATAAACCCAGGCCCTCGCCGCAGCGCCACATAACACCTACCAGATAGAGCTGAATTGTCATTTGCCTGAACTGAGGTGCGAAATCATATCCCTTGTCTTTAATTCGCGGGAGCTGGGATTCCAGGGTTTTTCGCGCATGCTGCACGCAAATATCAATCGCGTTCGTTCCCGAATCGGTTTTCGTATCATCCATTGTGGTCATCGTGGTCGTCAGCGGCCATGTTCGGCCATAACTTTGAATTTGTAGAGGAACCCATTATATACTGGCATAAGTTTGTTGAAGAAGGATGAATTATGTTGCCCCGCGATAGCGCTCGCACTGATGACCGTCCGTCCTTCAAAAAGCATTACGCGTCATTCTCGCTATGGCGGGAATTCATGGATTTTCCAAGCTACCGGAAGGGTCCCCTCTATAATGTATTCGGCAATATGCCTAAGCAATCTTCTTTCATTGGATATAGGACGGCAAACTTTTGGAATAACGTGGTCAATTTTTAATAAGCGCCGGGTGGTGCACGTCTACAAGGAACTGTCATGAAACATCATAAATACCTTATCGTTGGCGGTGGAATGACCGCCGATTCTGCTGTTCACGGTATCCGCAAAATCGATCAGAACGGTGCCATCGCGATGATATGCGAGGAGATCCATCTGCCCTATGACCGCCCCCCCCTTACCAAATCGCTATGGAAGGACACGCCATACGAATCCATTTGGCGCAACCCCCACGGTCTCAACGTCGCTATGCATCTCGGCAAAAAAGTGGTGGCGCTTGACCCGTCAAAAAAGACTGCGACTGACGATGCCGGAAACGTCTATACCTATGAAAAGCTTTTGCTTGCCACAGGTGGTGTGGTACGGCGTTTTCCCGATTCCAGCAAAAGCATCATCTATTTCAGAACCGCGGACGACTATCGGAAGTTGCGCGAGCTGAGCGAACACGGCTCGGATTTTGTTGTGATCGGCGGGGGCTTCATTGGTTCCGAAATCGCCGCCGCACTTGCAATGAACAACAAGCGGGTCACCATGATTTTTCCGGAAAATGGCATCGGTGCGCGTGTTTATCCGCAACCCCTGGTTGAGTTCATAAATTCTTATTATCGCGAAAAGGGCGTCACCGTGCTTACGTCCGAAAGCGTTAAATCTGTCCGTACGGCGGGCGCCAAAACGATTGTGACCACCGGAAGCGGTACGGAAATCCCGGCTGATGGAGTTGTGGCCGGACTGGGCATTCTCCCCAATACAGAGCTGGCCACGCAATCCGGACTCGCGGTGGACAACGGCATTGTCGTGGACGAGCAGTTGCGCACCAGCAACGCCGACATCTATGCGGCGGGTGATGTGGCAAATTTCCATAGCGCGATATTGGAAAAACGTATGCGCGTGGAACATGAGGATAATGCTAATGTCATGGGAGAAATGGCGGGCCGAAACATGGCCGGTCAATCGGATGTCTATCGCCACCAGCCATTCTTTTATTCCGATCTGTTTGAACTGGGTTATGAAGCAGTGGGAGAACTGGATGCCAGCCTTGATATTGTCGAAGATTGGAAAGAACCTTTCCGCAAAGGTGTCATTTATTATCTACGCGACGGGCGCGTACGCGGTGTCCTGCTCTGGAACACATGGGGACAGGTTGCCGCTGCTACCCAGTTGATCGCAGAAAAAGCCATGCACTCCCAAGCGACGCTGGAGGGCCGAATAACAGACTAGCGACATATGTCGTATAAGCAGTAGAAACGGTTGCATCCGACTTCATCCAGGACGATAGTTGACCGCTACGGGCCAGGATCTCAATTTACGCATTTATGGAATCATTGCGAGCGCGCTACCACGCATCACCTTCTTGACAACGCTAACCCTCACCCGGCCAGACGACTGGCACCTCCACCTGCGCGACGGCGAGCAAATGCGCGCGGTACTGCCGGACACCGCGCGCCGCTTCGGCCGCGCTATCGTCATGCCGAACCTCAGACCACCGGTGGTGACAACCGGAATGGCGCTGGCGTACCGCAAGCGCATTCTTGCTGCCCTGCCGCCAGGAATGCGCTTCGAGCCGCTGATGACGCTCTACCTTACCGATAACACCGCACCTTCGGAAATTATCGCGGCTAGAAAAAATGGCGCCATACACGGCGTGAAATACTACCCCGCAGGCGCCACCACAAACTCGGACGCGGGTGTTAGCGATATCGCCAAGTGCTATGCCACGCTCGAAACCATGGAGCGGACCGACATCCCCCTGTTGGTGCATGGCGAAGTGACCGATCCCGAAGTGGACGTGTTCGACAAGGAAAAAGTTTTCCTGGAACGGGTGCTGATCCCCATTACGCAGCGCTTCCCGCAATTACGGATTGTGTTCGAGCATATTACGACTCGGGAGGCGGTGGAATTCGTCAAGGGGGCGTCAGGCAATATTGCCGCCACCATTACCGCCCATCATCTGCTGCTCAGTCGAAATGCGCTGTTTCAAGGAGGCATCCGGCCGCACCATTATTGTCTTCCGATATTGAAACGCGAAGTCCACCGGCGCGAACTGGTTGGAGCCGCGACCACCGGTAACCCTAAATTTTTTCTCGGTACTGACAGCGCGCCGCATTCCAGATCCGCTAAGGAAAATGCCTGTGGCTGCGCAGGCATTTACACCGCTCGCGCAGCGATTGAACTCTATGCGGAAGTTTTTGAACATGCGGGCGCCCTAGACAAACTGGAAGCATTTGCCAGCTTTCACGGGGCGGATTTCTATAAGCTGCCGCGCAATACGGTTAGCATAACGCTGAAAAAGGAGAGCTGGATCATGCCTGAACAACTGGAATTTGCGGGAGAAACACTAATTCCGTTGCGGGCGGGAGAATATCTGGCCTGGAAATTGATTAGCTGACGCATGCATAACGCATAACATCCGCGCAGACAAATCCAGATTCTCTGTCAATTCGTTTTCGGTAGCGCGACCCGTTTTTGAACCCGGATAATCCATTAGGACCGAGATGATGGTGAGGCAGGTCGGGAGACAGTTTTGCCGATTGGGAGAAGTCCATAGCCTGGTCTCTGGACGCTGGGACAAGCGGCGAAAATGGAGCCGCCTAATGGATTATCTCGGTTGAACATGATGTCTCGCGCGCTCGCCTTTCTCAAAGACGTCTTCGGCTATCCCGCTTTTCGCGGTCGGCAGGCCGAAGTGATCGCGCATGTTGCCGACGGCGGGGATTGCCTGGTGCTAATGCCGACCGGCGGTGGCAAATCGTTGTGTTACCAGATTCCGGCGTTATTGCGCGACGGCGTTGCGGTAGTGGTCTCGCCGCTGATTGCGCTGATGCAGAATCAGGTAGCGGCGTTGCATGAAGCCGGGGTGCGCGCAGCGTTTCTCAATTCTTCTCTATCACAAATGGAAGCCGCGGCAGTCGAGGGCGCCATGCTCAAAGGGGCATACGACCTAGTGTATGTAGCGCCGGAACGGTTGCTGACGCCACGCTTTCTCGATTTTCTGGCGCGCAGCCCGCTTTCGCTGTTCGCCATTGATGAGGCGCACTGTGTATCGCAGTGGGGGCACGACTTCCGGCCGGAATACATCCAGCTTTCGATTCTGCATGAGCGATTTCCAGACGTACCGCGCATTGCCCTGACGGCGACGGCGGATAGCGTGACGCGCAAGGAAATCGTCGAGCGCCTTGGCCTCGATGGCGGGCGGATTTTCGTTTCCAGTTTCGACCGTCCCAATATCCGCTACCAGATCGTGGATAAGGTGAACGCGAAGGCGCAATTGCTTGCTTTTATCCAAGCTGAGCATGATGGCGATGCTGGCATCGTTTATTGCCTATCGCGCAAGAAAGTCGAGGAAACCGCGGTATGGCTGGCCGAAAAGGGCATTCCCGCGCTTGCGTACCACGCTGGCATGTCCGCGCCCGAGCGCAGCCGCAATCAGGAAAAATTTCTGCGCGAAGATGGCGTTGTGATGGTTGCCACAATTGCATTCGGCATGGGCATCGACAAGCCGGACGTGCGCTTCGTTGCGCATCTCGACCTGCCCAAAAGTGTCGAAGGCTATTATCAGGAAACTGGCCGGGCGGGGCGCGATGGTCAGGCGGCCAATGCATGGATGGCTTACGGTTTGGGCGATGTGGTGCAGCAGCGGCGCATGATCGAGGGTTCCGAGGCACAGGCGCAGTTTAAACGGATAGCTTCGACCAAGCTCGATGCGCTGCTGGCGCTGTGCGAGGCCACCACCTGCCGCCGCGTGCGCCTGCTTGATTATTTTGGCGAGACTGCAACCAGCGCCACTTGTGGCAATTGCGATGTTTGCCTCAATCCGCCGCAAGTATGGGACGGCACGGTGGCGGCACAAAAGGCGCTGTCTTGCGCCTTCCGCACTGGCCAGCGCTTTGGCGCCGGGCATCTGATCGACGTGCTGCGCGGCAATGATACCGCGCGCATGAGGCAATGGGGTCATGATAAGGTCAGCACCTTCGGTATCGGCAAGGAACTGGAAGAAAAAACATGGCGAGCGGTGTTTCGCCAACTGGCGGCACTCGGCTTGCTCGCGGCGGACAACGATGGACATGGCTCGCTGCGTCTCACCACAACCAGCCGCGCGGTATTGAATGGGAGTCAAACCGTCTTTCTGCGCTTGCAGCCTGAACGCAAGAAGACCGCGGCTAAGGCCGCGGCTGCGCATGAAAACAAGTTTGCCACGCTTGATCCGGCGGCTCGTATACTGTGGGAGCACTTACGGGCATGGCGCACCGAAACTGCGAAAAAGCATGGCGTTCCCGCTTATGTCGTGTTTCACGATGCAACGCTGTCGGAATTGGTGCGCCTGCGTCCGCAAACGGAAAGCGAATTGCGCGAAGTGCCTGGTATTGGTGCGCGTAAACTGGAGCGTTACGGCAACGACCTGCTGGAGATTCTTCGCGCTTGATAGCAAAGGAGGACAGGAAACGCAGGCCCTCTCGTTACTCATCTGATAAATTCATGCCGCTCGACGACAGCTAGCAACTGCCGGACTTGAAGAATCGAAGGAAAAAAGTGACCGGGTGAGGACAGACTCCGGCGAAGCGACCAGAAATACCACTAGTGGCAAATTCCGCATACCGATCATCACGGCATTGCTTGGGAACAATAGCGGGCGTTCCCGCGTATGCTCCATGTGCTTCGTGCAGCAACTGGTTAGCGGCGCACGTTACCAGTGCTTCTTGGCGCGATTCCATTGGTAAAGCAGGCGGGCAAAGACGTTGTATGCCAGGTGCGTCAGTTGCTTGAGTACAGGTAACCGCAACAGCCTTGCGAGCCAACGCTGGCCAGGCGTCCGGGACCATAGTGTCGTGAATGCGTCTGCTCCCACATTGAGCTGGCCATCCGGGTCTTTGACATACAATCGCTCCCGCACCTGCTCTAGCGGGACTCCCACCTCCGACACGGCCTCCGGATGTGTATGCACATCGACCCATTCAATATCCTTGATGCCGCATGCCTCCATGCGCTGGCGTTGATCCTTGATTCCCGCATTACAAACCGGGCAGGCGCTGTTGTAGTAGACCTTGCTGGGCATGCTCCAATGGTACTCGTGATCGCCAGCATGCAAATTAAGCAACTGGCGCAGCTTTATTTAGCGGTTCGGTTGAACCGGAGAAATTCTGCGTAGGGACACAGCATTTCCTTGCCCCTTAAAAGCACCTGGAAGCCCTCGTTGACTTACTCGCAGCGGTAGACAACACCCAAGACCGTCGTGTTTGTCGTCCCCAGGCTTCCCCATGCATTGGTATTATTTGAGTCTTGCACCCAAACATAGTTTCCACCCATTTCAGCCGCCTTGTTGCGCAGATCGTTTCTGGCGCCGATGAGCAGGTTCTTATTTGATGTGTAGTCTCCCGTGAACCAATTGCCTTGGGAACCGACGACGTCACCTAGCGGCTTGCAATTACCGGGCGGCTTTTCAGTCACAAGCTCAACGGACTTTCCTTCGGGTGTCGTTGAAGTTGCTGAGCAACCAACAAGAAATACTGAGAGAAGGACTGGCAAAGCACCCTTTATTTTCGCGGCCATCTATTTTCTCCTTGAAAGCTTATGCATTTTTATCTGATCGTTGTTCGCCAGACCAAAAAATCCGGATATTCAGTGCGATTGTAAGGTTTCGAGTAGAGAAGTCAACCAAACGTCATGGAAGCACGAAAAATTCCCGGAGTGGAAATAATGCCTCCTGTTCGGTTATCCATGTCTTGGTCCAAACATGATAATAGCCATACCCGCGAGCGCCACCATGGAACCTGCCACATCCCAGGCCGTTGGCCTGATACCCTCGACGGACCAGAGCCAGAGCACCGCCACAAAAATGTAGACGCCTCCATACGCGGCATAGGTGCGGCCGGCGGCTGTGGGGTGGAGCGTGAGCAACCATGCAAACAACGCGAGGCTTGCGGCGGCAGGCAAAAGAAGCCACGCGCTCTGGCCCTGCTTGAGCCAGAGGTAGGGCAAATAGCAACCGACGATTTCCGCAATCGCTGTGGCCGCGAAAAGAAAGAAGGTTTTTAGCGCAAACATGCAGCAATGAGTCTAGGAAGGTAAAGATTGCAGCCATAGATCCCGGGCTTTCTTTGAGGCAGGACCTCTGCCCCGCGCTCATCCATGTCATGCACTCGCATAACATTCTATGCCGGCGATAGATACCGCTGTCATAATATTGATTTCGGTCGCCTCTCCTCGTATATGGAAATTCCCGTTCCCCCTTCACTCTGATCCGTTTGGGAAAGGACGATAATTCCATTAGACTAAAATCGAAACTACTACAAATTATGCGAACGCGGCATCTTCATTTCGCCTTCAGGCATTCGTTCAGTCTCATTGCCCGCCGGCCGCTATTCCTGGATTAATCCAATTTCAGCCGAGCGTAGGAGCATCCTGGTAGGCCCTTGAGTCCAGCGGAATGTCTATGGTGAAGGTTGTTCCTCGGTTTATTGCGCTATCGACTGCAACACTTCCACCATGACTTTCCGCGACATTGCGAACATACGGCAAGCCTATACCCCAACCTTCTTTGTTTCCTTCTTTTGCAGCAACTGCTCTACGGAACACCTGAAATATACACTCGATTTGTTCGGGGGGGATAGGTTCTCCTTCATTATGCACACTCAGCAGCATGCGTCCATTTTGCGAATCGATATTAATTCGAACAGGAGTGTCGGGAGCGCCGTATTTCACCGCATTGCCAACAATATTTTCAATTGCCCTTTTTATTGCCTCACGGTCCCACCAGCCTTTGCACGTATTGCCAACAAATCGAAAGCGTGGACCATGCGCGACAGTAAATTGGTCGCACACTTCCTTCACGACCTTTTGTATGTCGAATTCCTCAAGACGAAGGTGGAGGCGTTCTCCAGCGTGGAATTTTACGGAATCGAGCAAATCCCGAATCATTTCATCCATGCGGCTTAGATTGTCAGTGATTCCTTGCGCAAACTCCTTTATCTTGGCTAAATCTGAAGAGCATTTGATCAGCTCAGCATAAACAAGCGCATTTGATAGTGGATTTCTCAAGTCGTGCGTAAGGGCTGCGATGAATCCTTCGTGCAGGGCCGCTTGCGCTAGAGCGAAGGCATTCACTGCCTCACGTATCGATCCATCAATAGAAACATTGATCAAAAAAAATTCATCGTCGTTAAGCTGAATGCCATTTAGCTTTAGAACATCAAAGATCGTCCATCTCAGTATCTGATATTCTGAAATAACAGAATGGGCATTGTAGTTCGTTAGCCGCGCCCGTTCGCCGCCGTGTTCAGTGGCAACAGTGTTACCTTCATCTGCTGTGGCTCTTGGGTAGCCAGGCGTAATAGCTTCTGCAAGGTTGCAGTATAGGGCGGGTAAGGTATTGATCAGGATTGGCTGGGGCAGTTTTTCGGCTTCCTTGACAGTCTGTCGAAGCCTTTTTCCCCATTCCAGGAGTACTTCGTCTCGAAGCCCGAGCATTTTTCTGGCAGTTGGAGAAAGTTTATCAGTATCGAGATTTTGGTCATTTGCCATAGTCATAATAATTACGCCTTGCTAATTATTCAATTTGTAAACGTACTGAACCTAATTCGGCTTGCGCTTCATTTTTTGGTTTAGCTGTCACTCACTATATTCACCTTTACGTGAATTCGCTACAGGCGCCGGACTTTGGTTAACGAACCGATAAGCGGCGATTGCATATTATGATAAGGGGTTGATTAGCGCAGCTGTTTACTTCTCCGCCGCCGCTTTTTCGGCCGAGCGTTTCATCACAGCCTTGAAGAGTTTGGGGATTGCGATGGTGTTCGACATATTTGCGACAAAGTCGGGGATCAGGCCGCCCGGATTCGTCAGCAATGTGTAGGTGAGCCGAGTGCGGGTGCCGCCATCCAACGGTTCCGCGAGCCATGAGCCTTCGCTGAGCCTGATTCGCACGACGCCCTCGACCTCAGGTTGAGCGTCGGGACGCGCGGTCCATTCGGTCTTGAATACGCCGTTGTTTGCGGGCGTGCCACGAGTCATTCTGAACTTGAGCGGATAATCGCGCTCGCTCACAAACGGCGGCGTAATACGGGTGTACGTCACAACTTCACTGTCGCTCTTGCGGCTGAGCACGCGCGATTCCTTTACATATGGCATGAAATCCGGGTAGTGATCGAAGTCGTTAACCACGTTGAAAACGGTCTCTGGTGAAGCCTCGACTTCGGCGGTTGCCACAATGCTGCGGCCCGCTTCCACATCTTTCGTAAAAATGACAAGCTCGCCGGTACGGTATGCCTCGGTCCAGCCCGCACCAGGGCTTTTGACATCGAGTGCCCAGGCAGGCAGGATGGCAAATGAGAAAGAGAGTGCAACGGCGAGCGCGAAGATGACAAGACAGGGCAGGAGATTTCCCAATAAACCGTATCGATGGTTCAGCGCAGAGACAGTAAATTCTGCTCGCATACGCCCCAAAATCCTTAAACCTGAAGCAGGCCCGTGGTCGCCGCATTCATTCCGCATTATGGTTATTCTTTCGCCAGGCAGATACTACGAAACCAGCCACCCGCGAGCACTGGCACATCCACTTTTAGTTTCAATTGCGGAACACCCGCCAATGCCTCCTCAAATATGACATCCAGCCGCGTAACGATATGCCGCGACAGCAGGTTCAACGTTCGCCTGATCCACGCAGTTTCCCCCGGCTTAAGAAATTTGTCGAGTATCAGCACATTTCCGCCGGGTTTTAGTACACGCGCGGTTTCCCGCAAACAGGCAGCCGCGTCAGGCACTATCGCGAGAATCAAATGCAGCACCACATGATCAAAGGATTCATCCGCGAACGGCAGTGACATACTGTTGCCCCGAATGAGATTCAGGCGATGACCTCCGATGCGGGATTTTGCACGCGTTAACATGGCGGCGGTAAGATCCAGGCCTACATAATGATGGCATAAGGGAAGATAAGGCAGATCCAGGCCGGAACCGATGCCGCTGATGAGGATATCGAGATCGCCTTGCTGCGGCAATTGCCCGAGGCTCGCCGCACGCACACCGGTGCCCGCCGTGGCAAGCAAGGCGTCATAAAGCGGAGCAATAACAGTGTAGGAATGGCGTAAGGACATGCAGAAATCCTACTTCAGATCTCGTCTACTCTTCTTTCTTCCCGGCCTGTCCGGCTTGCTTGGCCTGTCTGGCCTATCTGGCTCGTGCGACTCCAACCCGGGCGACGGCGGACTTCCCTTCGCCCGATACGCCCAAATCAGCATGCCCGCGCCCGCTGCAATCATCGGTAGCGATAACCATTGTCCCATGCTGATGCCCAGAGTCATCACACCTATGAAACCATCCTCCGGTTCGCGGTAAAACTCGGCAAACGAACGGAATACGCCATAGCCGATCAGGAACATGCCCGAGACCGCTCCTACCGGTCGCGCCTTGGCTGAGTAAATCCACATCAATGCAAAGAATGCCAACCCCTCCAGCGCAAATTCATAGAGCTGGGAAGGATGACGCGGCAAGTCGTCCACATGGGGGAAAATCATCCCCCACGCCACGTCGGTTGGGCGTCCCCACAACTCCGCATTGATGAAATTACCAATGCGGCCCGCACCCAGCCCCAAGGGTACCAGCGGCGCGATAAAATCCGTGACAGCCAGCCACTGCAATTTATATTTTCGGGCCAGCAGCGCCATTGCGGATATCACGCCAAGAAAACCGCCATGAAACGACATTCCGCCCTGCCACACCGCAAAGACTTCCAGCGGGTGCTGTAGATAATAGCCGGGCTGATAAAATAATACATGTCCCAGGCGGCCGCCAAGTATAACCCCCAGGACGCCGTAAAACAGCATGTCGTCGAGCATACTGGTCGTGAACGCTCTTTCAGGATGACGCTTGATACGATAGCGGCCCAGCAGTATGAACAGCGCAAATCCCAGGAGATACATGAGGCCGTACCATCGGATTGCAAGGGGCCCAAGAGAAATGGCGACAGGGTCGAACTGCGGATGAACGAGCATAAGGTTTGCTTTTTTTGCGGTAAAATAATGAATTATACGGCAACAGCCGCTTGCCGCAGGGGGCGCTGGTTCGACTGTTTTCTTTCTGTATCATGATTCAACGTTAAAGCACTTCCTCCCGCGACCTCCATGATTCAAGGACTTTCCAGGTTTTCAACACTCTCCAGGAGTATTCATGCCAGATAATCCCCGCAGCCGGGCAATCACCCAAGGTGCGCAGCGCACTCCCAACCGTGCCATGCTGCGAGCGGTGGGTTTCAGTGACAAGGATTTCGACAAGCCCATCGTCGGCATAGCCAACGGCTTCTCCACCATCACACCGTGCAATAAGGGATTGAACGTGTTGGCGATCAATGCCGAAAATGCTTTGAAAGAAGCGGGTGCAATGCCTCAGATGTTCGGCACGATCACCGTGTCGGACGGGATCTCCATGGGCACGGAGGGCATGAAATATTCGCTGGTCTCCCGTGAAGTGATCGCGGACTCGATTGAAACCGCGGTGCAGGCGGAAAGCATGGACGGAGTCATTGCGATTGGCGGCTGCGACAAAAACATGCCCGGCGCAATGATTGCGATGGCGCGAATGAATGTTCCGGCCATCTTCGTTTACGGCGGCACCATCAAACCCGGCCATTATAAGGGAAGAGATTTGACGATTGTCAGTGCCTTCGAAGCAGTCGGCCAATATACATCACACAAGATAGACGAAAGGGAACTGCTTGAAGTAGAGCGCCGCGCGTGCCCCGGCGCCGGTTCCTGTGGAGGCATGTTTACCGCCAACACCATGTCATCAGCATTTGAAGCGATGGGAATGAGCCTGCCGTACTCTTCGACAATGGCGGCGGAGGATGACGAGAAATGCGTGAGCGCCGCCCGCTCGGCCGAAACGCTCGTTGACGCAATCAGGTCACAAATCCGTCCGCGTGACATCATTACCAAAAAATCCATCGAAAATGCGATTGCCGTGATCATGGCGATCGGCGGTTCGACCAATGCGGTGCTGCATTTCCTCGCCATTGCCCATGCGGCGGAAGTGGAGCTCACTATCGACGATTTCGAACGCATGCGCGGCAAAGTGCCGGTACTGTGCGATCTGAAACCTTCCGGGCGGTATGTTGCGACCGATCTGCACAAGGCGGGAGGCATTCCTCAAGTAATGAAGATGCTGCTTGAACATGGCCTGCTGCATGGCGATTGCCTGACTATAAGCGGCCAGACCATCACTGAAGTATTAGAGGGCATTCCTGCAACGCCACGCAAGGATCAGGATGTCATCCGGCAATGGGAAAATCCCATGTATGCGCAGGGACATCTCGCGATACTCAAAGGCAATCTCTCCATCGAGGGTTGCGTCGCCAAAATCACCGGAGTGAAAACACCAAAGATCACTGGTCCGGCGCGGGTATTCGAGTCGGAAGAAGCTTGCATGGCAGCAATACTCGCGCGTCAAATCCGGCCAGGCGATGTAGTTGTCATACGGTATGAAGGCCCCAAGGGAGGTCCGGGCATGCGTGAGATGCTCTCGCCCACCTCCGCCCTCATCGGGGAAGGATTGGGGGATTCAGTGGGACTCATTACAGACGGCCGCTTCTCGGGCGGCACCTACGGCATGGTGGTCGGCCACGTCGCTCCGGAAGCATTTGTGGGCGGAACGATCGCGCTGGTGCATGAAGGAGATGCCATCACCATAGATGCCGAGCAGCGTCTGCTGCAACTCAATGTCTCGGAGGATGAGCTTGCGCGGCGGCGTGCTGAATGGCGAGCACCGCAGCCGCGCTATACACGCGGAGTACTGGCAAAATATGCCAAATCGGTTTCCACTGCCAGCCAGGGAGCAATAACAGATTAATCGCTGGCCCAACACGTAAAACCATGCTCAACCATCTCGTCAACGAAACCAGCCCTTATCTTCTTCAGCACGCGGACAATCCTGTGGACTGGTATCCATGGGGAGAGGAAGCGCTGACGCTGGCGGGTATGCAGAACAAGCCGATACTGCTTTCCGTCGGTTACTCGGCTTGCCACTGGTGCCATGTCATGGCGCATGAATCTTTTGAAGATGCGGAAGTGGCAGCGATGATGAATCAGCACTTCGTAAACATCAAGGTGGATCGCGAGGAGCGTCCTGATCTCGACCAGATTTATCAGACCGCCCTTTACATGCTAACCCAGCGTCATGGCGGCTGGCCGCTGACCCTGTTTCTGACGCCTGACCAAAAACCATTTTTCGGCGGCACATATTTTCCTAAAGCCCCCCGTCACGGCCTCCCGGGCTTCCTGGATCTGTTGCCACGTGTCGCCG
The DNA here is from genome assembly GCF_900102495.1 of Nitrosospira sp. Nl5. Lineage (GTDB taxonomy): Bacteria > Pseudomonadota > Gammaproteobacteria > Burkholderiales > Nitrosomonadaceae > Nitrosospira. The sequence goes on along the minus strand of NZ_FMVQ01000008.1, from coordinate 113,255 downwards.
AGGCTTATTATGCACGCGGTACGGAAATCGAAAAACAGAGCGTCTCGCTGCTAAAATCGTTCGCTAACCTGCTCCCGGCAAAAACCACGATGACGCCAGCATTCTCGACACAGCCGCTTGATCAGGCGCTGGCGGAGTTGAGAGACCGGTTCGATCCGGTGAATGGCGGTTTTGGTGATGCACCAAAGTTCCTTCATCCCACCGAACTCGAGTTCTGCTTGCGCCGTTACTTTACCACCGGGAATGAGGAAGCATTGGGGATGGCAACCAATACCCTGCAGAAGATGGCGGAAGGCGGCATCTATGACCAGCTCGGCGGCGGTTTCTGCCGTTACAGCACGGATCGGTACTGGCATATCCCGCATTTCGAAAAAATGCTTTATGACAACGCCCCGTTGTTGCGGCTCTACGCCGACGCCTGGCTAGCCACCGGCAACGCCCTGTTCAAGCGGATTGTGGAGGAAACGGCCGAATGGGTGCTGCGCGAAATGCAGCCGCGAAGAGAAGGCGGGACAGAGACCGGGAACAAAGAGAGCGCGACGAGTACAGAGAATACGGAGGTGACGCAGGGCGGTTATTACTCCACCTTGGATGCCGATTCTGAAAACGAGGAAGGCAAGTTCTACGTGTGGGATCGCAACCAGATCGCCCAAATTCTGCTGCCGGAAGAATATGCCGTGATTGCCTCCTACTACGGCCTCTCGCGTAGTCCAAACTTCGAACAGAAGCACTGGAACCTGGAGATCGCCCAGCCGCTTGCGGAAGTTGCGCTGGCTGCCGACATCAGTGACGAAGAAGCGCAACAATGGCTTGCGTCGGCGCGCAGAAAACTTTTCACCGAGCGCGAATTACGCGTGCATCCGGGGCGTGACGAGAAAATTCTAACCAGCTGGAACGGCTTGATGATCAAAGGAATGGCGCGTGCGGGCCGTGTATTCGGGCGCGCCGAGTGGGTGCAATCGGCTGCGCTGGCAGTGGATTTCATTCGTTCCACGCTATGGAAAGATAACCGCCTGCTGGCGACGTATAAGGATGGGAATGCGCATCTCAACGCTTATCTTGACGATTACGCGTTCCTGCTGGATGGTTTACTGGAACTGATGCAAGCCGAGTATCGTCAGGCTGATCTGGATTTTGCCATTGCACTGGCCGACGTGCTGCTGGAGCAATTTGAAGACAGGCAGGCCGGAGGATTTTTCTTCACCAGCCACGATCACGAGAAGCTGATTTTTCGCCCCAAGCCTGGTCATGACAATGTCACACCTTCAGGCAACGGCGTGGCGGCGTATGCTCTGCAGCGACTGGGGCATCTGCTCGGCGAGTTCCGCTATTTGCAAACGGCGGAGCGCGCGCTGGAATTATTCTATTCCACCATATCCCGCCAGGCCAGTTCCTGCTGCAGTTTCCTGGTAGCGCTGGAGCAATCACTCGCGCCGCCGCAGGTTGTCATTCTCCGCGGTCAGATGCATGCTCTGGCGGAATGGAGACAAGCATTGGTGTGCGGTTCCCCTTATACGCTTATATTTGCCTTGCACGCGGAACTTGCCGGGCTGCCGTTGAGTCTGAATAAACCGATGGCAACGGATAAAGCTGTCAACGCGTGGGTCTGCCACGGCGTTAAATGCTTACCGGAAATCTCTGACTTGCGGGAATTGCTGCGCGTCTGCGAAATTCAAGGTAAGATAGAATCCCCTTTCTAACTAAATTAACGGATAAAAGGAGCAAGCATGAAAGCTGTCTGGATGGGAATGGTTGCAGCATCAGCCCTGTTGATCGTCGGTACCGCGCAAGCGAACGCGGACTTGGCAAAAAGTAGCGGTTGCATGAATTGTCACACGGTTGACAAGAAATTGGTTGGACCAGCATTCAAGGACATTGCAGCCAAATACAAGGATGATGCGGACGCCCCAACCAAACTGGCGGAGAAAGTGAAGAAAGGAAGCCAGGGAGTTTGGGGTCCGGTTCCGATGCCGCCGAATGCAAACGTCAGTGACGACAATGCCAAGGCCCTGACGACGTGGATCCTGACACTTAAGTAAAGCTTACGTACGCCGACGTTAGTTAATAAAAAAGCCGACGGATCCGTCGGCTTTTTTATTTCTCGATTGGAACAATGATATCGGCAGATAATGACGTTACCGATTTTATGCCGCACACGTATGTTATATCAATAGGAATAACTTGCTTTCCTATTCATGAACCCACCAATTGAGTCATGGGCTGGTTTACGACGACCTTGGTAAGCGCATTCTTGCTTCCTCCATTAAATCTCATTCTGTTGGGTGTCATGGGAGTTCTGCTTCTCAAGCGCCGCCCAGTGGCCGGCAAGGTTTTGGTGGCAGTCACGCTGACTCTCCTTTATCTGCTGTCTACCCCATTTGTCGCTGAAACCGCACTGCGTAAGCTGGAAACGCTACCTCCTCCCAGCTTCGCCAATAACGGTATACAAGCCATCGTAGTGCTGGGTAGCAGTACATATTTCAACGCCCCGGAATATCATGGCCATACTGTAAGCCGCCTTGGCCTGGAGCGCGTTCGATACGCCGCGCGGCTACATCGGCTCACTGGTAAACCGATATTGGCGACGGGTGGAGGCCCCCTGGGCAGCGGCATCTCTGAAGCGGCACAAATGAAGGCGGCGTTGGAAAAGGAGTTTCTGGTTCCGGTTAAATGGATAGAAGGAGCTTCCGGAAATACCCGCGAAAACGCCTACAAAAGCTTCGCCATGCTGAAAAAAGACGGAATTACGCATATCGCGCTAGTTACTCACGCCTGGCATATGCCAAGAGCATCACGGGAGTTTGAACAGGCCGGCTTCAAGGTTACACCAGCGGCTACCGCATTCACTACGAGATATAAAACGAACTTGTTCGCATTCATTCCCACTGCTGAAGCCCTGCAAAAAAGCAGACTCTTCCTGCACGAAGCCATTGGCATGTTATGGTATCGACTGACCCCGGCGCCTGATCCACCTTAAAACCTTGCATTTAATCTCATCACCCGTGACCGCGGCCGCTCTCGCCACGCTTTATGCCGGATGCTTTACCTGCAGAACGGGATTAAAATAATGCCTGAAAATGTTTTCGGAAAAAACAGCATGAAAACACGTATTGAGTGGAAGGATGGAATGAGCTTTCTAGGCGAATCCGGCAGTGGCCATACGGTGCTGATGGACGGACCGCCGGAAGCGGGCGGCAGAAATCTGGGACCGCGCCCGATGGAAATGGTGTTAATGGGGACCGGAGGCTGCACCGCTTTCGACGTGGTGCTGATTCTTAAAAAAAGCCGTCAGGACATCAGCGATTGTGTGGTGGAAATCGAAGCGGAGCGGGCACAGGAAGAACCTAAGGTGTTCACCCGTATCCATTTCCATTTCATCCTGACCGGGAAAAAACTGAAGCCGGGGCAAGTGGAGCGGGCCATCAGCCTTTCCGCGGAAAAATACTGCTCCGCCTCGATAATGCTGGAAAAAACGGCGGAACTAACCCACGACTTTGAAATCCTGGAAGGATGAGCTTTTCGTCAAATCCCCCTGGTCAAACCCAATACGCGGTTTTTGTCATGACTTTTGATCCCAATTTCATTGCCAGCTTCACGGGCACCGGCAATTCCGCGCCGCCGTGGGACATGGCCGCTGTCGCATGGCCCGCTTCATCCACCTGCATCTGTGCGACGATGGCACGGCTTTTCCGGTCTTGACGCGGTAACCGCTTCAAGTGTCCAGCCAGATGGACTTCCACCTGGCGTTCGGTTTCCGCCAGAAATCCGAGGTTCCATTTATCGCCGAGCATGCCGGCCAATGCGCCAATAGCAAAGGAGCCGCCATACCAAAGGGGATTCAGCAGGCTTTTACGCCCGCTTAATTCCGCGATACGCCGCTCGGTCCAGGCAAGATGTTCGGTTTCCTCACGTGCGGCTTGGGTGAGGGTATGCTGCACCTCCGTATTACGCGCGGTAAGCGCCTGCCCCTGGTATAGCGCTTGTGCACAAATTTCGCCGACATGATTGACGCGCATCAGGGCGGTAGATTCGCTTTTTTCCGAATCATTCAATTCGATTTCCGGCAGTTCGGTTCCGGGAACAGGACGCAAGGTTTGTGCCGGCGTCAACAACGTACGCAGCGCGTGATCGAAGCCGATGATGAATTTATCGATATTTGGCATAAGAGTTCTCTGGCAAAACGAGATACTTGCATTATATACCCATCTGCCGCGCCAATAGCGTTACCGGATGCAGCACTTCGGTCTCCGACGCTGCTGTGCGTAAAGCACTGGCAATATGCATGGCGCAACCGATATTGGATGTGGCGAGGTAGTGCGCGCCACTCGCATCGCATGCAGCCGTCTTGTCATGCAGCAGTGCCTTTGCCATCTCCGGCTGGTCGAGAAAATATGTTCCGGCCGCTCCACAGCATTGATCATTCCCGGCAAGAGGCACAACCTGTGAGCCGGGAATGCGCGATAGCAATGTATAAGGATGGGCGGTACCGCGTAACGCGTTCCGCAGACTGCATGGTTCATGTATCGCTATTTTGCGAGGCAACGGTGCAAGCTGTACGTCATCCCATCCATCAGCCGCCGCGAGAAATGCGCTGATATCCATCACCTTGGTGGAAAAATTGCGAGCTTGAGCACCCTTCAGCCACTCGCCGGAAAGATCGGCACCCGCTTCCGGCTGCCCCGGGACAGATCTTCCCGGAGACTGTCTTAACGATTGTGATAGGGGGGGAGAAGGGTATTCAGCCAATTGCGCGCCACAACCCGATGCCATGCTTATCACCGCGGACAAATTCAACCCGTCAAACGCATTCATATTCTGATGTGCCAGCTGTGCCGCCATGTGGCTATCTCCACCATGTTGGTGCAGGGCGCCGCAACAAGTTTGCATCGGTGGCACATGTACCGTATAACCCAGGCGGTTGAGCACGAATATTCCGGCATTAAGCGTAGCGGCATCCGTCAGCCGCGCCACACACCCAAGAAACAGACCGACCTCGCCGCGCGGTTTGCCAATTGAAGGATAAATTGCTTGCCATGATTTGGCCACACCTGTTCCTGTTTCAGCGGAAAAAGAGCAGGGCATATCGACGCGTGGCAACTGCGCCTCCAGCAAGGCGAGCTTTGTTTTACCCAGTAAGCCGGATTTACGCACCAATTCCTGCATTCCGCTTCTCTGGTAAAAACGCAAGAACGGACGAAACGCATCCAGACGTGCTGGTTTGGCGATTAACTCACGCTCCAGCACGCGACGAAACCAGGATTCCCGCATTATTTTCCCCTCCAGGAGAGGAGGAGCGGATGCCAGCATCCTGGCGCGAGTCCCGTCTATCAATTGCCCGAAATTTACGTGGCTCGGACAGGCCGCCTCACAGGCGCGGCAAGTGAGACACCGGTCCATATGCAATGCAAAACGTGCATTCATGGGGATACGTCCTCCCGCAACCCCGCTCATCAGGGCGATGCGCCCGCGAGGTGAATCGGCCTCTGATAACGTGATGCGATATGTAGGGCAATGCGGCAGGCAAAGGCCACACGCAACGCAGCGGTTAGCTTCGGCGGCTAGCCAATCGGAGGAAACATCAGGCGGAAGATCAGAAGGTTTTATGATCGTCTCCGCCGAAAGAAAAAGGCCATGGGTAGGGGTGCCGATGAAAACTTCCCTGAAAATTCAGGATTAATCACAATCCGCTCCAGCGTCCCCTCGAATTGCTTACAGGCAGTTTGGGCTTTGATCATTGAAATCATCTGAATGGAAGAAGAGTATTGGACAGAGAAATCACGTTACAATTCTCCGCTCTTTTGCATCGCCCCCACCTTGGAAGCCTTTTTCACATCCACCCTGCTGGTCGCTCTCGCTGAAATCGGCGACAAGACTCAGCTTCTTTCATTTGTGCTGGCGGCCAAACTACGGCGGCCCTATCCCATCATGGCAGGTATTTTTGCCGCCACGATACTTAATCACGCGCTGGCGGCCTCCATCGGTGCCTGGCTGGCAAGCCTGATTTCGCCGCAAGCTCTCACCTGGATCGTCGGACTGTCATTCATCGGTTTCGGCTTGTGGGCGCTGAAGCCCGATACACTCGACGGAAATCCGCGCATTTTTAGTGCTGGCGTGTTTGTCACCACGCTGGTCGCTTTCTTCGTGGCGGAAATGGGAGACAAGACACAGTTTGCCACTGTGGCGCTGGCGGCGCGCTACGATGCGCTGGTGCTGGTTGTGTTAGGAACCACGTTCGGGATGGTGCTCGCGAACATACCGGCGGTCTGGATCGGCAAGGCACTCGCCGACCGTATCAACATGAGGTGGATGCGGTGGTTCGCGGCCGCTTCGTTCGTCCTGATGGGGCTTTGGTCACTTGCTGCGGGTGAATAATTACCCAGCTATGTCGTAAAGGGCAATCCCGACGTCATGTCGATTAGCGGATCCCGTGTATGTAACGTTCGAGCTGATGAATGATGAATTGCTGCCCGGAAATGGCATCTTTAACCAGGTCGCCAATGGAAACAATGCCGACCACCTCATTGTTTTCCAGCACAGGCAAATGGCGTACCCGCATCTCGGTAACCAATGCCATGCAATCTTCAGCCGTATAATCGGGACTGACATATGCCACTTGCGGAGTCATGATTTCTCTTACGCGAATATCTTTCGCGGACTTATCCAGCAGGTATGCCTTGCGCGAATAATCTCTTTCCGTAAAGATACCGGCCAGTTTTCCATCTTGCAGCACCAGCAATGCGCCAATGTTCTTTGCGGCCATCAATTGCATGGCGTCGTATACGGACTTATCCGGCTCGATGCTTGCAACTTCAAATCCTTTGCCTTCCAGTAATTGCTTTACAGTCGCCATGACATCACTCTCCCGCACCTCGATTTGGAACGCTCGCCCTGTTTAGCGAGCCATCCAATCATAGCACGTCAGCGTTGCGATCTGGGCGGTTTGTCCAGTTTGCGAAGCGGCAAGATCACCGCTATTTCGTATCCCGCTGCCACCCGATCCATGACAGTATTGAATGGTGGGGTTTTACAACATTCGGCTTTTATCTCCACGGATGAACCCGGTAAGAGGTTGGAAAATGTTCCTGCCGACAGCAATCACTTTGAACAACTCACCCATTTCAGCGGGGCTCGTCAGCTTTTGCAACTGGTTCGCCAGCGGCAAATACTCCTTTGTGCTGTCTACTGACGTTCGCGCCAAGGTTTCGGTTATTCTGCAGTTGATGAGGAAATTCGCCTGAGTGGTATAACCCAACAACTCCAATCCCGCAGCGGTCGCGGCGTTCGCAACGGCAGTGAAATCCACATGACTGGTAATATCCTGCAAGCCCGGCAGATAAAACGGGTCGGCGTGGGCATGGTGACGATAATGGCACATCAATGTCCCACGATTGCGCTGGGAATGATAATACTCGCTCCGCCCGAAACCATAATCGATCAGCACTACCGCGCCCTGTTGCAAAATGCGCGCGAGACTGCGCATGAAGCCCCTTGCAACAAGACTGATTTCGCTGACGTAGGCGCCAGCAGCGCCGCTGTCAGGATCAATCGGAGGCGTTAACTGGCATGCAGCCTCGTAAAGCTCTCCTTCCGTGAGCGCTCGCTCGCTCCAGCTGAAGTTATCGCCCCCCCACGCTACACCGCGCTCGAACAAACCGGCATCACGCCACATCACCAGATGCACCGGCATCGCGTCGAGTACCTCGTTGGCAAGCATCAGCCCCTTGAATTTGGCGGGAAAATGTTCAAGCCAGATTACCTGCGCCGAGAGATGCGGCGCAAACCTTTCAAATAACTGCCGTTGCCGCTGTTGCAGCTCTGCACTGACTTCAAGGATAAAATACTGTTCTGGCAAGCTGCCGAGTTTTTCCAGTTCAAGCAGCAAATCGAGCGCAAGTTTCCCGGTGCCCGCACCAAATTCCAGAATATCCCCACCGCCTCCGTCCATCAATTGCAGCACCTGGGCCGCCTGCCGTGCCACAGCCATGCCGAATAGTGAAGAAATTTCAGGCGCGGTGACAAAATCTCCGGCACCGCCAAATTTGGCCGCGCCGCCACTGTAATAACCCATGCCCGGGGTGTAAAGTGCCAGTTCCATGTACCGCGCAAACGAAATCCAGCCGCCCGCCGCGGCAATCTCGGCGCGAATCAGCTCCAGCACGGCGCGGCTATGCTGGAAAGCCGCTTCGCTTGGTGTGGGTAGTGACGGCATCGGCTCTATGGTAAATTGTAGAAACTGACGAAAGCGCAAGTGTAGGGGAGATAGCCATGCAAGGGAAAGTAGTACTTGTCACCGGTGGGGCCAAACGTCTGGGTGCAGCTACTTGCCGCCGGCTGCATGCCCGGGGCGCAAACCTGGTCGTGCATTATCGAACGTCGGTGGAGAATGCACGCACATTACAGGCTGAACTTAATCAAATTCGTCCCGGATCAGTGGCGTTGGTTCAAGCCGACTTGTTCGATACCGGGCTACTACCAGACCTGATTGACGAAACCATGAAGCATTTCGGACAACTCGATGCCCTCGTCAATAATGCTTCCAGCTTTTTTCCCACTCCGCTGGGAGAGATTACAGAGAAGACTTGGGATAATCTTATCGGCAGCAATCTGAAAGCCCCGCTGTTCCTGTCCCAGGCGGCAGCACCACAGCTCAGGAAACGGCATGGCTGCATCGTGAATATCGTCGACATCCACGCCGAGTGGCCGCTGAAAAAATACGTGGTATACAACTCGGCAAAAGGCGGCTTGGCTTCGCTTACCCGCTCGCTGGCGCTGGATCTCGCACCGGAAGTCCGGGTTAACGGCATCTCTCCGGGGCCCATTTTATGGCCTGAGCAAGGTGAGTGGACGGATGAAACGTTGCAACGGCGCATTATCGACAAAACTCCCTTGAAACGCGCGGGCGACCCGGATGACATTGCCAGAACAGTGCTTTTTTTGATCGCGCATGCGCCATATATCACCGGTCAGATTATTGCGGTGGATGGCGGACGCAGCATAAATTTATGACCATGCCGCGAAGGTTAAGAGCCAAATCGCGATGCGCAAACGATGGTGTGCCACCGTACAGATCAAAACCATATACCCTCTTAAACTATATTCTCATTCCGCATTAAATTTAATGGCGGAATTTCCTGGGTAGGTCATTCAGGCTTTCTAAACATCCGCGGTGAGAAGCGGCATCTCAAGGCAGCAGCCAAAATCATAAAAATAAATAGCGATTCGATAAAGGTACGGGCCTTACCCTTCTTGACCTTATTTGTTTTAGCTTGAAGAAAAGCGGCTCATCGAGCTGGAACAGGAGATACTGATACTCCAGCCGCAGATGAAGATAGCAATATGGCGAACAAAAGCAGCAGTCTAGCAAAAGCAGGCAAGGACCTGGACGATTTGTGCATCAACACTATACGCGTGCTGTCGATGGATGCGGTCCAGAAGGCCAACTCGGGACACCCTGGTTTACCCATGGGTGCGGCGTCGATGGCCTATGTTCTCTGGACGCGCTTCCTCCGTTACAACCCCCGGGATCCATTATGGCCGGATCGCGACCGCTTCGTGCTATCCGCCGGACACGGCTCCATGCTCCTATACAGCCTGCTGCATCTTACCGGCTACGATCTGCCGCTGGACGAGATTAAACATTTTCGCCAATGGGGCAGCCGTACCCCGGGCCATCCCGAGCGAGGGCATACGCCTGGAGTCGAGGTTACAACCGGTCCCCTCGGGCAAGGCTTTGGCAACGGTGTAGGCATGGCCATCGCCGAAGCATGGCTGGCCGCTCGATATAACCGTCCTGATCATAACCTGATGGATCATTACACTTATGCGCTTGTTTCGGATGGCGATCTGATGGAAGGGGTTGCTGCGGAAGCCGCGTCCCTCGCCGGACATCTTCGCCTGGGCAAGCTGATCTATCTTTATGATCAAAATCATATCTCGCTCGCCGGCGCAACCGAGCTTACATTTACCGAAGACATCGCCCAGCGATTTGAGGCATACGGGTGGCATACCCGTATCGTACCGGACGGAAACAACACGGACGACGTGGATGCCGCTCTGCGGGAGGCACAGGCCGAGAAGAACCGCCCATCATTGCTGCTGGTACGGACGCATATCGGTTATGGCAGTCCTCATAAACAGGACACGTTCCATGCCCACGGGTCTCCCCTCGGCGAAGAAGAAGTAGCAGCCGCCAAAAAGGCACTGGGGTGGTCGACGACCAACTCTTTCTTCCTTCCGCCCGAGGCGGTGACGCACTTTCGGCAAGCGGTCGAGCGCGGAGCAAAGGCACAGCAGGAATGGCAGCAGCGCCTCGACGCTTACCGGACAGTCTTTCCCGCGGAAGCTGCCGAATGGGACCAGGTGATGGGCGGCCAGGTGTCTCCAGATGCGGCGCAGCTGCCACAATGGAAACCCAGCGACAAGCCAGTCTCGACACGCGTGGCGGCGGGGCAAGCTTTGAACGCGCTCGCGCAGCACATTCCAAATATTATTGGTGGTTCGGCCGATTTGAACCCCTCTACCAATACGGCTTTGAAAGAGCGGGGGGATTTTCAGCCGTCGGATGGAACGCCAGCCACCGCCGGAGCGGTCGGCGGTATGTGGAGTTACGCGGGCCGCAATATTGCTTTCGGCGTTCGGGAGCATGCAATGGGCGCTGCCGTCAATGGCATGGCTGCGCATGGTGGCGTACTTCCCTTCAGTGCGACGTTCCTCGTGTTCTCCGATTACATGAAGCCAGCGATACGCTTGGGAGCACTGATGGGCCTGCGGGTAATTTACGTCTTCACGCACGATAGCATTGCTTTGGGCGAGGATGGGCCGACGCACCAGCCGATTGGGCAGTTGGCCGGCCTGCGGGCGATTCCCGGTCTGACTGTTATTCGGCCAGCCGACGCGAACGAAGCCGCAGAGGCATGGGCAGTTGCGGTAAAGAGGAATTCGGCTACGCTATTAGCGTTAACGCGCCAGAACATTTCCATCCTGGACCGCTCTCGCGCACAAGATGCGGGAGTGGCGAGAGGGGGATATATTCTTTCGGAGGGCGAGGGTGGCAACCCTCAGGTACTGCTGATTGGAACCGGCTCCGAGGTCGAATTATGCGTCAAAGCGCAAGCCCGGTTGAGAGATCTGGGTATCCGCGTTCGCGTGGTCAGCCTGCCGAGCTGGAAGTTGTTTGCCGAGCAGGAAAGCGCCTATCGCGAGCAGGTGCTGCCTGCGGCCGTGCGTAAGCGCGTCACAGTGGAAGCCGGTGCAACGCTCGGATGGGAACGATTTGCGGGAGAAGAAGGAACCATCATTGGCATCGACCGGTTCGGGGCCTCTGCTCCGGGAGAAGAAACCATGAAACGATTCGGCTTTACCGCCGAGCGAGTCACCGCTGCTGCGCTGCGGCTTCTGGGGCGTCAGGAAGATGCCGCCCGGGAAGAGGCGGGCCAGCATGAGCAAGGGGATACCTCTGTGGCAGCCACGGCTCCGACCGAAGGACATTCCTGACTGCGCCATGGGTAAAAAGAGCATCCTATTTCTGAGTAGGATAGTTCTGAATTCCATCTCATTCCAGCAGCTTTTTCCTCAATATGTCATTCACCTGCGCCGGATTGGCCTTGCCTTTGGCGGCCTTCATTACTTGACCGACGAGGGAATTAAAGGCTTTCTCCTTGCCAGCCTTGAATTCTTCAACGGATTTCGAGTTGGCGGCAACCACCTCGTCAATCAATTTTTCCAGTTCGCCTGAATCGGAGATCTGCTTCAATCCCTGTGACTCGATAATCCGGTCAGCGAGGTTCTCATCGAACCGTGAGTCCCGGCTCTTCCATGTCGACACATCCACCTTGGCCGAGCTGGCCTGCAACCACATCTGCCTGAGCACCTCCTTGGCAATCTTTCCGGAAATCGTTCCATCTTTGATGCGCATGAGAAGTTGCGCAAGCTGTAGCGGGGACAACGGACAGCTATCGAAAAATTTTCCTTCGTTATTGAGATAACTGAAGATCTCGCCCATCACCCAGTTTGCGCAAAGCTTCGGGTCGGATGGAAGTTTATCAACCACCGCTTCATAGTATTCCGCAATTTCCCGGTCGGCTGTCAGAGTGGTTGCGTCGTAGCCGGAAAGCCCATAGTCACGCTCAAGACGCTCGCGCATTCGCTGCGGCAACTCTGGGAGCGATCCCTGAATCTCCGCGATCCAGCTCTCCGTGATTTCAAGCGGCAGCAAATCCGGATCGGGAAAGTAGCGATAATCCTGCGCATCTTCCTTGCTGCGCATGGCACGGGTTTCATCCCTGTCCGAATCGTAGAGCCTGGTTTGCTGATGTATGGTTCCGCCATCTTCAAGGATTTCGATCTGCCGTCTGGCCTCATAATCAATCGCCTTCTCAAGAAAGCGGAACGAATTGAGATTCTTTATTTCACAACGGGTGCCAAGCCTGTCTGATCCGTGGGGGCGTACCGAGATGTTGGCGTCGCAGCGAAAGGAGCCTTCCTGCATGTTGCCATCGCAGATACCAATCCAGCGCACCAGAGAATGCAACGTTTTGGCATAGGCTACCGCTTCCGCGCTACTGCGCAAGTCCGGCTCGGAAACGATCTCGAGCAGAGGCGTACCGGCGCGGTTCAGATCGATGCCGGTCATGCCATGAAAATCCTCATGCAGTGACTTGCCCGCATCTTCCTCGAGGTGAGCTCGGGTAAGGCGTATGGTTTTCTCCTGCTCGTTTCCATCCCGGCCGACCTGAATCTTGACACTGCCACCCTCGATCACCGGCAATTCGTACTGGCTGATCTGATAACCTTTTGGCAGATCGGGATAGAAATAATTCTTACGCGCAAAAATTGAAAGCGGATTAATTTTGCCGCCCACCGCCAGACCAAGCTTGATTGCCCGCTCCACCGCGCCGCGATTCAATACCGGCAATACCCCGGGCAACGCGAGATCGACGGCGCAAGCCTCAGAATTGGGCGCGGCGCCAAACGCGATCGAGGCGCCGGAAAATATTTTTGACTGGGTCGAGAGCTGCGTATGCACCTCAAGACCGATAACAATTTCCCATTGCATTTCGCGAACCTTTTGTTGTCCCGAGCTTTATCCCGGACGCGCTGAGAAAATAAAAATAATCATTGGATATCCATGTCCCGAATGTTGGGCAGCACAGGCCTGCCGTTTAATTGGGCATCCGGACATGCCAGTCTGTTACGTGCTGGTATTGATGCGCCACATTCAGCATTTGCGCTTCCGCAAAATAATTGCCGACAATGTGCAATCCCACGGGCCTGTTCTTGTCGCCAAAGCCGGCCGGAATGGACATCCCTGGCAGCCCGGCCAGGTTGACCGCGATGGTGTAAGCGTCGGATAGATACATCTGCACCGGATCGCTGCTTCTCTCTCCAAGATCGAATGCAACGGTGGGCGAAGTCGGTCCCATGATGATGTCGCATTGCTTGAATACCTCGGCAAAATCCTCCGCTATCAGCCGGCGCAGTTTCTGCGCCTGAATGTAGTACGCGTCGTAATACCCGTGCGACAGCACGTAAGTGCCAATCAGAATGCGGCGCTTCACCTCCGGGCCAAATCCGAGGGCACGGCTTTTCCGGTACATGTCGTTGAGGTCGATATATTCAGACGCGCGGTAGCCGTAACGCACGCCATCGAAACGGGAGAGATTGCTCGATGCTTCCGCTGGAGCCAGTACGTAATAAACAGGAACGGAAAGTTTCGTAGTAGGTAGCGACACCTCCACTGTTTTTGCACCAAGCTTGCGGTATTCCGCGATGGCCCCTTCCACCGCACGTGCCACGTCACCGCTTATTTCCTTGACAAAATATTCCTTGGGCAGCCCGATACGCAGCCCCTCCAGCGGCTTTTCGAGGTTGCGAGTATAGTCTTCAGGCTCACGTTGCAGGCTGGTGGAATCGCGCTCATCGAAGCCTGCCATGACATTCAGCATCAATGCGAGATCTTCCGCTGATTTCGCCATTGCCCCTCCCTGGTCGAGACTGGACGCAAATGCGATCATGCCGTAGCGCGATACCAGCCCGTACGTGGGCTTGATTCCTGAAATGCCGCACAGCGCCGCCGGTTGGCGAATTGAACCGCCGGTATCGGTGCCGGTTGCGGCAGGAGCCATGCGTGCGGCGACCGCACAAGCGGAGCCACCTGAACTGCCGCCGGGTACGGCCGCGGTATCCCACGGATTTTTTACCGGCCCGTAAAAAGAGGTTTCGTTGCTTGACCCCATGGCAAACTCGTCCATGTTGGTCTTGCCGATATTGACCGCCCCAGCAGCATTGAAACGCTCAACCACATCGGCATCGTAAGGCGAAATGAAGTTCGACAGCATCTTCGACCCGCAAGTGGTATGCCATCCCTTGGTACAAAAAATATCCTTCTGGGCGACAGGAATACCAGTCAACGGGCGTGCCCGTCCTGATGCCAATAGCATATCTGCGGCGCGCGCCTGAGCCAGACTTGTTTCTTCATCGATGGTAATGAAAGCGTTGTAGTCCGGATTCAGCGTGCGTGTCCGCTTGAGAAACTCACCGGTCAATTCAGCGCTGGAGATCTTTCTCGCCGCGAGCAGCGCAGAAAGTTGCTTGAGGCTCAAGTTCAACATGGGGTTCGCGGGATGGAGCAAATCATGGAAAGGTGTGAAAGAAGAGCCCCAGGCTTGCGCCTGGGCTCATTCGATAACTTTGGGCACCAGGTAAAGCCCCATCTCTACCTGAGGTGCTATCGACTGGAACATTTCTCGTTGATCGATCTCTGTTACAACATCCTCACGTAACCGCTGCATAACATCCTGGGCGTGCGACATCGGTTTTACCGCCGATGTATTCACTGCCTGCATCTGCTCGATCAGACCGAAGATGCCGGATAATTGCGCCAGCGTGGTATGTGCCTCATCCTCGCTAACTTCAATGCGGGCAAGATTTGCAACGCGCTTTACATCATCCAGGGACAGTAACATTCGCTGCCAAACTCCTTATAACCCTTATATTCAAATAGCTAATAGAGTATCATAGCCGGCCTGAGCGACGCATTCTTTTCGCGCGCTTTTATCATCGCCATCCAACGGATTCCGTAACCATGCTTAACTTTATCAACAATAATATATTGCGGGGCTATTTTTCGACCGATATGGCGATAGACCTCGGTACTGCCAATACCCTGATTTATGTTCGCGGGCAGGGCATTGTGCTGAACGAACCTTCAGTGGTGGCGATACGTCAGGATGGCGGGCCCAACGGCAAGAAAGTCATTCAGCAGGTCGGTCTGGCGGCCAAGCAGATGCTGGGGCGCACACCCGGCAATATCACTGCCATCCGGCCGATGAAGGACGGCGTCATTGCCGACTTCACCGTTACCGAGCAAATGCTGAAGCACTTCATCAAAAAAGTGAATCCGCCACGATTATTCTCCGCCAATCCCCGCATCGTCATTTGCGTGCCTTACGGCTCCACGCAGGTTGAGCGCCGCGCCATCCGCGAAGCCGCCTATGGCGCCGGAGCACGCAAGGTCGAGCTGATCGAGGAACCGATGGCGGCAGCTATTGGCGCCAATTTACCGGTCGAGGAGGCTACCGGTTCAATGGTGGTCGATATTGGCGGGGGGACGACGGAAGTCGGTGTGATTTCGCTGGGCGGCATCGTTTATTCAAACTCTGTGCGTGTCGGCGGTGACAAGTTCGATGAAGCCATTATCAATTACATTCGCCGCAACTATGGCATGCTGATCGGCGAAGTTACCGCTGAATTGATCAAAAAGGAAATCGGCTCCGCCTTTCCGGGATCGGAAGTACGTGAAATGGAAGTCAAGGGACGTAATCTGGCGGAAGGCATTCCGCGCAGCTTTACTATTTCCAGTAACGAAATTCTCGAGGCTCTGACCGACCCCCTGAACAGTATCGTCAGTGCCGTCAAATCCGCGCTTGAGCATACACTGCCTGAACTGGGCGCCGACATCGCCGAAAAGGGCATGGTTTTAACCGGGGGTGGCGCATTGCTGCGCGACATTGATCGCTTGCTAATGGAAGAAACCGGTTTGTCGGTAATCATCGCGGAAGACCCGCTGACCTGCGTCGTACGCGGGTCAGGTGTTGCGCTGGAAAATATGGATCAACTGGTCGGCATATTTGCCAGTGATTAGGTGGCTTCAAGCGTTGGCCGGACGCGCGCCGAATCGGGAATCCGAAGCTGAGACCTGATGGAGATGGCCCCGCAGTTTTTCAGACAAGGCCCCAGTCTGCTGGCGCGGCTGGTTTTTTTTGTATTGCTGTCGTTACTGCTGATGGCAGTTGATACCCGATTCAAATATCTCTTCGAAATTCGCCAGGCTTTCGCTGTCGTGATCCATCCACTACAGCAACTGGCCAATGTACCCGCAACAATCTACGACACGATCAGCGAGTTTTTCGTCAGCCGGCAGTTGGCGGATGAAAACGTGCATCTTAAGCATCAATATCTTGCCGACCGGGGGCAACTCCAGCAGTTGCGGGGATTGGAGGCGGAAAATGCGCAGTTGCGCAAACTGCTGGAAGCCGCTCAGCGACTGGAAAGCAAAGCTGTCATGGCCGAGATCCTGCGCGTTCCGCGCGATCCCTTCAGCCGCAAGGTCATACTTGATAAAGGTAGTCAAAGCGGTATTCAGCCAGGCCAGGTCGTGGTGGACGACGTAGGCGTGGTGGGACAGATTACTCGCAACTATCCATGGCTGTCCGAAGTCACTCTTATCACTGACAAGGACCACTCAGTGCCGGTACAGGTGGTACGTAACGGCTTGCGCTCGGTGGTATCCGGCACCGGCAGGGATGGAACGCTGGAATTGCGCTATCTCGCGATGAACATGGATATCCGGGAGGGCGATATGCTGGTGACTTCCGGAATAGATGGCGTTTATCCACCCGGCCTTCCCGTGGCAGTGGTGTCGAAAATCGAGCGCAATCCCACGTATGTCTTTGCCCAGGTTACCTGCACGCCTGCCGCCGGAGTAGGTCACCATCGGCAGTTATTGATATTATCTTTGCTAGCGCCGGCGATGGAAAATCCGCCGGAAGCCATCGAAGAGCGACCGAAGAGCAGGAAAGGAGAAAAGATTGGCGTTCGCTAATTATCCTAAGCAGGAAATCCTGCTGCCGGTCAAAGGCTCCTTTATCGTTCTCAGCCTGATCATGGCGTTATTTCTGAATCTGTTACCACTAAAAGGTGTAGTACTGTCATTGTGGCCGGACTTCGTCGCTTTGGTCGTGCTTTACTGGTGTATCAATCAGCCGCAGCGGGTCGGTATGAGCACGGCTTTCGCTATGGGTCTATTAATGGATATCGGCAACGCCAGCACCTTCGGCCAACATGCTCTGGCATACGTTATCATGGCGTTTGCCGCGCTGGTATTCCATCGACGCTTGCTTGTTTTTGGCTTTCTGAAGCAGGCCCCCCAGATAGGATTGATGCTGCTTATCGGACAATCCGTCTTACTTCTGACGGGACTATTGGATGGGTCTCATTTTCCCGGCTGGAATTTCTTTTTTGCCAGCGCCACCGGTACATTGCTGTGGCCGCTACTCTCCTCACTATTGAGAATACCCCAGAGGCCCAGGTCTGATTCCGATGCGTTATCCTGAATCTGGCACCTGGCCCCTCAATTTCTCTCTCATTTTTCAGCTCGGGGCCATGATCCGCAAAAACTTTTTGCGCTCGAAATCGCACACTACCCTCCATTCCAATTGCCGGGTTTAGGATTATGAGTCGCGCAGTAGAGCTTCGTAATCACCCGCGTGAGCTGCATCATTTCCGGTTGCGGCTTGCTATCGGCGCCGGGTTCGTGCTGCTGCTGTTCCTACTGCTGTTCACCCGTTTCTTTTACCTGCAGGTATCGCAGCAGGAGCACTATCACACCCTGGCGGAAGCCAACCGGATATCCATTTCCCCCATTGTGCCCAACCGCGGCCTGATTTTCGACCGCAATGGCGAAATATTAGCGCATAACTATTCGGCTTATACGCTCGAAATTGTGCCCAACAAGGTTGCCGATCTCGACGCGCTCATTAACGAATTGTCCTCTGTCGTCGAGATAGCGGCGAGAGACCGCAAGCGTTTCAAGAAATTGATGGATGAGAGCAAGAGATTTGAAAGCCTGCCCATCCGCACACGTTTATCGGACGTGGAAGTTGCGCGCTTCGCCGCCAACCGCTATCGTTTTCCGGGGGTGGAAATCAAGGCACGTTTATTCCGTCAATATCCAAAAGGCGATATTGCATCTCATGTTGTCGGTTATATTGGCCGCATTAACGACAAGGATCTGGAGCAGTTGGAGGCCAATGAGGACTTGGCCAATTATCGCGGTTCCCAGTACATGGGTAAAATCGGGATCGAACAAAGCTACGAAAAGGAATTGCACGGTCTCACCGGCTTCGAGGAAATGGAAACCGATGCAGCCGGCCGAGTGATAAGGGTAATATCCCGTACTCCGCCGACCTCGGGCAATAATCTGACGCTATCGCTTGATATCAAATTGCAGGAGGTGGCGGAAAAAGCGTTCGGCGAGCGACGCGGCTCGCTGGTGGCGATTGATCCGGCCACCGGTGATGTGTTGGCGTTCGTGAGCAAGCCGGGCTTCGACCCCAATTTATTTGTCGACGGCATTGACTCCGAGAATTGGGACTTGCTGAATAATTCCATCGATAGACCGCTCAATAACCGGGCGCTACGCGGACTGTATCCACCCGGCTCCACTTTCAAGCCATTCATGGCGCTAGCCGGTCTCGAGCTAAAAAAACGTTCAGCCCAAAACGGAATTAATGATCCCGGATACTTCAGCCTGCCCGGCAGCACGCATCGCTTCCGTGACTGGAAAGCGGGTGGCCACGGGTACGTGGATTTACACAAATCCCTCGTCATATCGTGTGATACCTATTACTACGGGCTGGCTAACGACCTCGGTATCGACAACATTTTCAATTTCATCAGCCAATTCGGACTGGGGAAGAAAACCGGAATCGATATTGAAGGCGAAGTCTCTGGTCTGTTGCCTTCGCAGGAATGGAAAATGCGGCGGTACAAGCAGAAATGGTACGCGGGCGATACAATTTCCGTGGGTATCGGCCAAGGCTACAATCTGACCACACCTCTGCAACTGGCTTTCGCCACTGCGATACTTGCCAGCAAGGGTGCCGCCTTCCGGCCGCATCTGGTGAAGCAGGTTCACAATAACAGGAATGGCACGGTGCGTGAAATCGTAACGCAACCGCTATATACGCTCGATCTCAATCCCGACAACTTGACGCACGTGCGAAACGCGCTCATAGACGTTACGCGGCCCGGTGGCACGGCCGCGCTAGCCGGTGCGGGTGCCGCTTATAGTTTCGCAGGCAAAACCGGTACATCGCAGGTGATCGGGATGAAGCAAGGGGAGAAATATGTTGAAAGCAAGATCCAGGAACGCCATCGTGATCATGCATTATTTGTTGCCTACGCGCCGGCCGAAAACCCGAAAATTGCGCTGTCGGTTTTAGTGGAAAATGGCGGGCACGGAGGCGCTACCGCTGCCCCGATAGCCAGGCTGGTGATGGACTACTTCCTGCTCGGAAAATTGCCGGAAGAAGCAGCGGCAAAGCCGGTCAGTCAGGGAGATGGAGACGAGCACGCGCATGACTAAGCCATTGCGCTTATGGCACTACCTAACGCGTTACGTGGACGGTTTTTTGCTGGGCGGTATATTGCTGCTGATGCTGACCGGCCTTTTTACGCTATATAGCGCCACGGATGCGAACCTGAACCGCGTCACCAACCAGGCGCTCAACATGCTGGTGGCGCTTGCCATCATGTGGCTGATTGCCAACATCCCGTTGGAGCATATCATGCGCATCGCCCTGCCGATATATGTAGCAGGTCTTTTCCTGCTGATCGGCGTGATGCTGTTCGGAGAAATCAATAATGGAGCACGGCGATGGCTGAATATCGGGGTCACGCGTATCCAGCCCTCGGAGCTGATGAAGATCGCGGTGCCGCTGATGATGGCGTGGTATTTTGACAAACATGAAGCGACCCTGCGGCTGAGGGATTACGCGGTGGCAACATTGCTGCTGTTGCTGCCGGTAGTCATGATTATGCGTCAGCCCGATTTGGGAACGGCATTGCTGATTGCGTCCAGCGGCTTCTATGTTCTGTTTCTCACGGGGTTGTCGTGGCGCGTTATGGGAACATTACTGGTCGCCGGAGCCGGCAGCCTGCCAATCCTCTGGTCAATGATGCACGATTACCAGCGGCGGCGTGTTATGACGTTGCTTGATCCGACGCAGGATGCGTTGGGAGCGGGTTATCACACTATCCAGTCAACCATCGCCATAGGATCCGGTGGGGTTCTCGGTAAAGGCTGGCAGAACGGGACCCAGACCCATCTCGATTTCCTCCCTGAAAGGAGTACCGATTTTATCTTTGCGGTATTTTCCGAGGAATTTGGCCTGGTTGGCAATTCATTGCTGCTGTTGTTGTATCTGATGGTGATCGGCCGCGGCCTGATTATTGCCGCCAATGCTTCGACCCAGTTTACCCGCCTGATCGCAGGCTCCATTACGCTCACTTTCTTTACCTATATTTTCGTCAACATCGGCATGGTAATTGGTATCCTGCCTGTGGTGGGGGTGCCTCTCCCCCTGATCAGCTACGGCGGCACATCAATGGTGACAATGCTGCTGGGATTTGGTATTTTGATGAGCATACAGACGCATCCTAAACTGGTGAAGACGTGAAGAACATCAATTCCGGGTCAGGCAACGTGCAGAGCGTTCCGTCTATTACGGTAACGACTGCCCGGATCATCATTGCGGCAACCATTTTAATTTTTGCCGGGGGCTGCGGCAGTATCCTGAAACGTGATACGTTGGGAAAAACGCCTTCCGCCACACCGGTAAAATCCGGCATCGCGCCAAAAAAGGGCGGCTATTATCTGGACGACGGCCCCGGCGATAATCCGCCAGCCGACCTTGCTTCAATTCCGGACGCCGTTCCACGCGGTGAACCATTGCGCCAGGCCAATATGCGGCCCTATGTCGCACTAGGGAAATCCTACACACCCATGACCGCCCTGAAACCATACAAGGGGCGTGGAATAGCGTCGTGGTATGGCCGTCGTTACCATGGACAGAAAACGGCATCCGGCGAAATCTACGATATGTACACCATGACTGCCGCGCACACCACATTGCCGTTACCGAGCTACGCCCGCGTCACCAACATCAGGAACGGAAAATCAGTGGTCGTACGCGTCAATGACCGCGGCCCGTTCCATTCCGATCGTCTGATCGATCTTTCCTATACCGCCGCTTATAAGCTAGGTGTGCTGGACGGCGGCAGTGCCTGGGTGGAAGTGGAAAGCATCCTTCCCGGGGTGGAATCCATTGCGCAGGTTGCGGCAGCACCTGTCAACGCGCCGGCCGCTGTTCGGGAGAAAATAAGTCCAGCGCTGTCAAGTGCTGCAGAAGAGCAAAACGGCGAAGCGAAACCGGACCTGTTAATCGTCAGTTCCGCATCCGCGTATGAAGATCCATCTGTTTCCGGCTCCACTACCGCAGGCGATGCTCGGGGCATATATCTGCAATTGGGCGCCTTTAGCGCCTACGATAACGCGGATAACTTCCTCGCGCGCATGCGCACCGAACTTCCTTCGTTAGGCAGCACTCTTGGCATCATTGCAACAGACGGCCTGTTCAAGGTCCATGCCGGTCCCTATCCCGATCAACTGCTGGCGAGACAGGCAGCCGATAAAATCGCACAGGCCCTTTCCGTCAAACCAATGTTGCTGGTACGATGAGACGTTGCATTGCAATATAGGATGGCGGGACCGAAAAATTTGCAGTAGCTTAATGTGACGGGGGGAGGGATCCCGAATATCGGGAATGTGCAGGAGACCTGGCGGCAAAGTAAATATCGGCTTGGCTGGCTACCCGATAGCAAAATATCCGCTCACTTGATAGAATCAGCTCTTTCCTTCAATTCATTCAGTCCATCACTACACGGATCAATTCATGACCAACAACAACTTCTACCCCGCCAAAAAAATCGGTACGTTTTATCCCCCCCAACGTGTTTTGATGGGCCCGGGGCCGTCGGATACCCATCCGCGCGTATTATCCGCGATGGCCCGGCCGACGCTTGGTCACCTTGATCCGGTATTCACGGATATGATGGAAGAATTGAAAAGCCTGCTGCGTTATGCCTTCCAGACGGCAAATCTGCTGACTTTTCCCGTTTCCGGCCCTGGCTCGGTCGGGATGGAGATGTGTTTCGTCAATATGGTCAATCCCGGCGATAAGGTAATTGTATGCCGTAATGGCGTATTTGGCGCGCGCATGATCGAGAACGTGCAACGCTGCGGTGGTACCGCGGTAGTGGTGGACGACAAATGGGGAGCACCGGTTGATCCGCAGAAAGTGGAAGACGCGTTAAAACAGAATCCCGATACCAGAATCATTGCTTTCGTCCATGCCGAGACATCCACCGGCGCGCTGTCGGACGCAAAATTACTGTGTGAAATTGCCCATCGCCATAACTGCCTTACCATCGTCGATACGGTCACCTCGCTTGGCGGCTCTCCCCTCAAGGTTGACGACTGGAAGATCGACGCGATTTACTCCGGCAGCCAGAAGTGCCTGTCATGCCCGCCAGGGCTGTCGCCTGTAAGCTTCTCCGAGCGTGTAGTGGAATTGGTCAAGAATCGTAAGGGAAAAGTACAAAGCTGGTTTATGGATTTGAACCTGCTGCTAGGCTACTGGGGCACTACCCGAACCTATCACCACACCGCCCCCACCAACGCGCTTTATGCGCTGCATGAGGCCCTGTTCATGCTGTATGAGGAAGGGTTGGAACATTCGTGGGCGCGCCATCAGCGCAATCACACAGCGCTTAAAGCAGGCCTGGAAACGCTCGGTATCGAGTATCTGGTGGAAGAGAAATCCCGGTTACCCCAGCTTAATTCAGTGTATGTGCCGGAAGGCATAGACGAAAAGGAAGTGCGCCGCAGGCTACTGGCCGACTATAACCTCGAGATCGGTGCTGGACTGGGCGACCTCGCCGGGAAGATCTGGCGCTTCGGCCTGATGGGTTATTCGAGCAAAATGGAAAACGTAATGCTATGCCTGAACGCGCTGCAAACCGTATTCTCGGATATGGGCAAAAAAATTGAATATGGCGCCGCCGAATCAGCAGCTCATTATGCGTATGCGGCGAACCCGATATCGCAACGCGTTGCGACACCGGCAAAAGCTGCGGCCTGATTAAACCCAGCGCAGATCCCGTCATTTTCCTCTCAAAAAAGAGGAGAAATGAATGGCGTGCTTCATTTGACGCTACAGTCCCAGTCTTTGCCAGATGGTAGTAGTCAGTCCTGCCGAGTTCAGCGTATAGAAATGCAACCCGGGCGCGCCGGCTTGGAGTAGCCGGTCGCATAAATCGGTCACGACATCCAGTCCGAATGCCCGCACTGATGCGCTGTCATCGCCATAGCCTTCCAGTTTCTTCCTGATCCAGCGTGGGATTTCCGCGCCGCAGGCGTCTGAAAATCTCGCCAGCTGGGAGAATTTATTGATCGGCATGATACCGGGCACGATGGGAATTCCAATGCCCATCGCCTCACACTCTTCAATGAATCTGAAGTAAGCGTCGGCATTGTAGAAATACTGGGTGATGACAGAATCCGCCCCGGCCTCCACCTTGCGCTTGAAGTTCCGCAAATCGTCCTGCGCGGAGTTCGCCTGAGGATGATATTCCGGATAGGATGCGACCTCGATATGGAAGGCATCGTCGAATTCCTTGCGGATAAACTTTACCAGCTCATCGGCGTAGCGAAATTCCCCCCCCTGCGCCATGCCTGATGGCAGGTCGCCCCGCAAGGCGACTATGTGACGGATGCCCCCATCACGATATTTCTGCAGCATGGTGCGAATGTTTTCGCTGGTCGAGCCGATGCAGGAAAGATGGGGCGCCGCCGCATAGCCCTCTGCCTGGATTTCCAGAACCGTTTCAAGCGTGCGATCACGGGTCGAGCCGCCGGCGCCAAATGTCACCGAAAAGAATTTTGGGTTGAGTTGCGCCAACTGCCTGCGCGTGGCGCGCAACTTCTCCGTCCCTTCCTGTGTTTGCGGTGGAAAAAACTCGAAGCTGAAAGTGGGGGCAAACTTTTTTTGGGATTCCATCTTGTACTAACCGCAGAGGTTCAGAGAAGCGAAAAGGACTGTTTAGCCATCTTTTACGCTTCTCTCACCTCTCCAGAACCTGGATATCAGTACCGGTACATCGTCGGCTTGTAGGGGCCGTTTTTATCCATGTTCAGATATGCCGCCTGCTCGTCGGTCAATTCAGTGAGTTTGACGCCCAACTTCTTGATATGCAGTCGCGCCACTTTTTCGTCCAGATGCTTGGGCAACACGTAGACATTCTTTCCGTAGCTCGGGCCATTCTGCCAAAGCTCCATTTGTGCCAGCACCTGATTAGTGAATGAGCTGGACATGACGAACGAGGGGTGGCCGGTCGCGCAGCCCAGGTTCACCAGGCGCCCCTGTGCAAGCACGATGATGCGGCGGCCTGTTGGAAAGATGACATGGTCCACCTGCGGCTTGATATTTTCCCACTGGTATTTCTGGACCGAGGCGATGTCGATTTCCGAATCGAAATGGCCAATATTGCAAATAATAGCCTGATCTTTCATTCTCAGCATGTGGTCGTGCGTAATAACGCGCAGATTGCCGGTAGCGGTGACGAAAATGTCGGCCTGATCGCAGACTTCATCCATCGCGACGACACGATAGCCTTCCATCGCCGCTTGCAGCGCACAAATCGGATCTATCTCGGTGATCCATACTGTCGCCCCCAGACCACGCAGGGATTGGGCACATCCTTTACCCACATCCCCATAACCACACACCAGGGCAATCTTGCCGGCAATCATGACGTCGGTAGCACGCTTGATACCATCTACCAGCGACTCGCGGCAACCATAAAGATTGTCAAACTTGGACTTGGTCACCGAATCGTTGACGTTGAAGGCCGGAAACGGCAGCTCACCCTTTTTTTCCATTTCGTACAAACGGTGAACACCGGTCGTCGTTTCTTCCGTTACGCCACGGATATTGGCAAGCTTGCCGGAATACCAGCCTGGTTGAGTGTCCAGCCTTTTTTTGATTGCCGCGAATAAAGCGTGTTCTTCCTCATTGGCGGGATTGGCGATGACCGATGGATCTTTTTCAGCCCTGCTGCCGAGGATGAGCAGCAGCGTTGCGTCGCCGCCATCGTCCAGAATCATATTGGGCCCGCCGTTCGCATCCGACTTCCCGTCACCGGACCATTCGAAAATACGGTGCGTATACTCCCAGTAATCATTCAGCGACTCACCCTTGTAGGCAAATACGGGGATGCGCTCGGCTGCGATAGCCGCCGCGGCATGATCCTGAGTGGAAAAAATATTGCAGGAAGCCCAACGTACCTCCGCTCCCAATTCGATCAGGGTTTCGATTAGTACGGCTGTCTGGATAGTCATGTGAAGTGAACCGGCAATACGCGCTCCCGCTAAAGGCTTCGTCGCCGCGTATTCTTCACGTAGGGCCATCAGACCAGGCATTTCGGTTTCGGCGATGGCGATTTCCTTGCGCCCCCATTCCGCCAGGGACATATCGGCAACTTTATAATCGATAAATTCGCTACTGGTAAGCGTCGAGACAGATGTAGACGTAGGACTGAGCACAGCGTTCATGGAACAAATCTCCTAAAAAATGAACGAGCGCCGTTGTTACGATCCTCTCCTGCCGAGCCTCGCGGGGACTGTGCCCGCTGCAGCGCTCCTCAGCTGGGGAGGGATAAAGCTTATGTGATACCGGGAAAAGGGTTTCGCCCGGCCTATGCCTCTACCGCAACCTCGATTCCCGCGTCGGCACGCAATCGCGCGGCTTTATCAGCGGTCTCCCAGGTGAACTCCGGTTCATCCCGGCCAAAATGGCCATAGGCGGCGGTTTTTTCGTAAATTGGACGTAACAGATTAAGGGTATGAATAATAGCACGCGGGCGCAAATCGAAATGCCGCTCGATCAGTCTGACGATTTTATCGTCGGAAATTTTTCCTGTTCCGAATGTGTCGACCATCAGCGAAACCGGCCGCGCCACGCCTATAGCATAGGCTATCTGCACCTCGCACCTGCTGGCGATACCGGCAGCAACGATATTCTTGGCCACATAACGTCCGGCATACGCCGCCGAGCGATCCACTTTGGAAGGGTCCTTGCCGGAGAATGCACCGCCCCCGTGATGCGCTGTACCACCATAGCTGTCCACGATAATCTTGCGGCCGGTCAATCCACAATCACCCATTGGTCCACCCACTACGAATCGTCCGGTAGGGTTGATCATGTAGCGTGTGTCACCGTTCAGCATATTTTTCGGGAGCACCGGTTTAATGATCTCCTCGATTACCGCTTCGCTCAGTTCCGCGTGAGGAATGTCCGGATGATGCTGGGTGGAGATCACGACGGTTTCAATGCGCAATGGCTTCCCATTCAAGTAACGCACTGACACTTGCGATTTGGCATCCGGGCGCAGCCATGGCAGGCGTCCGTCTTTTCTCAGTTCCGCTTGCCGCTCCATCAGGCGATGGGCGTAGTAAATCGGCATCGGCATCAGTTGGGGCGTCTCGTCACAGGCATAGCCAAACATGAGCCCCTGGTCGCCCGCTCCCTGATCCATTTCCTCTTCCTTGGTGCGGTTGACGCCCTGAGCAATATCAGTGGACTGTTTGTTGAAAGCGGTCAGCACCGCGCAGGTATGGTAATCAAAACCGATATCGGAGCTGTTGTAACCAATACGTTTGACGGCCGCACGCGCGACCTGCATATAGTCAACGTTCGCCTCCGTCGTGATTTCACCCGACATTACGATCAAACCGGTACTGCACAGGGTCTCGCACGCTACCCGGGCATTGGGATCCTGGGCCAGAATGGCATCCAGGATAGAATCGGAAATCTGATCGGCCACCTTGTCGGGATGACCTTCGGACACGGATTCGGACGTAAAAAGATATTCGCTCATGTTATCCAGCCGCTTATAGTCTTGAAAGGGCTTGTAGGATACCAAATAACGCGCGTATTAAGAAGATGAAAATAGTTAAACCGGAACCCGCTCAATGAAGTCCTTCTGTATCGTAAATAGTGCCGCGCCATGCGGCAGCTCCTGGATTTGAAGAATCAAAACAAAAATACCCCGCGAGGGCTGGTTTTGGGTATTGTGACGCTCCTGGTTGTTCTTTTGGCCGAAAGAGCTTTCCCACGAGGTTAATGGCTGCGGGTATCCGGTGAAACACTGTTCTCCGGCGATCCCTCGCGCTGCATACCGTTATTCATATGAAGGTCAGATAGACATCTGTTCATGCCGCAGGGAATTACTCGTCAGCGCGGAAAGAATATATACTGATGTTGCGCCAACGATATGCGTTCCGCATCAATGAACATAGCCTGAATGAACGGTAATTCATGAATGAAACTCAAGTTTACAAAAATGCAGGGGCTGGGCAATGATTTCGTTGTCATCGACGGCATGAATCAGTCGCCGTTTCTGGGCCCTGAACAATTGCGACGGCTTGCCGACCGTCATTTTGGTGTCGGCTGCGATCAGATTCTACTGATCGAAACCGCGGAAGGTGACGCTGATTTTCGCTACCGCATTTTCAACGCCGATGGCGGCGAAGTGGAGCAATGCGGCAATGGTGCGCGCTGCTTCGTCCGCTACGTGCATGATCGGGGAATGACAACAAAAAATGAAATTCGCGTGGAAACGCTCGGAGGGCTGATCATCCCCAGACTGGAGGCCAATGGTGAGGTTACTGTCCAAATGGGCGCGCCGAAATTTGAGCCGCCCGAGATTCCTTTTATCGCCGATAAGCGTGCGCTGACTTACCCGCTCGATATCGACCACAGGCAGGTGGAAATCAGCGCCGTTTCCATGGGAAACCCCCACGCGGTGCAACTGGTGACGGATGTAGACCATGCCCCGGTACTGACCGAGGGGATGTTGATCGAGCATCATCCACGCTTTCCGCAGCGCGTAAATGCCGGATACATGCAGGTGGTGGATCGCGACCATATCCGGTTGCGGGTATATGAGCGCGGCGCGGGGGAAACGCTTGCCTGTGGCACCGGTGCTTGTGCCGCCGTGGTGACGGGAATCAACCTCGGGTTGCTGAAGTCAATGGTCACAGTCAGTTTCCGCGGGGGCGACTTGACCGTGCGCTGGGAAGGCGGGACTGAGCCGGTCTGGATGACCGGTCCTGCCGTTGCCGTGTTCGATGGAGAGATCGACTTATGATCCCGCGTCCCGATAAACCCGAGAATGGCTTCCTTGGGTTTTCAAATTTATCGAGGCATCCTTACGAATTCAATCAGGGATAAACATGAAACTCAGTTCAGAAGAAGTCGCCCAATACCTGCTGAAGCACCCTCAGTTTTTCGAGGAATACGCCATCATGCTGGCGGACATTCAAGTTCCTCATCCTCACGGCGGCAATGCAATACCCATTAGCGAACGGCAAATCATCGCGCTGCGGGATAAGAATCATATCTTGCAGGAGAAATTGAGGGAGTTGGTCATATGTGGCGAGGAAAATGGGCTAATCAGCGAAAAGATGCACCGCCTTGCCGTTGCGCTACTGACTTTTACGCGACTGAATGATTTGCTGCATGGACTGAATGTAAGCCTGCGAGAAGTTTTTTCCATCCCCCATATGGCGCTCCGGTTATGGAATATAACCGGGGATGCGGCGCTGCCCGAACTTACGCAAACCACCCCCGATATTCACGTCGTAGCCGAAAGTCTGCTACATCCTTATTGCGGTTCGCATGTATTGAATGAAATCAGGAGTTGGTTCGGGGAGGATGCTGCTCCTCTGTGCTCATTTGCAATGGTGCCTCTGCGAACGGAGCAAACCATCGGTCTATTGGTAATGGGAAGCGAAGATCCGCGCCGGTTTTATCCGGAAATGGGAACCGTCTACCTGACGCAACTGGGTGAGCTTGTCAGCGCTGCATTAAGACGGTACAAGCCGGCTGAAGAATCCGAAAAAGCCGGATAGTGTATAGCCGGCCTCATCACAGGAAATAAAGGTGACATGACATCCGTTGATAACACAGCCACACCGCTTGCCTCCGCCTATCTTTTTCATCTTGCCAATGAACGGCGTTTATCTCCCCTCACCTGTGAAAGTTATGCGCGTGATATTGCTGTCCTGGTGAATCTTGCGAAAGAAACATCGCTTGAGAAACTGCAAGTTCATCATATTCGCCGTTTTGTTGCTCAGCTTCACGGGACCGGATTTTCCGGCAGAAGCCTGGCAAGAATGCTGTCGGCATGGCGCGGCTTCTACCGCTACCTGACGCGTGACCACAACTACATGTGCAATCCCTGCGCCGGCGTACATGCGCCAAAATCGCCGCGGTCATTGCCTCACACGCTTTCACCCGATGAGGCCGCGATGCTGCTGGAATTTCCGGTCGATGATTTGATGGCATTACGGGATAAAGCCATGTTCGAGCTATGTTACTCCTCCGGATTGCGGCTGGCGGAACTTACCGGCTTGAAACCCGGGGATTTGAGTTTTTCCGACGGCATGGTGCGTGTCACCGGCAAAGGCGGAAAGACACGCATCGTCCCCATCGGCAGCCAGGCCCTGCAAATCCTGCGGGAATGGATGAAGCAGCGCGAGACCCTGGTTAAACCCGGAGAAACCGCATTGTTCCTGTCCCGGTACGGCAAGAATATCAGTTCGCGCTCCATCAGCCACCGGCTGAAAATTCAGGCGACGCGGCAAGGAATCAGCGCCAATATCCACCCACACGTGCTGCGGCATTCGTTTGCCTCCCATCTGCTGCAATCCAGTGGCGACTTGCGCGCGGTACAGGATATGCTGGGACACGCCAGTATCAGCACTACGCAAATTTATACCCACCTTGATTTTCAGCATTTGGCGAAGGTCTACGATGCGGCGCATCCGCGAGCGAAAAAGAAGGGCTGACCTGAATCCCGGAAAACACTGGCTGCATAGTCCACATTTTCTCCGCGAATTCGTTGCGTCTTGTCCTGAGCGGCGTGCACAACGCAGCCATGTGCCAGTCCACCAAAAGGTAAAATCAGGCGGCGCAAAACATCTTCCCCGATTAGAGCCTGGACTGAAAAATGAGCGGCCTACTGCCGGATTTAGGTATAATCTTCGCTCTCAACCATCTTGCGCTAACTCATGCCAGAATATCACGGTACCACCATACTTTCGGCACGGCGCGGCACGCAGGTCGCGCTTGGGGGCGACGGCCAGGTAACCTTGGGTGCTATCGTAGCCAAGGCCAGCGCCCGCAAGGTGCGCAGGCTCTACCACGACAAAATTCTCGCGGGATTTGCAGGCGGCACAGCCGACGCTTTTACCTTGTTCGAGCGTTTTGAAGGCAAGCTTGAAAAGCATCAAGGGCATCTTATGCGTTCCGCTGTCGAGCTGGCGAAGGATTGGCGCACCGATCGAATTTTGCGCCGGCTGGAAGCGATGCTGGTCGTGGCCGATCCGGCGACTACTCTCATCATCACGGGCTCGGGCGATGTAATTGAACCTGAGCTTGGGCTTGCCGCAATCGGCAGCGGCGGTTCTTACGCGCATTCCGCCGCGCGGGCACTTCTGGAGAATACCGACCTGCCAGCGCTGGAAATCGTGAAGAAGTCACTGACCGTCGCGGGCGACTTGTGTATCTATACCAATCAGAACCATATCATCGAGGTTCTGGAGTGACGTGAAAAAAGTGAACGGTTAGTGAACGTGGAAGGTGAAGTTAAACAAGGGGGAAATATGCTTTTTCCCCAAACGCGATCAAGCGAAGCACACCTTGCTCTTGTCCCTCACACCCACATTGCTTCAATTGCCTTTGTCATGTTATTTTTTTACATCCTGCCATTTACCACTGATGCCGTGAAACCATGTCCCAACTGACTCCGCAGGAAATCGTCCACGAGCTGGACAAACACATCATCGGGCAGGATGCCGCCAAGCGTTCCGTGGCCATCGCGCTTAGAAATCGCTGGCGCAGACAACAGGTAATGGACCCCTTGCGGCAGGAAATCACACCAAAAAATATTTTGATGATTGGTCCTACCGGGGTCGGCAAGACCGAAATCGCGCGCCGTCTGGCAAAACTCGCTGACGCGCCATTCATCAAGGTGGAAGCAACCAAATTCACCGAGGTGGGGTATGTCGGGCGCGATGTGGACTCTATCATTCGCGATCTGGTGGAATCAGCCATCAAGCAATCCCGCGAACAGGAAACGCAAAAAATGCGGGCCCGCGCGGAGGACCATGCCGAAGAGAGAATCCTCAATGTATTGCTACCACCCGCGAGGGAGATGGGTTCCCAATCGGACGTTGCTGAAGGCGACAATGCGACCCGGCAGAAATTTCGCAAGAAGCTGCGCGAAGGTGAACTCAACGATAAAGAAATCGAAATTGAAGTCGCCGCGCAACAGACTCACATGGAGATCTTCGCCCCCCCGGGAATGGAAGAGTTGACCACGCAAATTCAGGGCATGTTCCAGAATCTGGGCGGAGAAAGAAAAAAAACACGTAAGCTGAGAATCCGTGAAGCCATGAAGCTAATCATCGACGAGGAGGCCTCCAAGCTCGTCAATGATGAGGAGCTGAAGCTTCGTTCAGTGCAAAACGTTGAGCAGAACGGCATCGTGTTCCTGGACGAAATCGATAAAATTACGAGCCGCTCCGAAACTTCCGGCGCGGATGTGTCTCGACAAGGGGTACAGCGGGACTTGCTGCCGCTGGTGGAAGGCACCACCGTTTCCACCAAATACGGCATGATCAAAACCGATCATATTCTGTTCATTGCCAGCGGCGCATTTCATCTCGCCAAGCCTTCTGATCTCATCCCCGAATTACAGGGGCGCTTTCCAATTCGCGTGGAATTGGCAAGTCTTAGCGCGAGCGATTTTGTACAAATCCTTACCAACACCGACGCATGCCTGACACGCCAGTACGAGGCACTGCTGGGAACTGAAGGAATCAAGCTGGAATTTACGCCGGATTCGGTTAAACGTCTCGCGGAAATTGCTTTCGCAGTCAACGAAAGAACCGAGAATATTGGTGCCAGGCGCCTTTACACGGTGATGGAGAAACTTCTGGAAGAGATTTCCTTCGATGCCGCAAAACATAGTGGCGATACCGTTGTCATTGATGCCGCGTACGTGGATGAACGGCTCGAAAGCTTGTCCCAAAGCGAGGATTTAGCCCGCTACGTACTTTAACCTCGGTTCGGCTTCTGCAATAGAAAAATGCATTGCGAACGAAAACGGCACCTCGGCACATGATCTGTTATAATTCGTGCCTGCGGTGTTCGCTCCACGTCTCCACGCCGTCCATTCTGTTTTTCAAACTTTACCCGTCTGCCTAAGACTGGCGTCCCATAACGGGGCGGCAGGCCGATGTTACCCCTGGAGTTTTATGTCTTTCTCTATCTTCGGCCTGTCCGATGAAATCATTCGTGCCGTAGCTGAGCGCGGCTATACCAATCCGACCCCCATTCAGCTGCAAGCGATCCCTGCCGTGCTGGCCGGCGGGGATTTAATGGCCGGCGCGCAAACCGGCACTGGCAAGACCGCCGGGTTTACCTTGCCCATTCTGAATCGCTTGTCCGACAAGAGCATCAAGGGACCATCCACGGGCCGTCCGCCAATCCGTGCATTGATCCTCGTCCCCACGCGCGAGCTTGCCGCGCAGGTTGAAGAAAGCATTCGTAACTACGGTAAATACCTGAAACTGAGTTCGATGATAATGATCGGGGGAGTCAGCATCAGACCGCAAATCACCCGCCTGAAAAGCCGCGTGGATATCCTGGTCGCGACCCCAGGGCGCCTGCTGGATCATGTGCAGCAAAAAACGCTTGATCTGTCGCACGTCGAAATCCTGGTGCTCGACGAGGCTGACCGCATGCTCGACATGGGCTTCATTCGCGACATTAAGAAAATACTCGTGCTGTTGCCCAAGCAGCGGCAGAATCTGCTGTTCTCCGCCACTTTTTCCGACGAGATTCGGGCATTGGCGGGAAGCTTGCTCAACCAGCCGGCGATGATTGAGGTTGCCCGCCCCAACGCAACCGCCGACAACGTGACGCATGTGGTGCATCCGGTAGACCGTGAACGAAAACGCGACCTGCTTGCCCATCTCATCAAGCAGCACCACTGGTCACAGGTGCTGGTGTTCACCCGGACCAAGCACGGCGCCAATAAACTGGCCGAGCACCTGGTCGCAAGCGGCATTCCATCGCTCGCCATACACGGTAACAAAAGCCAGTCTGCGCGCACCCGGGCATTGGCGGAATTCAAGGCCGGCAGCCTGCAGGTACTGGTCGCCACGGACATTGCCGCACGCGGAATCGATATCAGCGAACTACCCCATGTGGTCAACTTTGAATTGCCCAACGTGCCGGAGGACTATGTCCATCGCATCGGGCGCACTGGCCGTGCCGGGGCAGAAGGAGACGCGGTGTCACTGGTGTGCGTGGATGAGCGCAAGCTGTTGACCGATATCGAAAGGCTGATCAAACGAGACTTGTCCAACAAAATTATCGCTGGTTTCGAGCCGGATCCCCGCATCCGCGCTGAGCCGATTGTGAATGGGAGCGGGGGAGGACCGCGGCGCATGCTGCCCGGACTACCGGGACGTGGTCAACGAAGAGGCCAGCCAGCGGCCAAACCTCGTGCGACGAGGAACCTTGGGGGACAGGCCGCTAGCCGCATACCGGCGCTGCATCGTTCAGGTGGACGTGGGCGCTGACCGGCGCCTTCCCAGCCGGATGATGAACGGGGAACACGGCTATACGCATTGCCCGGCCGCATAACCGGACGCCCAGGCCCACTGGAAATTGAAACCGCCCAGATGTCCCGTTACGTCCACCACTTCACCGATAAAGTAAAGCCCTGGCACTTTCCTGGCCTCCATGGTTCTGGATGACAGTTCACGGGTATCAATCCCGCCCAGCGTCACTTCCGCTTTTTTGTAGCCCGCGGTACCGTTTGGCGTGATTTGCCAGTTATGCAATTGTGTGGCAATTTGCTTCAACCTGATTTCACCGTACTGCTTTACCGGCCGGGCTGGCTGCCCCGGCATAATCGCTTCGCACCAGGCGTGTGCAAAACGTCTGGGCAGGTATTGCGTCAGCAGATTGGATAGCAGCACAGTGCTGTGTCTGTAGTCAAGCAGCCACGCAGCCGCATCGATGTCCGGTAACAAATTGATATGAATTGGAGCGCCTGGCTGCCAGTAGGAAGAAACCTGAAGTATTGCGGGGCCGCTCAAACCACGGTGCGTAAGCAACAGGTTCTCACGAAAGCTCGCGCCGTTGCAGCTAACCGCCGCATCAACCGCAACTCCTGAAAGCGTAGAGAGACCGGCAAATTGCTCCGGCATGAAAGTCAGAGGAACGAGCCCCGGCCGCCGCGGGGTAACTGTGATGCCGAATTGCTCAGCAATACGATAGCCGAAAGAACTTGCGCCGATTTGTGGAATGGAAAGGCCACCGGTAGCGATGACTAATGAATCGGCAGTCAAAATGCCCCTTTCGGTTTCCAGCATGAACCTCCCACCGGGAGCCGCAGCGGCATGAGTACGGCTTGTATTGTTCACGCGATTAGGCATTTGCCATTCGACACCTGCCGCATCGCACTCATGCCGCAGCAGGTCGATGATTTGCTGGGAACTGTCATCGCAAAATAATTGACCCAGCTTCTTTTCATGATAATGGATGCCATGCCTCTCCACCAGCGCAATAAAGTGTTGCGGGGTGAAGCGTGCCAGCGCGGACCGGCAGAAATGCGGATTGTGTGACAGGAAATTTTCCGGCGCGGTGTAGCGATTGGTGAAGTTGCACCGCCCCCCGCCGGAAATACGAATCTTTTCCGCAAGCTTCCTCGCATGATCCAGCAGCACTACCGAGCGTCCGCGCTTGCCTGCTTCGATCGCGCACATCATCCCCGCTGCGCCGGCGCCTATCACTATCACATCTTTTTTTAGTTTCATCTGGGCATCGCGCCACCGGCATATCTTAAATCTGACTGCAGCGATTCACCATAAAGATGACGATCAAGGAGACAATGGATGTTGTAGACGCTGCCGAAAAATGAGCGGTCGCCTGGCCGGATTCAGGATTACCTACCTGGCTTGCGCCACACGCTTGCGAGCCATGGCTGCTGTTCGCGCGGCAAACCAGCCGGCCGGTAATAGTGGGTAACTTCAATAAACTCCGCAGCGATCATATAGCCTCGCCACGCTTCAATAGTATGATATGCGCCATAGCGCCCGCGGCTCCAGCCTTCTTCGTTGTCTCCGCGTGGATTGGAACTGAACAGTACACCGTCCGGTTTCAGCGTCGCATGCAACTCTTTCAGTACACGCGGTAGCGCACGCCCGGGAATATGAAACAGCGAAGCATTAGCGAATATTCCATCAAAGTGCCCGTCCGGCAGATCGAGCCTAAGAAAATCCTGATGCCACACTTCGCAGCCGCTGTAGGCGCGAGCCATTTCGACGAATCGCGCGGCGCCGTCCAACCCAACCGGGATATGGCCAAGTTTAGCAAAAGTCTTGAGATCGCGGCCCGGCCCGCAGCCGAAATCCAGGATGGTGTAAGGAGATTCACCCTTGATATGTTTCAGCAACGCTGCGATATTCTGTCCGACGTCATGTTCGCGCGTGCCCTTCCAGAAATCATCGGCACGCTCGTTGTAGTGCGCGAGCGTAAGAGAGGAAATTGTCGTGAGGTCCTGTCGATCAGGATTCACATGCTCGCCTGCATGAGCTTCGGGAGGGAACTTCGAATTCAATTTCAATTATCGGTAGGTGGAATTCGAGTATCGCCGGCATCATTACGCAGGGTACCAAGCAGTGCACCGCGTACCTGTAAGTCGCGCATAATCGCGAGTCCTCCCTGGATGACGACCTCGGGCGAGGGATGACGGCTTTCCACAGCGACGGTTTCAAGCGCTGCTTGGCCGGTGAGTTCCGTTGACTCTAGAAGGTTAATCAGGCGCGAAGTAAATGCATTGATTTCAGTAAATCGGACGTGGTCACCGGCATCGCGGAATACCAGTAAACATGTTTCTGTTGGCGCAATTCGGACGTGGGGACCAACACGATGCACGGGCCAGCGGTAACACAGATTCGCAAGTACCGGATTCAAAACCGGGCGCTGTTCCAGCAGGCTCCCTTCGGGATCGATCTCATTCCGATCCGGTGCGTGGGTTGAAATGGAAAGTACCAACTCCACCCATTCATAATGTGCAAGTTCCAGCGTGAATTCCGGATAGTCGGAAGATAGCGGCCCATTGCTTTGCAGGAACTGAATAAACTCACCGGGTATCTCGCGAAAAAGAGGTGAGCGACTGTGATGCGTGGCGAGGAAAAGACGCAGGAGCCGTTCCCACCGGCGTGCTCCCAGCACCTTCCTGAGTACGGGAAAGCAGGTCAAGAGAAAACTCTCAATGTTGTTATAAACCAGCCTCTTGTATATTCCCATACGCCGCGCTTCAATGCCATGCGGACAGGGATTCGCCTTGGGGTCGCGGATATGCGCCGTGAAGGCATACTGGAAGTGCTGAAATTCAGGAAGCGGCGCGGACATGGCTGGCATCGACATGCCGAGTCTGAATCAGGTGAATATGTTCGACTTCGCGCATCAGTTCATCAAGGGGGGGGATATTGAAGTCGCGCTCCAGCAGCGTGGGGGCGACCCCATGAATACGGTAGGTCTGATCGAGCAGCTCCCACACCGGATCGATGACCTCTGCGCCGTGGGTGTCGATAATCAAATTCTTTGCCTCATTGTGGTGCCCCGCGATATGCATGTAGACAATGCGTTCGGTAGGCATGGAACGGATGAATTCAATGGGATCGTAAGCATGATTAATGCTGTTGACGTATACGTTATTGACGTCGAGATGCAAATCGCAATCCGCCTCGCTTAGCACGGCGCGGATAAATTCCGCTTCACTCATTTCAGTAATAGGGGCTCGCAGGTAAAACGAAGCATTTTCAAGCGCGATGCGCCGCTCCAGGATATTCTGAGCGCGGCGAACACGCGCGGCAACGTATTTCACGGCTTCCTCGGTAAAAGGTATTGGAAGCAGATCGTATAAATGGCCGTCGTCGGAGCAGTACGCGAGATGCTCGGTATAAAAAAGAATTCGATGCTGGTCCAGGAACCGTCGAATCTTGTGCAGCAATACTTCATCCAGCGGGGCCGGACTACCGATCGAGAGAGACAAACCATGGCACACAAAGGGGTAGCGCTCGGTGAAGCTCCGCAAATCACGCCCTGCCGTGCCGCCGAGATCAATCCAGTTTTCTGGGGCGATTTCAAAAAAATCGATGGCTACGGGAACATGGGTTTTCAGCGCGGGAATTAATTCCCGCCGAAAACCCAGCCCCGCGCTGGCAAGACGCAGGGGATCCATGGGGAGCGGAAATTACTTCTTCATTCCGCCATGCGGAGCTTGCGGAGCGGGGCCAGGCTTCGCCCCACCGCCGCCATACTTGTCAGCTTCAGGTTGATCGACAGCGCCATCCTTGTTGGTATCTATCCTGTCGAATATGGCTTCGTGATGTTTGAGGAATTCTTCCTTGCTGACCTTGCCATCCTTGTTGGCATCTACCATGGACATGCCGCATCTACCTTCGCCAGATTTACCTTCGCCAGATTTTGCTCCGCCGCCATATTTATTTGGGTCAACCCTGTCCGCATAGGCCAGCATGTAGCCCTTGTCCAAGGACTGCACGGTAAAGGGACTGTCAGCCGCGGAGGCAACCGGTACAGTACCGAGAGTCGCGGCAAACGCAGAACCCACAGCCATGGAAATGATTGATTTCTTGTTGCGCATAGTATTTCCTCCTAAATTTTGGACAAAATATTATGTCACAATTCGGCGGAAGCGGGCAGACCCGAATTCCCATGCGCTGAATCCCGTTCCATGCCCCGGCAATCGGGCTCAAGCCTGAACAAAATGCCAGAGGCTCATGCTGCAACAACGGCATAATTATTTCCTTCCAGGGCTGTCCAAGCGACAGAAATTCTGCAAGAATTCGTGCTGCTTTCGTGCTGCCTTTGGGGGAAGAAAATGAGCGTAAGAGGGTGAGGGTGATTTTCAAATATGGCAGACGCTTTTCAATGTGTCACCAGCCCCCTTTATTATATCGTCCGGACTTGTTTTTTGTTTTTCATTCAGGTTGTTATCTAAGGTAGAATTGGCGTTTGCCGTGCGGCACTCCACACGAACAGCTGACCTACTTGCTGTATAATATATTTTTTTGTAAAAGCATCCTCACACGTATCCAGAGATATAAAAGGAATACTAAAAATGCCGCAAGAACTGCGTAAACAAGCTACTCCTTATAAACTGAAGAAAGGGGAAAGCTATATGAGTTCCAAGCAGCTTATGCATTTCCGCAACATACTGGAAGGCATTAAAGCCGAATTGGGGCAGGATATAGATCGCACTGTACATACCATGCAGGACGAAGCGACGATCTTCGCCGATCCCAATGATCGCGCCAGCCAGGAATCGGATATGGCGCTGGAGCTGCGCAATCGTGACCGTGAGCGCAAGCTGATCAAGAAAATCGACGAGACCATCGCCAAGATAGATTCCGGCGACTACGGTTATTGTGACAGCTGCGGCATTGAGATTGGCCTGAAACGCCTTGAAGCCCGTCCCACCGCCACCCTTTGCATAGACTGCAAGACCCTGGACGAGATAAGGGAAAAGCAGGTAGCGAAATAAAATCCGCTATTTGTTTTCCGTTTTCAATGGATCAAGGAATTTGCCGTTGTACAAATAAAAAGCCCCGTATCTTGCGACCGGGGCTTCCTCATAAGCATCTTTTAGTATCCTAAAACATCGTCAGCGGCCATTATGAAACGGCGTTGTCGGTGCTCTCCACGGCGACGGCCTTCATGCTGAGACGCAGCCGTCCCTTATCATCGGCTTCCAGGACCTTGACACGCACTGCCTGACCTTCCTTGAGATGATCGGCAACGCTGTTGACACGCTCGTTGGCAATTTGGGAGATATGCAATAAGCCGTCCTTGCCCGGTAGAACGCTAACGATCGCACCGAAATCCAGAAGCTTCAATACCGTCCCATCGTATATTCTTCCCACCTCTACCTCGGCGGTAATGGCTTCGATACGTTTTTTGGCTACCTCGCCACCCTCGGCGTTAATACAGGCTATCATAACGGTACCGTCGTCGGCGATATCAATGGTCGTGCCGGTTTCTTCGGTCAACGCACGAATTACCGCACCGCCCTTACCGATTACGTCACGAATTTTCTCAGGATTTATTTTTATTTTAATAATGCGCGGAGCATGTTCGGAAATATCCTCGCGCGTTGAAGGCAGCGCCTGCTTCATAATATCAAGAATATGCAGGCGCCCTTCTCTGGCCTGTATCAGTGCGGCATGCAGAATATCTTTGGTGATGCCTTGAATCTTGATATCCATTTGCAGCGCCGTGATGCCCTGCTCGGTACCAGCCACTTTGAAATCCATATCGCCCAAGTGATCTTCATCGCCGAGAATATCGGTCAGCACGGCAAATCGGTTTCCCTCTTTGATTAATCCCATGGCGATACCCGCCACGTGCGCTTTCAATGGCACGCCTGCATCCATTAACGCCAGACAGCCGCCGCACACAGATGCCATGGAACTGGAGCCGTTGGATTCGGTAATCTCGGACACAACCCGTAACGAATAACCAAACTCTTCGGGAGAAGGCAGCACCGCGATCAAAGCACGCTTGGCAAGACGTCCGTGGCCGATTTCGCGGCGCTTGGGGGTTCCTACACGGCCGGTTTCACCCGTAGCGTAGGGAGGCATGTTGTAATGAAGCATGAAGCGCTCGGAGTAATCTCCTTGCAGCGCATCAATTTTTTGTTCGTCCCGTCCCGTACCCAGTGTTGCGATAACCAGTGCTTGCGTTTCCCCGCGCGTAAACAGGGCGGAACCATGGGTGCGCGGCAACAAGCCATTGCGAATCGTAATCGGACGAACGCTGCGCGTGTCACGTCCATCGATGCGAGGCTCGCCATCGAGAATCTGGGAGCGTACGATTTTTGACTCAAGCGCAAAGCATGCCTCTTTTACAGCCTGGCCATCCGGCCCATCTTCTGTATCAACCCCGACTCCGGCGAAAACTTTTGTCCAGATATTATCGATGGCCTCGGACCGCGCCTGTTTTTGCCTTAATTGGAATGCGGCACGCAAATCCGCTTCCGCCAAATCAGCGATTTTTGTCGCTAGAGCGGCATCCCTTGTCGCCGGTGTCCAGTCCCACGCCGTGGCGCCCGCTTCCTCGGCCAGTTCGTTGATGGCGTTGATTACCGTCTGCATTTGCTGATGGCCGTACATGACAGCCCCCAGCATGATGTCTTCTGATAGTTCCAATGCTTCGGATTCCACCATCAGTACCGCTTGCTGCGTGCCTGCCACCACCAGATTCAACTGAGTTTGCTTCAGTTCGGTAGTGGTGGGATTCAAGACATACTCACCATTGATGTAGCCGACCCGGGCGGCAGCGACAGGACCATCGAAGGGGATTCCAGAAAGCACCAGCGCAGCCGAAGCCCCGACAAGCGCGGGGATGTCCGCGTCCACTTCGTTATCGGACGACAGAACGGTAGCCACGATCTGCACTTCATTGTAAAAACTTTCAGGAAATAAGGGGCGGATGGGACGGTCGATGAGGCGGGAAGTAAGAATTTCTTTTTCTGAGGGACGGCCTTCACGCTTAAAGAAACTGCCGGGTATTCTGCCGGCCGCGTAGCTCCGTTCCTGATAATCCACTGTCAAAGGGAAAAAATCCTGGCCCTGCTTGGCATTTTTGGCACCCACCACGGTAACCAGAACTACGGTGTCGTCCATGGTAACCATCACCGCCCCGTGCGCTTGTCTTGCTATCTCCCCGGTTTCCAGCGTGAGTTGGTGACGCCCGTAGGCAATACTTTTTTTGATTGATTTCAATTAACTACCCTTTTTTCAAAAATCATCCGTCTACTTGCGATCAGCCGGTTTCAACGCGAGATTGATAATATCGCCGATACGGAAGAGACAAGCAGTTTTCATGTATCCCGCAGGTCTCGTAAGCAGAGATATTCTATTTGCGTAAGCCGAGACGCCCGATTAATATACGATAATTATCAGCGCTGTTGCGCTTAAGATAATCAAGCAGCTTGCGGCGACGGCTTACCATGCGCAATAAACCGCGGCGGGAATGGTGATCCTTGACGTGTGCTTTGAAATGATTAGCCAGATCATTGATACGAGTGGTCAATAACGCCACTTGCACTTCGGGAGAACCCGTATCCCCCGCAGCGCGCTGATAGTCGCGCACCACCTGCGCTTTTTGATCGGTTGTGATTGGCATGCATACTCTCCATTAAATGC
Source organism: Nitrosospira sp. Nl5 (assembly GCF_900102495.1). Taxonomy (GTDB): domain Bacteria; phylum Pseudomonadota; class Gammaproteobacteria; order Burkholderiales; family Nitrosomonadaceae; genus Nitrosospira. Next base: position 71,761 of record NZ_FMVQ01000008.1, on the reverse strand, counting down.
CTGATACGAAAGGCCGGTATTTTACTCTTTAACAGGGCGTATTCTCAAGTAATATGATGATTTTATTTTCCCGATTTCAACATCCGGACAACGAATAAGCGTTGATTATTTTTGAATAAAATCGTCCCTCAATTTCCATTCACCCCGCCTGGGCAGCAAAAAAGTTCTGTTGTATTTGTCCTATCAGAGAAATTTACAAGCTGGGGGAGGAAATTACGCCGGCAACCCGTTTTCGTTCTTTTTGCTCAATCACAACGCTTGCCGCTCCAAAATATATATTTATCCCTCGCTCATTCGCCGTGTACCCGCAGCATGAGTCGAGGTTCCCATTTCCCTATCCGCATATCGCACCACCGCGGATAACGTGGAGCACGCCGCACGAGAGCCCACCGCAAGACGCAGCAACGTGCCGGGAGTGACGGATCCCCGCAGCAACAGCGGCAGCAGGCGCGTCAGATCGGCACTCCCGTCACGGCGTATCGCACCGAGCAGAACCGAAGGGGGTGAAAATCCGGCTGGATCCGAGATAGCGCGTACCGCGAGGAACGGCATACCGGCCTGGGCAGCAGTCTCCGCCACCGCGCCGCTTTCCATATCCACTGCGCAGGCCCCGGTAACTTGCGCCAGCGCACGTTTTTCGGTTGCGGAAGTCACCACCTGCCTGCTTGTCACCAATATGCCCCCAACGACACTCAGATGAGGGGGAAGCTGCTGTTGCAGACGGGCGCGCCAGCTTAAATCCACTTGCAGTGAGCGCCCTGCATAAATCGATTCAGGCAGCACCAGGTCTCCCGGGCGCAAGCTAGGAATCAACGCGCCGGCGAGCCCGAAGCTCATCAGCGCGGTCGCACCGCCTGTCCTCAATCCTTCCGCTGCCTCGCGCGCCGGCTCTTCCCCCATTCCGCACAGCCATATCGCCGCACTTCCCCCCAGACTGATCATCCGGTTAAAAGGTAAGCGGAGCGGGGTAACGCAGCGAGCCTCCATTCGCATGGCCGTTACGATCCCTATCACACAGAAGTTTTCCGGTTCAGCGTATGAAACCTGGCGAGAGCCCAGAACGGGAAATACTTTACATACCCGTGATACCTCAGGTAGAAAACCCGCGGAAAGCCGGGTGCGGTGAACCAGGGGTCATGCCATAGGCCGTCACTCCCCTGGTGGCGCAACAGGTAGTCGATGCCACCCCGCACTTCCTGACTATGTCCTTCCCCTGCCGCCATGAGAGCGAGCAGCGCCCAGGCCGTCTGAAAAGATGTGCTCGTCTCAAATTGCCCGGCGCGTTGCGGTTCGGCGTAACTATCGTTGCTTTCGCCCCAACCTCCGTCGTCGCGTTGTACGGACTTCAGCCATTGTGTCGCACGTCGAATAGCGAGGTGGCTGGTATCCAGGCCCACCAATCGAAGCGCCTCCAGCACCGACCAGGTACCGTAAATATAATTGCTCCCCCAGCGTCCGAACCAGGCTCCACTAGGCTCCTGCTCGCGAAATAGATAGGCCAGACCTCGCTCCACGTTATCCTTGTGCCTGGAGTCACCATGTAGCGCCAGAAAGCCAGTGCAGCGGGCGGTGACGTCGCTGCTAGGCGGATCAAGCAAGGCGCCGTGATCAGCAAATGGGATTTCATTAAGATAGTAATACGTATTGTCGCTATCGAAAGCCGCGAAGCCGCCGTTGTGCGACTGCATGCCGGCAAGCCAGTCTGCTGCGCGTACGATATTCTCCTGATAGGCTTGTGGATCCGCCTCATGCATTGCCCATGCCACCGCAGCGGTATCGTCCAGATCCGGGTAATGGGGGTTGGCATACTGAAAGGCCCAGCCGCCACCTGCCAAACCCGGATGGTCTTCCTGCCAATCGGCGGGTGCATCGAGTATTTGATTAGGAACCAGCCAGTCGAGGGCTTTCCGGATGGGCCGCTGATCCGTACCGGCGTCTTCCTGCAAGGCGAGGGAAGCCAGGACCGTATCCCATACGGGTGACGTGCAAGGCTGGCACCAGACGCGCTCGCCTTCGTCCACCAACAGCCCCCGAAGTGCTTGGCGGCACTGCTCCCGATAAGGATGTTCGTAGGGGTAGCCCAGCAATGCCAGCGCCTCGCTGGCATTTACCATGGCGGGAAAAATTCCTCCCAGACCGCAATCACCATTAAGCCGCTCCACTATCCACTGTTCCGCCCGGCGTAGCGCGATACGGCGCAGGGCCTGGGGGATGAACGGCTCGAAAAGTGAAGCGACGCGCTCGATGAGCAGGAATACCCGATTAAGGTGAGTGCGCACCGGAAAATAGTTTCGCTCTTCCTCCGGAGGACTCGTAAACAGCTCGCGGATATGAATTTTGCGCGGATTCGCGGCGCGCGCTTTCAAACTGCAGAGAATGGACAGCGGCACCGTTACGGTTCGTGACCAGTAGGCAATTTTGCTCAAGTGAAACGGAAACCAGCGCGGCAGCAATATGATCTCTACCGGCGTAAATGGAACACCGCGCCAAGGGATCTGCTCATACATGGCAAGTAATATGCGCGTAAAAACGTTCGCCCGCGCCGCGCCTCCATGTTCCACAACAGCCGTACGGGCGCGCTTCATATGCGGCGCATCGGGCGAGTCGCCTACCAGTTTCAGGGCATAGTACGCCTTGACCGTGCAGCTTTGATCGAAATGACCACCGTAGTACAATGACCAGCCGCCATGCCCGGGATCCTGCTTGTCACGGATAAATCGGGCAAGCCTGACCTCCAGGTCCACGTCCACATCATCCATGAAGTGCATCATCAGTATGTATTCGGCCGGGATCGTGCAGTCGGCCTCCAATGGGAAGCACCAGTGGCCATCCTCTTTCTGCAGAGACAGCAGAGCCTTGCGCGCCGCAGCCAATCCATCATCCAGCGCTTTTGTATTGTTGGCGCTCAGGTATTGATCCTGAGGCGCTGATCTGGCAATACCTTCAAATCTTTTCATTGGTTTTTACCTGCATTACCTACTTAACATGAATAACATGAATTCAAGCCATCCCATGATTGTGATAGCACCGCCGACGTTTATGAGGACCGGATTCATTGGGAGTTCCTATGCGCATACCAACCTCGCAAAGCCTTTCTTGCCATTATCGGGGTTTTGGCTCGGGAAGTAGCATTTTCCATGGCGGAAATGATGAGATGCCCGCTTCTCCAAGCGTATGAGTCTGTCTCACATTCCGCCCGAAACCGGGCTCAGCGCAACGGCGTGGCTGCGGGCGCATTCTGTACGACATCGTCCAACGGGTCGTCGTAGCTTTCGGGCGGAGGATCCCCATCATAAATCAGGTGTTTACGCTGTTGCAAGAATCCCTCGCGCACGAACAGGTAAGGATCCAGCGCGGCCTGGTCACGAATGCGCATGGGACCGGATAGCCTCGCCCGTTTGTCAACAATACCCAAAACGGCGACGGGTCCGGTAATAGCGAGACTTGCCACGGAACCCGCATAAAAAAGAACGTTACTGAACAGGCTGACAGGAATACCCGGTGCGTCACGATAGCTACTGGGTCCAATCAAGGGGACAAACAAATACGACCCTGTTTTGACGCCCCATACACCGAGGGTTTGCCCAAAATCTTCGTCGTGCTGCGGCAACCCCATGGGTGCGGCCATGTCAAAAAGCCCGCCTCCCCCTATAGTCGAATTAACGACGAATCGCAAACTGTCCTGAAATCCCTGGCGCACCTTGCCTTGCAAAAAAGCGTTAAGAATCACGTTTGGGTAAGCAAGATTATCGTAGAAGTTTCCGATGGAACGCTGCATGGGGTCCGGCACATACTTAATGTAAACATCGGCAACCGGCGCCAGAATATTGCGATCGATCGTATCCGTGAAGTTATAGAACTTGCGATTGGTTTCCTCATTCGGGTCAACCGAATCAACGCCCGCGCTGTTCGGGCGCGTCGTCGCGCATCCCGCAAACAGTACCGCGCATAATAATAGTAAAACGTGCAACTGCTTATGCCTCGTGCCGGCAAGGACATCAAGCTTGGTTGATGTTTCAGTTTTCTGAATTCGCGGCATCTTTCACTACGTCAGAGTGGTCACAAGGTGCGAAGTATAAACAATAATTGCCGACTTTGGCACCCATTGTTCCACATCGGATTGCGGGGAATCAATCGACTCCCGAATATGCTCCGTTTGCCTCCTAGCGGTCTTATTCAGATTCAATAGATTGTGCCAACATCTGCGCCGAAACTTGTCCGGCGCAAATTACAGGGTTACCCTTTTATATCGTGAGTTGTAGCGCGCATCAGTGCTGGAAGTATGATAAGGGTGCAGATGAGAGTAAAACTCAATCCCACGGTAAGCAGCACCCCCATGCTGGCAGTGCCTTGATGGGATGAAAACATCAAGCTTCCGAAACCAGCCAACGTAGTCAATGCGCTGTAGAAGATTGCGCGCGTGGTGCTCGTGTGAATCAGGTCTTCGCTGATGGATTCGCCCTTACGGCTTCGATGAACCATATGCAGGGCGCTGTCGATGCCGACGCCCAGCAGTAATGGCAGAGCGATAATATTGGCAAAATTGAACGGGACGTTCAGCAGAACGGTTAAAGCACCAGTAAATGTGGCGGCCAACAGAAGAGGAGCGAGAACCAGCAGCGAGTATGCGATGCTGCGCAGCAAAACCAGGAGCACTACCATAGCTCCTGCCAGCGCCAATGTGAAAGCCTGAACGAACGCTTCCACGACAGCCTCCCCTGCTTCAAGGCTTACCATCGGCGCTCCTGTGGCCTCCGGCGCCACTTTCTGCACCGCCCGTACAAAACGCCGCAGCGCCTGGTTCTCGTCGATGTCCTCGGCGGGATAAATCGCCACCCGGTATTCCCCTGATTGGCTGTGCCAACGGTCGCGCAATGACGCGGGCAGATCTTGTTGCACAAACGGAGCGGCTTCAGTGGCAGCGCGCAAACTCTGCAAAGCAGCAGGTAATGTCAAAAGCAGATCCTCTTCCACCGACTGGAGCAGTCTGCGTCTTTCCTCCGCATTGGCCGCATCGAGTTGGGTGAACAGCTTTGCGAGGGACGACCTTAGATGACGCACGACTGTAGACGCGGAATGCTCGGGATGCTCGGCAATGAATCCGTCCAAAGCGGAGGCAAGCAGCTCAAGTTCCGCACGTTGCCGCATGGGCTGTTGCTCGCCCCCCGCCTGGGGCCGCGTTGCCAGCGCGATCGGCCCCATCGTCAGCGCCATCTCCTCGATGAGCGGAAGTTTCTCCTCCTGCTCGGCCGGCACAAAATCGAGAATCGTGACCGCTTTGCTTACTTCCGGCAACTTCGCCAGCCGCCGCGCCAAGTCTTCCGCCTCATCACGGCTCCCTGCCAGGGCGATGGCCTGCCAGGGCGAATTGTCGGGGTCGGCGAGAAGCTTGCGGAAAGTTTGCACCGCTCGGCCTTCTGGGTTCTGCATATTCAGCAGGTTGTAATCGAACCGGACTTGGGGCAATACGGCCACAGCGGCGGCTAATCCAACCAGGGTGGCAGCATATACCCATTTGCGCCACCTCAGCGTGAACTCGAGCAATTTTCCCAGCGATTCTTCCATGCCGGAGACCGCCGCCGGCCGCATCGGCAGATAACGTTGCAGCGCAGGCAGCAGGGTCAGGGTAACGAACAGGCTGATCAGCATCCCTGTCCCCGAGATCAGCCCCAATTCCGCAACGCCGCGGTAAGCGGTGGGCATGAATGCATAGAAGCCAATGGATGTCGTCAGAGCGCACGCGGCGAGCGCATCGCCGACCTCCCCGCCAGCCTCATGCATGACCTCGTCCGCGGGGCGACCGTTTTCCAATATTTCGCGATACCGCATCAGGAAGTGAATGGCATAATCCACCCCGAGTCCTATATAGAGAACCGCAAATGCAATTGAAATCACATTCAGGTGCCCGACGGCAACCGTGGCGAAGGCCGCGGTGAAAATCAAACCTAATACCAGGCTGAGCAATATTACCAGTACCGGTCTGGCCGCCCGCATCCCGGCGTAAAGCACGGCCGCCACCAGCAGCAGTGAGAGCGCTCCGGCATACTCCATGCCGCTTAATGAGCTGTTAAGCTCTTCGTGCGATAACGCTACCTCGCCAGTAACGTGCAGACGGACCGGGCCGTCATCCGTTATGCCGAGCTCCTGCGCTGTATTGCGCAATGCGGTAATGGCGAGTTCCGCCGGGAACAGCTGGGTATAGTCCAGTACCGGTTTTACCATAATCAGCTGCTGGTATCTGCTTTTCTGTGGCTCGCCGCTGAACAGGGACTGCCATGACAATGCCCGGGGATGCCCCGCAAGCTGCGCCTCCAAGGTTGCGTTAACGCCTTGCAGTACAGGTCGCAGTTCGAAACTGCGGCCTTTACGCAACTCCTCCACCGCTCTGGTCAGCACGGAAGCGAAGGTCTCGAGAGATGGATCCTGGGCGATTTGCGCGATCAGCGGTTGTGCCGCCGCCAGGCGGTCGGTTATTTGCTCCAGTTCCGCAATGTCTTCGTAGAGCAGCCCGTTGCGGATCAGAAAATCGTCGACGTTGGGAGCGTAAACATCCTGAAAGTTGCCGGTATCTTTTTTCAGGCGCGCCGAGAGGCGCTGTGCCGCGATATGGACCTGCTCGGGTGTCGGTGCCTCCAGCACCAGCAACATGATATCAGCATCCTGGGGGAACGCTTTTCTATAGCGCTCGTCATTGGCGCGAAATGGCAGGTCCTCGGAGAGCATGTCCGTCGTATCGGTGTCCATGCCGAGGTTGCGTGCGGTATACAGCGCACAGACCACGGCAAGCACCCCCGCCGCGAGCAGAATCCAGGCGGCGTGACGATAACAAGCAGCGGCCCAGCGCGAAAAAAAGCCGTAGACGCGGCTGTGGGAAGCTTTGGTTGGTATGGCCATCCTTCAGGAAGAATTTGGAACGATCAACCGCTGGTACTCCGTGGCTTGACTTAGTCTTCTTCGGTCAGGGCGATCTTTTTCTTGAGCATGTCGATGAGTTTGGGGAAGCCATCACGCTGAAGGATGGCGCGATATTCTACCCGCTTGAGCGCAAGGTCGCTGACGCCGTCAGCCAGGATATTGACAATGCGCCAACCCTCTTTCCCTTGGCGCAGGATGTAGTCGAAACGTACAGGCTCGCCTTTCAATGGAACCAGCTTGCTGCGTATCATTACCTGATTCCGCGGCATGGACTGCTGCTCCACGAATTCAAAACGCTCACCATCGTGACTTTTAAACCATCCCGCGTAAGTACCAATGCTGAGCTTCCGGAAGATATCCGTAAAAGTACGCTGTTGCGTCGCATCCAGCTGAGTCCAGTTGGCCCCCAAGGTAGTACGCGCGATAAAATCGAGGTCATGGGTTTGGTCAACGACGGGAGCCAGTAATTCAAAGCGGCCCTGATAACCTAGTTTTTCACCTTCGCGCATTGCCTTGAGAAGTGCTTCGTGCAGGCGATTTACGACCTCTTTCGGACTGCCTGGCTCCGCAGTCTCCGCCCAGGAACCGGGCGCGACCAGCATCATCATTACTATTATCTGGAGGCGTAATACAGCTTTGATTGCATGCAGGACTTTCATATTCACAACCTTTACAGCAAATGCGCTAACCGCGCTTATATGTAGCGTTCAAGGTCCATGTCATCGCCAGCATGATGTTCTACTAATGATGCCGCCTACTTTACGCTCAAGCAATCACTTCCGCCAGGGAAAGTCCTTTGCCGAGATTGCAAATTCAAAATGATCACGAAATTCGATGGCGATCGCACTTGCCATCAAGACCCGTGCACAGCTAGCCGGGCGTACTTTGAATGCGCGTCATTGCAGGTGCCGTTTATCGCTCGGCTTTGACAGGAATCCCACCAATTGTTTTTCGAGCTTTCAGTTCTTCTGTCACCCATTTAGGCGTGGGCTCGGCGACCATTGGGCCAGTCGTTCTGGGACCCCTGAAAGAGGCTAGCAATGCTTTCAGCGGATGCTGCAACGTATCCTCAACGGCGGTTGCCTCATAACCACAATGGGCCATGCATTGGGCGCACTTGGGATTGCTGCTGTTACCGTATTTTTCCCAGGGCGTATCATTCAGGAGTTCCTGAAAGCTTGTTGCGTAACCTTCATCCGGTAATAAATAGCAGGGTTTTTGCCAGCCAAATATGTTACGCGTCGGGTTACCCCACGGGGTGCACTCATAGTCCTGATTGCCTGCGAGAAAATCAAGATAAAGCTTGGAATGATTCAGTTTCCAGTTGCGCGTCTTGCCGATGTCAAAAATACCGCGGAATAACTTCTTGGTATCCTGTCCTTTAATAAAGATGTCCTGCTTGGGAGCACGTTCATAGCTGAACCCCGGCGCGATAGTTGCGCCCTCGATGCCCAGTTCCATCGCATAATCCAGGAATTCGGCAACATCCGCCGGGGTTTCGCCCTGAAATAGCGTGCAATTTACGGTGACCCTGAACCCTCTTTCCACGCACAACTTTATTGCCTCAACTGCCCGATCAAAAACCCCATCCTGGCAAACCGAGGCGTCATGCCTTTCCTTCATGCCATCCAGATGAATAGAGAAGGTCAGATAAGGAGATGGCGAATAGTCGTTTATCTTCTTTTTCAGCAGAAGCGCATTCGTACACAAATACACATACTTCTTCCGGGCAATAATGCCTGCAATGATTTGCGGCATTTCCTTGTGTATCAGCGGTTCGCCACCGGGAATCGATACCATCGGTGCATCGCACTCGTCGACAGCCTGCATGCATTGTTCAAACGAAAGACGCTGATCAAGGACGTCATCAGGGTAATCAATTTTGCCACAGCCCGCACAGGCCAAATTACAACGGAACAGAGGCTCCAGCATCAGAACCAAAGGATATTTTTTTACTCCTTTCAACTTTTGCTTGATCAGATAGCTGCCTACAGCAATCTGTTGACGCAACGGAACTCCCATGAGCAAATCCTCCAAAAAACCTCAATAAACTAATTGATAGCCATACAAAATAACCGCACTGATTTTCCTGTTATTTTGAAGCTCACGAAAGCTTCTTACGATGCAATACGGCTTCCATATCACCTCCCTATTTTTTTCTTCTTCTTATGACATTTTATTGCGTCAGTATATTAGCACGTATGTTTTATAAACTAAACACACAGCCGTTTCAGGGTTAATACACCGGCTTTAATCCAGGAATTCATATTGAATTCGACACTTGAGGAGCTACTTTCCAGTTCATTTTTTCACGTATTTCCAATTGGCCGCCATGATCCACAGTGCGCTTCTTGTGCCGCCCAACTTCCACTTTTTATCAGCCTGCTCTATCGGGCAAATTCAAGTGATGCCAGAATCTAGTGGCGAATTCAGACATCGGGCTTATAGTGTGGAAGACGGCAAAAAAATGGGGCGCCGGAGCGCCCCATTTCAACTGATTAACTCGATTAAAAGTTGTGACGGACACCAATCGTGTAGGTGGCACGATTACCCGTTGCATAAGTGGGTGCAACAATGGCACCTACGTTATTCGCAGCTCCGGCATTTGGGTTATCAACATAGACATGCTGGTAGCCACCAAAAAGGCTGGTACGCTTGCTCAGGTTGTGAATAGCACCCACCGTGAAGCTATCGACGTTGCGTGCGCCGGCGGCATTAATACCACCCGCATGCGCGTTAGTCATACCCCCTTGCGCCACAAGCGTGGTACTGCCCCACTTGTATTGCCCGCCTGCATGCCAGATATTGCCATCGGCGCCGGCATTCATTGCGGAATTACACTGCCCTGTGGCGGTGCCGACGTCCAGCGGGTTGGCGGTCAAAGATGCGGCGGTGGTACAGGTCGCAGAACCGATAGCATTGTTGATGTCCTCATATTGGCCGCTGAGCTTGAAGTTCTCATAGGCCCAGGAAGCACCGACACGCCAAACTTCTTCGGTTTGGAGGCCAAGACCCTTCTGGAAATTATTGGCGTTGTCCCTGGAATAACCGCCGAATACATCAATTCCCATGCCCATGAAATCAGCGTGGTATTTGGCAGCCGCCTGGCCGTCGAATTCGCCGTTTCTACCGCCGGTATTGCCCTGATTACCCAAGCCACTCGGCATAAAGCTGCCGGAAACGCCCCCAATTCCAGAATTGGTCAGTTGAGGATCGAGACTATTCGCGTCACCGGGCATCAGCAAAGCGGCGAAGGAGAAGCCTTCCACGGTCGCCGAGTCAAAACGGATAGCGCTGTTGACAAAACCGTTTGCGCCTGAACCCATGCCGTTAGCGCCGCCCGACATTGTGCCGCCGGCACCGTTGGCTTGCAGGGTGGTGTAGGCAAATGGATCAATCGTCATACCGCCGGCAAAGTCCTTGAACGGAGACTGGACGCGGCCGAACTTGACATCGCCCCAGTTATTGCTGGAGAGACCAACCCACTGCTCACGAGGAGTCGTGGCTGAACCGGAACCCATGTTCAAGCCCATTTCCAGGCGGGCGTTCGCTTTGAGCCCATTGCCGAGATCTTCGGTGATATGCAGACCCCAACGTGACGAGCGGGAATTGTCCTGAAGCGCTCCCTGGCTTGGCTGGCCTGAAAAATCGACAAGGCTGTATTCCGCTTGGGCCCTACCAAAAATCGTGACGTTTGTCCCCTGCGCGGATGCAACCACTGGGGCCGCGAGTGCCCCGGCGACAGCCAGTGCAATCAGTTTCTTTTTCATTTGGAAAATCTCCTTTAAAGTTGAAACGGTGGAGCCATCTCACCGACCCTATTTTCGGTGGAGTGCGTCCCGCTGCTTTGGACCTCTCAAAGTGAGAAGGTTGAGAGATTGTGCCTAACGCGGCAACGCGTAGCAAGGAAATCAAGTTACTTTCAGAATATGCAAGAAGCTTGTGTTGCTTTTTTGCAACAAAATCGTTTGAGCAGCGATTCACAGCGGATTTAAATATCAAGACCGCGAGCAGTACGGACGACGCGGGGGCTACCCGAACAATCGCGTCAGCTCCTCTCCCGGGTTATCGGCACGCATAAAGGCTTCACCGACCAGGAAGGCGTGGACCTGATGATCACTCATCAGCGCGACATTGGCAGGTGTGAGGATGCCGCTTTCAGTAATCACAATGCGTGATGGCGCAATACGGTCGAGCAATTGCAGCGTGGTGTCCAGGCTTGTTTCGAAAGTGCGCAGGTTGCGGTTGTTGATGCCGATCAGTGGGGAATTTAATTGCAACGCAAGTTCCAGCTCGGCGCCATCGTGAACTTCCACCAGCGCGGCCATGCCCAACGCATGTGCGAGCGTTTCGAGCCTATGCATTCTCGCAACCGCTTCCTCCTCTCCCTGACGCTCTCCGGCCAAGTATGAAGACATGCAAAACGCCGCGACAATGATCAGAATGCAGTCTGCTCCCATCGCGCGGGCCTCGAACACCTGGTATTCGTCCAGCATGAAATCCTTGCGCAGCACCGGCAATTCGCACGCGGCCCGGGCCTGTCGGAGATATTCCGCGCTGCCGCCAAAAAATTGTGCGTCAGTCAATACCGACAGGCAGGCCGCCCCATGCAGCGCATAACTGGCCGCGATCGCCGCGGAATCGAAACGCTCGCGCAACACGCCCCTGCTGGGACTGGCTTTCTTGATTTCCGCAATGACTGCGGGCAGGCCGGCACCGATTTTATCGCGGATTGCTCCCGTGAAATCACGGGGCGGCGCTGCCGCTTCCGCTTCTTGACGCATTGCGGACGAGGGCTTGGCTGCCTTTGCCGCGGCAATTTCCTGTACCTTGACGCTCAGAATCTCTTGCAGAATATTGGACATCGGTTAAACCAGGGGAATGCTATCCCGATTTGAGAATTCGGCCAGTTCACGCAACTTTACCCTGGCTGCACCGCTTTCTATCGCCACACGGGCCTTTTCCAGACCCTGCTCCAGTGATTCCGCCACTCCTGCAACATAGATCGCCGCCCCTGCGTTAAGCAGCACGACATCCAGCGCGGGGCTCGGCTGATTATCCAGCACCGACAGCAGCATCTCCCTGGATTGCATGCTGTCTTGCACTTGTATCGTTTCGATCGCAGCCGTCTTCATACCGAAATCCTCCGGTTTAACGGCGTATTCCGACACCTCGCCGTGCCTGAGCTCGCCAATCCAGGTTTCACCCGCAATGGTGATTTCGTCCAGCCCTCCCTGCCCATTCCTGCCATGGACCACCATTACATGATGGCTGCCCAGGCGCTGCAGCACGCGGGCGAGGATGCCGACAAGATCTGGGTGAAATACGCCCAGTACCTGATTCTTCGCTCCAGCGGGATTGGTCAGCGGTCCCAGGATATTGAACAGGGTACGTACGCCGAGATCGCGCCGCACTGGAGCGGCATGTTTCATGGCGCTATGAAAATTGGGCGCGAACATGAAACCGAGGCCGATTTGCCTTATGTTTTCCGCAACTTGCGGGGGCGTCTGGTTAAGGTTGACGCCGAGGGCTTCAAGCACATCGGCGCTTCCCGATTTGCTGGATACGGAGCGGCCTCCATGCTTGGCGACTCGCGCCCCTGCAGCCGCGGCAACAAAAGCGGCGGTAGTGGAAATATTGAAAGTATGCGCGGCATCCCCTCCAGTCCCGCATGTATCCACAAGATGCCGATGATCCGCCACCTCCACGCGAGTGGCAAATTCACGCATCACTTGTGCGGCGGCGGCGATTTCGCCGATAGTTTCCTTTTTTACCCGAAGTCCGGTGACAATAGCGGCGATGAGCGCCGGGGGCATCTCTCCGCTCATGATCTGGCGCATGAGCGAGAGCATTTCGTCGTGAAAGATCTCGCGATGCTCGATGATACGGGCCAACGCTTCCTGCGGCTTAATGATAATTTCCTTTTTGGGTATGTCCGCGCATCAGGCAGGCTTCACTGATTCAGGAAGCTTTCCAGCAACTTGTGTCCGTGCTCGGTCAGAATGGACTCCGGATGAAACTGCACACCTTCGACCGCGAGGGTTTTATGGCGCACACCCATGATTTCGCCATCCTCCGTCCAGGCGGTGATTTCCAGACAATCCGGAAGGCTCTCACGCTCAATGACAAGCGAATGATAACGAATTGCCGTGAATGGATTTGGCAAGCCTCGAAACATGCCCGCGCCTTGATGAAAGATGGGCGAAGTCTTGCCGTGCATGACTTGTTTGGCGTGAACGATCTTGCCGCCGAAAGCCTGCCCTATGCTCTGGTGGCCCAGGCATACGCCCAATATAGGAATGCGGCTATTGTAGCGCTCAATCAACGGTATCGATATACCCGCTTTGCTGGGCGTGCAAGGGCCGGGTGAAATGACGATTCGTCGGGGCTTTAGCTGCGCAATTTCATCCGGAGTAATTTCGTCATTGCGAAACACGACCACTTCCTCACCCAGTTCGCCAAAATATTGCACCAGGTTATAGGTGAAGGAATCGTAATTGTCGATCATCAACAGCATATATGGAATGATTTCGAAGGCCGATTAAACCCGCTTTTCCCGCCATAACCTTATGCTGGAGTTGGCGTGTGTCCAGTGCGGGCAACAGCGGAGAACTCGCTATTATCCCTTCTCAGCATCGGGCGAGCAAGAAAATCAGGGAATATAAGTAACGCAGCGGCGCATTTCCCTTAGCAGGATAGATAAATAATCCGCTGGTTTACGCCAAATGAAACCTGTTTTTTAAGATCGCGCTAACTGGTTTCGCTTGAATTGAGAACAATTGTCCTCTACAATAAGAACAATTGTTCTCAATCCTATTCGCCATGCAACAACTCGACATTTCTTCTTATCTGGGCAAACTCCAGGATTACTACGCCAAGGAAAAAGTCATCCCCTCAATCACTGAATTGTCTGTGCTATGGAACGGGAAGGCGCGTTCCTGGACACACCAGATTGTTCAGCGTTTAAAGGAAGAGGACTTTCTTGAGAATGCACCGGGTAGCCGATTGCGTCCCGGCCCCCGCTTTTTTGAGCGAACAGTTGGGCATATGGTTCGGGCGGGAATGCCTCAGCAGGCCGCCGACGTCCAACCCGAATTGCTGCGCATCGATGATTATCTTATCGAGAATCCCTCTCAAACCATTTTATTTCCCGTTAAAGGCGATTCAATGATCGATGCGGGAATACTTGAGGGCGATATGGTGATTATCGAACGCAGTAACTCACCTTCAATCGGTCAAGTTGTATTGGCAATTGTGGATAATGAATTCACTCTCAAAGTCCTGGCCAGAGATAAAAGAGGTTATTACCTCGAAGCGCGCAACCATGGCCGCAGCAGTGACTATCCGCCCATCCGGCCCGAGCAGGGACTGGAAATCTACGGGCTGTATGTTGGCCTCATCCGAAAAACGCGTACTTCCGGGCATCGCCTCAATTTCAATCGTTGACTGATGAAAAGTCTTTCGCCATGCCAACGCTTGCTTCCTCATCCCTGGCCTCGCTATCGCTTCTACAAATCGAAACGCAATTCAGAGACAGAATATGGCGAGGCGACGCATTAGGGTCTTCGCCTGATCAAATTGTTTCCAGTGGCTTCGATGAACTGGATAAAGCGTTGCCTGGAGGGGGATGGTCTACGCACAGCCTGACGGAATTGTTGTTGCCAGCGGAAGGACTGGGGGAAATAAGATTACTGAGCCAACCACTCAAGCATATCACCCAGGATGGCAGGAATATCCTGCTGGTTGATCCGCCTCATCTTCCTTACATGCATGCATGGGAGAATTTAGATATTGATAGCCGGCGCATTCTGGTGGCCAAGGTTTCCAAATCCGCAGAGCGATTATGGGTGATTGAACAAGGCATCAAGAGTGCCGCTTTTGGCATCATCATCTGCTGGTTGCCCGCAGCAAGCCCGCAAGCGCTGCGCAAACTGCAAATCATCGCGCGGACTGCCGCCAGCCTGATTTTTTTGTTCCGGCCGGCGAGCGCGCAATCTGAACCCTCCGCAGCTCCGCTAAGAATATTGCTCGCTCCAGCGAAGCGGCATACGCTTTCTGTGCGTTTACTGAAGCGCAGGGGCGCCTCGATTGACTTACCCCTTTACATTCCCCTGCCTCAAATAGAGCCCTTCTTTAACCCCATTACCCCCGCACCCGCCTTAGCCAATGTTGTGGATCGCTCTTCATTGCCCGACGTTATCACTTGACTGGATTGAACGCCGGTTTCCCGCCACATTGATTCCCGCAATGGCGGTAACTGTTCGTCAAGGCAATCAGATTTATATCCAGCAAGCCAATCAACCGGCACAGCGGCGGGGAGTAATGGCTCGCCAACCGCTAGCCAGCGCCTTGTCCCTTTTCCCCGACTTGATATTGGTGGAACATGATCCGAATGAAGAAACGAAAGCATTGCAGGAAGCTGCGTATGCCGCGCTACGCTTCACGCCCTATATCGTTATGCAAGGCAGCGGACTGATCGCCGAGGTTTCAGGAAGCCTGAAGTTGTTTGGCGGCCTGAAAAAATTATGTCGATTACTTAATCAGGCAGTGGCTGCGCAGGGCTTGCAGCTCTGTGTAGGGATTGCTCCCACCGCCACGGGGGCATGGCTGCTTGCGCGATCCGCGCCGTTGCGCACCGTCGTCAATGGCGCCGGCGCCAGACTCCGGTTATTGCTCGATTCCTTGCCCGCCGGTTTGCTGGAATCAGCCCAGCCGCATCTTGAAGCCATTCGCGGCATAGGCTGCAAAACATTGGCTGATCTACAGCGACTACCTCGCAGCGGGGTGGCACGCCGGTTTGGCCCGGATTTGCTGATTGAACTGGATCATGCCTACGGCAACTCCCCAGACCCGCAACGGTGGCTCGAGATGCCGGAATATTTTCAGCAAAAGACGGCATTAATGGCGCAAGTTGAAAATGTCGAATTGCTGTCAGTTGCCGTGCAGCGAATGATCGAGCAAATGTGCGGCTGGCTGGCTTTGCGTTATGCGGCAGTCCTGGAGTTCTCATTCGTTTTGCATCACGAATACTCTCCCAGGCAGCCGCACAAATCCACGCCAATAAAGATACGGCTTTCCGAGCAAAGCGACGACCCGCGGCATTTGATGATTTTGCTGCGTGAATGGCTGGGGCGTACGGAAATAGTAGCCCCGGTCTGTGAACTGGAACTGACGGCGGACAAAGTAACAGCAGGACCAGATTCCAATTTAGAGCTATTCCCCACCTCGCAATCAGAAACAACTTCATTAAACCGGTTTATTGAGAAACTTTCTTCCCGCCTGGGACCACAAGCCATCACGCGTTTGAATGTTATTCCTGACCATCGTCCCGAATACAGCCAGAGCTGTCAGCCTCCGGGAATGAATAATCTTTCATGCCGGAAAGCGATTCCACTGGAATCAACTCATCCTTTGACCCGTCCTGCCTGGTTAAGGGAAACACCGCTGGAACTGAGGGTGCAACGCCATCAACCAGTCTATGGTTCACCATTGAAATTGATTGCGGGACCGGAGCGAATCGAAGCGGGCTGGTGGGACGATGCGCCAATCGCACGCGATTATTTTATTGCGGAGAATGCGCTTGGCCAATTGTTATGGATTTACCGCGAGCAGAATCCGGCGGCAAAAAATGCGGGCTGGTACTTGCAGGGGCTTTTTGGATAGATCATGGCCTTGCCTTCACCTCCTCCCTACGCCGAGCTTCATTGCTGCTCCAGCTTCAGTTTCCTGAAGGGAGCTTCCATGCCGGAAGAACTGGTTGAATGCGCGGCAAACTTGGGCTACACCGCATTGGCTATCACGGACGAATGTTCCATGGCAGGTGTCGTGCGGGCGCATTCCGAAGCCAAAAAAACGGGCCTGCATCTTTTGATCGGCAGCCAGTTCGTCCTGGAGGATGGATTACGCCTGGTCTGCCTGGCCATGAATCGAAATGGCTACGGGAATTTATGCGAACTCATCACGCTGGCAAGGCAACGCGCGGAGAAAGGGACTTATCGTATATGCCGCGCGGATTTCGAGGCCTGTACCGATGCCCCGCATTTATCCCTGCTGCCGGATTGCCTGGTCTTGTTGATCCCTTCCTCTACTCAGGCAGGCAGTTGTTTGGCAGATGACATGCGCTGGGCACTATCGCTGTTTCCGGGACGCTGCTGGACTGCGGTCGAGCTATTGCTGCATGCCAGCGAGGATTTGTTGCTTGCGCGAATACGCCAGGCTGCGGATATCACCGGAATGCCGCTTGTGGCCGCGGGCGACGTGAATATGCATGAACGTACCCGTAAACCCCTGCAAGATACGATGACCGCCATTCGCATCGGCAAGGCGCTTTGCGAATGCGGCCATGCATTGCAGCCCAATGCGGAGCAGCATCTACGTACCAGGTTGCAGTTGGCGCAAATTTATCCACCGAAACTCTTGCAGGAAACGGTTTCAGTTGCAACGCGTTGTACTTTTTCGCTTGATGAGCTGCGCTATGAATATCCTGAAGAATTGACAGGGACGGATGCCAGAACCAATGAAACGTATGGGGATTACCTGCGGCGGATGGTCGAGGAGGGGATGGCATGGCGCTTTCCCAACGAGATCTCGGTCAAGGTCAGGGATCAGATCGAGCGTGAGTTACAACTGATTGCCGAGCTTGCGTATGAGCCCTATTTTTTAACGGTGTTCGACATTGTAAGGTTTGCCCGATCGAAGGATATTCTTTGCCAGGGGCGTGGCTCGGCAGCCAATTCCGCGGTCTGCTATTGCCTCGGCATTACTGAGATCGACCCGGAGCACAGCAATTTGTTGTTCGAGCGTTTTATCTCCAGGGAACGGAACGAGCCACCCGATATCGATGTCGATTTCGAGCACCAGCGCCGGGAAGAAGTTATCCAGTATATCTACCGGAAATACGGCCAGGACCGCGCCGCCATCGCCGCGACGGTCATCACCTATCGTACTCGTTCGGCAATTCAGGATATCGGCAAGGCGTTGGGGCTCGATATTGAGCGCACGAAACGCCTATCCGGTTCCTTGGCCTGGTGGGATAAAGCCTCCGATATCCGCAGTCGCCTGACCGAGAACGGCTTCGATCCCGACAGCCCTGTTATTCACAAGCTGATTCAATTGATTCCAGTCTTATATGGGTTTCCGCGTCATTTGTCCCA
The DNA here is from genome assembly GCF_900102495.1 of Nitrosospira sp. Nl5. Taxonomy (GTDB): domain Bacteria; phylum Pseudomonadota; class Gammaproteobacteria; order Burkholderiales; family Nitrosomonadaceae; genus Nitrosospira. The sequence continues at coordinate 53,693 of NZ_FMVQ01000008.1, read as the reverse complement.
GCATGTCGGCGGCTTCGTCATCTCGCGCGAGAAGCTGTCCCGCATCGTACCCATCGAAAACGCCGCCATGCCGGACCGCCGCATCATCCAGTGGGACAAGGATGATCTGGCAGCCATTGGGCTGATGAAAATCGATGTGCTCGCGCTGGGCATGCTATCGGCGATCCGCCGCACGCTCGATCTGGTTTCCGCCCGGCGTGGAGTGCCATTGCGGATGCAGGATATTCCGAGAGAAGATACAGCAACTTACGACATGATCTGCAAAGCCGACACCATCGGTGTCTTCCAGATCGAATCCCGCGCGCAGATGTCAATGCTGCCACGCTTAAGGCCCCGGACCTTCTACGATCTGGTAGTAGAAGTTGCCATCGTACGCCCGGGGCCGATTCAGGGCGACATGGTGCATCCTTATCTGCGCCGCAGACAAGGGCTGGAGCCCGTGGACTACTCAGGCGAGGAAGTCAGAACCGCCTTGGAGCGCACGCTCGGCGTACCGATCTTCCAGGAACAAGTGATGCAATTGGCAATACTTGCCGCTGGCTTCAGCCCAGGTGAAGCGGATCAGTTGCGGCGCTCCATGGCCGCCTGGAAAAGAAAGGGTGGCTTCGGCTCCTTCCACATGCGTTTAATCGACGGCATGGTCAGCCGTGGTTACAAGCATGAATTTGCCGAGCGCATCTTCCGGCAGATCGAGGGTTTTGGCGAATATGGATTTCCAGAGTCTCATGCTGCCAGCTTTGCGCTGCTGGTTTACGTATCATCCTGGCTTAAATGCCACGAGCCCGCCGCATTCCTGTGCGCGATGCTCAACAGCTTGCCGATGGGTTTTTATGGCGCTTCACAGCTGATTCAAGACGCGAAGCGCCATGGTGTTCAGGTCAGCCCGGTGGACGTGACTGTCAGCGAGCATGATTGCACGCTTGAAGAACAGATGAATGGGACTTTTCAACCCTCTGTCCGGCTGGGCCTGAACAGGGTGAAAGGAATCGGCCTGAAAGCCGCCAAGCGTATCGTTAAGGCGAGGGAAATGGCTGCTTTTGAAAGTCCAGCCGATCTGGCAAAGCGCGCATCAATCAACACTTCTGAAATACGCGCTCTCGCTAGCGCCGATGCATTGCGCACCTTATCAGGCCACCGGCGGGAAGCCTTATGGGCGGCCGCGTCCCATATTAAGCAATCGGACTTGATGCGAGACGCTCCGGTAAGGGAGACATTGCCGGATATTGCCTCTGCGTCCGAAGCAGAGGAAATTAGCGCCGATTACGCCAGCATGGAACTCACCCTGCGGCGGCATCCCCTTGCCCTGCTGCGGCCAAAACTGGCCAGGATGAATTTGCATTCGGCAATAGAGCTGGATAACTATCCAAGCGGACGATTGGTACGGACAACCGGCATTGTGACCTGCCGGCAGCGCCCTGGAACTGCAAGTGGCGTCGTGTTCGTGACGCTGGAAGATGAGACCGGGATAATAAACGTTGTGATGTGGAACCAGCTTGTCCTGAAACAGCGCCGCGAGCTAGTGAACTCAAAGCTTTTAACGGTTTATGGCGTATGGCAATGCGAAAGTGAAGTCAAACATGTGATTGCCAAGCGCCTGGTGGACCATAGTCATTTGCTGGGCAATCTCAGGGTTGAGAGCCGGGATTTTCATTAAGTAGAAAACTGATAGCGGGTTTGGAATTATGCTCCTACAATATTCACAGAGGATGCGAGCATCCTCTTTCTGCTCGGCCCCGTACACACGCTATCATCGTCTTAATCTAAACTTCTTATCTAACCCCGCCCACCCAATTTAATTTTTATATGTGCTGTTGCAATAAGGATGAGCAAGTTGTGCATTTTCCGCACCTCCTCTCCCACCATCTCTTTTTCTAGCGATATGATCAACAGTGGTTGAATTCGTATGAAGATAACCATCACAAATTGAACATTTCACTGCACCAGCTAGGGCCTGAGCAAGAAAGGTTTTAGACTTAACTGCTCGCGTGAACTCTTGTTGCGAAGCCTCATGTTGCGGGCTACCAGTACCCAATTTCAAATAGGAAAAGGTTTGAGTTGCAATTACGGATTCTAGAGCTTTATCTATTCCTTTTGTTTTTAGCTCATTTATTATCATCAATAAAAAATCTTTTATATATTCATGACTGGCAAACGCACCGCGATGCTTTCTAACAATCTGTTGTATTAGCTCATCATTTGATAAAAGAAAGGATTCGAGTTTACTTCGGATCTCGATAAACGTGTTCCACAAATTTTTCTTTCCAATTTCAAGCATCAGAGATGAAATTGCGTAAAACGTAGCCACCTTATGACCTCCATCTCTGGAGTAAAAATAAATCGCAGGGTGTAATCCCAGAGAACCCGGATGGACACTATTGATGCGTTTCGCAATTTCGATACATTGCTTCAATAGCATTAGCGTTCTTTTACTATCATCAATATCGTCCCGAATTTCGTCACTAACCGATTCTTTTTCAATTTTTATACCGTTTACAATATATATAAAATCTAAAACAAGTGCCAATGCATTGGCAGAATTAACTTTTCCTCCGATCGGAATGTCTAAAGTTTTTATTGGCGTCTTAAGTTTTGGCACAAATAAAAGTTCGTGTATTTCTTTTGAGGCCTCTAAAACCTTTAGCCGAGCGTCCTCAGGAAAGGCCGACCAGTATTTATGCCCTTGTCCTGCTCTAAATATCGCGCGCGCCGCAATTCCCTGAGGAGTTTTTCTTGCTCGTAAAATTCGAAGCTCCGTTTGATTAATCGGCGATGCTTGTTGATTAATCGTAAAGAATGATTCCTCAGCCTTTCTCGCATCCCCGTTAACCCATTGAAGCTGTACAGATAACGCCCCCAACTGCTTTGCCCGCGATACTATTTCTGCTTTTACTTTTTCGGGATTAGTATTTGCCAATTGATAGTCGGAAAATAAGCCTATTTTACTATTTACTAACTTGCGTGTCTTATTTGCGATTTCTTGCTGCTCATCAGGTATACGCGCATCGAAAAAATCCTTTGAAATCTTGCCATCACCATAATCGTCATTGATCCAAGCCGCCAATGCGCTAAGTCTATGTGAGCCATCGATAACAAACGTTAAACTTGCACCATTCTTCCATAAAATAATTGCAGGGATTAAATCGTTATTCAGAAAACTGAGTATTAAATTGCTTAGTTTTTGAGCATCCCATTCACTAGTCTCTCTTTGAAAATCAGGTTTTCTTAAATAAGAATAAAAAAACTCCCCCTTCTTTAGATCGTTTATGGAAATTGTATGTTTCTGTATACCGGCGGTAACAGTTGGTTCCCCCATTTCAAAGTCATCGCGCGGTATAAGTGCATCGAGGTTTACCTTATGAGCCATAGAATGACCTTGTCGAGTGGTATTAAATTAGACATACAATAAATTCTGAAGAAATTGGTTAATCTATTCTTTATGCCGGTCACCCGTCGTCGTTACTCGAATAAAGAATTCACTTCACAGTCCTAGACCCTTCCAAATCTCGTCCACCCGCGCTTTCACCGCCGCATCCATCACAATCGGCGTACCCCATTCCCGATTAGTCTCTCCCGGCCACTTATTGGTAGCATCCAGCCCCATTTTCCCGCCCAAGCCGGAGACCGGGCTTGCGAAATCGAGATAGTCGATTGGCGTATTTTCCACGATGAGAGTGTCACGTGCGGGATCGACGCGCGTGGTAATGGCCCAGATGACTTCCTTCCAGTCGCGGATGTTTACGTCGTCGTCGGTCACGATGATGAACTTGGTATACATGAATTGACGCAGGAAGCTCCATACGCCGAACATGACGCGCTTGGCATGGCCCGCGTACTGCTTTTTCATGCTTACCACTGCCATGCGATAGGAACAGCCTTCCGGCGGAAGGTAAAAATCGATAATTTCGGAAAACTGCTTTTGCAGCAAGGGGACGAATACTTCATTCAGCGCCACGCCAAGGATTGCCGGTTCGTCGGGCGGCTTGCCAGTGTAGGTGGAATGATAGATCGGGTTGCGCCGCATGGTGATGCGCTCCACCGTAAATACCGGGAAAGTCTCCTGCTCGTTGTAATAGCCGGTGTGATCGCCGAAAGGGCCTTCAAGCGCGGTTTCGCCGGGATGAATATAGCCTTCCAGGACGATTTCGGCACTGCCCGGAACCTGCAAATCATGGCTCAGGCATTTGACGATTTCGGTTTTTGCGCCGCGCAGCAATCCGGCGAACTGGTATTCGCTCAAGCTGTCCGGCACCGGCGTCACCGCGCCGAGTATCGTCGCCGGGTCCGCCCCCAACGCAACCGCCAGGGGGTAAGGCTGCCCCGGATTAGCCAGGCAGAAATCGCGAAAATCGAGCGCTCCGCCGCGGTGGGCCAGCCAGCGCATGATCAGTTTATTGGGTCCGATCACCTGTTGCCGGTAAATGCCCAGATTCTGTCGCGTTTTGTGCGGACCGCGAGTGACGGTCAATCCCCAGGTGATCAATGGCCCTGCATCCTCCGGCCAGCAGGTCTGGATCGGGAGCCTGCCGAGGTCCACGTCGTTTCCTTCCCATACAACCTCCTGGCACGGCGCACTCGAAAGTACCTTGGGCGCCATGTTGAGCACCTGCTTCAGCACCGGCAATTTTTCCCAGGCATCTCTCAGCCCTTTGGGGGGATCGGGTTCTTTCAGATAAGCGAGAAGTTTTCCTACTTCCCGTAGTGCCTCGACCGACTCCTGCCCCATGCCCATCGCCACGCGTCGCGGGGTACCGAACAAATTCCCCAGTACGGGGATGGTATGGCCCTTCGGTTTTTCAAACAGAACAGCCGGACCGCCAGCTTTCAGCACCCGATCGCAGATTTCGGTCATTTCCAGATGAGGATCGATCTCGGCCGTGATGCGTTTCAGCTCGCCCTGATTTTCCAACTGGGCAATAAAATCGCGCAGGTCTCTATATTTCATTGGAAATTGCCTATCAGATAATCCAATGCAATTCCGGCAAACACCGCTGCGCCTACCCAATTATTATGCAAAAAAGCCTTGAAGCAGCGTCCTCGGTCACGATCGTGAATGAGGCGGTATTGATAAACCATCAGCCCCAGCGCAACCGCCAGGCCCGCATAATACATAATGCCCAGTTTCTGGATTAGCCCCACCATTATCATAGTGCCCAGAAAAAAGACATGGCATAGCATCACGCCCATGACATCGAAACGGCCGAAAGTAATGGCGGAAGTCTTGATGCCGATCTTGAGGTCGTCAACCTTGTCCACCATCGCATACTCGGTATCGTATGCAATGACCCACAGCAGATTCGCCGCCATCAGTATCCACGCAATGAACGGCACCTCACCGGTCTGCGCGGCAAAGGCCATTGGAATACCAAAGCTGAAAGCAATGCCGAGATAGGCCTGCGGCATGGCGAAGAAGCGCTTGGTGAACGGATAGCTCGCCGCAAGGAATAGTGCAAGCACCGACAGCTCCAGCGTCAGGCGGTTAAGCGGCAGTATCAGCAGGAACGCACAGAGGCTCAATCCGGCTGCCAGCAACAGCGCTTCCCTGGAACTCAGCTTGCCGGTGGCCAACGGGCGATTTTTGGTGCGCTCGACGTGTGGATCGATATTGCGATCGGCATAGTCATTGACGACGCAGCCTGCGGAACGCATCAGCACCGTGCCCAGCACGAATATCAGCAGAATATTCACGCTGGGCACACCCTCCGCCGCAAGCCATAGGCCCCATAGTGTCGGCCACAGCAGCAGCAGGATGCCGATTGGCTTGTCAAGACGCATCAGCTTTTCGTAATGGCCGAGGCGCTGCCCCAAGTGTGTCAGCGTCACGATGTCAACTCCAGGATGGAAGGCAGGAATATTTCGGTGACCAGTATCGATTGCCCCCGCAAGCTGAACAGGGAACGACGTGCCCACAAGCCAGGTGGTTTTTCCGGCAAATTCTGACAGGCGCGGCGGAAAAGCGGGTGCGCTGAATTCAGCTTCTTGAATCGAAGCGGGGTACGCTTGATCACGGGATTCGTAAACAATACGGTGCCCAGCGACCTGCTGCCCAGGCCGCCCAAGCCGCGCCATGCACCCCGGAGATCCTTCGCTGCCACCACGGAATGCGCAAATACCACTGGCGTATTGCCGCAATACAAATACACTTCCCGTACCATCGCAAGTTCGTCTCGGCGCAAGTTCATCACGGCAAGTTCATCCTGGCATGCCTTTGACAGTGACTGGAACACCGGATTAACGCGGAAATCGCCGCAGCAGCGCCGCTGAATGAGCTGAGTCAGAGAGCCACGGTTCTGCAACCAGCCGCGAGCGCGCGGCGACAAGGAAGACGGCGCGGGAAACCAGGCGGATAATTCGGCAGCGTTCATTGCGGCAAAACCGAAAAGGGTGAATTATGCCGCATAAACAAGCGTGGCTGAACCTATTATCTCCTGAGGGCAATCTCTCCCGCTAACCACACCGGATATTGCGATCAGCGTTTTTTCGATAGCAGCAGCAACAGCATCGGCACACCCAGCAAGGCGGTCAGTACCCCGACAGGCAATTGCTGGGGCGCCCACAAGGTACGCGCCAGGGTATCCGCCAATGTAAGAAAGCCGCCGCCCAACAGCACCGACAAGGGCAGCAGCCAACGAACGTCGCTGACTCCCAGCAGGCGAACTGCGTGGGGAACAATCAGCCCGACGAAACCGATGGCGCCCGCCAGCATTAGCGCCGCGACTGTTGCCAGCGACGCGCCAAAGTAAATCCCGACCTGCAATGGCAGGACTGCCACGCCAAGCGTTCTTGCCTTCATTTGACCCAGGCTTAGAACATTGAGGCTACCGGAAAAAAGCATGCTCAATGCCGCGACAACAATCAGCGTTGTCCACGCAGGCCACAACTCTTCGGCGCGGGAAACGTCGCCCATCAACCAGAACAGCATGCCTTTTACATCGCTGGCCGGTGCCAGGGTCAGGATTAAGGTGGTCAGTGCGGTACAGCCGGCTGACAACACTACGCCTGTCAGGAGCAGCCGGTAGAGATTCCAGTCGCCTGCGCGAAAACTCAACCCGAATACGATGGCGATCGCTGCCAATGCGCCCGCCAGCGATGTCAGATTGGTCAATAAGAGGCCCCACCCCAGCAGCATTGCAACGAGCGCACCAACCGCCGCCCCGCCGGAGACCCCCAGGATATAGGGATCGGCCAGCGGATTGCGCAATAAAATCTGCAATAGCGCCCCCGCCAGGGCCAACAGACCACCGCAGGCAAATGCAGCCAATACGCGCGGGATGCGAAGCTGCCAGACAATCTGATGAGGGATGCTATCGGCTGGCGACAACAACGCGTGGGCAACGCCGGAAAAAGGAATATCCACGCTGCCGAACAGCAATCCGGCAAACAGGCTGCCAAATGCGAACGTCAAAAACACAATCAGCAACAGCGAGGGATGCTTGGCGGAAATCACGCCGGAACGCGAACAATCAACATCTCTGGCCGCAAATTACTAGAGGAAAACATACTGGTCGCCTGGGCAGCTGTTGCCAACCTCATCAACCCATAACAGAACCTTCCCCCAGCGTTACCGCAGGCTGATGATGGGCCAGGCATTTTTTTCCGCATAACCCTTGAGTGTCGCATCGGGATCTACCGCGACGGGGTGGGTGACTTTTTTGAGCAGCGGCAGATCATTCAGCGAATCGCTATAAAACCAGCTTTCCAGAAACGACAGCCAAGTCAGGTTGTGCTCATCCATCCAGTTTTCCAGCCGGGTTATCTTGCCTTCTCTGAAACAGGGCACCCCCAAAACCTGGCCGGTAAATTCACCATCCTTATGTTCCGGCTCGGTGGCGATCAGGTTGCTGATGCCCAATGCACGCGCGATCGGTGCGGTAACAAAGCGATTCGTGGCAGTGATGATGATGCACAGATCATCTCCCAGCAAATGTCGGTTGATTAATTCCCGCGCGCCTGGCGCTATCCGCGGCAGAATTCTCTTTTCCATGAATTCACTGTGCCATGCATCAAGCTGGCTGCGGGGATGGCGTGACAGCGGCTTCAATTGAAAATCCAGAAACTCGTGTATGTCGAGCGTGCCGGCTTTGTATTGCTCATAGAACTCCACATTGCGTGCCTCATACACCTCCCGGTCGAGCACGCGCTGCTCGATGAGGAATTGCGCCCACTCGAAATCGCTATCACCGGCCAGAAGGGTATTATCGAGGTCGAACAGGGCCAGCTTCATGACGTTATCTGCAGCAATTCGCGCACTAACGGGACCGTGACCTTACGCTGGTTTGCCAGCGAGTAGCTGTCGAGTGCGTCGAGTGTCGCCATCAGGGACGGCAGGTCGCGGCGCCCATGCCGAAGCAGATAGCCGCATACCTCCTGCGGCAGATCGAGGCCGCGATTGGCGGCGTGGCTTTTCATGGCTTTTATTTTTTCCTCGTCGGTCAATTCATGCACCTGGTATACCAGCCCCCATCCCAGGCGGGTGACCAGGTCTTCACGTACTTTCAACTTCAATTGCGCCGGTGCGGCGGGACCGCTTACCAGGAGGAGCGCGTGGCCTTCGTCGCGAATACGGTTATAGAGGTTAAACAAGCCAATTTGCGCCTCAGCGTTGAGACGGTCAACATCATCCACCGCTACGCAATCGGCTTCGCCGTTCGCAACAAAATCGGTATTCGCGTCACACGCGATATACGCGGCGCGCATTTTGTTGCGCATGCATAACCCCGCCACCCCTTGCAGCAAGTGACTTCTGCCGCATCCTGTCCTGCCCCACAGGTAAACAAAATGCTCTCGTTCCGCTCCCGCAAGAATGTTATCCAAGGTTTGCAACAGTTCAGCGTTGCGTCCCGGCACGAAATTGGTCAGTGCAGGCGGCGGCGACGGGACAATATCCAGCACGAGCTGCTTCATTGCGAGCGACTGCTGCCCGTGTATGGCGTACGCATTTGATGCAGCCAGACGCGCCGCAGGCGCTCTGGCGAATGGCGCAGATCAAAGGAGTGTTCGTGAGCCATTTACGGTAAAATCGCGATTCTTGAAAGTTGGCATGCTATCTGCAACAGAGCGAGAACTCAACTTGACGTCATCCAAACCCGAGAATCCGAGCGCTACTCAACTCTCCTACCGCGATGCAGGCGTGGACATTGATGCCGGCGACCGTTTGGTGGAAAACATCAAACCCTATGCGAAGTGTACCATGCGTCCGGAAGTGCTCGCAGGCATAGGCGGCTTTGGAGCACTGTTCGAAATCTCCCGGAACTACCGCAACCCGGTGCTGGTATCAGGTACCGATGGCGTGGGTACCAAGTTGAAACTCGCATTCCAGCTGGCCAAACACGACACCGTGGGCATAGATCTGGTGGCGATGAGCGTCAACGATATTCTGGTGCAAGGGGCGGAACCGTTGTTCTTCCTTGACTATTTCGCCTGCGGCAAGCTGGATGTGGGTATCGCCACGCGCGTCGTCAAGGGTATCGCAGCAGGTTGTGAACAGGCGGGATGTGCCTTGATTGGCGGCGAAACGGCTGAAATGCCTGGCATGTACCCGGAGGGCGAATACGACCTCGCGGGTTTTGCCGTGGGCGTGGTGGAGAAAGACCAGCTTATCACCGGTTTAACCATCCGGGAAGGCGATACGGTAATTGGACTTGCTTCCAGTGGCGCCCATTCCAACGGTTACTCGCTAATCCGCAAGATCATCGAAAAGAATAATACGGACTTGTCAGCCGATTTCAACGGTGAAACGTTGATGGACGTAATCATGGCGCCGACCCGTGTTTACGTAAAACCGGTGCTCGAACTGATGAAGCATGTGCCGGTCAAAGGAATGGCTCACATTACCGGCGGGGGACTGGTGGAAAATATCCCCCGCGTCTTGCCGGAAGGTGTTGCCGCGGTACTGCAGAAAGGGAAGTGGGATATGCCTCCGCTTTTTGGCTGGCTGCAGCAACAAGGCAATGTAAGCGATAGCGAAATGCATCGCGTATTCAATTGCGGCATCGGCATGGCATTGATCACAGCACCGGAACACGCTGAACCCGCGATAAAATTATTGAAATCCACAGGTGAAACTGCGTGGCGCATTGGCATAATACGACCACGCCACGCGAATGAAGCGCAAACGATCATTGAGTAATTGGCAGGGTGATGGATGTCCGCTCTGCTGACATGATGAAATCTCTGGTTATCCTCATCTCCGGGCGCGGGAGCAACATGCAAGCGCTGATTGAGGCAAAACTTCCGGTCAGGATAGCGGCGGTGATCAGTAACAGGCCAGATGCGGCGGGACTGGAAATCGCAGCAGCGCAGGGGTTTGCAACGAAAGTCGTGGATCAACGCGCTTACTCGGGCCGCGAGGCATTTGATGCCGCCTTGGCGGAAACAATCGACGCTTACGAGCCGGACTTGGTAGCACTGGCTGGTTTTATGCGCATTCTGGGGGATGGCTTTGTTAACCGTTATCGTGGAAAGCTAATGAATGTTCATCCTTCGCTATTGCCCGCTTTTCCGGGGCTCGACACGCATAGCCGGGCACTGCGGGAAGGTGTGAAAATACATGGTTGCACGGTGCATTTTGTTAATGCGCGGGTGGACCATGGCCCGATTATTATTCAATCCGCGATCCAGGTCTTGCCAGGCGATACCGAGGAAACCCTTGCCGGCCGGGTGTTGCAACAGGAACACCGCATTTACCCCGAAGCCGTGCGATGGTTCATGGAAGGCAGGCTGAAACTCTTCGATAACCGTGTTGAAGTGAGTGATGCCATAGCCAATGATGCAGTTTTATATTCACCGGGACTATACAAATGAAATTTTTATTCGTTGCTTTATTTTGGGGGCTGAGCGTTCCCGCCTTCACCGCCGATATTCCTGCTCGCGTCGATATCAGCTATTCGATCACATCCGGCGCGTTGGAAGGTGAGGTGAACGATACGCTGGAAATCAGGCGGGAAAGCGGTGCGCGCAGCTACGCCATTAGCAGCGAAGCGCGCGCCAAAGGCATGCTAGCGCTGACCCAACCGCACCCGGTGGTGCGTGATAGCGAGGGAATCATTACTGCGGAGGGAACACTACGTCCTACCCGCTTTTCCGATCAGCACGGCAAGAAATTACCCAAAGTAGCCATTTTTGATTGGGGCAAGAAGTTACTGATCCTTCAGCACAAACGCGGGGAAGAGCAAAAAACCTTACCTGCCAACGCTCAGGATAAGCTGAGCCTGTTATATAGCTTCATATTATCCCCTATCTCTGACCAAGTCTTAAATCTGCATGTAACAGATGGAAAACAGCTCGAGCCCGTTCGCTACACCGTTGGCAAGGAAACACTGGATACCCCGATGGGCAAGCTCGAAACTGTCGTCCTGACAAAGCAGACGGAAACGGATGGGGAGCGCGACAGAAAAATCTGGCTGGCCGTGGATCACCATATGCTCCCGGTACGCATCGTTGCGACCGAGAAAATGGGTATTGTGACAGATCAGATGGTAACGAAAATAAGCTACGGAGAACCAGCAAACAGCTTAAAACAGGGACGCCTGCAATAATCTAAACCAAGAATAGCAAGAGTGATCGTCCTCCCGCGGCTTGGGATGTGCAGTGTGCCGCCACACCTCCTTGCCCTACTTCCATAGTGCCTACAATAGATGCGTCTCACCCCTGCTCACCTAGACATGGCAACCGCCGCGCTGCGTGCCGTGCTTCCGCTGGAACACCCCGCTGACTCGATACTGCGGCATTTTTTTCGCGAAAATCCAATGCTCGGGGCAAACGACCGGGCGTTTATTGCAGAAAGCATATTTGGCATTCTGCGTCACCGGTTTTTTCTTGAGTGTGTTGCCGGCACTATGCCCCGTCCCCTGCTACTCGCCTACCTGGCGAAATTTCAGGGTATGAATTTGCGCGAGCTGGTACCGCTCGTCAGCGAGGCCGAGGCGAAATGGCTTTCGGGAATCAAGGCGGCAACACCGAACTCTGAGCCACTTGCTATCCAGGCTGAACTCCCCGAGTGGCTGGTGGAAAAGCTGGGAAGCTTCATGCCGGATGCCGATATCCTCGCTCTCGGACGTTCGCTGCAACAGCCTGCTTCGCTTGATTTGCGCGTGAATACGCTGCTTGCAAATCGCGACGAGGTACTTGCGTTACTCAGCAAAGACGGAATTGAATGCAATACTACGCCGTACTCGCCTATCGGCATCCGTCTCACCGGCAAGCCCGCGATCAACCGCCACGAACTGTTCCTCACCGGCAAAGTGGAAGTACAGGACGAGGGCAGCCAACTGCTGGGCTATTTGCTCGCCCCAAGGCGCAGCGACATGGTGGTTGATTTCTGTGCGGGGGCTGGGGGCAAAACGCTGATGCTAGGTGCGCTGATGCGCTCGCAAGGGCGCATCTATGCTTTCGATATTTCCGAGAAACGCCTGAATAATCTCAAGCCGCGCCTCAAGCGCTCCGGTTTATCCAACCTGTATCCGCAGCGTATCGCCAATGAAAATGACATCAAGGTAAAACGCCTGACGGGGAAGATCGACCGGGCGCTGGTGGATGCTCCATGCAGCGGCCTGGGAACACTGCGACGTAACCCGGATTTGAAATGGCGGCAATCCCCCCGGAGCATCGAAGAACTCAAGCGCAAGCAAGCGGCGATTCTGTCGTCTGCGGCAAACCTCCTAAAACCCGGCGGCAGATTGATCTATGCCACCTGCAGCTTTTTGCCGGAGGAGAACCAGGAAATTGTCGAACGTTTTCTCGCTAGCCACTCCCGGTTCAACGTGCTGAATTGTGCCGAGCTTTTGACGCAGCAAAAAATTTCGCTCGACACCGGCGTATACCTGCAATTATCCCCCGGTTCGCATGGCACGGACGGTTTTTTTGCCGCCGCAGTGGAACTGGCAAAGAAGGAAGCAGCATGATACTGCTCGATCGCGGCACTTTCATTGCCGGCTGTCTGGCCGTCCTTTTTGCCGCGTCTGCAGCAGCCTTTGAGCCACCTCATCATCATGAGGGCAGCGCGGCCCTTATTCTTCCCGCTACCGGCACAGTGCAGGTTGCCTTCACTCCAGGAAATGATGCCGGCAAGCTTATCGCGGATGCTATTCATGATGCACGCCGGCAGGTGCTGGTGCAAGCATTCAGCTTTACCCACCGCAAAATTGCTGAAGCATTGATCGCAGCCAAACAGCGTGGAGTGGACGTAAAAGTGGTTGCGGATAAGGAACAGACCCATCGAATTCCCACTAGCGTGATCGCGAAACTGGTAGCCGGCGGCGTGCCGGTTTTTATTGATTCCGATCACACCGGTGCCCACAACAAAGTCATTGTGATTGACGCCGATAGCCCCGGAGCAACGCTGATTACGGGTAGTTTCAACTTTACCCACGCCGCGCAGTACAAGAATGCGGAGAATGTGCTGTTGATACGCGGCAATCTGGCGCTCACCGATCTTTACCTGAAAAACTGGCGCCACCACTACGAACACTCACAGCCTTACCGATAGACGCAACTTGCGGCTTTGCCACGACACGGTGTGGCAAGCTTGTCCGGCCCTGCGAGAATTTATTCCAGCGCATGCTCAGTTCCAGCAAACCTCATGCAATCCAATAACGAATTCCAGAGCCTCCTCCGTAATCTGATCACAGATGCGCAGGAAGTGAGTGTCCTGTGGCAGCTTGCCGTGCTGTTTGCAAGTCTTGGGCTAGCATGGCTGCTGCAATGGCAATTCAGGCAACGTATCGCATCGCAGGTAGGCGGCAGCGGGCCGCTAAATATCAGCGTGAACAGCATGAGCCGGCTTATCTTCCCCTTCTTTGCGCTTGCCCTGGTGATCCCAGCCAGGTGGGCCCTGGATCACTGGTATTCGACGCATCTTCTCAACATCGTTGTCCCGTTGTTGTTTGCGCTCGCGCTGATTCGCGTGACCGTCTATATGCTGCGCAGGGTTTTTTCCAGCCAGGAGTGGCTGCACCCATGGGAGCGATTCATCGGGTGGACAGTTTGGATCGGGCTGGTACTCCACATAACAGGTCTGTTGCCGGAGATTCTAACGCTTCTCGATGATATTTCCTTCCATGTCGGCAAGCAACGCCTCTCAGTATTGCTGATCGTGCAAGGGATCCTCGCATTCACGCTCAGTATGCTGGTAGCACTGTGGCTCGCCAGCTCGCTTGAAGCTCGTATCATGGACGCCAAGGCGATGGATATCAACCAGCGGGTAATACTCTCGAAACTTATCCGCACGCTTCTGATTTTTTTAGGCGTGCTGGTCGCCTTGCCAATGGTTGGCGTGGACATCACCGTCCTGTCCGTATTCGGGGGCGCACTTGGCGTCGGGCTGGGATTGGGTCTACAGAAGATTGCCAGCAACTACATAAGCGGCTTTATCATTCTCCTGGATCGCTCTCTGCACATCGGCGATGTCGTGACGGTGGATAACCGCAAAGGCGAGGTCACTTCGCTCACCACGCGATACGTCGTCCTCAAGAGTGACGACGGCACCGAAGCCCTGATTCCCAACGATACCTTTATTACCTCGACAGTGGTCAGTCAGACCTATTCCGATCACCGGATACGTCTGGTTTTGCCAATTCAGATCAGTTACGCCAGTCCTATTGAAATCGCGATGAACATCATGCTGGAGGTTGCGAAAAAACAGCAACAAATATTGGTTGATCCGGAACCGGTGGTGATCCTGAGGGAGTTTGCCGACGATGGAATCAAGCTGGAATTGATTGTCTGGGTAGAGGATCCGGAAGGCGGAGCACTGCGGCTACGTTCCGCCCTGAATCTTGAATTCTGGTCTCAATTTCAGAAAAACGGCATCGACATTCCTTTTCCGCAACGGGAAGTGCGGCTGGTGCGGCCCGGCAAATTGGAGAGCTAGCCGCAGAGGAAGCTGGATTTTTTCCAAGGATAAGGACCGGTTTCAGCCCCCCTTTCACGGCTATACCGTTTTTTTCTGTATGAACTCGATCTTGTAACCGTCAGGGTCTTCCACGAATGCAATCACAGTGGCGCCATGTTTCATTGGCCCCGCTTCACGTGTCACTTTGCCGCCGCGCTCTTTTACATCCGCGCACGTCTGGTAGGCATTTTCCACTTCTATGGCAATATGCCCATAGCCAGTGCCCAAATCGTATTTTTTTACATCCCAGTTATGGGTTAATTCCAGGACCGCGCCATCTGTTTCCTCCTGGTAACCGACAAAAGCCAGGGTGAATTTACCCTCCGGGTAATCCCTTCGACGCAGCAGCTTCATCCCGAGCACATCGGTGTAAAAAGCAATGGATTTTTCCAGGTCGCCGACTCGCAGCATGGTATGTAGAATACGCATTTAAATTTCTACCATCTCAAAATCTTCCTTGCGCGCGGCACATTCCGGGCAAGTCCAGTTCATCGGCACGTCTTCCCACCTTGTGCCGGCAGGGATGCCTTCTTCCGGCGATCCTTCAGCTTCGTCGTATATGAAGCCGCAAATGAGGCACATGTAACAACGGTAAACGCGACTTTCGGTAGTGGGCATGATAGGAGTAATTTGGGTTAAAATGCCATTTTACGGTATTCGTCCATGTCTCAGCCACCCCCTATAGTACTTTCTTTCGCTGCCAGCGACTCAAGCGGTGGCGCCGGCATTCAGGCTGATATTCTCACGCTTGCCAGCATGGGTTGCCATCCCCTGCCAGTGATTACAGCCATTACTGTGCAGGACACCGCCGGCGTGGATGACGTCATGGCCTTGGACCCGGAATGGGTGGCGGACCAGGCTCGCGCGGTCCTGGAGGACATGCCGGTACATGTTTTCAAGATCGGGATGCTGGGCAGCGTTGAAATTATCACAGCCATCGCCGAGGTAATTTCCGATTATCCTAATATCCCCCTCGTGCTGGACCCGGTGCTTGCCTCAGGCCGCGGTGACGAACTCGCCAGCGAAGATATGGTGGCAGCGATGCGCGAACTGCTACTTCCTCAGGCCACCATCGTCACTCCCAACAGCATGGAAGCCCGGCGCCTCGCGCAGGATGATGAAGATGACGATGGAACGCCGCCGTTGAGCCAGTGCGCAGTCCGGCTTCTGCATATGGGCTGCCAGTACGTACTCATCACCGGAACCCATGAGAATACTTCACAGGTCATTAATAACCTGTATGGAACCGATGGCCTCATACGCACGGATTCGTGGCAGCGGTTGGCAGGCTCTTACCATGGGTCGGGATGCACGCTCGCGTCGGCTATCGCCGCGACTCTTGCCAACGGCTTGTCCCTCGCCGAGGGGGTATATGAAGCCCAGGAGTATACCTGGCAGTCGCTGAAATCCGGTTTTCGTCCGGGAATGGGGCAATACCTGCCGGACCGGTTGTTCTGGGCCCGCGAGGAACCCGCCGCGGATGGAGATAAGGCGAATGACGCCACTGCGAATTAACGGCTTATACGCCATCACACCGGATATGGATGATAGTTCCAATCTGGCTACGATGACCCGGCAGGCGCTGATGGGAGGAGCGCGGCTGGTTCAGTATCGCAACAAAATAGCGAATAGTGCTCTGCGCCTGGAGCAGGCACGTTTAATCGCCCCTCTTTGCCGGAAATTCAACGTGCCCCTCATTGTCAACGATCATCTTGACCTTGCCGTTGAGATCGGTGCTGACGGCGTGCATTTGGGGCAGGAAGATGCTCCTGTCACCGAAGCGCGGCGCAGGCTGGGAGCTGGAAAGATTATCGGGGCTTCCTGTTACGATCGACTGGAGCTTGCGGTGGACGCCGAGCGGCAAGGCGCGGATTATGTTGCATTCGGCGCGTTTTTTGCTTCGGTCACCAAACCCGGCGCAGCAGGAGCACCCCTCAATTTGCTGCGCGACGCAAAGCGAAAACTGCATACTGCTGTTGTCGCTATCGGCGGCGTCACTCCCAACAATGCGGTGGAGCTGATCCATCTGGGCGCAGACGCGGTGGCAGCAAGCAACGCTTTGTATAGTGCAAGGGATGTCCGGTCCGCGGCTGAGAAATTTTCCCGGCTATTCAAACCAGCCAAATATTCCATTCCTCATAATTATGAGCTATCAAATGACCTCACGTAATCAGCAGTTATTTGAACTGTCCCAACAATATATTCCCGGCGGCGTTAATTCGCCGGTACGCGCCTTCAAGTCAGTCGGAGGTACCCCCATATTTTTCCGGCGCGGAAAAGGACCCTATGTGTGGGACGCAGACGATAAAACCTACATTGATTACGTTGGTTCATGGGGGCCTTTAATTCTTGGCCACGCTCATCCAGACGTAATCAAGGCAGTGCAGGCAGCGGCGCAAAATGGATTGACTTTTGGCGCACCTACTGAGGCGGAGCTCGAAATAGCGGAGCTGTTGTGCCGGCTGGTGCCTTCAATTGAGCAGGTGAGGCTGGTGAGCTCGGGGACTGAAGCGACCATGAGCGCCATTCGTCTGGCGCGAGGCTACACCGGTAGAAACCGCATTATTAAATTCGAGGGTTGTTATCATGGGCACGACGATGCCTTGCTGGTGAAGGCGGGTTCCGGGGCACTGACTTTCGGCCATCCCAGTTCCGCCGGAGTCCCTGAAGGAACCACTGCAAGCACCGTGGTGCTGGATTACAACGATCTCTCCGGTGTGAAACAGGCATTCGGCCAGTTTGGCGAAGAAATTGCCGCGGTCATCGTCGAACCGGTGGCGGGCAACATGAACCTGGTAACACCGCAAACCGGTTTCCTGCCGGCCCTGCGCGAATTGTGCACGCAATATGGCAGCGTACTGATCTTTGATGAGGTGATGACAGGCTTTCGGGTGGGACAGGGATGTGCCCAAGGGCTCTACGGCATAAAACCCGACCTTACCACTCTCGGCAAGGTGATCGGCGGCGGCATGCCAATGGCGGCTTTTGGCGGCAGGCGTGACATTATGCAGTGCCTGGCCCCCCTGGGGCCCGTGTACCAAGCGGGTACGCTTTCCGGCAATCCTGTCGCGGTGGCTGCCGGACTGGCCACACTGAGGCTGGTGCAGATGCCGGGGTTTTATGAAAAACTCGCCGCCACAACGGGGCAACTTACTGAAGGTCTCACCCTGGCCGCCAAAAAACACGGTGTCATTTTTTGCGCACAGGCGGTGGGCGGCATGTTCGGCCTCTATTTTCGGGAGAATCTACCCGCAAGCTATACTGAGGTGATGAGTTGCGACAAGGAAGCCTTTAACCGCTTTTTTCACGCCATGCTTGAGGAGGGCGTTTACTTCGCTCCGTCAGCATTCGAAGCCGGGTTTGTTTCCGCGGCACACGGCGACGCCGAAATCAGCAAGACGTTGGCTGCGGCTGAAAAAGTATTTGACACATGGAAGTAAAAACCAGCCTGGCTACCAGCCGGCCGTTTGGGGCTGTTTAACTCGGCTTCAGACTAGCGTTTAACGCAAACCGGAAATAAACTCCGATACCGCCTGCATTTCCCTCTCGCTCATGCGTGTAGCGATTATATGCATCTCGTTGTTGGCATCTTTGGTGCGCTGTTCAGTCCGGAACGCTCGCAGTTGTGCTGCCACGTATTCCGAATGTTGCCCTGCAAGGCGCGGATAGCTGGTTGGAATGCCGGCGCCATTGGGGGAATGACAACCAGAACACGCGGGGACGCTGGTTTCGAGGTTGCCGCCGCGATATATCTTTTCACCCTGTTCCGCCAGCAGTTTGTCCTTGGCTACTCCAGGTTTGGGAGTCTGCTGGGCATAATACGCGGCGAGATTCTTCATATCATCCGGCGAAAGCGGCGCGACCATTGCGGCCATAATCGGGCTCTCGCGTTCCGCGGGCTTGCCGTCTTGCGACTTGAAATTCTTCAGTTGCTTGATGATATACTCGGCATGCTGTCCGGCCAGGCTTGGATTCGCGGGAATGGAGCTGTTGCCGTCGGCGTTGTGACAAGCCGCGCAAACCTGAGTTGCAATTTCCTGACCCTTGGCTGCGTCACCCGGCGCTTTCCCGGTCTCGGTGGCCGTATCGGCAAAAATTTGGTGAGATAGAACCAGTGCGGCAAATGCTACCACGTTCGAAACTAGCTTCATGCCTTGCATTCCTTGAACCCCGGAAAAATGATATTCGTACTATGAATATTGCATTTTAACAAGGAGAGGGCTGGTTAACAACAATAAACCACCAACAAATGAGAACATTATTTTTTCTGTTGCTGCTTACCAACGCCGCGTTTGCGGCTTATATGCTGTCGAGGCCGGGACCAGGTGCCGGCACACCGCCGCAATTGGAACTTCGGTCAGAAAAAGTTAAGCCGTTGCCTGCGCCGGCGACGTGTCTGGAATGGGGGACTTTTCTTGATGCGGATATGGAGCGTGTCGAGGCCGTGATCGCCGCACAGCAACTGGGCAACCAGGTAACCCGGCAAGCAATGGGTAAAGTTCCGGTTTATTGGGTGCATATCCCGCCGCTCGGAAGTAAATCCCGCGCGGAACAGAAAATCGGGGAGCTTAAAAGATTAGGGATAACCGATCATTCCCAAGTTCAAGACGGCGGCAAATGGGATAATGCCATTTCAATGGGGTTTTTTCAGGAGATAGACGAGGCGCGGAATTTGCTGACGTCACTGAGAAGTAAAGGCGTAAGGTCAGCGATTATCGGCGCACGTAACGTGGAACAGGTGAAATTTGTCGTACCCGCGCCGTCAGAGGATGTCACAAGAAAAATGATGGAGCTGAAACGGGAATTCCCCGGCAGTGAGCTGAATACGACGACCTGCGAGCATGCAGCCGAATTTGAAGAATCGAAATGAAAGGTGCTCCGAGCTACTTGTTCATGGCCAAACGCGGCAATACACACCGTCTTCCATGCCGGTCTTGCAATGCGATACGGCAAACTCCATCATATGTTTATCCAGTTTATCATAAGCTTTCTCCAAATCCGGCAGTTGACCGCTCATTCTTCATTCATTTTTCAGCTCGGTACCATGATCAATAAAGACTTTCTGTACCACTTGACCTTCCCCTATATCGTGAGTTCACTACAGGGCCAACTGCCGGATTCAGGATTATGACCGTATCGGTGAAATCCTCCCAGGAAATAGAGAAAATGCGGATAGCGGGTAAACTGGCATCGGAGGTGCTGGATTACATTACTCCCTTCGTCAAGCCTGGCATCACCACGAATGAGCTGGATGCACTGTGCCACGATTATATGGTCAATGTGCAGGATACCGTTCCAGCTCCGCTCAATTACGCGCCACCCGGATATCCGCCTTATCCAAAATCCATCTGCACTTCCGTTAACCACCAGGTGTGCCATGGCGTGCCGGGTGAGAAAAAACTGAAGTCCGGCGATATTGTCAACATTGATGTAACTGTCATTAAAAATGCGTATCACGGCGATACCAGCCGCATGTACTACGTTGGGGAGCCGGGAATCCAGGCAAGGCGCCTGTGTGAAATTACATACGAATCCATGTGGCGCGGTATTGAGGAAATCAAACCAGGCAAACGATTAGGGGATATCGGCCAAGCCATCCAGCAATTCGCCGAAAGTCATGGGTGCAGCGTAGTGCGGGAATTTTGCGGCCACGGCATTGGCGCAAAATTTCACGAGGAACCACAGGTACTCCACTATGGCCGTGCCGGCACCGGGCTCCAACTCAAAACCGGGATGATTTTCACGGTCGAGCCGATGATCAATGCGGGGAAGGCTGCCATACGCCAAATGGCCGATGGGTGGACCATCGTTACCAAGGATCACAGCTTATCGGCGCAATGGGAGCACACGGTGCTGGTCACCGATAACGGATACGAAGTGCTGACCCTGTCAGCCGGTGCACCCCCCAAGCCCGCCTTTCGTTCCTGATCGCCATGAAGCGCTACGATACAGGACTGCCGCGAAGTGCTCTTTAATCTGAACGCGCCCTCTATCGAGCTTATCAGAAAGGAAAAGCCAAGTAATGCAAAGGGTTTCTACGAGCCATGGCGTTAACCGGAGAGATGGGCGATCAACCGCCGGATTCAGGTTTAGCCCCGAAACGGGCAAGACGGCCCTGCTTCAAGGGCGCGAGTTGTTACATCAACGCTATTGCAGGAATAAAAATGGCGCAGCCTTGCTGCGTGACCATTGTGAGCTCGTGGATGCCATCCTGCGCCAAGTGTGGCGGGAAATGGCAATGCCGAATTCCATCGCGTTACTGGCGGTAGGGGGCTACGGGCGCGGACAGCTTTTTCCTTATTCCGATATTGATCTGCTGGTACTCCTTCCTGGTGGCAAAAGCGGTGCCGATGCAGTAGACGATCCTGTCAAAACCCGTCTGGAACACTGGGTAGGATCGCTGTGGGATATTGGGCTGGAGGTTGGGCACAGCGTCCGTACACTCGCCGAATGTGCGGAAGAGGCGGAGAAGGATATTACGGTGCAAACCAGTCTGCTGGAAGCGCGTCAACTTGCGGGACACCGTCAATTGTTCTGCGAATTCTCCCATGCCATGCGGGCTGCGCTAGAGCCTCGTGCATTTTTCATTGCCAAGCAACTGGAGCAACAACAGCGTCAC
This sequence comes from Nitrosospira sp. Nl5, assembly GCF_900102495.1. Lineage (GTDB taxonomy): Bacteria > Pseudomonadota > Gammaproteobacteria > Burkholderiales > Nitrosomonadaceae > Nitrosospira. The sequence continues at coordinate 32,187 of NZ_FMVQ01000008.1, read as the reverse complement.
GGCCGATATCATGATGCCACCTACAATCTTGAGCCCAACTTGAAGGAAAGCCCCGGTGGTCTTCGAGATTTGCAGAATATCCTGTGGGTGAGCCGCGCTGCCGGCCTGGGAAAATCCTGGTCAGGGCTCGCCAAGGGTGGATTCATCACTCGGCAGGAAGCCCGCCTCGCACAGCGTCATCAAACCATCCTGCAAGACCTGCGCATCGGGCTGCACTATCTCGCAGGAAGACGTGAAGATCGGCTGCTATTCGATTATCAGACTTCCCTCGCCGAAGAGTTCAATATCTCCGGCAAACCACCGCGTCTTGCCGGTGAAATGCTGATGCAGCGCTACTACCGCGCCGCCAAGGCGGTGACACAGATTAACACCATCTTGTTACTCACACTCCGTGCGGAAATTTTTCCTGGCAAGATGGCGGCTCCGGTTGCTATCAACGAGCGATTTCAGAAGCGCGGGGAATTGCTGGAAGCAAGCGACGAAAACATTTTCAGGCGGAACCCTAGCGCGATTCTGGAAAGTACGCTGCTGCTACAGCAGCACCCTGAATTAAAGGCCCGTAGTGCAGGGACTCTGAGAGCGATGTGGCGGGCCACGCCGCAAATCAACGCGAAGTTCCGGCACAATCCGCGCAATCATGCATTGTTCATGAAAATCCTGCGTCAGCCACGCGGGCTTACCCGCGAACTGCGCTTGATGAACCGCTACGGCATCCTGGGGCGCTATATCCCGGCTTTCGGGCGCATCGTCGGCCAGATGCAACATGACCTGTTCCATGTTTATACAGTGGATGAACATATCCTGATGGTAGTGAGAAATCTGCGCCGCTTCATGGCGCCGGAATATGCTCACGAGTATCCATTATGCAGTCGGCTCATGGGTGACTTCGAACGCCCTGAAGTGCTCTATCTCGCAGGCCTTTTCCACGATATTGCCAAAGGACGCAAAGGGGACCATTCGAGGCTTGGTAAAGCAGACGCGACGCACTTCTGCCGGCAACATGCAATGTTACCGGCAGATAGGGAACTGGTTGCGTGGCTGGTGGAGAATCATTTGGTAATGTCGATCACGGCACAAAAGAAAGATATATCCGATGCGGACGTAATTAGAGAATTTTCCTCGCGTATCGGAAACGAGCGTCGGCTTATTGCGCTTTACCTGCTCACCGTCGCTGATATTCGAGGCACCAGTCCAAAAGTATGGAATGCATGGAAGGGCAAGCTGCTGGAAGATTTGTTCTGGACAACGCGGGGGTATCTATGCGGCGCGCCAATTCATGCGGACGATATGCTGGAAAATCACAGAAACAAGGCGCTGGAATTGCTGCAACGCGCTGGTATTCCCCCCGATGCCCATGAACAGCTCTGGTCGTCGCTCGATCCCGCTTATCTGCTGCTGCATGAGCCACAGGAAATCGCCTGGCATACGCGTCATTTGAGCCACCGGGTAAAGTCACCGACGCCAGTGGTAAAAGCGCGCATCGCACCGGCTGGAACAGGCATTCAGGTACTGGTCTACGCTCCCGATCAAAAGGATCTGTTCGCGCGTATTTGCGGTTTCTTCGACGGCATGGATTACAACATCGTCGAAGCCAAAATTCATACTACCGGCGACGGCTACGCGCTCGATAGCTTCCTGGTGCTGAACCCTTTCAACGTTGTCGAGCATCACCGCGACGCGATCAATCTTGTAGAGCATGAACTGACACAGCAACTGGAACAGCAAGTGCCCCTAAAACCACCGCTACAGGGGCGGGTCAGCCGTCATCTCAAGCATTTTCCGATTACCCCGGAAGTCGATATCGAACCCGATGAAAAAGGTACATATCATGTTCTGTCAATTGTTGCCGGCGATCAGCCAGGATTGCTGTCCCGCATTGCGCAGGTACTGGTGCGTTTCGGCGTAAACGTTCACAGTGCCAGGATAAGCACCCTGGGCGAACGTGCCGAGGATACATTTCTGGTCACGGGAGAAATACTCAAGCAAACGAGAACGCTGCTCCACTTGGAAACAGAGTTGTTAAACGCATTGCAGACAACGGGCTAAACAGCTCATGCGAGATAGTAACGTCTCCATAGCAATGGTCAAATTCATGCCAAGCGAATACTCAGTGAACCGTAACAGCGGCCTGATCCTCGCGGGCGAGGTCTGAGCAATAATTCTCGTAGATGCCATCGAGAAACCCCCACAGCGCTTCACATGCCCGCGTCGTTGCCGCCAGTACTTCAGCCTGCTTCTCCGGAGTATCGGCAAAACGCGCAATCAATGCCCATTCCGCCTGCGAGTGATGCACGTCGGCTTCCTGGTGCACGGTAAAGAATTCGTAACTGTCCGGGTCGTTCATTCCATAGAACCTGGCCAGACCGTCAATCTTTACGGCAGCAACCGCCGGTACTTGCGATTCAAATGCGTGCATTGCCGCAAGACCCGCATAGAATGGCTGGTTCAGGCAGATGTCCCGAAACGTCGATACCAGCCTGGCGGTGGCAGGCAAAGCTGTCGCGCCGGCCAGGCTTTTGTCGCTTGCTCCCAGCGCCAGGGCAAACGTCTTCCACAAGGCAGGATGGTTCTTTTCGCCATGCTCTTCGCTGATCAGATTCTTCAATACTTCCTGGCGCACGCTGATGTCGCCGCTATTGGTCTCCGTATGAAGGTGCGGCGTATTGAAGTGCACCGCACTTAAATATGTCGGCTCGGCCAGTACATTATGAAAGTATTGTTCGGCATAATGCCGTAACTGGTCTTTGGATAGCTTGCCTTCCGTCCAGGCAACATAAAAAGGATGCTTGAGCAGGTGCTTCGCGTCAATGATGGCGTTGACCTTTTGCTTCAGTGATACATCGGTGGTTGTCATGATTTTCCTCTTGAACAGAGATGGGTAATCGGTCAGCAGGTTTCAGCTTGCGAAATATCCAGGCGGGCACGCAACAGTCGCGCAGCTTCCACCATGCGCTCCAACGCCGTGACAGTTTCTGTCCAGCCCCGCGTCTTCAAGCCACAATCGGGGTTAACCCATAGCTGTTTTGGATTGATCACCAGGCAGGCTTTCTCCAGTAATTCGAGCATTTCCGCGGTATCCGGAATCCGTGGCGAATGAATATCGTATACCCCCGGTCCGATTTCATTGGGATATTTGAAATGACCGAATCCGTCCAGCAACTCCATCCGTGAGCGCGAAGTTTCAATCGTAATGACATCCGCTCCCATATCGGCGATCGCTGGCAGGATATCGTTAAATTCAGAGTAACACATGTGGGTATGTATCTGCGTATCGTCTTTTACCCCGGAGCTGGCTACCCGGAAGGCTTCCACCGCCCACTGGAAATATCCGTTCCAGTCGGCCTTTTTGAGCGGCAGTCCTTCCCGAAACGCCGGCTCATCTATCTGAATAATACCAATGCCGGCCCGCTCCAGATCGGCGACTTCATCGCGGATAGCAAGCGCAAGTTGCAACGCCGTGAGGGAACGCGCTTGATCGTCACGCACAAATGACCACATCAGCATGGTTATAGGTCCGGTCAACATCCCCTTCACCGGCTTCTCGGTCTGACTTTGCGCATATTGAATCCAGTCGACAGTCATGGGTTCGGGACGATAGATATCGCCATAGAGAATCGGCGGCTTTACGCAACGGGAACCATAGCTTTGTACCCATCCATTCTCGGTAAAGGCATAGCCCCACAATTGCTCGCCGAAATATTCCACCATGTCGTTGCGCTCGGGTTCTCCATGCACGAGTACGTCCAACCCGATCTCCTCCTGTTTTTTTATCGCAAACCGGATTTCGTTGCGCATCGCTTCCAGATACTGCAGGTTACCGAGCTCTCCTTTCCTGAACGCGGCGCGCGCTTGGCGAATCTCCGGCGTCTGAGGAAACGAGCCGATGGTCGTAGTCGGCAAAAGGGGAAGTTGAAACCGCCGCCGTTGCAGTAACTGCCGCACCGGGAATGGACTGGCACGCCCGCTATCGTTATGCGTCAGGCTTTGCAAGCGCTCCTGCATCACAGGGCTGTGTATGCGTGGTGAGTCGCGGCGCTCTTGTCGTGCCTCGGCAGCGGCATCCAGACTTTCCCGTATCGCATTTTCCCCCTGGTCCAGGCCGCGTCCGAGGGTCGATACTTCCTTCAATTTCTGTGCGGAAAATGCGAGCCAGTTTTTAATCTCGCCATCCAGCCGGGTTTCCAGTTCAAGATCCACCGGACAATGCAAAAGCGAACAGCTTGGCGCAATCCACAATCTTTCACCCACGATTGCCTGTGCTCGCGACAGAATGGAGAACGCCTGCGCCAGGTCTGCGCGCCATACGTTGCGCCCATCAATGACACCCAATGACAGCACTTTGCCAGCCGGATAATTGTCGAGAAAAATATCGAGCTGATGCGGTGCGCGGCATAAATCAATATGCAAACCGTCCACCGGCAGTTTTTTCAATCGTGCGGCATGGTTATCCACCGCTTCAAAATACGTCGCCAGCAGCAATTTCGGCCGTTTCGTTCCAGTTGCATCCAGGGCAGCATAGGCGTGATCCAGCCTGCTGAGCCAGTCGTTATCCAGATCAAGCGCCAGCAATGGTTCGTCGATTTGTACCCATTCCACGCCAAGGGATGCGAGCCGGGCCAAAATCTCGCGATAAACGGGCAACAGGCGCGTTAACAAGTCAAGACGATTGAAACCCGGCTCCGTCTCTTTACCGAGATATAAATAGGTAAGCGGCCCGATCAGTACAACCTTGGGTGAAATACCAAGCGCCTTGGCTTCGGCTACTTCCCGGAAGAGCTGCGACGAAGCGATACGGAATTCGGTGCGCGCGTCGAATTCCGGGACGATGTAGTGATAGTTGGTATCGAACCATTTGGTCATCTCCATCGCCGGCTGACCTGGAGTTCCACGCGCCATGGCAAAATACAAATCCAGGTCAACTTCACCACTGTCTGCGTTAAACCTTGCGGGCCCTGCACCGAGCAGTGCCGTCATGTTCAGCATTTGATCGTAAAGCGCGAAATCGCCAACCGGGATCAGGTCAATGCCTGCTTCGCGTTGCAAAATCCAATGTTGCTTCCGCAATTCCGCCGCCGTAGTTTGCAGTCGCTCTTCGTTGATATCGCCACGCCAGTACGCCTCAAGCGCCAGTTTCAGCTCTCTTCGCGCGCCGATGCGCGGGAAGCCCAGGTTGTGTGTCAATGCCATGTGTCCTCCGCTATTCTCAGTTGCTGATTCAGTTGCTAAAAGGAAAGATTGTGTGGCAGACTACACTATGAATCAAATGAAATTTTATAAAAAACCAATGAATTAAATTCATAAATATGCTTGAACTGCGCCATCTCCGCACCCTTGCAGCATTGCACGAAACCGGCAGCGTCTCGCGTGCTGCAAAGCGCGTGCATCTTACCCAGTCCGCATTGTCACACCAGATCAAGAGCTTGCAAAGCCATTATGGTTTGTCGGTCATTCAACGAAGGGGGCAATCCATCGAACTCACCGATGCCGGGAAACACTTGGTGTCACTTGCCGAAAAAGTGCTGCAGGAAATTCAGGCAACCGAACGGGATCTGGCTAAAGTCTCGCAGCAAGCATCGGGGAGTTTGCGCATCGCGTTGGAATGCCACACTTGTTTTGATTGGCTAATGCCACTCATGGATGAGTTCCGGTTGCATTGGCCGGACGTGGAACTGGATCTGGTTTCCGGGTTCCATAGCGATCCCGTCAAACTTCTAGAGGAAGGAGGCGCGGACGTGGTGATCGGATCGGAGCATAAACGGCAGCGCGATATTATCCACCATCCGTTATTTCGTTTTGAGATTCTCGCAGTGCTGGCACCGGAGGATCCCTTGCGCACAAAACGTATATTGCATGCTGCGGACTTCGCCGACACGACGCTTATTACCTATCCGGTGCCGGAAGATCGTATTGATCTGATTCTTAACGTGCTGAAGCCCGCCGGCATTCATCCACAGCGACGTACGGCGGAACTGACTGTTGCCATTCTGCAACTGGTAGCCAGCCGCCGCGGTGTTGCAGCGCTCCCTAGCTGGGGGATCAAAAACTACGTTGATCACGACTATGTAATTGCCCGCCGCATCGGCTCCAATGGACTATGGAGCGACCTGTATGCCTCGACGCTCAAGGAAACGGCATCTCGTCCTTATCTGCGCGATTTTTTGACGACTGCAAGAAATACCTGTTTTGCTACGCTTGATGGAATTGTGCCATTGGAATGAAAGCTTCCGGCAAAGAGGAGAGAAGAAAAAGAAACGGGGAAATACCAGCTTGAAAGATCATCTGATGAGCAAGCGACGCATCGTTTGCTCATCAGAACACACACACCGGTTAGTGCATAGTAACAGCGGCCTGATCCTCGCGGGCGAGGTCTGAGCAATAATTCTCGTAGATGCCATCGAGAAACCCCCACAGCGCTTCACATGCCCGCGTCGTTGCCGCCAGTACTTCAGCCTGCTTCTCCGGAGTATCGGCAAAACGCGCAATCAATGCCCATTCCGCCTGCGAGTGATGCACGTCGGCTTCCTGGTGCACGGTAAAGAATTCGTAACTGTCCGGGTCGTTCATTCCATAGAACCTGGCCAGACCGTCAATCTTTACGGCAGCAACCGCCGGTACTTGCGATTCAAATGCGTGCATTGCCGCAAGACCCGCATAGAATGGCTGGTTCAGGCAGATGTCCCGAAACGTCGATACCAGCCTGGCGGTGGCAGGCAAAGCTGTCGCGCCGGCCAGGCTTTTGTCGCTTGCTCCCAGCGCCAGGGCAAACGTCTTCCACAAGGCAGGATGGTTCTTTTCGCCATGCTCTTCGCTGATCAGATTCTTCAATACTTCCTGGCGCACGCTGATGTCGCCGCTATTGGTCTCCGTATGAAGGTGCGGCGTATTGAAGTGCACCGCACTTAAATATGTCGGCTCGGCCAGTACATTATGAAAGTATTGTTCGGCATAATGCCGTAACTGGTCTTTGGATAGCTTGCCTTCCGTCCAGGCAACATAAAAAGGATGCTTGAGCAGGTGCTTCGCGTCAATGATGGCGTTGACCTTTTGCTTCAGTGATACATCGGTGGTTGTCATGATTTTCCTCTTGAACAGAGATGGGTAATCGGTCAGCATATCATCGCGAAATAATATCGTTAAGTCAAATTTTGATGATTAAATGCTGGTCATACGATTAATGACCGCGCTCGTAAAAACAACAATCCGTTAACGCCTCCACTTGCGGCAGGTTCGCGGCTACACTGGGACTCTCATTTGTTTTTTAGAAGCTTTTATGGATGAGCAGGCGAGCCTGCTGGCGCTCTTTACCAGTAGTTTTCTTGCCGCCACCTTACTCCCCGGCGGCTCGGAAGCAGTACTATTTGGCGTTTTGACAGCTTATCCCCAACTTTATTGGTCCGCCCTGGGAGTCGCCTCAGTAGGAAATGTACTGGGCGGCATGAGTTCGTACGTTATCGGGCGCTTTTTGCCCGATGAAAAAACGCTTCTGAAAAAAGCCGGGGGCAATATGCGCGGCCTGGAGTGGGTGCGGAATTATGGAAGTCCGATACTACTGCTGGCATGGGTGCCGCTGATCGGCGATTTGCTGTGTGTTGCGGCGGGATGGCTTCGAATCAACTGGATATCGGCGATGGTATTCATGGGTGCGGGAAAATTTATTCGTTATTGGGCAATCGCGACTGCTATCACCCCTTAGTCCCCTTGCACGGTTCGTTCTTCCAATAAAGAAGCCGGCTATTACTTTATCGGCCGGCTTATCGGTTCTCCATCAACCAAACATCAGATAATCTATCTCTTTACCTCTTCCATTCACTTCTGAAGCAACTTTTGTAGCTCACCGCTCTGGTACATTTCCGTAACGATGTCAGAACCGCCCACAAACTCGCCGTTGACGTAGAGCTGGGGGATAGTCGGCCAGTTTGAGTACTCCTTGATGCCTTGCCGGATTTCCGGTTCGGAGAGGACATCCACCGCGAAAATATCACTTACCCCACACGCATTGAGCACTTTGACCGCATGGGCGGAGAAACCGCACTGGGGGGCTTGCGGCGTGCCTTTCATATAAAGTACCACGGGATGAGCGGTTACTTGCTGCTTGATGGTTTCTTGCGTATTCATGTCTGGCTCCTCGTCATTTGACCAACCCAAAAAATCAGCTTGTGGAAAAATTAAGCCGCTTTCAAGAGATTGATTCGTCCTTTCAATATACATCCGACTTTATATTCTAGCAGTTTCCCGAGGAAACTCCCAAACCCCGCCGCTGGCTCTCATGATGCCTGCCAGATCGGGGCGGGAAAACACCTCGCAAAAACCCGCTTTATCCAGCAATTGCCTACATGCTTCCGCCTGATCATAGCCATGTTCCAGCAACAACGTGCCGCCTGCAACGAGATGCGCGGCGGCGGAAGCGATAATGCAGCGAATACAGTCGAGACTATCGCCGCCCGTTGTCAACGCCGTCTGTGGCTCGAAACGCAAGTCGCCTTGAGCAAGATGAGGATCGCTACCGGCAATATAGGGTGGATTGGAAACGATGAGATCGAATCTTTTGCCTGCAAGTCCGCCGAACCAGTCGCCCTCGATAATGCGGATATTATTTACATTAAGCTGCCTGGCGTTTATTTTGGCCACAGCCACAGCATCGGCGGACGCGTCCACCGCAGTGATATTCGCGAGTGGACGATGGTTGGCGATGGATATTGCGATGGCGCCGCTACCGGTCCCGAGGTCAAGAATTTTGCTGGAATGATCCAGTGGCATTCTCTCCAACGCCAGATCCACCAGGAGCTCGGTTTCCGGGCGAGGAATGAGTACCGCGGGTGTTACCTTAAAACTCAAACCGTAAAACTCGCGTTTCCCCATAAGATAGGCAACCGGCTCGCCTTGTGCGCGCCGTGCAATCAACTGATGCAAGTATTGCGCTTCTGCCGGAACCAGTTCCTGATCGGAATGAGCAATAAGATGGGCATGGTTCACATTAAGTACGGTCTGTAATAACAACCGCGCATCGGTATCGCCAATGTCCCCACGGGCTTGACTTAGCGCTTGCAATATCGTGATTTGCTGCATTATGGGATATCGGTGCTTCAACCTGAAACTACAGCTCAGACACGAGTAAGCATTGCTACGCATGCACTGGAATAAAGCATGTTTCTTACTCCGCCATCGCCGCCAACTGCTCCGCCTGATGCTCGGATACCAGGGCGGAACACAATTCGTTCAGGTCTCCATCCATGATCTGCTCTATCTTGTAAAGCGTCAGGTTGATGCGGTGATCGGTTATTCTGCCCTGAGGAAAATTATAGGTGCGAATGCGTCCAGAGCGATCGCCGCTGCCGATCAATGACTTGCGGGTAGCAGCCTGCTTGCTCTGTTGCTCTTGCGTTTGCTTATCGCGAATTCGCGCAGCCAGCACACTCATCGCCTGGGCCTTGTTTTTGTGCTGCGAGCGCCCGTCCTGGCACTCGACCACGATATTGGTAGGCAGATGGGTGATGCGCACCGCGGAATCGGTCTTGTTGATATGTTGACCGCCGGCGCCGGAGGCGCGGTAAGTGTCGATCCTTAACTCTGCCGGATTCAGCACCACGTCCATGATCTCGTCCGCCTCAGGCATCACTGCAACGGTACAGGCGGAAGTGTGAATACGCCCCTGGGTTTCGGTTGCAGGCACGCGCTGCACCCGGTGGCCGCCTGATTCAAACTTTAGCTTGGAGTAGGCGCCGTTGCCAATGATCTTGGCGATGATTTCCTTGTAACCACCAGCTTCGGATGGGCTTTGAGAGATTATTTCCACCTGCCAGTGTTGGCGCTCTGCGAAACGGGCATACATGCGAAACAAGTCGCCCGCAAATAACGTAGACTCATCTCCGCCTGTTCCAGCGCGGATTTCCAGAAAAATATTGCGCTCGTCATTGGGGTCCCTGGGCAGCAACTGTTTTTGCAGTTCCGCGCCGATTTGCGTGAGCTTCTCTTTGCCATCGCGTATTTCAGCGTCGGCAAACTCGCGCATCTCGGCGTCGGCACACATTTCCTGCGCCGTATGGATGTCGCGCTCGCTTTGCAAATACGCGCCGTAAAGCTCCACCACTGGCGCGATCTCTGCACGTTCGCGCGAAAGCTTGCGGTAGTTATCCAGATTAGCGGTGATGGTTTCGCTACTCAATAGATGATTCAATTCCTCCAGGCGCACGCTAAGTTGCGTGAGCTTGGCAGCGATACTTTTGTTCATTCTGGGCGGTGGAGGTGGTACAGCCGGTTGATCAGATCGACCAGATCGTCACGTTCATCCGCTGCGGCATGATTGAGGGCGTAGGAGGGAATATGGAGAAATTTATTGGTCAGGCCATTACTCAAGGATTCTATGATCTTTTGCGGGTCCTCGCCCTTGGCCAGGAGTTTCTTGGCTCGCTCCAGCTCATGGCGCCGATACCGTTCGGCCTGGTCGCGCAATGCCCGTATGGTTGGGACCAGTTCGCGCGACTCAAGCCAGTGCATGAAATTCACCACGTTCGAGTCGATGATCGCTTCGGCCTGCGCTACCGCGCCGTGGCGAGAATCGAGCCCTTCTTTGACAATATCGGCAAGATCGTCGACGGAATAGAGAAATACATCATCCAGCTCCGCCACTTCCGGCTCCACATCTCTCGGCACAGCCAGATCCACCATAAAAATCGGGCGATGCTTGCGCGCCTTGATCGCACGCTCTACCATGCCTTTGCCAAGTATGGGCAACGTGCTCGACGTGCAAGTTACCACAATATCGTGCAATGCCAATTGCTCGGGAAGCTCGTTCAAGGTGATGGCCTGCGCATTGAAACGATGCGCCAGAATCTGTGCACGCTCGCTAGTGCGATTCGCGACGGTAATACGCTTCGGATGGCGGGCGGAGAAATGGCTGGCGCATAATTCGATCATCTCGCCCGCTCCGATGAACAATACGCGCTGCTCGCCGATGTCCCCGAAAATCCGTTCAGCCAGCCGCGTAGCGGCCGCAGCCATGGAAACCGAATTCGCCCCGATCTCCGTGGAGCTGCGGACTTCCTTGGCCACAAAGAAAGTACGCTGGAATAATTTATGCAATAGCATGCCGAGCGTGCCGGCGTGTTCTGCGGACTTCACCGCGCTCTTTAATTGCCCGAGTATCTGCGGCTCACCCAATACCATGGAATCCAGCCCGCTGGCCACCCGGAAGGCATGCTTCACCGCTTTTTCGCGAGGCAACTGGTAGAGATACGGTTCCAGCTCACGCGCCTGCAAGTGATGGAAATCCGCCAGCCAGTGCATTGCCGCCTCCGGCTTCTCGGTACTGCAATAAACCTCGGTGCGATTGCAGGTCGAAACGATCGCCGCCTCCCTTACCGGACGGTGGCCCACGAGATCGTGCAATGCGTGTTCCATTGCATCTTCCGGAAACGCAACCTGCTCGCGCACGTCCAGTGGCGCGGTCTGGTGGTTAATGCCAAAGGCAAATAACTGCATGGACGACAATGTAAGCACAGGTGAAGAATCTGAAAATTTGCTGATTATAGTATTACAAGCGTTTGAATACCATAAATTAGAATGGTTTCTACGTAGAAGAGTTTCAGGTTTACAGAAAAATATGAGGAGCTCTACAGGAATAGCAAGGGTGATTTTCGTCGCTTGCCGCTACTTGAGAAATCATTACGGGTTTTTTAGTAGCACCAGGATAGCTTGCCGCGAGTTGTATCGCCATTCCCATCTCAAAGACTGGAGAACTTTTAAGCGGAACCTGTGGCGCGAAACATGCGCCACCGCTGTCGCAATTATTGACACATTTTTCAAGTCCATTTTCCAGTCATGACTAAGCTGCTGTTTATAAGACAGTAGTAATTCTGGAATGAAAATTGCTACAGCCTGTGTTGGATATTGCCTGAATACAGACGTTAAGCATGACTGATAAAATGGATCAGCTCTCCACCTTACCTGCCGAACATCTCCACCGTTACTATCGCGTAATCACGGAAGGAATAGGGATACGCCGTCATAACGAACTGCTGGCGTGGTTGCAGGGAGAGATACAGCACTTTTTGCCGCACGAGATCCTGATTGCCGCGTGGGGCGATTTCACGGCAAACCTGATTTGTTACGACATTGTGTCACCACTAGCCGGAGTCAGAACCGAATTCTCCAACCCGCAGACGCTCTCGCCGCTATTGCAGGGACTGTTTAATCGCTGGATGGATCTTGGAAAATCACCCTATACGCTAGGGGTCGGTGAGTCCGGTTTCCTGCTGGAAGAGGGGGGCCTCCAGTGTCCTCTCGGCAAGGCATTGCAAAACATGCGGTCTTTGCTGGTACACGGACTTACCGATGAGCGGTCAAGCCATGACTGCCTCTACGTGATCTTCAGCTCGGAAAGAAAGCTGCATGAGTCGCTCGGCGCAATGCAAATTCTGCTGCCTTATCTGGACACGGCATTGTGCCGGGTTACACCCCTTACCCATCCCGCATCTAATGCGACTCCATTAACAAGCCCACCGGCGTGCTGGGACTTGAGCAAGCGTGAAATAGAAATCATGAATTGGGTCAAGATGGGCAAAACAAATCCCGAGATTGCCAGCATTTTAGATATCAGTGTCTTTACCGTGAAAAATCACTTGCAGCATATCTTCAAAACACTTGATGTTTCCAATCGCATGCAAGCCGCGTCAAAAGTCGCGCAGGGCCGTAAACAAGATCACTGAAACTCCGCGGGCGTTCCCCGTCCGACAATCCCGCCGCCAAGACGGGATTGTCGACTGCCGGATTAACGCGAATCGAGTTAAGCGTTTCCTTTGCTATTTCTGCGTCTTGCCACGGCCCCCATCAAACCGAGTCCTGCCAATAGCATGGCATAAGTTTCCGGTTCGGGAATGGTCGGAATCTGTGTCAGAGTAAAAGTGGCTGTATTCCCCGCACCTGGATCAAATGGGCTTAGATTAAAGGTTGCATTGGCCGTATCGCCATCCGCTAGATTTCCGGTAAAGTTGAGGTTGCGCGGACCACTCGACGGAGGTGAATCAAGCGTGAAGCCGGTAAGTGTCGAATTGTTAAAGTCGGTAAATACGACCCCTTGGCCTTGGGCTGGTTCTTGAATACTGTAGTGAAAGTCGATCCAAGGCTGGCCAGTGTTGTTGGTGACCGCCTCAGTCACGGTATAAGGGTTGCCTGGACCCCCGTCTATATGCTCAACCGTAAAAGTCAGGACAATCGGATTAACGCTATCAAAGGTTTTGGTAAGATCCAGGACATTGGGATCAGTGGTGTTAGCCAGCACGCTAAACGATCCCAAGCCTTCCCCGCTAGCCGTTATATCGGTAATAACGCCGGCGGCGGATGCAGTAGTAATCGATCCTCCGAACGCTAAAGCAACGATGAGTGATTTTAATCGCATGTTCATTTGTTTCCTCCATGGGTTAAATGTACATCTCGAAATTAATCGGTATGTCGAGCAATGCTTCCTTTGGCGCACACTGAAATGCTCTCTAAAACCGATTGATTCATCATCCCCCAGAAAAAACAAATTTGTAATAGTCCTATGGCTTATAGCACCATTGCACTATCCGTCACCGCTTCGCAATAAACCGTTTAACCGCTGATACACTCCTGCAGATCAATGCTTGATTGGCATCTCAACTCTATAATTTAAGCAATATATTCGTCTATCCATGTGGCGCCGCTGTGCCTGTTAGGGAAGCAGTTTCTCTATGGCCTGGAGGATGGGTTGAGAAACATAGATTATCCTACTGCCGGCCTCGATCGGCCCGTTAGGGACGTTTGTGCATTCAGATGCGGTAACCTTGGCAAGGAGGGAACTATCTAAGGAAAGAATCCGCAGGACGCGGGCTTTTCGGGGAGTTTCTTGAGATAGGACGGAAAGTTGGTTTATCCAGCCAAGGCTTTATACGAGCAGTATTACAGGTCCTGGCTCATCTATGCCGCTTTATATCCTGACTGACGAAGAGATAGGCGAAATCAGGGATTGCGAGCGCAAGGTCTTGAGGGAAGCATCTCTGTTTCTATATAAAAAGCTACGGCGCTTAGGTCATGAACAAATAAACTCTGGCCGAGCAAAAGCATTCCCGAGTTGCGAATCTGCTGGAGAAACCTATCTAGGTGAGGACCTTCAGCCGCCCATCAGTTTTCATTTGTCAAATCACCGGCTCTACGGCATTGCGCGCTTGAGTTTCTTGCCTATGGCAGTGACATTCCGTTTGGGGCCGGCGATCCATACTTTGAATGCATCTTGATAGATGCGGTGACCCGGTAACCCCGATCCACGTACGCTTCTTTGGGTAGCATGGCTGTGAGTGCTGTGTCTGCGCCAACGACGTATGCGGAACAGGTCTTCATAAAGCACTCAATTCTTGCTTCTTCGGCATCGTCAAAGCACCAGAAACCAGGGATAAATATCCAAATTCCGGCAATTTCCTCAGCTGTTGTATACCCCTAAATGCTAATATCTATGCGGGTTTGCCGGTATTGGTTTAACAGGTATTTCAGGGACGACTACTTAGTTTCAAGCCGTAAAATCAAGGCTGGAAATTTATCAATGCGCACAGCCGGCCTGGATTAAGGGAACCAATAAAAATCAAGATCATGGGGTTATTTTAATTTCACAAACTGAATTCAATGTTCCCTAATAGGCAATTACAATGATTGGAACAAACTTAATTGGTGGAAATGTTCATTTTCGTGTCTGGGCGCCGGAGAGACATGCGGTAACTCTGGTGTTGGAAAACGGCAAAGGCATTAAAACTTCTTCCTATGCCTTGAAAAAAGACGAAGATGGTTTCTTCTCCGGTATTGTCCCAGCCTCCAAAGCCGGCAGCCTTTACCGATACCAATTAGATAATGACGGCAATTTGTATCCCGATCCTGCATCTTATTTCCAGCCGCAAGGGCCTTTTGGTCCATCGCAGATAATCGACCATAAATCTTTCCCATGGACTGATCAGAACTGGACAGGCATACCTGAAGATGAGCATGTCATTTATGAGCTTCACATTGGAACTTTTGTCGAAGATGGTACCTGGCTTGCCGCAGCTGAAGAACTATGGGAATTAAAGGATCTTGGCATAACGACGATCGAAGTGATGCCGATTGCCGATTTTGCCGGGCGCTTCGGCTGGGGATATGATGGCGTCAATCTATTCGCGCCTTGTCATCTTTATGGGACGCCAGACGATTTAAAATCTTTTATCAATAAGGCGCATGAAGCAGGGCTGGCCGTAATACTGGACGTGGTTTGCAACCATCTCGGCCCCAGCGGAAATTTTCTGCACCTATTCTCCGAAAATTATTTTTCCAAAGGTTATAAAACCGACTGGGGTGCTGGTATTAATTTCGACGGTGAACATTCGGGGCCGGTGCGGGAATATTTTATCCAGAACATCCTGTACTGGATCGAAAAGTTTCACTTTGACGGTCTGCGCTTCGACGCCACCCAGAACATCAAAGATTCATCAGAAAAATATATCATTCAAGAAATGATTGAGCAGGCCAAATCGCGTAATCCGAACCGGAATCTGTATTTCGTGGCGGAAAATGAGCCGCAGAATTCCATTTTTTTTGAACCCGGCGGCTATGGCGTTACATCAGTGTGGAATGACGATTTCCACCATACCGCTGTTGTTACATTAACCGGGAGGAGCGAGGCCTACTATACGGACTACAAGGGATCCCCGCAGGAATTTATTTCAGCCGCCAAATATGGATTTCTTTACCAAGGCCAAAGATATGAATGGCAGGAGCAAAGACGCGGAACCCCGGCATTTGATATAGCTCGCTTCCGCTTCGTTCACTTCATTGAAAACCATGATCAGGTGGCAAATTCAGGGCGCGGCTACCGCATTAATAACGTAACCGGCCCAGCACATTACCGCGCAATGTCCGCCCTTCTTTTGTTGCTGCCGCAAACACCGATGTTGTTCCAAGGGCAGGAATTCGGTTCCTCAAAGCCTTTCTTTTATTTTGCGGATCATGATAGTGAACTGGCGCAAACAGTTGCAAAAGGGCGCGCTGAATTTTTGCAGCAGTTTCCCAGCCTGAGAACCGAGGAAATGCTTGCCCGGCTGCCCGATCCTGGTGATCCACAAACCTTCATAAATTCAAAACTGGATTTAAAAGAACGCCATCAATACCATGAAATTTATCAACTTTATAAAGATTTGCTCGCTCTACGCCGTGAAGACCATTTAGTTATCCATCCAGAACGAATAGACGGCGCGGTGCTGGGACCGGAATGTTTTGTCCTACGTTATTTTGGCAAAGATGAAGACCGGTTGCTTTTGGTTAATTTCGGACGTGACCTAAGCCTGCGCCCCGCGCCAGAACCTTTACTTGGACCAATGGCAGGTAAATTATGGACGATTGCCTGGTCCAGCGAGCATCCTAAATATGGCGGCACAGGAGCCGCCTGTCCGGACAGTACGCGAAACTGGTATATACCGGGTCATGCAGCCATATGGATGAGACCTACCGATTCTAGTGAAGTCAAACCTGACATTAAAAAATCGGAAGAGACCAAATGAATGAAGTCCCTCAATGCGTTTTCAAGCTTTCCAATGTAGATGAGAAAACCAGTATCACCGACCTTCTTTTAAGTCGGGAATGGCTGGTTACCAATGGGCTTAGCGGCTATGCGTCCGGCACGATAGGGAACGTCAATACCTGGCGCTATCATGGAATCCTGGTTTCGGCGGAAGCTGAGCCTCTTGGACGCATTATGATCGTCAAGAATCTGTCCGAACAACTCCGGTTTTCGTCTGGCAAGATTATTTCAATTACCGGTGAGGAAACGGAACCGGGAACCATCGATGTTCCGGGAGAAGGGCAGCTGCACGAATTTCGTCTGGAATATGGAATTCCCATTTGGCATTACAAGGTCGAAGACGTCGAAATCGAACGGACTATCTTCATGCTTCACCGGCAGAACACTGTTTATGTTAACTATAGGATTTTATCCGCTCCTAAGGCAGTGCAGCTTGAGTTAAGGCCTTTTGTTTCGTTCAGGCCTCCACAGGAATCGGATTACAATCCGCAAGCCTTGCCTTTTGCCTTACATATGCAGAATGACCGGTATGAAGTCTCGGCCGGTGAAAACCTTCCCCGGCTGCGCATGTCATTGCGATATGAGCGGGCTTATTTTGTGACCGAAGGCGGCATGAACCGTGATACTTTTTTTAGAAAGGATGCCGAGCGCGGTTATGAAGCGCGGCATGTATCATGGACGCCCGGGTTTTTCCAAATGCCGATAACGCCAGGCCAGGAAATTACGCTTATATTATCGACTGAGAGCTGGGCCAACATCGAGGCAATGAGTCCTTCCGAAGCCCTGGCTTTTGAGCGCCAGCGCAGATCCGGCCTGATCGAGCACGCCGAATCCTCGGTGCAGAGCGGCATAGTCGCGGAACTCGTACTGGCGGCGGACCAGTTTCTTTTCGAACCAAGAGGACGCTTGCGAGACAAAGTACAGGCGCACGCCATGGACGATAAGGTACGGGCAGTGATTGCCGGTTATCACTGGTTTACGGATTGGGGCCGTGACACCATGATCGCCCTTGAAGGGCTGACCTTGACAACGGGACGCTATTCTGATGCGCGGGGAATCTTGCGCACCTTCAACCGTTACGTCCGCAATGGCCTTATACCAAACTTTATACCTGAAGGGGCGGATGAGGGCGTTTACCATACAGCCGACGCGACCTTGTGGTACTTCCATGCGCTGGACCGTTATCTTGCCTATACGGATGACCGTATAACCCTGCGGTTTTTGCTACCATCGCTTATTAGCATTATCGAACATCATATTCAAGGTACCTGGTTCGGTATCCACGTCGATGCCAGCGATGGCCTCATCATTCAGGGGGAAGAAGGTTATCAACTTACCTGGATGGACGCTAAGGTTGATGATTGGGTGGTAACACCTCGACGTGGGAAAGCAGTTGAAATCAATGGCCTTTTTTACAATGCTCTTTGTCTTCTTGCCGAGTGGCTGGAGGCGGAAAGAGAGACCAGCACGGCGAGAAAATATAAAGAGCATGCCGAGAAGTTGCGCAAATCATTCAACGAACGGTTCTGGTTTGGAGGCGGCAATTATCTTTATGATGTCATAGATGGCGAAAACGGTGATGACAGCGCTTGCCGTCCAAATCAGCTCATTTCCTTTTCCCTTAAATATCCCGTTCTTGATAAAAAATACTGGCAGCCAGTTATAGAGATTGTGCAGCAAATGCTTTTAACTCCCGTAGGCTTGCGATCCTTATCCCCGGATCATCCCGACTATAAACCCAAATATTTCGGCGATTTGCGCGCGAGGGACGCAGCGTACCATCAAGGTACCGTTTGGCCATGGCTGATCGGACCTTTTATCGATGCTTACCTCGCCCTAAATCCGGATAGCAAGGAAACCGCACGAAAATTCCTGGAAGGATTTATTCCTCATCTCAATGAAGCTTGCATAGGCTCGATAAGCGAAATTTGCGATGCAAGAGAGCCGTTTATGCCAAGGGGTTGTATTTCCCAGGCATGGAGCGTGGCTGAGGTATTGCGCTGCTGGGCCAAAACCAGTTATCCAAGCAATAACGAAAAGGGACGCTCTAAACCGGAACGATATGATGCTGGTATCAGCAGCTGAAATATACGTAAAATAGTAAGTTGATTGCAATGGACGGGAATGAATGGGGTAAAACAAAAACCTGCTAGTCGTTATGATTCTAGCGGGCTTTGTGAGATTTTTTAGACGAGATAAAGCAATGAATTGGTGGCAAGGGCTCAGTCAGACAATCATCGAGATACGTTTTGGGGCCAACGCAGCGATTAATCTTTACAATCTTGGTCGGAAAGTCATTTTCATGGCACGTTGAAAAATCAGTGCTCAGGAGACTATTTTTATGGTCAGGACGAAAAATTAGAGCATGCAACTCATCGGTGGAGTCTGGATACCGCGCAGTTCTAAGAAGAATGCTTAGCACAAGCAAGATCCTCTCAGAAAGTGATAAAACTGTAGTTCGCTTAAGGCTTTCTTTCAAAAATTATGATAGACGATGTCCGCTATGCTTTGGTTGAGAATGGGCGGTAGCCCGATGGGAATCGCGCCACGTATGTGCTCGGCTTCATTCTCTGATAGGTGATTGTCGTGCATGCATGTACCTATTCAAAACTTCAAAAGTCGACCGTGGCCGATACTAGTACGGTACGCGGAAGGCCTAGCGATAAAGTGCCGAAAGAGGCCACGCCTGACCAGTGGTTGGTATCGAATGCATTAAGTAGATTGGCCCGGACGGTGGTCGATTTTCCAGCCACCTTGGTACTGTAGCGCGCGCCAAAGTCAAATGTCGTCCAGGAAGGCACGCTTTGCGTATTCGCCTGGTCGATATATCGTTTGCCGGTATGGATAAGATGTCCGGTCAGGGTGAATCCGGGCAGCCACCGCACATCCCATTCGGTGCTCAGATTGGCTTGCAATGTCGGCACACCGACCGGCTTGTTGCCCACCGTGGCCGCGCTGCTGGTCTTCGTCAATTCGGCATCGAACAGCGTCGCGCCGCCCAGCAGCCGAAGACCTGATAGGG
Organism: Nitrosospira sp. Nl5; assembly: GCF_900102495.1. GTDB lineage: Bacteria > Pseudomonadota > Gammaproteobacteria > Burkholderiales > Nitrosomonadaceae > Nitrosospira. The sequence goes on along the minus strand of NZ_FMVQ01000008.1, from coordinate 12,613 downwards.
GTTCGCCGAATAGGGAGAGTTCCAGGCCGCGGTTGCGCTGCTCACTATCCACGGCAAAGATATTACCCGTGAGCTGGCCGCTAGGCCTTTTGATCTCGAAGAGACTAAGTGTAGTGATCAGGCGGCCATGATCAATCTTGACGCCGACTTCGACTTGTTCGGTTTTGTAGGGTGCGAAGATCTGGCCGGCATTGGCCGCGATCTGTGGCGCAATGTCGCCCTTGCTTAGCCCTTCCATGCGGTTGGCGTAGACCGAGACGTTTTTCCAGGGCCTGACGACCAGACCGGCCAGCGGGGTGACGGCGCCCTTGTCATAGGAAGAAGTGACGGCACCCGTTGGACCGAAGTTGTCCGAGCTGATCTGCTGCAAGCGCACGCCGAGCGTAAGCAGCACGCGTTCGTCGGCGATAGACAGGACATCGGTTAATGCGCCTCCGTAGAATTCTGTCTCCGAGGCTTTCAACAGGCCAGGCTTGGCCAAGTCTTGAGCGGGGCGATCGATTGGGGAATACATGTTCGACAACACTGCCGTACCAGTAGTGGAACCTCGATCCAGACGATCCCGATAACCGCTGCCCTGAAGTGTCATGGTGTGGCGAATGGGGCCGGTATTGAAGCGGGCACGCAACCCACCGTCTGCGCTGGAACGATTGACGCCGAACCTGAAGTGCATCGGCGTTGAATTGGTATCGCCGGCGGCATTCTGGATCGTAGGCGTCTGATCCGAGAGCCGATCCACCCACGATTGGGAGCCGCCGACACTGCCGAACAGTGTCAGCGAGTTCGAGATGTCGTATTCCGCCTTGGCCAGGAGCGACACGTCCTCGATCGTCGACCGGCCCCAAGGCTGGGTTACGTTACGCCTGCCATCGGGTGCGGAGGGCACGTCGAGGCCCGGGGCAACCAGGAACGGGCGCGATGGAGCCTTGAACCGCTCATACTGCCCAAGGGCGTCAAACGTCGCCCGAAACCTTTCGCCCTGATAGTCGAGCGCCACGGCACCGACATCTGCCTGGCGGAACTGGTTGTCCAGCATCGTATTACCCTGATGATGGCTGCCGTTGAGCCGAATGCCGAACTGGCGATCCGCACCAAACCGTCTGCTGACATCGAGGTGGCCGCCTCCTTGCGCGTTCGACAGGTAGTTGCCCGTGAGCCGGGTCAGGTCGGTTGGAGACGCGCGCTTTGGAACGATATTGATGACGCCGCCTACCCCGCTGTTCGGGGACATGCCGTACAGCAGGGCGGCAGGTCCCTTGATCACCTCGACGCGCTCGGCGTAATCGGTAAATACCCGGTAGTTGGGCGCTACTCCGTACTGTCCGTCGAAGGCGAGTTCTCCCACATTGCCTTCGCCAATCGGAAAGCCACGAATATAGAAAGAATCGACGACACCGCCCCTCTGGCCCGTAGAGCGGACTGAAGAATCTCTGGACAAGACGTCGGCCGCCGTGATTGCGTGCTGGTCCCGTACCATCTGGGACGTATAGCTGCTGATGCTGAAAGGCGCCTTCATGAGATCCGTATTGCCGAGCAATCCGAGCCGTCCACCGCGCGCAACGTGTCCGCCGGCATAGGGTTGCGGAAGCGCATCAGGGCGTTCCGCACTGACTTTCACCTCAGGGAGTGTCGTCACGTTTTCGGCGGCCTCTTGTTTTTCCTGTGGTTTTTCCTTTGGTTTTGCCTGTGCCGGAGTTTGGGCATGAACATGATCGATAAATCCGGCGGTCAATAGGCCGGCGAAGGCTGCCATGCATATGGTAAAAGCCAGCGGCTTGAAGCGTATTGGTACAGGGGCCCGCAAAGAGCGGAGAGCAGAAGTAATCTTGAACAGCACAATGTCTCCCTTTTTCTGTTTTCTCTGAAAGAGAACTGGCTGGCAATGGCTGGCTGATGCGAGCGTTATTGTAAATCATAATCATTCTCATGAAAAGGCAGACAACGGGTAACGAAACTGCACCTTCTCCATAGAGTCCGGATGAATGGCAGATTCACCCGGGATCGTGCAGGTAGGCCAAGTTCCGCCGTGTAATCTCCTGAATCCATTATTCTCGCTCCAAGTTACTTCTCCTTGCGTAACGGACTAGTATTTCTCGTCCAATTTTTGGAAGTGTTTTTATACGCTCTCGCCTTGCGCCGATTTCTCCACATGACATAGCCTGTGACAAACAGGAGGAGCGGTAAGAAACCAACGATCACCTGAAAGATACGGGTGGGCAATCCGCCTAAAGTACCTATATGGAGGGGGTAAAAAGTATTGTAGATGCGCGTGCCCACAGGGGCAGACGAGGCGTCTTCGACTAGTAACACTTCACCCGTATACTGATCGAAATAGATAAAACTTTTTCCATTTGGATTGAATTCCCCGGGCATCTTTTTCCGGATCACAAGCGATGCCTCCGATGTCTGAGGGAAAGTGATCCAAGTGGTGGGACCAGATAGAATGCGATCTGCCCTATGCCGCAAGTCATCGATTGAAGGCATTGCTCCGGTTTCTCCAGGAGAACTGGAGGGAGGAGGTGGAGGTCTTGGCGCACTGGCTGTCAAAAAATTTGTAATTTCGGCTACGGTTTTATTGAACACCAGCGAGACACCAGTGAGTGCAACGATTAGAAGAAAAAGTACGGAATAGATTCCAAATGCGCGGTGCATATCAAAAACAAGCTTTTTCCGAGGACCCCGCCAATCGATTTTAAGGCCTCGGGAAATCTTGCCATTAGGTGGCCACCACAGGAAGGGACCTGTGATGCTCATGCAGATCAGAAGTAATGCAGTGACGCCAAGGACAGTTTTTCCGTACTCACCCATCAGAAGTTCGGTATGGACAAGGGCAACCCATCCTATAAAAGTATCTTCCTGTCTATGCGCGCCGAGGACTTCGCCACTGTAAGGATCCGCATACACGAACAAATCATGAGCGCTATTCATCTTGAGCAAATAGGTTTCCTGCGGCATACGCGGCATCCGGATAAAAACTATCTTGTCTTCTGGATACGACCGCTTGACGGCATTCAATACTGTCTGCACAGGAACCCGCTCACCGCGTACCGCCGTTTCCAGCAATTCCGGGTGCATGAGTTTCTCGATCTCTTCCCGAAAAACGACCATGCTTCCGGTTAGCCCGATCAGAACCAGAAACAGGCCGACAGCGAGACCAATATAAAGGTGAATATTGAAAACAATTCTACGTGTTCTCATGAAGGGAAACTTTGAATAGCCCGTACGCTTTATGGCCATATGCCCGGAAATATGGTGCTTAGTATCACCCATATAAGCTGTAGCAACCTGCATTTGAAATCGTGCCGGCTGGCATTTAATACGATTTTGAACCAGGAATAACTGTAAATCAAAACCTGGGCATGTGCCGGTGCAAAAAACGTCGGTTTTGGGCAAGAACGATCTGGGGCACTGGTAAGTTGAGGAGAATGGATTCTATGAAAGCGCTTCTTTTTCGAATAACCCAAGCGTCTCGACGCTGAAATCCGGGTTCAAGAAAATAAATTGTCGTTTCAATGATTCGCATCGTTTAAATCGTCCAGTCTGAGGCATATAGAACCGCTTCAGCTGCATCCAGCAATTACTTTGTCATCATTCCCAAAGTTTTCTTCATCTTCTTGATCAAACTCCACTGTAAGGGTGATTGACATTGGCAGTCCTATAGGATGAGTATTAGTGAAGGCCTTATTCTACTCGTGGTACCCATAAACATAACGCTTGGGCTAATATGGTTTGCAAAACTACTCTCTTTCGCCACGGAACAACGCGCGATCTCTCTTCTGATGGTATGGCTCACTCCCGCTTAATTATTCTCGAAAACGTCGTTTATCGGAGATGCGTAACGGGAAGGAAAAATACCCATTTTTGGCGTGTTTATGCCTCCCAAAACTCCTTGAAATATCCCGATAAGTCAGGATACCGATGAGTTTCAGGAGAAAACTACTTTGTAGAGGGAGCGGAATGAAAATTGGCTATGCGGAGCGTCGAACGATATATATTCCGAATGCAAAGGGCGGCTCGCGTTAGCAACCCATTCCGGGACAACTAGTGAAATTTCTGGAAGGATGTATGGCGTTCTGCCGCGTAGTTTCAGCTACTACCGGACTGGACCCCGATGAAGTCATGTTTCACACACTTCGTCACACCGCCATCACACACACCGTTCACGGAGTTGCCTACGGGTGGTGAGGATTTGATTATGGTGGCCAAGGGCGGAATCGAACCACCGACACAAGGATTTTCAGTCCTCTGCTCTACCGACTGAGCTACTTGGCCATCTGAAACAGATTCACGTACTTTTTCGGTATATAAGGATTTTAGGTTTAGGGCGGGCCGGTCTGCGCCGACTCCGCCAAGCGATCAATCCTGTTTTTTGCCGTGCGCAATTCTAGCACAGCGCAAAACCCATGGGAACACGCGACAGTTCGCGCTGTAGGGTTGGAAGGGAACAGAACATGGATTGCACGGCGAGTGAGATTGAGGCGTCATATCGACCACATTTATTGCCTTGACTAAATATTACAGACGGTGTGTTTTTACCCTGTGCATCCTGTTGAAACCGTACGGGCATGTAACTTAAAACAGTACAGTCTAGACCCTTTCGCCCGAAACAAGCTACAATTCAGCATTTTAGCAGTTATGCGCATGCGTGTTTCTCGCGGCATCCCCGTTCAACCCGAAGCTCCCGTTGCGCTCACCATAGGCAATTTCGACGGAGTGCATCTGGGTCATCAGGCGATGCTCGCCCGGCTAAAGGAAGCTGCCGCCCGGCTCGGCCTTAGTACTTGCGTCATGATTTTCGAGCCGCATCCACGCGAGTTTTTCGCGCCGGATCAGGCGCCGACGCGGCTTACCAGCTTGCGGGAAAAACTGGAGCTACTGGCGGCGGCAGGCGTGGAACGCGTGCAAATATGCCGTTTCAATTTCGATTTCGCCAGAATCAGCGCGGAAGATTTCATTGTCCGCGTTCTGCAGCATGGGCTTGCCGTCAGGTGGCTGCTGGTGGGCGATGATTTCCGTTTTGGCGCGCGCCGCGCTGGCGATTTTTCCATGCTAAAGAAATATTCCGCAGGGCATGGTTTCGAAGTGGAGGAAATGCCGGGCTACATCGTGAACGGGTTGCGAGTTTCGAGTACGGCGGTTCGGGAAGCCTTGGCCAGGGCCGATCTTGGCCTTGTCAAGTGCTTGCTGGGGCGCTCCTATAGTATCAGCGGGCGGGTAGTGAATGGTGACAAGCTCGGGAAGAAGATCGGCTTTCCAACCGCCAATATTCAGTTGAAACACAATCGGCCTCCGCTGTCGGGAATCTTCGCGGTGGAAGCGCATGGTATTGCAAAGTTGTCCTCGCCCAGCTCGGCGCGGGGCGTAGCCAGCCTGGGAGTGCGCCCGACCATACATGAGAATGGGAAACCTGTTCTGGAAGTGCACTTATTTGATTTTGATCGCGAAATCTACGGCTGCCACTTGCGCGTGTTTTTTTTGCATAAGCTCCGGAACGAAGAAAAATATCCTGACTTGGAAACGCTCACCAGGCAAATTGGGCGAGACGTAGAGAATGCAAAGAATTTTTTTTCCTCGCACTCCTCCGCATTTTCTGCCGATATTGGAAAAAACCGTCTGCCCAGATCGATCTGATGTTACTTATATTCCATGACCGATTATAAAAAAACGCTCAACCTGCCCGATACGCCTTTTCCCATGCGCGGCGATCTCGCCAAGCGCGAGCCTCTCATGCTCAAAGCCTGGCAGGAAAAAAATCTTTACCGGGCTATCCGTGAGGCTTGCAAAGGTCGTCCTAAATTTGTACTGCATGACGGCCCGCCGTATGCCAACGGCGATATCCACATCGGCCATGCAGTCAATAAAATCCTAAAGGATATTATCATCAAGGCCAAAACGCTGGCAGGTTTTGACGCCCCTTATGTACCGGGCTGGGATTGCCACGGCCTGCCGATCGAACATCAGATCGAAAAAAAATACGGCAAGAATCTGGCGGCGGATAAAGTGCGCGAGCTGTGCCGCGCTTTTGCGCAGCAACAGGTGGTACGGCAAAAAGCCGATTTCATTCGTCTCGGCGTACTAGGCGATTGGGATAATCCCTATCTCACCATGAATTATCGGACCGAGGCGGGTATCATTCGCGCGCTCGGAAAGGTGCACCAAAGCGGCTATCTTTACCAGGGACAGAAACCGGTCAACTGGTGTATCGATTGTGGCTCCGCGCTGGCGGAAGCGGAAGTCGAATATGAAGACAAGACTTCATCCGCGATTGATGTCGGCTTCGAGGTAAACCGTCCCCGCTCCCAAGGCGAGAGTAATCCAGTCCATCATCCGCTAGCGAAGCCTTTTGGTATAACCATGCCGAAAGACGTCAAGGCGTATGCGGTAATATGGACCACCACGCCGTGGACGCTACCTGCTAATCAGGCGGTATCCGTACATCCCGGTTTTGATTACGCGCTGGTGGAGACGTCTCGCGGATTGCTCATACTGGCTGACGAGCTCAAGCAAGCGTGTCTTGAGCGTTATGGATTACATGGTGAAACCCTTGCCATGTGTAAAGGTTCGGCATTGGAGGGAATCCGGTTGGATCACCCCTTCAATGGACAGCAGGTTCCTGTTATCTGCGGAGAGCATGTGACCCTGGAGGCTGGGACAGGCCTGGTGCACACCGCACCAGCGCACGGGCTGGACGACTATTTCATCGGTCAGAAATACGGCCTTCCCAATGACAGCCCGGTAGATGACGACGGCAAGTTCATCGCGGCTGCGCCCGTTGTCGGCGGCTTGTTTGTATGGAAAGCCAACGATGTGGTGATCGACACGCTGCGGCGTAGCGAGCACCTGCTGCATATGGAAAAGATTCAACATAGCTACCCGCACTGCTGGCGGCATAGAACCCCGATCATTTTCCGGTCCACGCCGCAGTGGTTCATCGGTATGAGCAAGGGCAATTGGACAGCGGGTTCTCAGCAGGGGAAAACACTTCGTGAATCCGCCGCGGATGCCGTTGATACCACTCTTTTCTACCCGGTATGGGGTAAGGCCCGCCTCGAAGCAATGATCAGGAACCGGCCCGACTGGTGCGTCTCGCGCCAACGAGACTGGGGAGTGCCGATGGCATTCTTTGTGCATAAGGAGACAGGCGCCTTGCATCCCCGTACGGATGAGTTGCTGGAACAGGTGGCACGGCGCGTGGAACAGCAGGGAATCGAAGCATGGTTTAACCTGGATGCCGGGGAGCTGCTGAATGAAGAAGCGAAAGACTACAGGAAGCTTCCGGATACCCTGGATGTTTGGTTCGATTCCGGAACCACTCATGATACGGTTCTAAAATTCGACGCTCGGCTCAAGTATCCAGCGGACCTTTATCTGGAGGGCTCCGACCAGCACCGCGGATGGTTCCAGTCCTCGCTCCTCACCGGTTGCGCCATTAACGGCCGTGCACCTTATGGCGCCTTGCTCACCCACGGTTTCGTGGTGGATGGTCATGGTCACAAGATGAGTAAGTCCAAGGGGAATGTGATTGCACCACAAAAGGTGATGGATACGTCGGGAGCGGATATTTTGCGGCTATGGGTGGCTTCCACCGATTATTCCGGCGAACTTTCCATTTCGGACGAAATCCTGAAACGCGTGGTGGAGAGCTACCGACGCATACGAAATACGCTGCGTTTTCTTCTCGCCAACCTGGCCGACTTCGATCCCGCCGCGGATATGGTGGCAGTAGATCAATGGCTGGAAATCGACCGCTACATGGTGGCGTTCATAAGAATACTCCAGGATGATCTTACGCAAAATTACGAACGCTATGATTTTCACCTGATTGTGCACAAGCTGCATAATTTTTGTTCCGAAGATCTGGGCGGATTCTATCTGGATGTTCTCAAGGACCGGCTTTATACCGCCGCCGCCAAAGGTCTCCCCCGACGCTCGGCACAAAGCGCGCTGCATCACGTCGCGCATAGCCTGGTCCGCTTGTTTGCTCCAATACTCAGTTTCACCGCGGAAGAAGTATGGGAGCATCTGGCGGGCGATACCGGTGATAGCGTTTTGTTGCACACCTGGCATAAATTTCCACCACAGCTGGACGAAGAAATATTGGTAAGGCGCTGGACCAGACTTCGCGAACTGCGCTCGCAGGTGCAAAGGCGTCTGGAAGATTCCCGCGCCCTTGGGCAAATCGGTTCTTCGCTTGCTGCCGCAGTGGAGATTCGCGCCAGCGGAGAAGATTTCCTGCTGCTCGATTCATTGGGTAACGAACTTCGGTTGATACTCGTCACCTCCGAAGCACGCGTGGCGCGACCAGAGAACTCCGGGGAAGAAAAGATTTCTGTAACGCCATGCGCGCATCCCAAATGCGAGCGCTGCTGGCATTATCGCCAGGATGTTGGAATCAATCCCGGTCATCCGACGATATGTGGTCGATGCATCTCCAATCTTTTTGGCTCCGGCGAGCCCCGGCGGTATGCCTGAGATGGCGGTGTGCGCGGCGGAGGATTGGATACGATGAAGCTTCCAGTCAGCCTGGGCTTGGCATTGTTCGTGCTGGTGCTGGATTTTATTACCAAGCGCTGGGTCGAGTCCGCGCTGTTTCACGGGCAGCAGATTGCATTGACAAGTTTTTTCAATTTGGTGCTGGCATATAATGCGGGCGCTGCATTCAGCTTCTTGAGCGACGCTGCCGGTTGGCAACGCTGGTTTTTTAGTGCGATCGCGGCCGGAGCATCAATACTGATCGTTTATCTGCTACGCAAACACGCAGCCGAACGGCTGTTTTGTATTGCACTGGGGCTGATATTGGGCGGTGCGCTGGGCAATTTGTGGGATCGCATCACCTTGGGCCATGTCGTCGATTTTCTGGATTTCCATGCGGGCGGCTACCACTGGCCTGCTTTTAATGTGGCGGATTCCGCGATTTTCCTCGGAGCCATGTTACTGATACTCGATAGCTTCCGCCAAAAAGGATCTGACACAGAGAATCTGGCAAAAAGAAAGAATGGCTAGGCAGGATATTTGACGGAATATAAATTGGTTTCCGCTCTGTTGATCAATGCTGCTATCGCGCGCAATTCAGTAGTGTTAGGGTCTGTCCAGCGAAATTTGCTGGTTAGCTTCTAGGCGGAATCGAAATCACGGTTCTTTCCAGGCTGCCAGAGCACATCCTCCATACCTTGCTGACGATTCAGGATCCGGCACAGCACAAACAAGAGGTCGGACAGGCGGTTAAGATATTGGAGGTGAAACGGTATCATTGTTTCGGTTCGAGATAGTTTGACGACGCACCTTTCCGCGCGCCGGCATACTGCGCGCGCCACATGACAGAGTGCAGCGGCACGAGCGCCGCCGGGGAGTATGAATTCCCTGAGCGGGGTAAGCCTGGTGTTGTATTCATCGAGTTCTTTTTCCAAACGGCTGACTTGTGCTTCACTCATGCTGACGCGGCCGGGAATACTTAAGTCGCCACCCAGGTCAAACAAATCATGCTGGATATTTTCCAGTTTGAGGCGCACTCCGTCCTCTAGATTTTCTGCAAGCAGAACGCCGATACAACTATTGAGCTCGTCCACGGTACCAATAGCTTCAATACGCAGGCTTTCCTTGACGGATCGCGTGCCGTCGCCCAACCCCGTGGTGCCGTCATCGCCGGTGCGGGTATAGATTTTTGTAAGGCGTTTAGGCATATCTGACGCGGGGATGTGGCAGTGGATACTGCCAGCGTCTCCGCCCATCCATACTGCTACTCCTCCTGCTGGGGTTTTCTTGGCGAGCGCGGCATGAATAGCGCGGCGAGCGGCTTTTTTTGCTGCCCCGGCCGGGCGTGCCCATGGCTCCTCTCTATCGCAGATGAGGATGTTGCGGGATTGACGGAAGAGGCCGACTTGTTATTAGAGGACGGGGCCGAAGGCGTATACGGCTGACTGAACAAAGGGTCCTCCGGCGTTTTGCGCCCCCCTTGCGAGCGGCCATGCTCTCCACGTTGCCTCGGACGCTTGACCTGGGATTGGGAGGCCTGCGGCGTTTCATCGAACTGCGCCGCACGAGATTCGGAAGGTTTCTTCTGCTCAGGCTTGGCACGTTCGTCTCGGTTGCGCCTCCCACGACTACTTTCCTGGTCCGCGGTGCGATTCCGCATTTCCGGCTCGAACCCGGCGATTGTCCTGACATTCAACTTGAATTTCAGAAGCTTCTCGATACCTCCAAGCAATTCGTTCTCGTCTTCGCATACTAGAGAAATCGCATCCCCCTTGGTTCCGGCCCGGCCAGTGCGGCCAATCCGGTGGATATAATCTTCCGGCGTCGTAGGCAATTCGAAATTGACCACGTGCGGCAGGTCTTCGATGTCCAGTCCGCGCGCGGCCACGTCGGTTGCGACCAGTACGCGTACCACGCCCTGTTTGAATTCCGCCAGCGCCTGGGTGCGTTGGGGTTGGCTCTTGTCGCCGTGAATCGCTGTTGCGGTGATCCCGTCACGTTCCAACTGCTGAGCCAGTCGGCTGGCACCGTGCTTGGTACGGACAAATACCAGCACCTGTTGCAGGTCATGTGACTTGATCAGATGCGCCAGTAACTCGCGCTTGCGGTCACGCTCCACCGGATATACCACGTGGGTTACCAGCTCGGTGATGGAGTTGCGCCGCGCCACTTCAATCAACACCGGTTGTTTCAGCAACTTGTCCGCCAGTCTCTTGATTTCATCGGAAAACGTGGCGGAGAACATCAGACTTTGGCGGTGTTGCGGTATCAGCGCGAGAATGCGCTTTATATCAGGCATGAAGCCCATGTCCAGCATGCGGTCAGCTTCATCCAGTATCAGGATTTCGACTTTGGAAAGACTCATGGTTTTCTGCTCGATGTGATCCAGCAGGCGTCCCGGCGTCGCGACCAGGATCTCTACGCCAGCCCGCAATTCCTTGACCTGGGGGTCCATATTGATACCCCCGTAGACCACAGCACATTTTAACGGCAGATATTTGCCATAGGTTTTGACGCTCTCATAAACCTGGGCCGCGAGTTCCCGCGTGGGGACCAGAATTAGCGCACGAATGGGATGTCTGGCAGGAGAGACGCTGGTGTTTGCATGGGACTGCAAGCGGTGAAGCATGGGCAAGGTAAAACCGGCGGTCTTGCCGGTACCGGTTTGCGCACCCCCCATGATATCCTTGCCTTCAAGTATTGGCGGGATCGCCTGTGCCTGAATCGGGGTGGGTTCTGTATAGCCTTGATCTGCAATAGCATGCAGAATTTCAGCTGATAGATTGAGTTGGTCGAACGACATATCTGTGACTCCCAAACCGCCTACCAACGCCTGTTGGGACCGGTCTAGGCAGAACAATTAATAACGAGGATTGTGTAAACAAAAGGAATATGCGGCTGGTCGCGGCTGTGACCGGACAGTTATGCCAGACGACCATGAATCGGCATGATACAGGACATTAGGAAATGTTGCCAGAACAGCAGCTTGTGCCAACTTGGGAAATACACCTAGTCATTTCTCGCGCCCTGATGGATATTTTTTGATGGCTTCTCGGCTTTAAACCATTCGGTGCTTTTTTTCAAAGCCTTTAGCAATGGCGCAGCCCCGCCAATGGCTACCGCATCGACCAGGCAGTACCAGGCTGCAACGCCGCTGGGAGGATTTCCCTGAGACAAGCCAAGAACAGGTTCTATTGTTGCCCATTTCCAGGTTCCAGCCGCCGTACCGATCAGCTCCAGCCATGTGGTAATAAAGAAGGCGGCGAGATAAACCATCGGTGAACGCCCTTTAAACAGGTAAATGAGAAAAACACAAAACAGTAACGCACCCACCTGATCGCCCTGTTCAGGATAACCGCTGATCCCCCAGATTGACCACGCGCCGCAGACCACCACGACAAACGTAGCGATTTTTCTGGCATACTTCAAAAAGAAACCCGAACGCGCGAGCGCGACAGCCGTTAAATAAACCATTCCATGGCCGGGCGGCACATAGGCGGGTACGTTCCCAAAACGATAGGTATATCCCTGCATGTAGATGGATGCAAAATGCTCACCAAGCGTGGCAAAAGCAACCGCAATGATGACCTGCATCCGTACTTCTTTATTTTCGCCGAACAACAGACCGAGCAAGAATGTCCAGGCGATGAGTCCCATGAAATTTTGTTGCTCCAGGCTCCCGCTGGCGTCCATCACCAAACTGACGGCCACGCAAAAAAAAGTTAAGGCGGCTATAAAATAATCACGTATTCCGTGAGAATAGGTGGCATTAGCCTGGGGGAAATGGCGCAGCATTCTTTATATTTTCGCTTGTTAATCTAAAGACCTACGTCGTGTTTTCGTCCCGCGCGATGCAAGCCAGGCACGAAATCATCCGGTGGCGTGACGTGTGAAAGCAGGTGGCGTGGGTTCGTTTCCTCTGGAGAAGTAACCTGGCACGCAGCTACCGCTGTTCCCAGTCGTTTCAATTGGGAACAACGGCGTAAGGCGAGATGAAAACTCACTCTAGGTGAACGTGAGAACCGGGAGATGAGCCCGATTACTCATCCTCCTCCTCATCCTCGTCTTTCTCTTTCTTTTCGGCCTTGAGGACCATCTTGCCCTGGGTGCGGCTGGCATTGAGGTCTGTTTCGGGGGCTTC
>NZ_FMVQ01000005.1 GCF_900102495.1 Nitrosospira sp. Nl5 | reverse complement strand
CATGGCTTCTTTGCCGCTCATGAGCTGGTAGAGGACCTCATCAATGATGCCCTCCTCGATGAGCGGTTCAATTCTTTTCGGGATTTTCATGGGCGGATTTTCATAGGCGTTGGGACGAGGTGCAACGTCGGTTGCAGGCGGTTAATATCCTCATAGTTCGGTCAGAAGGAGAAATTCTTCCGTTCCACGCTGGCGTATATTCGAATAAACCGATTGGGCCCAGCTTTTCAATCCATTACCCCGTCTGTTTCCTTCCTTGACAGGTTTTCTTCCTTGAGGGCCGTCGTGATCGAGGGAGCGGATTGAACTTAAATCCGGCAGTTGGCCGCTCATCTTTTAATTTAATGATTCACAAAAACTTTTTGTGTCACTTGACCTTCACCGATAAGGTGAGCTCGCTACAGGCGGATTGCAGGGTTTTTGCGGCACATGGTAGCGTTGTTCGCAGCGCTTTGAATGGAACGGCGCTCCGAAGCGTCGCACGAGGGGCCCGCGAAGCGGGGATCGGGCAGCGTAGGGGATGTCCCGGCCGCATTCCACGTGCTCTGGGCCGCCTGCACCCGCTTCGGGGTCGCACCTTCCTGCGGAAGGCACTGCTCTGCCCTGCGCGGTCGCATTCCGCGTCGTTGCGCCTTGCCCTGCACCCCAAAAACCGCACGCTCCACCCTGTCCAACTGCCGGATTTAGGTTGAATTGTAGAGCGGAAAAATCTGCTTGAGAATGTGACATATTGCCGCGCGGCAATATGTCACACCTTGCTCTTGCCACTCTCTCACGAAAATACTTCTCGAGGAATAGCATTCAGGAGGCAGAACGTTATCGCGTTATTTGTCTAGCAGACTGTCAGAGTGGAAGAATTTAGGCGACAACAAACCTTTTCAGTTTCTTTTATTCAACCAGCAGGCTGGCTGCTAGGCGCTTTCGATAGCATGATGTTCACTCTTTACCCACTTCTGTACCACCAGGCTGCCCACCATATCCCCTTCGACATTCACCGCTGTGCGGAATGCGTCCAGAAGGCGATCAATGGGCAGGAGGATTGCGATGGCCTCGGCGGGCAGACCAACCGCTTGCAACACCATCACCATGGTGACCATGCCGGCGCTGGGAATGCCCGGTGCGCCCATTGCGCCAAGCATTGCGATAAAAAAGACGATCATCTGTTGCATGAGGTTGAGTTCGATACCTGCCAGATTGGCGACAAATAGCGCCGCGGCCGCCTCGTACAAGGCGGTGCCATCCATATTGAGGGTTGCGCCCAGCGGTATGACAAAGCCGGCAATATCACGTTTGACGTGCAGGTGCTGTTCCACGCAGCGCAAGGTGACCGGCAGGGTCGCGGAACTGGAACTGGTGGCAAAGGCCGTTACCAGCGCTTCGCGCGCACCGCGCCAGAATCTGAGCGGTGTCATACCGGTGGCCAAATAAAGGATCAGCGGCAATACCACGATGCCGTGCAGTAGCGTAGTGCCTATCACCACAGTGATAAATTTTATCAGCGTGGCAAGGAGGGCCATATCCTGGACGGCAACCAGTTGCAGCAGGAGCGCCATGATGCCAAGTGGCGCAAGCCGCATAATCCAGCCCACCAGCATCAGCACGAGCTCCAGCAATTCTCGCAGCAAAATAATGATGTTCGCGTAGCGCTCGCCACCCACCACCAAAGTTATCCCCAGCAATAACGCAAATACCACGACTGCCAGAATATCTCCCTGAGCCAAAGCCCGTATGGGATTCTGGAACAGCGAGTGCAGGAAATGGGCGAAGAACTCTGGCAGAGACATCTGTTTGGCTTCAAAACCCTGCATGGCATCCTGAAACATCGCAAGCTGAAGTCCCTCGCCTGGCCGAAAAAGATTAGCGGCGGTCAGCCCCAGCATGACTGCCACTGCCATCGTAAATAGAAAAAATCCCAGTGTTGCCTTCCACACGCTATGCATCTGGTGGTGGGCGCGCAGATTGGCAACCCCAACCGCAATGGAAGTAAACACCAGCGGAATCAGCACCATTTTCAATAGATCGATAAACAGTGTGCCAATCAGCCCGGCGATATACAGCCCGTTTCGTGCTACCGCCGATTCTTGTCCAAGCCCGGAAAATCCCAGCCCCAACAGGATTCCAGCCACCACCCCAAACAGAATCTGCGCATTAAGCGATATTTTTTTCACGGCGGGCTCTGTTTATTAAGACTCAAAGGAATATTTGGAAAAACCGGAAATCTGCAATAAGGTGTTTAGAGCGTCCGGATGAACAGATCCGGCATGGAATTCTCCTCGGCTCTTCGGGCGGATGCTTATATCCTTACAACTTTTGTCAGCAACGATACCAGATTTTCCGATTAAAAAATTGGCGGGAATCAAGCCTGGCCTCGGGCAGCCCTGCATAAGAGTGAGCGGCTTCGTAACTTGGGAATCACCGCACAATATCCCCGGCAGTTATAATCCACTATCATGATTTCCGGCCTCTCCTTTTCAATTGTTACCGCGCCATTAATGGCATTTACGGTAACGCTTGCCTTGATTTGGTGGTTGATAAAGGGGAATGTTCTCAAGGCACTGGATCATCCCAATCTCCGCTCTCTTCATACCAGGCCTGTTCCCCGTACCGGAGGTCTCGGTATGGTATCCGGTATACTTGCGTCATGGGCATTTCTGCCCGTCACCCTGCCATTTTCGGTGTCGTTTGGTGTTGCTCTGCTGACCTTGATATCTTTCGCCGACGATGTTTTCGGTCTGCGTGTTGTTGGACGACTGCTGGTGCACGTCGCCGTTGCTACCTGGTTCTCGGTGGTACTTCTATTCGAGGCGCATGGATGGATGATTGCGACCATAACTACCGTTGCAATCATCTGGATGATCAATCTTTATAATTTCATGGATGGTTCGGACGGATTGGCAGGGGGTATGGCCCTGATTGGTTTCAGTTGCTACGGCTTGACCGCGTGGCTAGCCGGCGATGAATCATTTGCCATGATAAACTTCTGCATTGCCGCCGCTGCCGCGGCTTTTTTGTTGTTCAATTTTCATCCCGCAAGCATCTTCATGGGAGATGCGGGCGCGATTCCATTGGGATTTCTGGCCGCGTCCCTGGGAGTTACAGGCTGGACCAACGGTTTGTGGCCGATATGGCTACCGGTGCTGGTGTTTTCGCCATTTATTGCCGATGCTTCTGTTACGCTTCTCAAACGCACGTTACGCAGAGAAAAAATCTGGCAGGCGCATCGCGAGCATTATTACCAGCGACTGGTGCAGAGCAGCTTTGGCCATCGCAACATCGCATTGCTCGGTTATATCCTTATGCTGGCTGCCGGCATTAGCGCAATGTGGGCAATGCGCCAGGAAGCCGCGGTTCAACTTGGAGTAGGCGCGGTATGGGGGGGAGTTTATTTGATTATGATGATTATTTCCGAGCGATATTTGGACCGGCCCGGTGATTGACAAAATGCCCTTGCCCAACCCCAACATACGCGCCGTCATCGCTTTCGTTCATGATGTCGTCGCTGCTGTGGTGGCGTGGGGACTCGCCTACTCGTTCCGTTTCAATTTTGAAATACCTCCTTCGTACCTGTCATCGTTAGAGGAAACTCTGCCATGGGTGATTCCGGTTCATGCGGCGGCGTTTCTATGGTTTGGCCTATATCGCGGGCTCTGGCACTATGCAAGTTTGCCCGACCTGCGACGCATCCTGTTTGCGGTGCTGACGGCAGCGGCAGCGACGCCGCTGACGCTATACATGCTGCAGATACTTGCCGGCGTACCGCGCACGGTGCTGCTGCTGGCTCCCATTCTGCTTCTGTTCATTATGGGGGGCAGCCGGCTTGCTTACCGATTATGGAAGGAACATCGACTCTATGGTCTGAAAAAACTGGAAAGCAATCTCGTCCTGGTATTGGGGGCCGGTGATGCCGCTGTCGGCCTGGTGAAAGAGCTTGCCCGGAGCGTGCAATGGCGGGTAGTGGGATTGCTGGATGACGATCCCGCAAAACTTGGCTTGATGCTGCATGGATTCAAGGTACTTGGACGAATCAACCAGTTGCCCGGCATAGCAAAAAAATTCGGTGTCGCTCATGCCATCATTGCAATGACGCCAGCCCTTTCCGATCGGCGGCATTCCTCCCGCGCACATTCCGACCGCCGCCATCCCGACCGCCTTCACCGCGATCGCCGCCGCGCGCTCGAAATGTGTTCGGCGGCTGGAGTAAAGGCCTTAATCGTACCTTCTTATGACGACTTGATCAGCGGTAAAATTACCGTGTCGCAAATACGCACTGTCGAACTGGATGACCTGCTGGGGCGGGATCCCGTGGTGCTGGATAATGAAGGCTTGCATGACCTGCTGGCAGGAAAAACCGTGCTGGTTACGGGAGCAGGTGGCTCAATCGGATCGGAACTATGCCGGCAAATCGCCAAATTCAAACCTGGCCGCCTGGTGCTATTCGAGTTGAACGAGTTCGCGCTTTACAACATCGAACAGGAACTTCAAGCCAGCTTTCCGGATATGCCTATGGTATTCGCAATAGGCGATATCAAAAATCAGGCTCGTCTGGCTCAAGTATTTTCACAATTTCAGGTAACTGTTGTTTTTCATGCAGCTGCTTACAAGCATGTTCCATTGATGGAGCAGGAGAATGCCTGGCAAGCCGTGTTGAATAATGTATTGGGAACTTATATCCTGGCACAGACCGCGATCAAGAGCGGGGTGGAAAAATTCGTATTGATCTCGACCGACAAAGCGGTTAACCCTACCAATGTCATGGGTGCCAGCAAACGATTGGCGGAAATGGTGTGTCAGGCGTTGCAACAATCCTGCGCCCTCCCCGAAAAAATCGATCAAGGTGAAACCTTACAAGGAACAAATTTTGTCATGGTACGTTTTGGCAATGTGTTGGGCAGTGCCGGCAGCGTGATCCCAAAATTCCGTGAACAGATAGCAAAAGGCGGTCCGGTCACCGTTACCCATTCTGAAATCACACGCTATTTCATGTCGATCCCTGAAGCTGCACAGCTGGTCCTGCAAGCCGGGCTAATGGGGGGGAAAGAAGGCGGAGGCGAAATTTTTGTGCTGGACATGGGCGAGCCGGTGAAAATCGCCGACCTTGCAAGAGATCTGATCCGCCTGTCCGGTCTGAGTGAGGAAGATATCAGGATCGTCTACAACGGCTTGCGTCCCGGGGAGAAGCTCTACGAAGAATTATTGGCGAACGATGAAAGCACTTTACCTACCCCACATCCTAAACTTCGCATAGCCCAGGCCCGCCAGGTAGACAAAGAATGGCTCGCGCATCTCGTGGCTTGGCTAAACGAGCATCCGGTATTAAGCGATGAGGAAGTCAAACAAGAATTGACAAAATGGGTGCCGGAATACTCAAGCAAGGAATCGAGCCGCCAGGGGACCTCTGGTGTAACAACCCCGGTTCAACCCAAATCCGTAACCGGATAGCTAGTGTGCTGAGTCAGAGATACCGTCACAGAACCGGTTCAAATGAATAAACCGGGAAGGAATGTCAAAAATGACTGGATTGTTGTCAGACAAGGCGCGAGGAGGCGCATAGTTATTCATATGCAACGACGAGCAACGCGGGATGGCGACAATCCAGTCATTTTTAAGTAACGATATCTCTGAGTCACTACACTAGATGCGCGGCTGTTCAAACAAAAGTCCGAACAATTTTGGCGTAAGTTCCTTCTTTTGCAAGCAACTCCTGGTGACCGCCGATTTCAGTAATACGGCCTTTTTGCAGCACAACAACGCGGCTGGCTTTCTGCACAGTGGATAAGCGGTGAGCGATGACAAGCGTGGTGCGCCCTTGCATCACTCCTTCCACCGCAGCCTGCACATGATGCGCTGATTCCGCATCCAGTGTCTGGAGCGTTTCCCTCTCATCCAGGATCAGAACAGGCGAGTCTCTCAGCAGTGCTCGCGCAACGGCGATACGCAACCGTTGCCCGCCGGAAAGTTTTACGCCATGTTCTCCCACCATGGTTTGGAGCCCCTGTGGCATTTTCCGGATGAATTCCATTGCATGGGCTGCCTGTGCCGCGGCGGTGATCCTCGCTTCCGTTTCACGTCCCATATCGCCATAGGCGATATTCGCTGCCACCGTGTTATTGAATAGCGTTGCCTCCTGTGACACCAGCGTGATATTTGCACGCAGGCTGGCCAGCGTGAGACTTGCCAGATCCTGGTCATCGAGCAGAACTCTTCCCTCCGTAGGCTGAAGGAAACGCGGCACCAGATTTGCAAGAGCGACCTTGTCGCATTCGGAGAGACCCACGAGCGCAACTATCTCGCCTGGTTGTATGGTCAGCGTAATGTCCTCGAGCGCGAAGCCTGCGTCCGAACTTGCTTCGCGCTTTGCTCCAGGATTCACAGGGCCATGATTTAAACTGACGTGCTCGAATCGCAATTCTCCTCGCGCACGATCAATGGCAATCGTTCCCGTGTCCGGTTCAATCTCCTGATCCACCAGGGAGAATATGCTGTCAGCGACGATTAAACCGTGTTGCAGAAGCCCGTTTACATCCGTCATGCGCTTTAGCGGTGCGATCAGCATCAGCATGGCAATGATGAAGGAAACGAAACTGCCCGCCGTCGTCTCATTGGTAAATGTTTGCTGAGTAGCAAGATATAAAATAGCCACCAGCGCAATGGCGGTGGTCGTCTGTATCAGCGGAACACTGAAAGCGGCAATGGCGACCTGCCTCGTCGTGAAGCCGTGCACTTGGCCTGCCTGCTCCTCCATACGATGGATTTCATATTGCTCTCCCCCATAAAGCTTCACTACCTTATGGTTTTCGATGGATTCCTTTAATACCTGGGTGATATTATCCACCGATTGCTGCGCTTCCCGCCCCATCATTTTCAGACGCTTGCTGGCCGACCGCATAATCAGCAGAATAACCGATGTCATCAATATTGCCAGCACCGAAAGTTTCCAGTTGAGATAAAGCATCCACCCAAGCAGTCCGATGATCGTAAACGTATCCTTCACCGTCACTGTTATGACGTCGGTGACGGCGTGAGCGAGCTGAGTTATCTCCGACGTGAGCTTGGAAACCAATTTCTCACTGGACTGTCCGGCATAATAGCGCGCGGGGAGTGTCAATAACTTACTGAACATCTCCGCGCGCAAGTCCATCACCAGCTTGCTTCCTATCCAGCTGATCGCGTAGGTACCGGCATAACCCGCGCCGCCGCGCACTGCAAATAGCACAACAATCGCCAGCAGAACCAACTGCATGACTTCCACATCTTTGTCCACAAAAGCGCCATCCACCATCGGGGCCATCAATGCGGCCAGCATCGGTACCGTTGCCGCCATCACAATCATGCATGCCAGCGCCAGCCCCAGCACCTCCCAATAAGGTGCGATATATCTCGTCAGGCGCAGATATAGCTGGCGGCTGCTCATGATTTACGTAATTTGCGTGAATAAAGAATTGATACATCGGGGGACCACTGGACTTTAGCAGTGTGAGCCTGACTAGGCAATGCGTGGCACTGGAGGACGAAACAATTATAGGACGCGGTTGTTACGTCAATCCCAATCCGGCAGCCAATTGATGTCACTATCCCTGCTACCAAGCCAAATAATCAGAATGTATGGGAGATACTCGCCCAGACCGTCCGTGGAATTCCATTAAACCCAACTGCCGGCTGATATTCTTTGTCGAGCAGGTTATCAACCTGGACACGCAAAGTCGGACCTTGCCCGATCCTGTACGATGCGCTCAAGCCCACGATGACCATGGCCGGCAGCTTATGGATATTTTCATTGTCGTCATATCGCTCGCCCTCGCCCCTTGCTATTCCCTCCGCTAAAAAATTTCCCGATGCGTACCGCATGGCCACGGTCCCGTATGTCCGGGACCTGCGGGGAAGAATGGTATTGAGCTGCTGGTTACGCGGGTCCTGGAAAGTCACATTCGTCCGCATCGTCCACTTCCTGCCGATTGGCTGGATCCCGCTAAATTCAAACCCGTCAATTCGGGCTTCCGAGATGTTCTCCACTTGTGAAAATATTCTGTTGATAACAATAGCGTCCTTGATATTGTTGATAAAATAGCCGATGCGGTAGCTTGCGCCACCTGCATCATATGACACGAATGCCTCATGCATCCGACCACGTTCGGGCGTAAGGTTTGGATTACCCCCGAATCCAAAAGTCATTGGAAAATAGAGATCATTGAAAGTCGGTGCCTTGAACGATGACGAGGTAATAGCGCCCACGCGCCAGGAGTCGCCCAGCTTCCGCGCCAGCGAGATTGAATAGGTGTCATAGCTTCCAAACTGGCTGTTCTCATCATGGCGAAACATGGCTTCCACCACGTGATGAGCGGAATTCAGTTGCGCTCCGGCAAACCCCGCTACATTGGTCCTGCTTGTGCGAGTGAAATTCGTTGTGCTGTTTACCCCCTGAATCTCATGGTCCATTCCGGTAAAAATCCGGCCGATTTTCAATTTCTTCTCCAACTGCACTGTTGCCTGCAGGGAATGGCTATTGAACACGGCGGGAAAAGCGCCTCGCACGGTTGATCTATCAAGAGAGCCGCCATATGTCGCCATCACGCTGAAGTTACGTGGAAGCGAGTAGATGCCCCTGACGTTCGCCATGGAGATCGATTGAACATTCATATCGGCGGTTACAGGTGAAGCGTCAAACGAGGTCTTGACTTCAGATCCCATGGCGGTAGCCTCTAACTGGAAATTCGGTGTTATCCACCCTCCTGCCTTGGCGACGATCCCCAGCCGCTTCCGGGGATCGTTATCCGGATTAAAAGCAAACGTATTGATGCTGTTTGTGGCGGATCCCTGCCGGATGATATCCTGTACCACTCGAACCCCCGCGTAATATGAATCTCCCCGTATCCCGAGGCTGGTAGCGGCCCTCTCCGAAAATCTGGACCCGCCGCCAGCTGACAACATTACCCCCTTCGGTATATCGATATTTCCCCTGATCACTCCACCCACCGCGTTGGACCCGAAGGCCGCCGACGTCCCGCCCTGAATCACATCGATAGATGACAACAAGCCTGGCGCGAGTGCGGCAAAATTCGGCGCCCCGTTGGTTACGGACGACATTCTGACGCCGTCAATCAGAAACAGCGCCTGGTTTGAGTTAGAGCCGCGCATAAAGAGAGATACCGGACCGCCCGGGCCGCTCTCATTTACCTGCACATGTTCCTGCAGTACCCTTGTCCAGTCGTTATCCTCGACCTTCAGCTTTACCGTATTCACCCGCAGGTTGGTCAGTTCGCGAGCAATGGGAATCCGGTTGCCGCCATAGATGGTAAGTTCAGGTAGAACGGTTTTGGGTACATCGTTTGCCAGGGCTAGTCCAGCCTGATTCAATATCAATCCCAAGGCGAGCATTCTGCCTAGTTTCATTCATTGCTCCTCGCGGGCTTCTGGCTTTCAATACCCGGTATCATCCGTGTTCGCGTCGCAGCCATCACTGACCGCCCTTCCTGGAATGCCGGCATGACAAAAACGAAGCCGATTATTCCTTGAAAATAAAGAATATCGGCTTTTTGCCCGGCAGGCGGCAGGGCGCCTGCCATAAACAAGAAATGACCGCGGAGATATTTTGAGCGAAAAAGAATATCGATCAGGATACCGCCCCACGCGATATTTCCTATGCCGTACGCGTATGAGGCCGGTATCCGGGCTCGCAAGATTTGACGCATCGCCTTCCCATGAACTGGAGAATTCACAGTGGCACCTGAAACTCTGGATAAGTCGAAACGAAAGACTTATCCAGTAGCTTCCTGGTTGATACGTCCACACTTGCTTACCGTTGCGGGGGCAGCCCAGGCATACCTGGTTCCCGTTTAACTCGGCCGCATAGCGGCCGAAGCACCTCGAACGTGGCGAATTCTACCAGAATCAGGCAGTGTGGATCGGAACATTCGGATTGGCGTTTCGTGATACGAACGGGGTTAACGGGACTTGCCTGACGCATAGTGGAAATAACATTTGAACAGCTCTCTTACCAGTTGACTCAATAAGGATTTCCGAACTATAGTGCCTTGATGGAATCCGAGCTCAACGCGCTGGAAGAGAAAATTCATCAATTCGTGCAATTGTGTCAGCAGCTGCGTACGGAAAATATTCAGTTGCGCCAGCAGTTGGCAGGCGTATCTAATGAGAATAAGCATCTGACGGAGAAAATAAGTGCTGCAACCGGTCGTTTGGAAACCCTCCTGTTACAAATTCCTGGAAACGAAGAATGATCCGGAACCCGGCGTCGGCTGCCCATTTTTCACTCATTTTCCGGATCAGTGCCGTGATCCGGAAAACCTTCGCAGGCCACTTGACCTTCACCCTTCTGTTGCGCTCGCTGTGGGCGGATTGCATCCCGGACGGCTGGCGGATCTAGGATGAAGACCGTCCCAGCCATGGACGTCACCATTATGGGACGCGAATTCCGCATCACCTGTCCTGATGAGGAACGCGAAGAGTTGTTGCAAGCGGTAACTTACCTGGATAAAAAAATGCGCGAAATCAGGGATAGCGGAAAGGTGGTCGGGTCCGAGCGCATCGCCATCATGGCGGCACTCAATATCACGTATGAAATGCTCACTACAAGAAAGAGGGGGGGCTTTGACATGGAAGAATTTAAGCGTAGAATCGATCACATGCAGGCGGCGCTCGATGCGGTAATGCCGGAACAGGACAAGCTGTTTTAAACCAGTTACGAAGGTTCCGAGTCGGCCCGATAGGTTTCCAGTTTGCGCTCAAGGCGGAATGAGGTGAGTAGATTCTTCTGCTTGAAAGCGAGAACAGGTAAAAGTTGTTCCCTGCGGTGTTCGTTTAGGCCTATATTCTTTGAACCAACTTTTTTAAGAATCGGTTACGAACCAAAGTGATGCTGTTGTGCGCGTCCTATATGGAAGCGCCTGATGCGTCCGGCTAGTGACCACCTTGGACCTTAAGGTTCAAGATAAATGGTCTGACGGCATTTGCGGGGACTTTATTTCAGAATACAAAAAAAGCGGCTATGCCGCTTTTTTTGTTGCTTTTCAACTAAGCTTTACAGTTATACACTGTAGATACAGGGCGAGAGCACTACCTTCGTCCTGCATCGGCTTCATTTTGAAAGGCCCTGCCCACATGAGCCCAGTTAATTCTCCCATCGATCCTGACGGCACCCGCCTCCCGATTAAACTCGACACAACCTCGAATGGGGAGTTCAAGCCGGTGCCCCTCTCGCCCGAGAATCATGCCGCAAACCGGCTTGCGCAGGAAGCAGCCGGTACGAATGCCAAACGTCTGGCTGTTTCCCGGAGAAGCTTTCTCATCTCCGCTTGCGGCGCCGCCTCCACGCTTCTTGCCTTCAATGCCGCAAACGCCGCCGCCGGCAAGATAGGCGGCTTCTTCGATCTGCCGGCCGAAGCCGCACTTGAGCCTACGCTCGCGCAGTCACGGATCGGCGGTGGCGAGGGCGAATTTATTTTCGACGTGCAAGGCCATTTCGTGGACCCGAATGGCACCTGGCTGCAAAAACTTCCCATCGGCTCCAACCCCTTAAGCCAGATGCCCAAAACAGGCTGTGCGCTTGCAGCTGAGCCCGGCGCTCGCAGCTACCTGCGGTGCCTCGGGCCAGATGAGTTCATCAAGGACGTATTCCTTGATTCCGATACCGACATGATGGTGCTGTCCTTCGTTCCTTCAAAACCCGATGCCGAGCCACTCACCATCCAGACGGCGGACGCGGTGCGAACAATTGTCGACCGGATGGAAGGCATGCATCGCATGCTGCTCCATGGGCGAGTAAATCCCAATCAGGCGGCCGATCTCGAAGCGATGGACGAGTTGAAGGAGCGCTGGGGCGTGTCCGCCTGGAAGACATATACTCAGTTCGGCCCCGGCGGTAAAGGCTACTTTCTGTCGGATGACATCGGTACACGATTCATCGAGAAGGCGCGCAAGCTTGGCGTCAAGATTATCTGCGTGCATAAGGGTCTACCCTTCGGTAAACAATCCTACGAACACAGCAAATGTACCGACATTGGTATCGTCGCCAAGCGTTTTCCGGATGTCGCATTCCTGGTCTACCACTCCGGATTCGTGACCACCGTTCCCGAGCGCGCCTTCGAAGGGCGGGGCGCGGACGACGGCATCGACACGCTAATCCGCTCCCTCATTGAAAATGACGTGGCGCCAAACAGCAACGTCTACGCTGAGCTCGGCAGCACATGGCGCTACCTGATGCGCGACCCTGAAGCCGCGGCGCATGCGCTGGGAAAACTGTTGAAGTACTGCGGTGAGAACAACGTCCTCTGGGGCACCGACTCGATCTGGTATGGCTCTCCACAAGATCAGATCCAGGCATTCAGGGCGTTCCAGATTGCGCCCGAACTGCGCGCGAAGCATGGCTATCCTGAGATGACTCCACAGCTTCGCGCCAAAATCTTCGGGCTGAGCGCCGCGAAAGTATATTCGATCAACCCAGACGAAGTGAAGCGGTACGCCAGCCGCGACCGCATCGCCCGTGACCGGGCCGGTTACCTTGAACACCCCGAGCCACACTTCCTCACGTATGGACCGAAGACACGGCGCGAATTCCTCAATCTTCCCGGCGCCGGCACACCGTAATCCAGGAGTTCGCCTTAAATTGCGCTACTTGAGGATATCCATCGCAAGGTCAAGGCATCATCCGCGTCCAGCTCTACCCCAGTCCCGAACTTTTTGCCCTCGCTGTTCAGGACCTTTCTCAGCCAGCGCGTATCGTCGCCGGAGGCGCGATTCAACCTGAAACGCTTTATCTGCATGGGACACATTTGCAAGCTAATCAGCTTGCCTGTCAAGGGATCCGTCCTCACAAAATACATCAGGACGAGATCGCTCCTGTAAGCTTCATGTCCCGAGATCCCTTCATAATCATTCAGGAAGTCGCCGCAGCCGTACAGAATGAGCTTCCCCTTGTAAACCTCGATCCCCTTCACATGGTGAGAAGAATGGCCGTGAACGATATCAACCCTTGCTTCATCAATTAGCCGATGGGCAAATTGCCTTTGCTCATGGGGCACTTCGTAGCCCCAATTGCCGCCCCAATGAATTGAGGCCACGGCAACATCACCGGTCAATTTTATTTGCGTAATACTATCGCGGATATCCCCGACCGTTTCCTCGGAAAAGTCTTCCAGCAAATTCACCCCAGGCTTGTCCGCCCGGGCAGTCCAGCTCCAGGGTATGCCACTTGTTTCCGCACCAAATGAGAAGACAAGCACTCTCCCCTTTCCGGAGATGGGCATGATTGCGGGGCTTCGGGCTTCTCGAATATTCCGGCCTGCTCCTGCTGTTTTAATTTCAGCCATTTTCAAAGTTTTTAGCGTTTCCGCAAGGCCTGAATCACCCCAATCCACAACATGATTGTTCGCCAAGGCGCAACAATGAATATTCGCTACGGTGATACACGGGA
This sequence comes from Nitrosospira sp. Nl5, assembly GCF_900102495.1. Classification (GTDB taxonomy): domain Bacteria; phylum Pseudomonadota; class Gammaproteobacteria; order Burkholderiales; family Nitrosomonadaceae; genus Nitrosospira. The sequence continues at coordinate 184,478 of NZ_FMVQ01000005.1, read as the reverse complement.
TATTGTCCGGGTGCATCCGATAATTGACCGCCTTGTCTTCCACGTCATTGCTACAGGTGACTGCTGTTTCCAGGTTAATAATGCGCACATCGGGTTTTCTTCGCTCCAGTTCGGCAAGCGCGTCCCCCCAGATGTAGGAAAAATCCACAGGCTTCGGAATGGGGCCATTCGCCTCTTCGGCAAGCTCCACGTAGCCGGTCGCACTTTTCATATATCGTTCGTAGAGAATGGGATTTCCGGGATGGGGCAAGACCTGATCAATCCCCCTTCCCGTCATGACGTCGCCACATAGAAATAGCGTGACGAAGCCGGAAACTTGTGATGGCAAACGCGCGGCATTTTGTTCGGTATCATTTCGGTGTGACCGAGCTTCGCCAGCGCTAACACCCATGCTGCGATCTACGGCCGCTTGCGCGTAAATTGGACGGACTATCCCCGCAAATCCCGAGGCAAGTGCATAAACAATAAATTTGCGCCGTCCCAAATAAGGGCTCCTATATTCCGGATTTTCATTTTTACGAGTCTTCATGACAGTAAATCGCATGACACGTGCTGGACTGTTATACTTTCCGAGTTGACCCGGAAGATCATTCATTGCGTATTCCTCGGCCCGTGCGAATTGCGGTACGTATTCAGCGAGTATGTATTCAATCTGACAAATTTTGGCGCCCTAAGTTGTGATGCCGCTAAGATGGACGAAATAAGATGGACGAAATATGCGTTACTGGCTAATGAAATCGGAGCCATCCGATGTAAGCATCGACGACTTGGCGTCAATGCCCAAGCAAACTGTCGCGTGGTACGGTGTGCGCAACTACCAGGCACGCAATTTCATGCGCGATCAGATGCACGTAGGCGACCAGGTTTTTTTTTATCATTCGAGCTGCGAACAACCGGGTATCGCAGGGCTTGCTGAAGTTTGCAAGCGTGCGTATCCCGACGCCACTCAGTTCGATCCCGGCAGCAAATATTTTGATGCGAAAGCGACATCGCAAAATCCGCGCTGGTTCAATGTTGATGTGCGGTTTGTCAAAAAAACCCGGCTGGTTGGCATCAAGGAATTACGAAGCCATCCTGAAATTGCCACCCTACGCATTTTGCAAAAAGGCAATCGCCTGTCCATCACGCCAGTGGATCCATCAGAGTGGAGTTTCATCATGGGAATTTTATGATGGCCCGCCTGTGGACGATTTCCTATATTTCCCATGATTCAGGCAGCTTCCCGGAAATACTGAAACCCCATATCAATTACCTCAACTCCAGCAAAACTTGACGTGGAGTGGTGGCCGGTTTATCTCCTGTTGGGCGCGGTTGTCGGCTTCTTTGCCGGACTGCTGGGTATCGGCGGGGGGTTAATCATGGTACCGGTGCTCACCTTCGTTTTCAGCGCACAGAATTTTCCTCCTGACCGTATCCTGCATCTCGCCCTGGGCACCACCATGGCGGCGATCATATTCACTTCCGCTTCCAGCCTGCGCACCCATCACGCCCACGACGCAGTGAACTGGCAAGTCGTAAAAACAATTACGCCAGGGATCATCGTTGGCACTTTGGCGGGCGCGACGCTGGTGAGCACGCTTTCCAGTGATTTCCTGAGCATTATTTTTGTTGTGTTCATTTATTATGCCGCGACGCAGATGCTGCTTAAAATCACTCCCAAGCCCAGCCGCAAACTCCCCGGCACGGCCGGGATGTTCGGGGCCGGTAGCATAATCGGCGCGATCTCCAGCTTTGTCGCAATCGGGGGAGGATTACTGACAGTTCCCTTTCTCTCCATCTGCAACGTCAGGTTGCAACATGCCATCGGCACTGCCGCCGCGGTAGGATTTCCCATCGCTGTGGCGGGGGCTATCGGTTATATTGCCAACGGCATGGCACAATCCCAACCGCTGCCGGCATACAGCCTGGGATATGTCTACCTCCCTGCGTTGGGATGGGTGGTCCTCGCGAGTACGTTGACCGCACCCTTGGGCGCGAAAACCACTCACGTCATGCAGACCGCCACGCTTAGAAAAATTTTTGTGGTTCTGCTTTATTTGCTGGGAACAAAAATGTTGGTGGGACTTTTGTAGGAACAAACCGTCTCGGCAAATGATCTGCGCATGGCGCTCGTCCAATGCGCCGGTCTTTGGGGCGTTCATCACCTTCACCTCGATGATGCAATCAACCCATATGAAGTAGGTCGCAATAAGCGAAGCGCATTGCGCCGTATGAAGTTGCTTGGATGGGTGAAGTGATAAGTGGGATATGTCCTGGTGGTCTGCGTGGTTTGGCTACTGCAGTGGCTTTCATCGGTCGTTAAGAAGAGCGTTATCCAGAGAACCGGGCAGGAGTAAATGAAGACGGGTTTGAATATGAAAACTGCATTATGAAGATGCCCTGCGGCGCAATGCGCTTCGCTTATTGGGCGCCCTACATCTTGAGCTAAGTTTGTACCTGCCGTCGAGAATTCAGCCCCCAAGTCTTCTCAAGGCCTCCTCATATTTCTCCCTCGTCTTCGCGAGAACATCCGGGGGCAACGCGGGAGCAGGTGGTTTCTTGTTCCAGTCCTGGGTTTCCAGCCAGTCGCGTACGAACTGTTTGTCGTAGCTAGGCGGGTTTTTTCCTGGTGCATATTGGTCGGCTGGCCAGAAACGCGACGAATCCGGAGTAAGCGCCTCGTCTATCAGATAAAGGTTGCCCGCGCTATCCTGGCCAAACTCGAACTTGGTATCCGCGATAATAATGCCCTTGGTCATGGCGTAATCCGCAGCCTCGGTATAAAGGGAGATGGCCTTATTCCGCACTTGCGAAGCCAACCGCCCCCCAAGTAACTTTTCCGCTTCGGCAAAGGAAATATTTTCGTCATGGTCGCCCGCTCCGGCTTTGGTTGAAGGCGTGAAAATTGCTCCACCCGGCAGCTTGGCGGCTTCCTGTAATCCGATGAGGAGCGTGATTCCGCAGATCGCGCCGGTCTTTTTATAATCCTTCCACCCGGATCCTGCGACATAGCCGCGGACAATGGCCTCTATCGGTAGCGGCTTTAATCGCTTTACCACGAATGCGCGCCCGGCCACCTGTTCGCGCTCGCCCTCTGCCACCACCGACTCAGGTGCGATGCCAGTGAGCTGATTGGGAAGAATATGGCCGAGTTTCTTGAACCAGAAACTGGATAACGCGGTCAGCAACCTGCCCTTTCCCGGTACCGGGGTCGGCAGGATCACGTCGAATGCGGAAAGGCGGTCAGTCTGGATAATTAATAATTTGTCTCCATCCACTCCATAAATGTCACGCACTTTCCCCCGATGCAGGAGAGGCAGGCTTTGTATGCTTGTTTCAAACAGCGCAGTTTGATCAGTCATGATTTCGGGCTATTTCCACACTACCCTTGTAACGACTGTTTAATTTCCAGAGCAAGCTGCAACGCGGCTTCGACTGTTTCGGCGAGCACGGTATAATGCCCCATTTTCCGCCCGGGCCGGGCGGCGAACTTGCCGTATAAGTGCAGTTTGGCAGCAGGATGCCGCAAGACCTGCTCCCACCGCGGCTCTCCCCGCTGCCACAGGTCGCCCAATAAGTTGACCATTACCGCCGCACCATGCATGGCGGCGCTGCCGAGCGGCATGCCGCAAAGTATTCGCACCTGTTGTTCAAATTGGGAAGTAATGCAGGCATCGAGCGTATAGTGGCCGCTGTTGTGGGGGCGGGGCGCGATTTCGTTTACCAGCAGCCGGCCGTCGGCAAGCACAAAAAATTCCACGCACAACACCCCGCAGTGATCGAGCTTCTCGGCTATTTGAATCGCAATGTCGCGCGCTCTCTCGATAATTACCGGCGATACTCGGGCGGGAATGATACTGACATCGAGGATGCCGTGGCGATGCTGATTCTCTGACACGGGAAAAGTGACCACCTCGCCGTCAAATCCGCGTGCCACGATGACGGACACTTCACTCTCCAACGGCAACAATTGTTCCAGCACGCATGCCTCCCCATTCATGCCGGCGAATGCACTGCCAAGTTCTGCCGCGTTCCCGACCCGTACCTGCCCCTTGCCGTCATAACCAAATCGGCTCACTTTGAGAATCGCGGGAAATAAGCCGGGAAACAACGCTGAATGAACTTGTGGCAATACTTCATCCAAATTATTCGAATTGGGCAAATCCTGGATTACTGCATAGGGCGCGACTTCGAAGCCGTTGGTAGCGAGAAATTTCTTTTCCAGAATGCGGTCCTGGGCAATGGTTACGCTGCTTGCCGCGGGACTGACAACACAATGTTCGGCCAGGATTCTAAGAGATTCAGCCGGCACATTCTCGAATTCGGTGGTAACGCCCGCGCAGGCGCACCCGAGCTCATGCAAGGCATCGCTATCGAGGTAATCGGCGCGCAAATGCCGGTCAGCTATGCTACTTGATGGGCCATTATCGGCCGGGTCGAGCACCGTAACCCGGTAGCCCATACTTTGCGCCGCCATGGTAAACATGCGCCCCAGCTGGCCGCCGCCGAGGAGCCCCAGCATTGCTCCCGGCATGATGCTCATAACCTGGGCAGTGCCGTTGCCGCAACCGTTGCCGCCTGGGATTTGCGAAACTTTGCAAGAAGCCTGGCGAGCTTTATATCCTCTACCGCTAACAACGCAATCGCGAATAAGCCCGCATTGGACGCGCCCGCCTCCCCGATGGCGAAGGAGGCAACGGGAACTCCCTTTGGCATTTGCACAATGGAGAGAAGCGAGTCAAGACCTTGAAGCTGCCTGGATGTAATCGGCACGCCCAGCACCGGCAAAATGGTTTTGGCGGCAATCATTCCGGGGAGGTGCGCCGCGCCACCGGCGCCGGCGATAATGCATTTGAGTCCGCGTTTGACCGCAGTGTCCGCGTACTCGAACATCCGGTCCGGCGTGCGATGGGCGGAAACCACTTCAGCTTCGTAAGGTACGCTAAAATCCTTCAATATACTCGCCGCGTGCTTCATTACCTCCCAATCGCTACTACTACCCATGACGACGCCAACCAGGGGTTGTTTCATTCAATCACCTCTAAAAAGTGCGAATCTCGCCAATACAGCACGTTTATTAAGTAGATCTCACGGCAAAATCAGAGTCATGTGAGAAATAAATTTTGGCATCCCTGTTCAGCAGACCACAGGATTAGTCGCGGAGCTTATCAGTTTCTTTGGAGGTGGAATCCACCAGTTCCTCCAGATCCTCAAGGTAGGGATAACGCACATGCCCATAACGTATGACCAGGACTGCCACCGCGACAAGTACGATGGAGGCAGACACGCCCAGCAACCGGATGTTGTCCATTTCCTTGATGTCCACAATCACATAGCGCGCCATAGCCACCATTGCGATGTAAAGCGGAAATCGTACCGGCAGCTTGCCCGATTCGAAATACAATCCCACCATGGTCAGAATTTCCAGGTAAAGAAACATCAGCAACAAGTCCGCGAGAGTAACTCTCGCGTTGTTGACCATCAACATAGTTTCCTGATAGCCCGCGAATATCGTGGCAAGGGCGATGACGATGAGCCCCATGCCTTCGAAGAAGTAGAGGATGCGACGGGAATAGCCGGTGGTGCGGGGACTGAGCATTTTTCTTGTCAGGAATTGCCATTGCAGGCAGCTGCCAATACTACCTCTTCCAGATGACAATTCCAATTTCGATTGAAAAACTGGTGCTGGGAATCTCTGCTGTTTTAGTCGGCAGATCTCTTGCTTGATCTCTTCGCTAAGTTTTTAACTTCATTAATAATTCCGCATTCACCCATTTACTTCCATGGGTCGTTCCCCCAAGCACGGTGAATGGCTGCGCGGGCTCGCCCAAGTCCGACAATATGGCCGCTGCACCGGTAAAATCTTGCAGGCGGGTGTAATCGTTGACGGTAATAACAGTGTCCAGCCCCGCAGCGAGTGATGCTCTCAGTCCGTTTTCCGAATCTTCCACTGCAATGCAGTGTTTCGCCGGCAATCCAAGCTGTTCAAGCACCCAATGATAAATATCCGGGTCGGGCTTTTTGCCGGCGACAATGTCGCCTGCGCCAATGACGTCAAACCAGCCGGGAGAATCTTCTCCCAGCGTGGATTTTAACAAGGAACTTACATTTTCCGGCGTGGTGGTGGTTGCAATGGCAATCTTTATTCCTGCATCGCGTAATTCGCGGATCAAGCGGGCCACCCCCGGGCGCAACGGCGTTTCTCCGCGCTCCAGCAGGGCCACGTAATGCCTGGTCTTGGCCTTGTGCAAACCGGCGATCCAGCTATCCAGCCCGCTCCTGCCTAATTCGGCGGCAGCATATTTTTCCATATAATGACGAATTCGTTCCTTGCCGCCGGTAATCGCCAGCAGCTCTCCATAAAGCTCGACGTTCCATTCCCAGTCAAGGTCAAATTCTCCAAATGCGGCGTTGAAAGCAAGGCGATGGCCATCGCGCTCGGTATCGGCAAGTGTGCCATCAACGTCAAACAGTACCGCACGGACCTGATTATCTTTATCTCTATACGGCTTCATGTGTCATGTTCCCATCCATTCGCGACGAATCGTGATCATCAGCTTGAGCCTTAAAGCCAGGGACGCAACTCGCACGCTGCAAGCGGTCCGCAATTGCCGCCCAGACCGGCTGATCGGGAGGCGCTTCCACCAACAAACGATCGAGCCCTTCATGGTCGAAACGGCGCAAGGTTGCATACAGTAGGCTGCCATAAGCCGCAGGCTTCCGGGGCATGGGAAAATGGAGAATATCTGTATTTTCCGGATGGTCCGGTTTACGGGCTGACCATTCCATTACTACCACACGCAATCCAGCGCTCTCCAGTTCGAGAGCGCGCCGCCATAAAGATTCCGTGGGACAAAGCTCAAGTGGCGTTACCGGGGCATAATGAGAAGCCAGAGCACCCGGCACGCGCACAGTGCGGTTCTCCTTCTCGGGCAAGACGACCTTGTCCCCCAGTACTTCCGCCACCGCCGCCAGCGAGATCCCTCCCGGCCGCAATATGACGGCGGTCTGGCCGCTGAAGCCGACAATCGTGCTTTCCAGACCGATCTCGCATGCCCCGCCATCCAGAATCATGTCTACCGTTTGGCCCAATTCCTCCTGTACGTGGGCTGCGGTTGTCGGGCTGATGTGTCCGAACCGGTTAGCCGAAGGTGCGGCCAAGGCTCCTTCGGTTCCCAGCGCGGTCAGCAAGGCGAGTGCGACCGGATGATCCGGCACCCGAAGCCCGACCGTATCCTGACCCCCGGTTACGTTTTCTGGTACGTGGTGGCTGCGCGGCAATATCAATGTCAATGGTCCTGGCCAGAAATGTTCCGCCAATTGCCAAGCCTGTTCTGGTACGTCCCGGGCCCAGTAATGCAGCCGGGATGTGTCGGCGAAATGAACAATCAGCGGGTGATCCGCAGGCCGTTTTTTGATTTCGAAGATACGTTGCACCGCGGAAAAATTGGAGACATCGGCCCCCAGTCCGTAGACCGTTTCCGTCGGAAAGGCCACCGTCCCGCCTGCCCTCAGCAGGGCAACAGCGGAACCGATCTGGTTATGCAGGTCCGGTTTCATCATCGACGAATCATCCTTGCCGACAGTACGGCATGATCGGAAATTTTTGACCATGGGTGGCCTTGATGCACCTGCGCCTTTACCACATGAAAGCCGCGCACATAGATACGGTCAAGGCGGAACAACGGCAGCGAGGAGGGGTAGCTGCGCGCGGCCCTTCCCCCTGTAAACTCGAAGGCTTCGACAAGATTCAGCCGTTCGACCAGAATTCGGCTCGCCATTTCCCGCCAATCATTGAAATCACCGGCGATAACCAGCGGCGCCTGCTGCGGGACCAACTGCTCGATGTGTTGTTCCAACGCCAGCAACTGCTGCGATTGCCCACGCTTGAACAGCCCCAAGTGAACGCATACGCAGTGCAGATTCTCCGGCCAACTGGGAATACTGATTTCGCAATGGAGCATGCCACGGCTCTCGAACCGGTGCGCGGAAACATCGACGTTATCCCAACGAGCGATGGGATAACGGCTCAGAATCGCATTGCCGTGATGCCCTTCATCATATACCGCGTTTTTTCCATAGGCAAAATCGGTCCAAACCGAATCGGCCAAAAATTCGTGCTGGGGACCGCGCGGCCAGTTTTCGAAACGCGCCGCATGCCGTGTGTGCTCGCCAACCACTTCCTGCAGAAAGATGATATCCGCGTCAAGGGTCCGCAGGTTTTCGCGCAGCTGATGTACCACCATGCGCCGCTTGAAATGGGAGAAACCTTTATGAATATTGTAAGTGGCGATATGCAGCTTATCGGGCATGTGGTGAACGGGAGGCCTAGTGTAGGTCGTCCGGAAGGCCGATATTCGTATTCCGTCGAAATACCTGCTTCCGGTCAGCCATCGAAAAATGTCGTTTTTTCGTTATCATGAAGCCTCCAGCATCCGCTCCAATGCAAGCCTCGCCAGCTCTGCTTCGGCCATCGGCACTTTGATCTGGTTCACCACTTTTCCCGCCACAAGGTTTTCCAGCGTCCAGGCCAGATGCTGCGGATCAATGCGTGCCATGGTGGAGCACATACATATCGTCGGGGCCATGAACTGCACGATTTTCCCTTCAGGCTTGAACTCCTCGGCGATGCGCCCAACCAGGTTCAATTCCGTACCGACCAGCCAGCGGGTTCCCTTTTCCGCTTCGCGGATGGTATTGATGATGTACTCGGTCGAACCGACATAATCGGAATTTTTACATACTTCAAAACTGCATTCTGGATGTGAAATCACTTTTCCGTCGGGGTATTGGTTGCGGAAGCGCAAGATATGCTGCGGCTGGAACATCTGGTGCACGGAACAGTGTCCCTTCCATAACAAAATCCTGGCTTTCCTGATTTGTTCCGGAGTCAGTCCGCCCATGGGCTCATCAAAATCCCATACCGGCATTTCGTCCGGCGGTATTCCCAGCTTGTGGCCGCTCCAGCGGCCAAGATGTTGATCGGGGAAAAACAGCACTTTTTCACGGCGGGAAAAAGACCATTGCAGGATCTTGACAGCATTGCTGGAAGTGCAGACGATGCCGCCGTGCTCGCCACAGAAAGCCTTCAGGTCGGCCACGGAATTAATATATGTCGCTGGCGTAATCGTTTCGTCAGGATCAAGCACTTCCGCCAGTTCTCGCCAGGCCCGTTCCACCTTGGAGAGATTTGCCATATCGGCCATCGAGCAGCCGGCGGCAAGATCTGGCAGGATGGCGATCTGCTCCGGCTTGGAGAGAATGTCGGCTACCTCAGCCATAAAGTGCACGCCGCAAAATACCAGATAATCCGCATCCGTTCCGCTGGCAAGACGCGAGAGCTTCAGTGAATCGCCGGTGAGATCGGCATGTTTATAAACATCCGCCCGCTGATAATGGTGTGCAAGTATCACTGCGCGCTTTCCCAGCACAGCTTTGGCTTCAATGATGCGCTGCTCGCAGTCATCGTCTTTCAAGGTATCAAAACGTTCAAATGCAATGGCTTCTGCTTGCATGGTTACTCCCGTCTATCGGTCTGGCGATCAGAAAACATATCAAACCACATAAGACCCGAATACCGGATATCGGTTCTTCCGGATTTCAAAGCCTGTTTCCGCTTCCAGCACTTCTATCCGTGGCCAGCATCCGTATCGCTTCTGCGTTGCTTGAGGAAAAAACCTTTTCCGCCGCTTCACGCCAGGGCAGCCAGATAAAGTTCAGATGCTCTCTTGCAGCCACCGAGACCGGAACCGGTTTTGGCAATAGCAGCCCAAAAACGTGCTCGGTGTTGTGGAATACCTCTGGCGCGTAGCGCCAGCGCCATTCTTCAAAAATCTCGTATTCGTTCTGAATATTCCAATCAGTCAGTTGATAGCGGGTTGCATCCAGCCCCGTTTCCTCCGCCACTTCCCGCACCGCAGTTTGCGTAAGCGTTTCGCCCTGATTCTGGCTGCCCGTCACGGATTGCCAATACCCGGGATGATCGGCTCGCTCCAGCAATAGAACTTGCACGTCGGGCGTATGAATAACTACCAGAACGGAAACTGGTGTCTTATACATTTTCTCCGCGCAGGCACAGGGAATCGAAAACTATTCCGATTTACCGATAACCTGAATCGCTGCTTTTATCGGATTGCAGCAATTCTGCAATCTCAGGTTCAATGTTTTGGCGCTTCCGAGTGCCGTAACTTGATATGCAATTCCCGCAACTGCTTTTCACCCACCGCACTGGGCGCATGGGTTAATAGGCATTGGGCGCGCTGGGTCTTGGGAAAGGCAATCACATCGCGGATTGATTCCGCGCCGGCCATCATGGTAACGACACGATCCAGGCCGAATGCGATACCTCCATGTGGAGGTGCGCCATATTGCAATGCTTCCAGCAAAAAGCCGAACTTTTCATGTGCTTCATCCGCGCCGATATTCAAGGCGCGAAATACTTTGGATTGTACTTCCTGGCGGTGAATACGCACCGAGCCGCCCCCGATCTCGGAACCGTTCAGTACCATATCGTACGCCTTGGATAATGCTTTCTCGGGGCTGGTTTCCAGTAAATCCTCGTGGCCATCGGCGGGAGAAGTAAACGGATGATGCAGAGCTTTCCAGCGGTTTTCTTCCTCGTCGCGTTCGAACATGGGAAAATCGATCACCCATAAAGGTTTCCAGCCTGCTTCCGCGAGTCCCCGGTCATGACCGACCTTGGCGCGCAGCGCGCCTAGCGCCTCATTTACCACCTGGGCCTTGTCCGCACCGAAGAATATGAGATCACCATCTTTCGCACCCGTACGCTCCAGGATGACTTTTACTACCGCATACGGCAAGAATTTCAGTATTGGCGACTGCATGCCGTCGAGGCCTTTTTCCAGCGCATTCACTTTAATATAAGCGAGGCCCTTCGCCCCGTATATCGCTACGAAACTGGTATAGTCGTCTATCTCCTTGCGGGATATTTCGCCGCCCTGGGGGACGCGCAGCGCCGCGACCCGCCCGCCCGGTTTCTGCGCAGCCTCGCGGAAGACCTTGAACTCTACTTCCTTCATCACGTCGGTGAGCTCGGTCAGAACCAGCGGCACGCGCAGGTCGGGCTTATCTGAACCGTAGCTGGCCATGGCCTCGACGTATGTCAAACGCGGAAAGGGATTTGGCAGATCGATATTCATTACACTTTTGAATAAACCACAAATCATCTCTTCCATCAGCGCCATGATCTGCGTTTCATCCAGGAAAGAAGTCTCGATATCAATCTGTGTGAATTCGGGTTGACGGTCGGCACGCAAGTCTTCGTCGCGAAAGCATTTGGTAATCTGGTAATAACGGTCGAACCCGGCGACCATCAGGAGTTGCTTGAACAACTGCGGCGACTGCGGCAACGCAAAGAAATGCCCCGTATTGACGCGGGACGGCACCAGGTAATCGCGTGCGCCCTCCGGCGTGGATTTGGTCAGCATTGGCGTTTCCACATCGATGAAGCCTTGCTGATCGAGAAATATGCGAACAGCCATCGCCACCTTGTAGCGCAACCGCAAATTTGCCTGCATCTGCGGGCGCCGCAGATCGAGATACCGGTGTTCCAGGCGCACCGCTTCGCTCAAATTTTCATCGTCCATCAGGAATGGCGGCGTCAGAGAGCTATTGAGGATATCGATGGACTGCACAAGCACCTCGATTTCGCCGCTGACCAGGTTGGCGTTAACGGTACCAGCGGGACGATGCCGCACTGTGCCTGCAACTTTGAGCACGAATTCGTTACGAATTTTTTCCGCGATCTGGAAAGCGGCCACATTATCGGGATCGCACACCACCTGCACCACGCCTTCGCGATCACGCAGATCAATGAAAATCACGCCACCGTGGTCGCGGCGGCGATGCACCCAGCCGTAAAGGGTGACCGTCCGGTTCAGATATTTGGCATCAATGAGGCCGCAATAACCAGTGCGCATAGCGTGTTAAATATAAGGAAGATCAGGAATCAGGACTTGTCGCTTGATGGCGTGGAACTGGCGGGGGAGGCAGCGCTGTTTAACAGTGCTGCTTGTGATTGGGCGGAATGCTTTTTACCGTTGCCAGGTGCGACCACCCCCATGGAAATAATATATTTCAAAGCGGTATCTACGCTCATGTCGAGCTCGATCACATCACTTCTCGGCATCATCAGGAAAAATCCGGAAGTGGGATTGGGGGTAGTCGGCACATAAACACTCACATACTCGCCCTTGAGGTGATTAGCCACATCGCCGCCCGGATATCCGGTCATAAACGCAATCGTCCATGAGCCTTGACGCGGATATTGCACTAACAGTGCCTTGCGAAAAGCCTCGCCCTGGCTGGAAAACAAGGTGTCGCTGACTTGTTTCACGCCATAATAAATTGACTTGACCACCGGGATTCGCCACAAGACCCCTTCCCAAAACAATACCAGCCGCTGGCCAATGATATTGGTCGTCAGCAACCCGGTGATGAATACCACCAGCAACGTCAGCACCGTTCCAACGCCGGGAACATACATACCAACCAGAACTTCAGGATGCAGGCTGGCGGGCAACAGCAATAGCGACTGATCCATGGTGCTAATCAGAAACTTCAGTGCCCAGGCGGTAATGCCAAGAGGCACCCAGATGAGAAGCCCGGTAATGAAATAACGTTTCATATTGAGCGATTTTCGCGCCAGGTATTCAGTCGGTGGCGCAAGCCGGGGAAGCAGTATCGGCGGTAGAGGCGGTTGCAGTAACTGTCTCATTCTTCTTTGCCGCGGGCGCTTCCGCATCCGGCTTGGATTTCGGCTTGGTGCCATTCTTGAAATCGGTGGCATACCAGCCGCTGCCTTTCAACTGAAAGCCTGCCGCGGAAATAAGTTTCGTGTAAACATTGCTGCCGCATGCGGGACAAGCGGCAACTGGCGCGTCGCTCACTTTTTGCAGATGTTCTTTTTCAACCCCACAAGACCCACAGCGGTATTCATAAATTGGCATGACAATCTCCAGCAAGGCGGAATTTGAAAAAACAGGATTATACCTCAACCACTTGGTGTAACCGGAAAATATGGGCTGCAAGCGGGATTACAAGAGGCTGTTGAGGTTATCAGTGCGCATCAAAAGAGGGCACTTGTAGGTTTGTAGCGGGACAAATGTTACAGCGGACAGCGTTTCACGCAGGCTGGTGGAAACAGCACTGGGCACGCATAGGCATGCCTATTTATTTTTGTGAACGTTTATCGTGTAATCATCTCGGTTGTGAGAGCGATAGGGATTTTCCTGGCAGAACCGGATAAATGCCACATGTCCAGCTTCAGTTTCGGAAGCCGCTTCGATATTGTAATCAGCAAGAATGCCGCTGTAATTTGGCCTATCTTCTATCGACGGTTGGATAGGTGTTATAAGAACCTTATATGCCATTCCAAATACCTCCTCTTCATTTTTTTATCATCGTATCTCTTGCCGGTCTTTACATCCGGGAGCTATCCCTGCACTGGGAACCGCAAAGGGCAACTTAGACGTTAAATCGAAAATGCATCACGTCACCATCCTTGACCACATACTCCTTCCCTTCCAGCCGCATCTTTCCCGCTTCCTTCGCGCCCTGTTCGCCTTTGCAAGCAATGAAATCGTCGTACGCGATGACTTCGGCGCGAATGAAACCCTTCTCGAAATCGGTATGAATCACGGCGGCCGCCTGCGGCGCGGTATCCCCTTTTGATATGGTCCAGGCGCGCACCTCTTTTACGCCGGCAGTGAAATAGGTTTGCAGACCGAGCAGCTGGTAGGCGGCGCGAACCAGGCGATTCAGCCCCGGTTCTTCCAGGTTCATGTCAGCGAGAAAGATTTGCTTGTCCTCGTCCGGCATTTCGGCAATTTCCGCTTCCAGAGCTGCGCAGATCGCCACCACAGGCGCGCCCTCGCGTGCAGCATATTCCTCCACACGCGCCAGCAGAGGATTTTCAGTGAAGCCCTTTTCGTCGACGTTGGCCACATAAACGGCTGGTTTGGCGGTTAGCAGGCATAGAGGCTTTAGCAATTGTTGCTGCTCTATATCAAACCCCAGGCTTCTGGCAGGTTTGCCCTGGTCGAGGTGCGCTCTCGTCGTTTCCAGCAGCGCCACAAACTTGATCGCGTCCTTGTTGCCGGACTTGGCGAGCTTGACTTCGCGTTGCATCGACTTTTCCACGGTCGCCAGATCAGCCAAGGCCAGCTCGGTCTGTATGGTCTCGATGTCCGAAACCGGATCTACATTGCCGCTGACGTGCACCACGTTGTCATTGACGAAGCAGCGCACCATGTTGATGATGCCGTCGGTTTCACGGATGGTGGCGAGAAACTTGTTGCCCAGTCCTTCGCCCTTGGATGCACCGGCGACAAGACCGGCGATATCGACAAACTCGACGATGGCAGGCTGCACTTTTTGCGGGTTGACGATTGCGCTAAGTTTGGCCAGGCGCTGATCAGGCACTTCGACTATGCCGACATTAGGCTCGATGGTGCAGAAGGGGTAGTTTTCCGCGGCAATGCCTGCCCGGGTCAGTGCATTGAATAGCGTAGATTTTCCGACATTGGGCAGACCGACGATACCGCATTTCAAGCTCATAAGTTTATTGGCACTCTAAATGCAGGGCCGAGCCCGGCTGATGAAACGTGGAAAATGAAATGAAAGCTGTGGTATTTATCAAGATTTCTCCTTCATCCGCTATCTGCTTTCGTATGCAGCTTCAACATGGCGGCCTGGCAATTGTCTTCCGCGATAAGCGGCCAGACTTTCAGGCTGCGGCTGATTGATTCGTCTATCAGCGGCGCCTCTTCCTTGCGCGGCGGTTGCAATACGTAATTCACCACGGCATTTCTATCGCCGGGATGGCCAATACCGATGCGCAGGCGCCAGAAAGCCTTGGTAGCAAGGTGCGCGGCAATGTCCTTTAACCCGTTGTGCCCGCCAAGCCCGCCCCCCAGTTTCAGCCTGGAGATGCCGGGAGGCAAATCCAGTTCATCATGAACCACCAGAATCTGCTCAGCCGGGATTTTATAAAAATTACATAAAGCTGCGACGGCTTTACCGCTGACGTTCATGTAGGTCATGGGATTGAGCAGCCACAGCTCTGAATCGCCTTGATGAACGCGAGCGCATAAGCCATGGAATCTCGCCTCGGCTTTCAAAGTAATGTGCAATTCATCCGCCAGGCGGGAGACCCACCAGTTCCCGGCATTATGACGAGTGGCTGCATATTCCCTGCCTGGGTTGCCGAGACCGACGATGAGTTTCATCGAGCGTAACAGAATAGTGTTGGATTTACTAAAAGGAAAAGCCCGCCGGAACCGGAACCTTTGAAAAGCTTGCGCCAAACGCGTCGCGGCAAAAGGCGATGATCAGAGACAAGATGCCGCTCATAGCTTGGTCTTCGGCACCAAGGAATGCAACGCGATGAGCGCCGATTCCTCCGCTCATTTGCCAACCGGGCGAAGAGGCGGTTGCGGGGCATCTGCATCTGCTTTGTCAGCGGACGCACTGCGAGAGGGAGGCTGCGCGTCGGCCGTCGCCTCCCTCATCAATGGCACCCGTCCCTTAAAAGCGCCGTCGCGGCCGCAGGAGGTTTATCCAGGAATTCCCTAAAACTCCATCGGTTCGTCCAAAAAACGCAGGGATTATTTCTTCTTTCCAGCGTCTTTCTTCTCGCCTTCCTTTGCCACACCCTCTTTCTTCTGTACAGTCGTCGGGATATCCGCCGCAGCCACGGCGGCGGCAGCTTCCTCGGCCGCCACGGCCCGGGGAATGACGATGGTCGCTACGGGCAAGTTCTCACCTTTGGCCAGTGTGGGAATTTCCACGCCCTGCGGCAGGTTCAGATCGCTCAGGTGCAAGGTATTTCCCGCGGCCAGATCGGTCAAATCAACCGTAATAAATTCAGGCAGATCTTTCGGCAAGCAGGAAATATCCAGTTCGGTAAGCACATGACTGACGATACCTCCAGACAACTTCACCCCTGGCGCAATCTCCGCATTAATAAAGTGCAGCGGTACTTTCATGTGTATTTTCTTGTTCCGGTCGACACGCTGAAAGTCAATATGCAGCACTTGCAATTTGAACGGGTGCATCTGGATGTCACGCAAGAGCACCGGCTCTTTCTGCCCCTCCAGATCCATCGACAAAATGGAAGCATGAAAGGCCTCCAGCTTTAACTTGTGGTAAAGACCGTTATGATCAAGCTCAATCGCTTGCGCGGGACTCTCTCCGCCGTAGATAACTCCCGGCACCTTGCCGGAACCACGCAGGCGGCGGCTCGCACCTTTGCCCTGCAACGTGCGCTTGCTGGCGCCAATTTCAATTTGCATCGTATTTTCTCCAGAATATGGAGCATCCGCGACCAGATGACTCCGATTAATAAACTTGCGAATCTTTGTCCCAATTCAATCCATGATGCGTGTTACGCGTGCTGTCCAGCACGCCACAGCGCCCACATCCATCACTTCAGCCGATTTCGTTATCCGCCTCCCTACCGGTGCTACATGGATTTTGAATCAATAGGGATACGCTCTTACTCCATGAAAAGAGAACTCACAGAATCCTCGTTGCTGATCCTCAACATCGTTTCCGCCAGCAAGCTCGCCACGCTCAGCTGATGAATCCGGATGCACGCTTTCGCATCAGCGCGCAGGGGAATGGTATCTGTAACCACCAATTTGTCCAGCGCGGAATTCTCGATCCGCTCCACCGCCTTGCCGGATAGCACCGCGTGAGTGCAATAAGCCAGCACGCTCGCGGCACCCTCCTCCTTTAATGCCCGGGCCGCCTCACACAAGGTGTTGGCGGTATCCACCATATCATCCATGATAACGCATGTGCGCCCATCCACTTCGCCGATTATGTTCATCACCTTGGCAACGTTGAACTTGGGGCGTCGCTTGTCTATGATCGCCAAATCGCATTCCAGGCGTTTCGCCATCTGCCTTGCGCGCACCACCCCCCCGACATCCGGCGAAACCACTACCAGATTCTGATAGTCGCTTTTCCATAAATCGCCCAGCAGGATTGGCATGCTGTAGATATTATCCACGGGGATGTCGAAAAAACCCTGTATCTGGTCCGAATGCAAATCCATGGTCAACAGCCGATCTATCCCAACAGTGGTCAGCATGTTCGCTACTACTTTCGCGGTAATCGGCACCCGCACCGAACGCGGCCTTCGGTCCTGACGGGCGTAGCCAAAATAAGGCATTGCCGCGGTAATGCGCCCGGCGGAAGCGCGTTTGAGCGCATCCACCAGAACCAGGAGCTCCATCAACGTATCGTTGGTGGGCATACAGGTGGATTGCAAAACGAATACATCCTTGCCGCGGACATTCTCGAGGATTTCCACCATGACCTCGCCGTCGCTGAAACGGCCTACCGTTGCGCGGCCCACGTGGATGTTGAGATGCCGTACCACATCCTGCGCCAGCTTGGGATTGGCGTTGCCGGTAAAAACCATCAAGCTATCGTAGGCCATGGCTGGTAACTAGAGTTTGAAAATTGTAAGGCGGGAACTGAAGGATGGAAGCGGATACAAGCGATTTCTCGCAGTGTCCGGTTGTCCGGCGGTTCCAGGTTTAAAGATCTGAAAGTTGGCTGGGGAGGTAGGGATCGAACCTACGAATGCCGGAATCAAAATCCGGTGCCTTACCACTTGGCGACTCCCCAATGTTTACGGTTCCACAAAATCATGCATGGGATGGCGGTCCAATCCTTGCGCGACAAAACCGCTCATGCCAACCGGAATTTGCTCCAGGGCCGCTCGTGCCGCCTGTCCCGTGGCAAACTCGGCAAATACACAGGCGCCGGACCCGGTCATTGCCCTTATCCCGGCGTTATCGAGCCGCTTGAGCCATTCCAGATGACGCGCCACCTCAGGATATTCCCGGGATACCACGGGCTCCAAGTCGTTATGCCCATGCTCGACGGAAAAGGGCGGTATTTTGATTGGAATCGTGTTTCGTGTCAATCCTTTACTGGCAAAAACCTGCGCGGTTGGCACATGCACGGGTGGTGTCAGGACGAGATACCAGGCGGGCGGTAGCGTGATGGACGAAAGTTTTTCGCCTATCCCTTCAGCAAAAGCATTTTCGCCGAAAATGAACACGGGTACATCCGCTCCTAATCTCAACCCCAGTTTTATTAGCCGATCCTTTTTCCAGCCCAGTCCCCACAGGCGGTTGAGCGCCAGTAATGTGGTAGCCGCATCGGAACTACCGCCCCCTAGTCCGCCCCCCATGGGAATGCGCTTTTCCAGGAAAATTTCCACCCCCCGAGGCGTGGCGCTTTCCTGCTGTAATAATTTTGCGGCGCGTATACACAGATCCTTGTCTTCGGGCACGCCGGGAATGGGCGTATGCAACTTGATCACGCCGTCCTCGCGCACGGCAAAACGGAGCCGATCCGAGAAATCCAGGAAACGAAAAACCGTTTGCAGCAGGTGATAGCCATCCGTTCTACGACCGACCACGTGTAGGAACAGATTAAGCTTGGCAGGAGCAAGACAGATGAGCTCGGTCATCGAGTACGCAGTCGTTTGAGCCTGAATCCGGCTCGTCGTGGACTCCGGAGTGAAATCATTAAAAAGATGAAAGCCAAGTGGCGTAGAACGTTATTGAGAGTCATGGAGTGAACTGATAAATGCGCCGAAAAATACGGGATCAATAGGTTCAGGTTCAGAGTTTGCCCGGGTCCCAATGATCTATTACCAGTTTTATTTGAAGGCTGCCACGGTTAAGCATCAACAATTTCGGTTCCGCAATTTGCGCCGGCATTTGCGTCTGGACCATCGGAAAATAGCTTAAATAACTAATCTCCCATCCGTCCTGCCGGATAGCCGCTACGCGTGCGTTAGCATCCATGTCTATCTCGGCGGCTGTCGCGGGCGAATTCATGCCTCGTACCCAATATTGCAAACCTGCAAGGGGGAGACGCCATCCCAGCACTTGTTCAGTCAGGCTTTCCACGTCGGCGGCGTAATAGCTTTCCTGCTCCGAGGTCGTCAGGTATACGCCCTCCGGATCGCCCCGAATCTGCGCTAGCGTCTGCCCGAGCGGAGAAAGCAGAAGAATTTCATCGGTACTTTCGGTGTGATGCCACTGAATTCCGCCAGAGAAACTTTCTTTGCCGCCCTTCACCGAGACTCTGCCAACTAGCCCGAAATTCGCTGGTTCTGTGTCCGCCGCGCCCGCCCCAGGCTCGGTAACGATGGTGCTGACTATGTTATTTTTAGGGGGAAGGGTGGTGCATGCGGCAAAAGGCAGCACACATGCAATCAGCCCCCACCATGGGACATCGATCCGCTTGTTTAAAAGAAAAAACAGCCGGGCCAGACTGAACCGGCTTTTCACAAGCATGCTCCATTACCTTTCTGCCGCACTGCACTACTTCATGAATTTCTTCATGGTGTTGATCAACGCCTCGTTACCGGGATTGTTCTCGAGGGCCGACCGCCAGACTTCTTTCGCTTCTTCCTTCATTTCCTGTACCCACAGAACTTCGCCCAGGTGGGCTGCAATTTCCGGGTCAGGATTCATCCCGAACGCTTGCCGCAGGTAACTCAGGCCTTGATTAAGATTACCCATGCGATAATGCACCCAACCCAGGCTATCCAGGATGTAAGGGTCGTTGGGGGATAGCGCGATAGCTTTTTCAATGAGTTCCAGCGCTTCCGGCAGGCGACTGCGGTTGCTATGCTCTGCAAGACCATAACCGAGGGCATTATAAGCATGCGCATGATCGGGTTTCAATTGAATCAGCTTGCGTAAATCCTGTTCCATGATATCGGATTTGCCGATCTTCTCCGCCGCCAAGGCTCGGTCATAGAGCAACTCGGCGAAGTCTGGCAGTTTTTCAAGGCCACTGCTCAACAGCTGAAAAGCCTTCTGATAGGCGCCCGTTTCACGCAGTAATTGGGCTTCGGCAATGATCAGCTGAGCACGTTGCTGATTATTCGTAGCCGGCAATTGTTGCAAATACTGGAGGGCCTCATCCGCTTTGCCTTTCTTGGTGAGCAGAATGGCATATCTGATTTGTGCCGGAATATATTGATTGCCGGCCGTCACTGAGCGATACCATTCCATCGCTGCATCGATACGCTCGGTTTTTTCATAAATTCCGGCGAGATAAAAGCGCACCATGCCTGGATCCCTGTAACCCAGCTCCAGGGCCCTCTTAAAATTCAACTCGGCGGTATCATATTCGCGTAATTCCAGGGAGAGCAAACCCACCGCCAGAGCGACGTCGGCGTTACCCGGATTTTCCTCCAGCAATTTCTGGAATTGGTCGCGCGCCTTGATATAATCTTTTTCCGCCAGCAATAACCGGGCATAGGTGATGCGCGTATCGTTGGCCTTGGGATGGGCCTTGAGATAGTCTTCATAAAATTCGAGAGCGCTGGCATTGGAAGTGCGCGCCAGGATCCGTCCCTGATAAACTGCGGCTATCTCCCAGTCCGGACGCAATGCTAATGCCTGCTTCATTTCAGCCAGCGCAACATCAAAATTGTTGGCAAACCAGGCAGCCTGAGACACCGCGAAATGCGCTTCCGGCAGCTTAGGATAGGGCTGTGCAAGTTGTTTTACCAGTTCGAATGTCGCACTTTTATTGGAGTTGCGGGCCAGCAAACTATTCAGTTGCATAAAGGCCTCGTCGATGCTACCCCCCTCCGAGGCCAGCAATTTCTCCAGATGGGGCCGCGCTTCCTCCAATCTGTCGGCGTTCACCAGCAGCGCCGCCACCGTTTGGCGGGCAGTTACCGAATTCGGATCAAGTTCCACCCAGATTTTTGCTGCTTCAAGCGCCATCACGGGTTGACGCGAATGAAGCGCGATCTCGGTGGCACGCTGGGCGACACGGGGATCGCGGGTCGTCCGCGCGAGTTTGAGATAAGTGCGGCTCGCTATATCCTGTTCGCCGCGCTGCAGGGCCGTTTCTCCCAGCAGGAAATCGAACAGCATGGGCGCGGTCAAATCCTGACTGGGTAATTTTGACTTTCCAGCAGCTTGACTCCGCTCCGCCCGCTTGTCGGCATCGGCCGTGGGCTTAGGCAGAATCTGCGCACAGGCGGAGAGAAAAAGCAGCAGCAGCGCGCCAGGTATTTTAAGATTCATGGGGAAATCCAGACAGGTTCGAAATAAAGCAAATAAGGAAATAAGAGGCTGGATTGGCTTTCAATACATCGCACATATTAGGTATATTTTCCGCTTATCACAAGTGCACATTGCCAACTAGCAATTGCCGGGCTTTGAGACTTGAAGCGAATGCGTGACCGGGCGAGGACAGATTTTGAGGATTTTGAGGGCGAATAGTTGCTCT
This sequence comes from Nitrosospira sp. Nl5, assembly GCF_900102495.1. Lineage (GTDB taxonomy): Bacteria > Pseudomonadota > Gammaproteobacteria > Burkholderiales > Nitrosomonadaceae > Nitrosospira. Next base: position 163,193 of record NZ_FMVQ01000005.1, on the reverse strand, counting down.
ATTTGCCGAAAAAGCCGCGAAATATGAATCGGCCCAGCGCTTCTGCAGGCGATTTCTTCAACTCGGACAGGCTGTCAGTCGGGGTGTTTGCGACATGCTTATATGGCAGCCTTATAAATTCAAAGTTCCAAGTGCGACCTTATATGCACCAAAGAAATATGGAAGGCAATTAATACCCGCAAGGAGCGGCTCCAGACGATTCAAAATGGCAGAATGTTTTTATGGCTGAACAAATTGTCCCTGTAACCGTCTCGGTCCGCGGCTTGTGCCGTAACTTCGATGCACACGTCGCCGTGCGGGAAATCGACCTGGAACTGAAGCGTGGAGAAGTACTGGGGTTTCTTGGTCCCAACGGCGCGGGCAAGACCACCATCATGCGCATGCTCACCGGCAATCTCGCGCCGACTGCGGGGAGCATTGAGATCTGTGGGATAGACTTGCTGGATAAGCCCCGTGACGCGAAGGCACGCATTGGTTATCTACCCGAAACACCTCCGCTCTACCGGGAATTGACCGTGCGGGAATACTTGCATTTCGCCGGCAGATTGCATCGAATAAACAGCCCAAGTATTGATTCTGCCGTGGATAAAGTGATACAACGCTGCGGGCTGAATGATTCAGCCAAACGGCTGATTAGCTCGCTGTCGAAAGGCTATCAGCAGCGGATCGGAATCGCGCAGGCAATTATTCATAATCCCGATGTAATCATCCTTGATGAACCAACCGTGGGGCTCGATCCTAACCAGATCCGCGAAATTCGCACCCTCATTCGTGAACTGGGCTCCGAGCACAGCGTCATTCTCTCGACCCATATCCTGCCGGAGGTCGAAAGCATCTGTGACCGGGTGCAGATCGTACACGAGGGCCGCGTCGTGTTTTGCGGCTCTGTCGACGGACTAAAACTGAAAGGAACAAGCCTGGAGGAGGTATTCACACGATTCACCATGAATCCAAAAATTTCCGAGAGTTTTTCATCGTTGTGATTTTCATCATTTCCCTGTGATTTTCACCATTGCCCGGAAGGAACTGAAAATTCTGTTTAGCTCGCCGCTGGCCTGGATACTGCTTGCGCTGGTGCAATTAGTGCTGACCTGGATTTTTCTCGCCCATCTCGATACCTTTCTGCAAATCCAGCCGCAACTGGTGGCCATCGCCAATCCACCGGGAGTGACGGAGACAATTATTGCACCGGTATTCTCCATGGCTGCGGTAATGCTGTTGATGGTCACACCCGTTTTAACGGCGCGGCTCATTGCTGAGGAGCGCCGTAACCACACCATGACTCTTCTCATTTCCGCGCCCATTTCCATGACCGACATCGTACTGGGAAAATTTCTCGGTTTGATGGTCTTCTTTTCAGCTGTGATAACGCTGGTGGTGGCACTGTCGATTTCTCTACTGGCAGGCGGCACCCTGGATTTCGGCTTATTGCTGAGCAATGTCTTTGGCATATTCTTGATCTCCGCGTGCTTTGCCTCTCTCGGGCTTTATATTTCCTGCCTCACCGCCCATCCGGCGATTGCGGCTTCCGGCACGCTGGGCGCACTGCTGGGATTGTGGGTAATAGACATTGGCGCGGGAGACGAAAAAGAGAGCATTACGCGCAACTTTTCTCTCCTCGAGCATTATGGGAATTTCAATCGAGGCATGATTGACACGTTCGATCTCGCGTACTTTTCACTGTTTATTACCGTCTTTCTGGTGTTGTCCGTTCGCCGACTGGACGGAGAACGGCTACGTGGTTGAAACCGTGCAGGTGTATCAATGATCACAGTGACTGATAAACTGCGGACGCACTGGCAGGTGCAAAATGGCGTGCTTGTCGTGCTGCTGATATTGTTCGTCGTGTCGCTGGGCTACCTGGCGTGGAAAACCCGCGTCCAGTGGGATGTCAGCCAGAACGGACGCCACAGTTTAAGCCAGGCAAGCCTGGAGGTACTGGAAAAGGTTAGCGGTCCGGTCAGCATTACCGTCTACGCAACGGCGCAAGACGCGAAACTGGGGGATATTCGTAAAATTATCGGTGAGTTTCTCGCACGTTACCAGCGCGCAAAACCCGATTTCACAGTCACGTTCATTGATCCGGTCGAGCAGCCAAAGCTCACGCAGGACGCGGGAGTTCATGTTAATGGGGAAATGGTGGTAGCGTTTGAAGGCAGGCGCGAACACCTCACCACTTTCAATGAACAAGCGTTAAGCAGTCTACTGATGCGGCTGGCGCGTTCAAGGGAAAAGCGGGTGATGACGCTCACCGGCCACGGCGAACGCAAGCTGGACGGTATCTCCAGCCATGACATGGGAGAATTTGGCAGGCAACTAGCGACCAAAGGCTTCAAGATCGAGACGCTCAATCTTTCTATTGACCGCGATGTGCCGGCGGATGCGAGCATGCTCGTTATTGCCTCGCCACAAGTTGATCTGTCGGAGGGAGAAGTGGACAAGCTGCTTTCGTATATCGCCCGGGGCGGCAATCTATTGTGGCTAATCGATCAGCAACCTTTGCGAGGGCTCCAGCCGCTGGCCGAGAAACTGGAACTGACGCTCACATCCGGCGTGGTGGTTGATCCTCAAGCTCAGAAGCTAAAATTGCCCATCACTTTCGCGCTGGGTGCGAATTACGGACAGCATCCGGTCACGCACAATTTCGATTATATTACGATGTTTCCTTTTGCCCGGCAGATAACCATCAATGAAAACAAGGAATGGCATAGCGTTTCGCTGGTGGAGGCTGCCCAAAGCGGATGGGTGGAAACCGGCAAGCTGGATTCCGAGGTCGTCTTCGACAAAATGTACGATGTGTCCGGTCCCGTCAGTATCGCCGCCGCCCTTAGCCGCATTTGGCAAGACCGCGAGCAGCGCATCGCCGTCATCGGCAGCGGAAATTTTCTTGCCAATACTTATCTCGGTAACGGCAACAACCTGGATTTCGGCATTAATCTCGTCAATTGGCTCGCCGGTGACGAAAATCTTATCACTATTCAGCCTCGGGCCACTATCGACAGCAGCGTGATGTTAAGCGAGCCGGCGCTAATCATCATTGCCGGCGGCTTCCTCATCATCCTTCCATTCGTGTTTTTGACCAGCGGCGCGATTATTTGGTGGCGCCGGAGAAGAAGATGAGGCCAAAATTTTACAGGGATGTTCCAATTGCCTGAACTCCCTGAAGTCGAAGTCATCCGTCGCGGTATCGTATCCCATCTTGAGGGACGCCGCCTTATTGGCGCTACCATACGAAACCCGAGCTTGCGCTGGCCGGTACCACACGATCTGGGAGGCATGCTTTGCGGGCAGGAAATCAGCAAGGTGATGCGACGTGGAAAATACCTCTTATTCGACTGTGGCAAAGGGACGCTGATCCTGCATCTCGGAATGTCCGGCAGCCTGAGATTGCTGCCTGCCGCAACCCCGCCGCAAAAACATGATCACGTCGATCTGATTTTAGATAATGACACAGTCTTGCGGTTGAAGGACCCGCGACGTTTTGGCGCAATTGTGTGGGAAACCGCCGATGTCGCACACCATGCGTTATTGGCTCGACTTGGGCCTGAACCGCTTACCGCTGCATTCAATGGAAATTTGCTATACGAAAAAACCCGGCGCCGTACCGCCAGCATCAAGGAGGTCCTGATGAACAGCCGTATTGTGGTCGGCGTCGGCAACATTTACGCCAGCGAAGCGCTCTTCCATGCGGGCATCAATCCCACTACGTCGGCGGGACGAATTGGCGTAAGCAGGTACGGCAAACTAGCGCGGGCGATAAAGGAGACACTCCACCTCGCGATAGAAGCCGGCGGCAGCAGCTTGCGCGATTTCGTCAACAGCGACGGCAATCCCGGCTATTTCCAGCAGCAGTATTGGGTGTATCACCGAACCGGGCAGCCCTGCCGAAAGTGCGGCGCTGTCATCGTCCAGATCAGGCAGGGACAGCGTTCAAGTTTTTATTGTCCGCGTTGTCAAAAATAGGCATAGAGAAATATGGGCCAGCCCTCGGCCTTTGCGGCCTTTGCGGCCTTCGCGCCCTTTTGTAGCCGATTTTCTTTAAGTCGACAGGCTGCCAGGGTATATCATCGCCATTTACAAAACTTCGCACAGGATTATAGGACCGCATGAACATCACTTTCATCGGCGGCGGCAACATGGCGTCAGCCTTGATCGGCGGACTGCTGCAGCGGGGTTACCTGCCTGCGCAACTACGTGTAGTGGAAATCAACGCTGAAGGGCGCGAGAAAATAAAACATGAGTTTAACGTGGAAGCGGTGGCGGAGCTTGCCGAAGGCGTGGCCAATAGCGATGCCGTCCTGCTGGCTGTGAAGCCGCAGCAACTCCCAATCGTGGCGCAGGAGCTTGCGGCACTGCTCGGAAATCATCTGGTCATTTCCATCGCTGCGGGTATTCGCGCCACTGATATCTCCCGCTGGCTGGGCGGGTACGAACACGTGGTGCGGGCCATGCCCAATACGCCTGCGCTGGTTCGCTCGGGGGTCACTGGTCTCTATGCTCTGCCTGGTGTGAGTACGGAGGAAAGACACGATGCGGAGGCCATACTTGCTGCGGTAGGTTCCGTGCTATGGGTTGAGCGCGAGGAGTTGCTGGATGCGGTGACTGCCCTTTCCGGCAGCGGGCCGGCTTATGTTTTCTATTTCATCGAAGCAATGCAGAAGGCGGGACAGGAATTAGGGCTAACTGAGGCCCAGGCAAGGCTGCTGAGCCTGGAGACCTTTCTCGGGGCGGCCGGGCTCGCAAGTCAAAGCGATGAAAGCGTTGCCGTGCTGCGCGCCCGGGTAACTTCACAGGGCGGCACCACGGAACGCGCGATAGAGTCTCTGGAAAAAGATGGAGTCAAGAATGCCGTCATACGTGCGATGCATGCGGCAAATAAGCGCTCGCGTGAATTGGGCGATGAGTTTGGCAGAAACTGAATTTTAGGAAACACTGATGCTTAACCAGATACTGATATTCCTGCTCGACACCCTGCTGGGATTGTTTTCGTTGGCGCTGCTGCTGCGTTTTTATATGCAACTGCTGCGCGCTCCCTATCGCAACCCGCTGTCGCAATTTCTCGTCGCACTTACCAATTTTATCGTACGGCCCGCACGCCGGGTGATCCCTGGATTCAAGGGAATGGATCTTTCCACGTTGCTGCTGGCATGGCTTGCGCAATGCATTCTGCTGGCGGGGGTGCATATGCTTCAGGGTTACGATTTCACTTCCACTATCGGTATCGCCGTTGCGGGAATAGCGCTGCAGGGATTGATGGAAATCATTAAAATGACGCTCTACATTATCCTGGTGGCGATAATCATACAGGCGGTACTTTCGTGGTTCAGCCCGCACAACCCGTTGGCCCCGACGCTCGACAGTTTCACGCGCCCATTCCTGGGTGGTATTCGTAGGCGCATTCCTCCCATCGGCAACGTGGACTTGTCGCCGCTTTTCGTGCTGATCGTCATTCAGCTACTGCTGTTTGTCGTGGCGCAACTGCAGCGGGAAATCGCCCGTTTGTTCTGATCATTTTTGTTCGGCAATTAGCTGGCTTCCCTGATCGCGCTTCTCCATGACTTCCAGAGCGCTATCCTCAAACCACATCCTTTCCGCCGCTATGTGTCCAGCTCAAAAAATGCCCCCTCTCATTCTTTTCAACAAGCCCTACGGAGTCATTTGCCAGTTCACCCCGGAGGCCGGCTACAAATCTCTAAAGGACTTCATCCAGTTGCCCGGCTTTTATCCCGCGGGGCGGCTCGATGCCGATAGCGAAGGCCTGGTGCTGCTGACTGATAATGGCAAATTGCAGAACAAAATCAGCAACCCCAGGCACGGGCTATCCAAAACGTATTGGGTCCAAGTGGAGGGCGTACCGGATGAAGCTGCGTTGAATAAGCTGCGACAGGGCGTGACACTGAGCGGTTTCAAAACAATGCCTGCACAAGTAAGCGTAATGGATGAACCCGATAGTCTTTGGCCGCGTACGCCACCCATTCGCTCGCGTAAAAATATTCCTGTTTCATGGATTGAACTGACGCTCAAAGAAGGCAAAAACCGCCAGGTGCGGCGCATGACTGCGGCCGTATCCTTCCCTACGCTGCGTCTGATCCGCTATGCTGTCGGGCCATATTCGCTGCATGGCATTGCGCCAGGCGAGTGGCGCTTCTCGGAACAGACGACCGCCGCTTTAAAATAGGCCGCTAATGTCCACGGCGATTCTCAGGGGAAACGTATTATTTCGCGATCGTGATACTTGGTACCCCATGGCGTGGAATATCGGTAATCGTCATCTGAAACAGGAGATACAACATCTGGAAGGCGTCTCGGTTCCAGCGGGCGAGCGGACCCACGGTACCCACCGAGTAATAGCGGCCGTGCGAGTGAATCGATAGATCGGCTTCCGAGGGTTGCGAGTCGGACACAATCAGTCCCATCGTGGAAATTGGGTTTTCGCCGCCCTTGATCGGCGGCGTCCGGATGTCCTTCTCGATATGGTACTCCGGCTCGTCGCCGATGGACCGGCCGAGGAAACTGAGAATTGCATGGAAGCTTCTGAGCCGGAAGGCTCCTCTAACAGGCCAATCTCCGCCAGGATGGTTTGGTCGGATGTCGAAAGCGACATCGTTCATACTCCACGCTTCCACCTCATCGCTCAGCCGCGCGCGCTCGTCTGAAGACAAGGTATTCGGATTATAGTTGGTGATGAGGATAGGTCCCGCCACCTGTTTGCGAAGCGTATAGCTATTATCCTGCTTGTTGTAGCGCAGGACAAACTCTCTCTCCAGAGCTTGAAAACCTTCTGCTGTAATCGAACCGCCGGGAATTGTCCAGGTGCGTTCCAAGGTCAGCGGTTCGGCATAGAGCTGGTTTTGATCCTGAATGGCCGACAAATGCAGCACCACGCGGCGGAACATTTCATAGCCCGGCTGATCAGAAGGCGTGTTGCGATAAGCAATCTGCTGTGCCTGGTGCTGAATGCGCACTTCCTGTGCCATCAGTCTCAGCAAGAGATCGATATCAAAACGCTGACGGAGCAGAAGGGTGAGTTTGCTTTGCTGAAACGGGGTGAGGAGCCGCTTGGTAAACTCTTCTCCCTCTATCGGTACGATGCTGATGGTGGGATTTTCCGCAACACTCCCGCCGAATATCGGCATCAGCACCTGTCCGGCTAGCCCCCCCAGCGCGGGCGTAGCCCCGGCATTAAAGCGAAAATCGAAGGTGGCCGCGACATTTGATACGCCAGTGAAATGGATGGGCTGATGGTGATGGGCGCGAGCGATATTCGTCAACAGCTGCTTGGACGCCGCGCTGGTAATGGCATCGTCATAAGCGCCAACAGCGCGGTTGAGCGCGATGGGCGATACACAGCCGGGGAGCGCGAGTAACAACCCAATACACGGCAGCGACCATAGTAAATGCTGAAGGTAGAAGACATTCGTGCGGCTTATTTTCATCGTCAAGCAATGAGCGTTCAGATTGCCACGCCAATAAAGGATAATCGAGGCACCCAACGTAGGGATTCAGGCCGGAGTAAAGGTCCATGAAACAACAGTGCTGGCAAAAGCATGGTTAAACAACCGGCAATTAGTATACCGAGCACTAGTATACCGAGCACTACGGGATTCGGTTTGCGAAATTTTGCCGCAAGTGGGTTTTGCCGCCATTTCCGTAGGGGGATGCAACACGCCAGTCCGCTGAAAGGCATATTTGTAATGTATATTTAGACCTATTGCCCGGCGTGCTAACCGGTGGGGATAGCGGGGACTAGGGTCTACCAGAGCTCGAAACTCACAATGCGAACGCCTATTGAAAACCATTGTTGTGAATGACCTTCGAGCGTCGAGCCAATCGTTCCGTCAATCTGAAAATTGGGTCCGAAGACGTGCCTGAACCCCACCTGTGTAGCCATCACTCTCATGGTCGGGTCATATGGATCGCCGCGGTAAATCTCTCCAACGGAATGAAACTTCCCTATGAGCCTTGCCTGAAAACCGAGGCCCGCTGTCAACGTTGGCTTCCATTGCATTGCTTCTTTGATGGTGGCAACACCGAGATTGGCGTGGAATAGCAGGTCGTCCTTGAAGAAGGATTGCGACAGCGCGGCATAGCCAAACATACCGACCCCATCCGGCGTTACCGAACCAGAACCGAATGGAGGTATCACACCAGCCGCAAAAGCCACTCCCGGCCAATCGTTTGGCTTGGTCTCGCGGACGAGCGCTTTCACCTGCAAAATTCCCCCTGTAACACCATAGTTACTCTCAGCACCTCTGTAGCCGCCACCGTGAGTGAAACCAGAAGTAATTTCGAGCCAATTCGTGGGACCTATTGCGAAAAGTGTGTTGTGTGCACTCTCTTGTCTATCCAAGACGAACCACGACTCGACTTGACCGAGCCGGGAACCCACCACACGTGCGTCGTCCGTGACAAATGGGCGAATGGCGTGTGCCCCGCTCTGAGTCATCAGCAGCACTAACGCCAAGGTCAGCGAAGCGATGGTTCGATGTCGTATGAGCTGTATCATGTAGCGCAGGCGAGCATAACCTGACTTGGAATTTGACGTCTAAAACTAGCTCCCTACGCGCACTCGGCTGGTCGCTGAAACTTGGCGCACCAGGAAAATCCGTTCCTTCAAGTTGGATTTCGAATTCGAATCCGCGTCGACCGAATACAGATCGATGTTACCTTTATGGTCGGCCAAATCGAGAGCGGGCTCCGGCATCGTCAGTTCTCTGCTGGGCCTGTGACTCTGTCCCCGGCCTTTCTGCCGTGATACGCTTATAAAACAACTACGAAACCAGGAATCCGCCATGTTTAAAAAAAGTCATTCCCAGCAACACAACAGGAGCCTCGAAAACGAGGTGATCCTGGCTGTGGTCGTATTGTATTTGTTGCTCGCGATCGTGATGACAGTGGTGCATTACATCCAGCCCGCCGAGCAGGAAACGGTAACGTCGTCGACATCGCCTTCCCATAACGAAAGGAGCTCCCGGCAGATTAAAGAATGAATGAGTCTGGGAGCAAGCAGGCCTGCTTATCGCATGATCCGGAAGAAAGGGGAAATTTATCATGATCCGCAGCATTATCAGAGTTAGAAACAACCAGTCGCTTTCCATCATTCAGGGGCTACCGCAGCCAGCAAACGACAAGGACGTGGTTTGGCTTGAAATCAATGCACCGACGGCTGAGGAAACAGCGGACCTGGGCCGGCGCTTCGGCATCGATACCGGCCCACAAAACAGCAGTGTCACGGATGACGGGACTTTCATGTATATGCGCTCCAAGCTGCTCGCATTGGGCGCCGATGCGATCCCGGGGTTTGGAGACGTAACCTTCGTCCTGGGGGAACAGGTTGTGGCAATTCTTTGCGGGGACTCTGATTTTCATCCATTTGAATTCGCCTTGCAACGCATGAACCGGAAACCGGATCATGTCAAAAGTGCAAAGGCGGTATTGCGGCTATTATTACAAGTGGCCAACGATAGCGCCGACGCCGTCATAGACCGGATCGCGGATGAACTGGAGCGAAGTGCCGAGGAGATTTCTGAAATATCCGATGGGTACAATGCCGTTGGCAAGGAGCTGGGCGTGCCGGATCTCATCGGTACGATGCAGGATCTTAACGAAAAAGAAGAGCTGATTTCGCGTTGCCTGGAAGCCCAGCTATCGCTGGCGCGGACGGTGCGTTACCTCAATAGCGAGATTGATAACGTGACCGAGGCAGAGTTGCAGGTATTAACAACCGAACTCGCCGAGGATGTCGCAGGAGTCAAGGAGCATGCCTACTTCGAGCATGAGAAAGTGCGTTACCTCCAAAACGCCGTCACGAATATTCTCAACATCAAACAGAACCAGATCGTCAAAGTCTTCACGATCATCACCGCTGTTTTTCTGCCGCCTACACTGGTGGGCACCTTCTACGGCATGAACTTCGCTGTGATGCCCGAGCTTTCCTGGAAGCACGGATTTATTTATTCGATGATCCTTACGTTAACGGCCGCCCTGCTACCGCTGTTATATATAAAAAGTAAGGGTTGGTTACGATGAGCCGAGGGCATCCACATTTTTTTGGGCAATTGCCGACGAGTTGAAGGATAGGAACTCTCAACCCGCTTCCCCGGTCTACCAACAGCGAGACGTTACGTTTTCCGATCCTGCGCCAGGTATTTAATTTTTGATAGCGGGGTGTATACTGTTTATACGGAGGTTTTCCGCCAAGCGCTGCCTTCAATCTTTCACGGAGAATCAGTCAGCTGAAACCCATTAATGATTTCCGGAGGCATCGAAAGACGCTCCCACACTTATAAAAGTATGCCTGTAGCGCGCCCGTAATAAAATTTACTTGGGATCCCTGCCGGAAGGGGGAAATCATATGAAAAAGCTTTCGATCACATCTGCTCTAATTTTAAGCCTGATTTCAACCGGTGCGCTTGCCACTGAAGAAGCCACATCTGTTGGCAGTCCCGGCGATCCCGGCAAGGTGTCACGCACCATTGAAATAACAATGGTGGAGAATCGTTTCAAACCATCTGAAATAAAGGTAAAACAGGGTGAAACGATAAAATTTATGCTGAAGAACGCTGGCAAGAAAAAGCATGAGATGATGATTGGCACCCCGGAGGAAATTGATAAGCATGGCAAAATGATGAAAAAATTTCCCGATAAGGAACACCCCGATGAACCCAACATGATCACGATCAACCCAGGAGAGACCGGGGAACTGGTGTGGCATTTCACCGAAGCCGGCGCGGTTAACTTTGCCTGCCCGATGCCAGGTCATTTCAAAGGCATGAATTTTTCAGGTATGAAAGGAACCATCGACGTGGAGGCCAAATGAAAACACCCATTCGCACATTCCTGGCGGGATCGATTATCATCATCGCCTTATCAGGTGTCGGCACTCATGCCGCCGCAACAACAATTGACGTCTACAAGAGCTCGACCTGTAAATGCTGCGCAAAATGGGTTGACCATATGCGTGCCCACGGATTTACCGTCAATACCCACGATGTAGGCAACAAGGAAGCACGTGAACGTGCGGGCATTTCAACTACGCTCGGCTCGTGCCATACCGCCCTGGTTGATGGGTACGCAATTGAGGGCCACGTGCCGGCACAGGATGTGAAACGGTTTCTCAAGGAACGTCCCCGTGCCATTGGCCTGGCTGTTCCCGGCATGCCTCACGGTTCTCCTGGCATGGAAGGCGCGCGTAGCGACCCATACAATGTACTTTTGATCGATAAGCAAGGCGATACAACGGTATATAGTCGCCATCTTCCATCTGATCCGAAAGATTCTGTGATGAAGCTGAAGTAAAGAGCGTGAATCCATATCTTGACGATGCTGTCGCCGCCACTATAGCTAGCAATCACGCTTTTCTTACCTGAGGGATGTCATGAATTACGGTAACACGCAGCATCAATGGGATTCGAGTATTGCGCATGGAAGGCAAGGAGTGGTTGGTACGAACATCGAGCAGTCATGAGTGCTCGATATATCCTTCTGGCGGGAGTGATAGCGGGGTTTATTGCGGGCTGCGGCGAATCGAAGCCGCCGGCTCCAACATCGGCGGCGCCCACCGCTGCACCCGCTTCCCCCGCGGTAGAATCAGCGCCATCTGCTGCTGCCCCGGCGCCTTCTGCCGTTGAGCCCACGCCCTCTGCCGCGGTCCCGGTTACGCCCCCAAAAAATTTGGCGGCGCGTAATTTAGACCCGGAGAAAATCAAGCGTGGCGAGGCCGTTTATCAGGCAAACTGTGCAGCCTGCCATGGACCGAAGGGGGAAGCGACTCCAGGCTGGCGAATTCCGGGAGCTGACGGAAGGTATCCTCCGCCGCCTCTAGACGATAGCGCCCATGCCTGGCATCACTCAACGGAGACACTGGAAAGAATGATTCGGGAAGGCAGTCCGGCTGATGGCGGCGGTATGCCTGCGTGGGAGGGCAAGTTGACCAATCAGCAAATCGATGACGTGATTGTCTGGATCAAGTCATTGTGGTCGGATGAGGTCTACGAGGTCTGGGATAAGGAGATTGAGCATAAGCCGGAGCCCCCAAAGAGTTGAGTGCTGAGTTGGTGCGCCAAGTTCATTCGGTCCATTCGACCTGCGGTCGTTGCCGATATACCTGAACCCGGCGGTTAACCGCTCGTTCTTCACGCATTCTTTGGGGCGGCCCTATCGTCCACAAGGGGATTTGCCCCCCATTTGCAACTTTGCCACCTGATTTTCAAATTTATGGCGGGTTCGCTGTGCGTTCAACCGCCGCTACAGATTGAAAGCTTATGCTGACTCTGCTTTCTGTGGTTCCTTTTTTACTGAGGCACGCGCAGGAAGTTTCTCGCGGATACGCGCCGATTTGCCGGAACGATCCCGCAGGAAATAAAGCTTGGCGCGGCGGACATCGCCGCGACGCTTGATCTCGATGTTGGCAATCAGCGGCGAATAGGTCTGAAACGTTCGTTCTACACCTTCCCCGCTGGATACTTTGCGCACGGTAAAGGCCGAATTGAGACCCCGATTGCGCTTGGCGATGACAACACCTTCATAAGCTTGTACGCGTTTACGATCGCCTTCCACCACTTTGACGCTAACAATCACCGTGTCCCCAGGGGCGAAATCCGGAATCGTCTTGCCAAGGCGGCTAATTTCTTCACTTTCAAGTTGTTCGATCAGGTTCATTTGCTACTCCTTGCTGTATTTCGCTTGGTTTCAATCAGTTCTAATTGTCTTCGTAGGCACGTTTGAATTCTTCCAGCAATTTCTTTTCTTCTCCCGTCAGGCCGCGTTCGATTCTCAACGCCAGCAAATCCGGTCGTCTCAGCCATGTTCTGCCCAGCGACTGCTGCAAACGCCAGCGCTTGATTCTGGCATGATTGCCGGACATTAAAACTTCTGGCACGATATTTCCCCGATAGATTTCGGGCCGTGTGTAGTGGGGAAAATCCAGAAGTCCGCTTACAAATGAATCCTGGCTGGCTGATTCCGAATCACCCAGCACGCCTGGCATTTGCCGCACCATACAATCTATCAGCACCATTGCCGCAAGTTCGCCGCCAGAAAGCACATAATCCCCGATGGAGATTTCGTCATCTACTTGGCGCGCTATCAACCGCTCATCCACACCTTCGTAGCGTCCGCAGAGTAGCACCAATGCCGGCAGTTGACACAACTCCATCACCACATCATGATTCAGGAGCCGTCCCTGGGGGGAAAGATAGATCACTTTCGCCCCGTTAGCCCCATTCTCTGCCTGCCTGGCCATCGCCGCGGCGATGGCTTTTTCCAGCGGCTGCGCCAGCATCAGCATTCCGGGGCCACCGCCATAAGGGCGGTCATCCACCGTACGGTAATTATCCTCGGTAAAGTCGCGCGGGTTCCAGGCGTGCAACCCGTAAACCGCATTTTCCTTCGCTCTGCCGGTTACGCCATGCTTGGTGACGGCGTCGAACATTTCGGGAAACAGCGTGACGACATCGAATTCGAAAGTCATGGCGAGTTAGTAATCCACGCCCCAATCCACTATTATCCGGCAAGCATCCAAGTCCACGCTAATGATCACCTGGCTGACGAAAGGGATCAATCTTTCCCTTCCACTTTCTTTCATCAGGCTTTGCACTTGAAGCACGTCATTAGCGCCGGTTTCGAGTAACCCCGTCACTTTTCCCAATTCTTCATTCTGCAGATTAACGACCGCAAGGCCGATCAGATCCGACCAGTAGTAGCCGTCTTTACCACTCTTTGCCAAGGCCGGCAATTGACTGCGAGGGACCGCGACCTGCATGCCTTTTAGCCGTATTGCCGCGGTACGGTCAGCGCATTGCTCAAGTACAGCGGTCAATATACTCCCGTGAACTTCGCAACCCGCAACGTTTACCTCGCGCCAATCGCCATCGCCTTTGCCGAGCCACCATACCGGATAATCAAGCAATCCATCTACATATTCGGTATAGGGAAAAACTTTGACCCAGCCTAATACACCGAAGGGGCCGATAATGCGGCCCATCACCACCATCGGCTCAACCGCGTCGCCTGGCTTAGCTGCTTCCGGCAGGCTTTTCCTTTGCACCGAACTGCCTGACCAGTCTCGCCACGGTATCGGATAATTGCGCACCGTGCGATCGCCAATGGTTAACGCGATCCAGTTGAACACGCAGCGCTTCTTCGCCTCCAGCCGCCCTGGGATTATAGAAGCCAATGCGCTCGATGAACTTGCCATCACGGGCATTGCGGGAATCTGCTACTACCATGTTGAAAAATGGGCGCTTCTTGGCGCCGCTTCGCGCCAGTCGAATAATGACCATGTATATGCCTATGGAGGTCTGAAACCGAAAAGGGTGTGATTTTACGGTAATTTTTACCCTATTAGCAATACAAAAATACTGGCAGCCCGCTCGACTTAAAGAATCGCGCGGGAGAATGACTGGGCGAAGACCGATTTTGACGCCTTTAAAAGGCCAATAGTTGTTTCTCCATCTGCCTTCGTGGATGAAAGCGGCGAAATATGGACCAGTACACTAGTGTGCTTGCTCCCAATTTGGCCCCACGCCCACTCCCACCAGCAGCGGTACATCGAGTTTCGCCACATCACCCATAAGCCGCGGCAACTCATTTTTTATGGTTTCAATCTCATCATCCGGCACTTCCAGTACCAATTCGTCATGGACTTGCATGATAAGTTTGCTGCGCATATTTTGTTCAGCCAGCCAAGGGTGTACCGCGATCATGGCGAGCTTGATAATGTCCGCCGCGGTACCTTGCATGGGAGCGTTGATTGCCGCGCGTTCTGCACCCTGCCTGCGATTGCCGTTGGAACTGTTGATCTCCGGCAACCACAGCCTGCGTCCCAAAACGGTTTCGACGTACCCCTTTTTTCTGGCGGTTTCTCTGGTGCTCTGCATGTAATTCGCTACGCCCGGGTAGCGGGCAAAGTACCGGTCTATGTATGCCCGGGCAGCGGCGCGTTCAATGTTGAGTTGCGAGGCGAGACCAAATTCCGACATGCCATAAATCAGGCCGAAGTTGATGATTTTCGCGTAGCGGCGCTGTTCACTGGTCACCGCGTCCAACGGGAGACCAAACACCTCCGCGGCGGTGGCGCGGTGGATATCCTCCCCGGCTGCGAAGGCTTTGAGCAATCCCGCATCCTGCGAGATATGCGCCATGATGCGTAGCTCGATCTGTGAATAATCAGCAGAGATAATGCTGTATCCCGCCGACGCGATGAACGCTTCGCGAATGCGGCGGCCTTCAGCGGTGCGTATCGGGATATTTTGCAGGTTTGGCTCGTTACTGGCCAGCCGCCCGGTAACCGCTACCGCCTGCGCATAATTGGTATGGACTCGTCCGGTGGATGCGTCCACCATGCGGGGCAACTTGTCGGTGTAAGTCGATTTGAGCTTGGCAAGGCCGCGATAATCGAGCAGGATTTTTGCCAGGGGATAATCCAGCGCGAGTAGTTGCAGCACGTCTTCGTCAGTGGATGGCGCACCGCCCGGTGTTTTCTTGATAACAGGAAGCTTCAGCTGGCCGAACAGGATTTCCCGAATTTGCCCGGGTGAATTCAAATTGAATGGCTGGCCGGCGACTCCGTGCGCCCGGTCCTCCAGCGCCAGCATTTTCTCGCCGAGTTCGCGGCTTTGGCTTTCCAGCAACTTCAAGTCCAGTAATACGCCATTGCGCTCCATTTCGAACAGTATGTTCAGCACTGGTATTTCAAGTACGCGATAAACGTAATCAAGCTTTACCTCCCCTGTAATTGCCGGGTATAAATGTTGGTGCAATTGTAGGGTGATATCTGCATCCTCCGCCGCATATCGCGCTGCGCGTTCAATATCCACCTGATCAAAACTTATGCGGCTGGCCCCCTTGCCGGTGACTTCATCATAGCCAATGGTTTTGGCGCCAAGATGCCGCAGCGCAAGACTGTCCATGTCGTGCGGGCGATGGGATTCCAGCACATAGGATTGCAATAGCGTGTCATGCGCGATGCCGCTCAAGTTAATGCCATGATTAGCGAAGATATGCTTGTCATATTTGAGATTCTGCCCAAGTTTAGGCTTTGCCGGATCTTCCAGCCATGGTCTGAGTTTGTCAATCACGAGATCGATCGCCAATTGCTGGGGGACCCCGGCATACCGGTGCGCCAGGGGCAAGTAAGCAGCCTGATGCGGTTCAGTGGAAAATGCAATACCGACGAGCTGCGCCTGCATCGGGTCCAGTCCGGTGGTTTCAGTGTCCACCGAAACCAGCGGGGCGGCATTGATACGCGTAACCCATTCATCCAGTTGGGACTGAGTGAGAATGGTCTGGTAATCCGCTGATACAATACCGGCGGACCGCTGATCCGCACCTGTTTTCTGGTATCCGGCGGCAGAAGATACATTGCCCCTCTCCCCTGGACCCGTCTCTTGCTGCAATTCCCGCAACCAGCTTTTAAAATCCAGCCGCTCATACAACTCAGCTAATTTTGCAATATCCTGCGGTTGCAGCCCAAGATTATGAAAGCTCACCGGTAACGCCACGTCGCACTTGATAGTAAGAAGTTCGCGCGATCTACTCAACCAATCCAGCGCTCTGCGCAGATTTTCGCCAACGACGCCGCCAATTTCATCGGCATGAGTGATAAGATTATCCAATGTTTCATATTGTGTGAGCCATTTTACCGCGGTCTTGGGACCCACCTTCTCCACCCCCGGAATATTGTCGACTGCATCGCCGACCAGTGCCAGATAATCCAGCATGCGCGCAGGCGTTACGCCGAACTTGGCAAGCACCCCCGCTTCATCGAGGGTTTCGTTACTCATGGTATTGACCAGCGTGACTTGCGGATTCACCAGTTGCGCAATATCCTTGTCCCCAGTTGAAATTATGCATCGCATGTTTTCTCGCACGGCCTGTTTCGCCAGCGTGCCGATCACATCATCCGCCTCCACCCCTTCGACGATCAGCATCGGCCATCCCATGGCGCTAATACACTCATACAGTGGCGTAATCTGCGCCACGAGATCGTTCGGCATCGGAGGACGGTTCGATTTATATTCCGCGTAGAGGTCGTCGCGAAAAGTCTTACCTTTTGCATCAAATACGCACGCGCTATAATGGGCCTGATAATCCTTGTGCAAACGGCGCAGCATGCTGAGCACACCATAAATCGCACCCGTCGGCTCGTTATTGCGGTTACGAAAATCCGGCAGCGCGTGGAAAGCGCGGTACAGGTAGGATGAACCGTCAACCAGCAATAATGTTTTCATTTAGACTTCCAAAGGTTTCCAATGAACCCGCAAGATAAACTCGCTCTTACCATGACAAGTGATTTTCGGGAAAAAACCTGGTCAGCAAGGGAATCGTGGCGCGTGTTCGGGATTATGGCAGAATTTGTCGAGGCAACGGAACGTCTGAATTCGATTAAACCCGCGGTAAGTATTTTCGGCAGTGCACGCACTCTTCCCGATCATCCCAACTATAAGCTAACCGAGCAGATCACCCGGAAATTGTCCGACGCCGGCTTTTCCGTCATATCGGGCGGCGGGCCGGGTATTATGGAAGCGGCCAACAAGGGCGCTTACTTTGGTAAATCACCCAGTATCGGCTTGAATATCCAATTGCCCCATGAACAACATCGCAACGTTTACCAGGACATCAGCCAGACTTTCCGCCATTTTTTTGCGCGTAAGTATATGTTCGTGAAATTCGCCACTGCATACGTGGTGTTACCTGGCGGATTCGGCACACTGGACGAACTGATGGAAGCGCTCACGCTGGTTCAGACCGGCAAGACCCGGAAAATGCCCATTATTCTGGTTTGTTCAGAATTTTGGCGTGGCATGCTTGATTGGCTCCAGCAATCGCTTGTAGCCGAAGGCATGATCGCTCCGGAAGATATGGACTTGATACAGATGATTGATGAACCCGCTGAAATCGTTAATGCGATCTTCCAGTATTACGCAACGCGCGGCTTCGAGCCTTCCGCAGCGGAACGGGAAGTTCAACTCAATCTGTAACAAGCCATGTCATTTCGGATAGAATGAACTCATTCATCCCGCCGGGAGCCGCCATGCGCCTAATCATTCTTGTATTGTTATTGAGCACTGCATTGTCAGCGGCTGCGCAATCCAAACAGCCCAAGCAGCCAAAGAACCTGGTGCCCATACCAGAAGTGCCTGAACCGCCGGCAATACCCCTGCCTTCCCCCGGGGCCGACCAGGAGGATTCCGAGCTTGAGCCGCAGGTTACCATCACCCGGCGTGGAGAGGATAAGGTCGAAGAATACCGCATCAATGGGCGCCTTTATATGATCAAGGTTACTCCCCGCATTGGTGTGCCGTATTACTTGATTGACCGTCATGGGGACGGCGCATTTTCCGATGGCGCCACTGGTGGTCTCGACCAAGGCATTCGGCCTCCAATGTGGGTGATACGCGAATTTTAACCTCACCCGGTAGCTGAACTGAGTGTGAGTTTTTGTGTGCCACTCGGCAGAAGCGCAACGAAGCGGAATACCGTCTTCGTGGCGACGGCAGAGACTTGCGGCGGCATCCCATAGCGAATTACCTAAAAAAGCAGGCCGAGCGGTGAAAAAGGTGCCTGCGGGTCATAGTGCTCGATTGACAGATGAAAAGCTGAAAAATGAGCGGTCAACGTCCGGATTAGGTTAAAATGTCCATAAAAGACAAGAAGATTGCGTCAGCCGATAGTTCTTCTGCTTCCTCCTTTTTTCACTCATGTCTGTATTCACTACCGTCACTCAGCATCAACTTTCCGCCTGGCTGAGAAACTATTCGCTGGGCACGCTGATTAATCTGCAGGGGATCTCCTCCGGCATCGAAAATACGAATTATTTTGTCACGACCAGTCATGGAAAATATGTTCTCACTCTATTTGAAAAGCTCACCGCGGCCGATCTGCCTTACTACCTGAACCTGATGGCATATTTGTCGCGGCACAGCATTCCATGTCCCTGCCCGATAGCTGATCTTGACAATAAATTCCTCGGCGAACTTAATGGTAAACCGGCAAGCATTGTTACCTGTTTGCCTGGAAAATCGCAGGAATGCCCTGGCCTGGCGCATTGCGCAGAGGTCGGCGCACTCCTGGCGAACATGCATTTGTCCGGCCTATCGTATCCTGAGAAAATGGAGAATCCGCGAGGTCCAAAATGGTGGAAAGCGGTAGCGCCCGATATCATGCCATTCCTGACAGCCGAGGAAATCGCGGTTCTCGAAGAGGAACTGCATTTCCAATCGTTGTATCGTTTTGAAAATCTGCCGCGCGGCGTAATTCATGCGGATCTTTTTCGTGACAACGTATTATTCGTCGACAGCGCGATAGGCGGAGTGATTGACTTCTATTTCGCCTGTAACGATGCGTTGTTATACGATCTCGCTATTACCGCCAATGACTGGTGCCTGAGTGAGAGCGGGGATCTGGATGAGGAACGCACGTTGTCTCTACTTGAGGGTTATCACCATGCCAGGCCGCTTACCGCTATCGAACGCGGCGCCTGGCCGGTGATGCTGCGCGCCGCGGCTTTACGCTTCTGGTTATCACGGCTGCATGATTATCACTTGCCGCGCACGGGGGAATTGACCCATGCAAAAAACCCCGCACATTTCATGCACATACTGAAAAGCCATGCGGCATCCCAGCCAAGACTGGCACAAGTCTGGATTTGAACGGTTAACTACGTCGGAATCTGGCGCTATCCTATCGGAGATACGGAAATGGAAGTCAGGCAAGTCGATGCAAAACAGGGATGGCAATGGATTGTGACCGGCTTCCTTATATTCCGCCAGGTTCCGCTGACGTGGATTGTACTATGCACGACTTTGCTTCTGATCGCTGCCACGTTGTCCCTGATACCAGTAGCAGGACAATTTATTTTTACGCTCCTCTCGCCAGTATTTTTAGCCGGGCTGATGATAGGATGCAAGGCCCTGGAACAAGGCGACAAACTGGAGATTACACATTTACTCGCAGGCTTCCGGCACACCTCCGGCCCGCTGATCACTATTGGGGGGATTTATCTGGTCGGACAGGTACTGATTCTCGGGGTATTCATGCTGGTCGGAGGAAATGTACTGATGGATCTTTTGATAGACGGAAAACGGGTCGACGAGAATGAGTTGAAAAACGTCTCGGGAGATATGTTATCCGCATCCCTGGTGGCACTGATGCTATCCATTCCGCTAATGATGGCCGCCTGGTTCGCACCTTTACTGGTGATATTCAAGGATATGCCCGCACTGGATGCAATGCGGATAAGCTTCTTTGCCTGCCTCAAAAACATCGTGGCGTTTCAGATTTATGCTGTCATACTGATCGTGCTGACGATAGTCGCAGCAATGCCCTATGGTCTGGGCTTGTTTGTTCTGGTGCCGACCATGTTTGCCTCTATTTATGCAAGTTACAGAGATATTTTTACGGATGATGTAGTCGAATCAACCGGAGCTGACAGTAGCGATGTCCGACCGGGCTGATTCAGGTTTACATTCACGCAGAAATCAGTTTCGCATACTCCAGCAATAACCACTTCGTGCCGGCACGGCCAAATTTGACCTCCACGCGGGCGTCAGTGCCTTGACCTTCACAGTTGACTATCACTCCCGCGCCGAATTTGGCGTGTATCACGTTCTGTCCCACCCGCCAACGCGATGTCGTCGCGTCCTGAATGTTCAATGTACGAGTCTGCATGCCGTAACCAGTTTCCTGGGCTCGGCTTGCCCCTTGCTTCCGGACTGCCAATCCCTGATTGCCGATCTGATTCTTCTGAAGCGGCTGTAGCCACTTCAGCAAACCATCCGGGATCTCCTGCAAGAAACGCGAGGGAATGTTGTAACGGATCTGCCCGTGCAACATGCGGCTCTGGGCAAAACTCAAATACAACCGTCGCCGTGCGCGGGTGAGGGCCACATACATCAAGCGTCGTTCCTCCTCCACGCCCCCTGCTTCATTACGGCTGTTATCATGAGGAAACAAACCTTCTTCAAGCCCATTCAGGAATACGCTGTGAAATTCCAACCCCTTGGCCGAGTGCACTGTCATCAATTGCAGCGCATCCTGGCCGCCCGCTGCCTGATGCTCGCCTGCTTCCAGCGATGCATGGGCCAGAAATACCACAAGACTGTCATCCTCGGCCTCGTGCACGAAGCTGGTGGCGGCATTGACCAATTCGTTCAGATTCTCCAGCCGTTCGGCTCCTTCGCGTTCAGCGCGGTAATGTGCCGCCAGCCCGCTGTGCTCCAGCATGTGTTCGACGACTTCCGGCAATGGCAGCGTTTCACAACCCTGGCGCATTGATTCAATCAGCGCAACAAAGCCCTCAAGGCCTTTCTTGGGCCTATCCGCCTGGCTTTTCCGCTCGATCCGGGCCGAGAGTTTATTTTCCGAATCGGGAATGGCAGTTGTCCTGCCTCTGCATTTCTTTAGCGCTGCCGCCCACAAGCTCCCCCCTTGCTGGCTGGCATCGTCCTGCAATAGCTCCAGGCTCCGCATGCCGATACCGCGTACAGGAAAATTGATGATCCGAAGCAGCGCATTATCATCGTCGGGGTTGGCTATCAGCCTCAGGTAGGCCAAAGCGTGCTTGATCTCCTGCCGTTCGAAGAAACGCATGCCGCCATATACCCGATAAGCCAGGGAGGCATTGAATAAAGCGTGCTCCAGTACCCGTGACTGGGCGTTGGAGCGGTACAGCAATGCTATCTGGGACAACGCGACGCCTTCCGCATGCAGCGATTTAACTTCGTCCACGATAAAAGCCGCCTCATCGAAATCGGTCGGCGCGTTATACACGCGTATCGGTTCTCCATGTCCTTCCGAAGTCCAGAGATTTTTGCCGAGGCGCCCGCTGTTGTTGCGTATCAGGGTGTTAGCAGCGGCCAGTATGTTGCCATGCGAGCGATAGTTCTGCTCCAGTTTGATGATTTTGGAGATGCGGAAGTCTTTCTCAAAATCTTTCATGTTGCCGGTATTCGCACCCCGGAATGCATAAATACTCTGATCATCATCGCCAACCACAAACACAGCAGCGCGGTCACCGGCAAGCAGCTTTAGCCAACTGTACTGCAACCGGTTGGTGTCCTGAAATTCATCCACCAGGATATGGTCAAATCGGCCGCGATAATGCTCGCGCAGATGTTCGTTTCGCGTCAGCAACTCATAGCTACGCAATAGCAGTTCAGCAAAATCCGCTACGCCTTCCTTATTGCATTGCTGCTCGTAGAAAAGGTAGAACTCAACCATCTTGCGTGTGAAATCGTCATAAATTTCCACCCGCGATGCCCTGAGGCCTTCTTCTTTGGCGTTATTGATGAACCATTGCACTTGGCGTGGAGGAAATTTTTCGTCATCCGCGCCAAGACTTTTCAGGAGACGCTTGATAACCGCCAACTGATCAGCGGAATCCAGAATCTGAAAAGCCTGGGGCAACCCTGCGTCCTGGTGGTGGGCACGCAGCATCCGGTTACACAGTCCGTGGAAAGTGCCTACCCACATCCCACGCGTATTGATGGGCAGCATGGAAGAAATGCGAGCGAGCATTTCCTTCGCTGCCTTGTTAGTGAAAGTGACGGCCAGTATGCCGTGAGGGCTGACCTGACCGGACTGGATGAGATGCGCAATACGGGTAGTGAGCACACGTGTCTTGCCGCTGCCCGCGCCTGCCAGCACTAGCGCTGACTCATGCGGCAGGGTAACGGCTTCTAGTTGTTCGGGATTTAATGCTGAAAGTAGGGAAGACATTGAGAAAAGACTTTTCCGGAACGCGTTTGCTGACCGGAATATTTCGAGCTACACGGCCGTAAAGGATAATAAGGACAACAAGGACAATATAAAGGCGATATACCCGATTATTGTTTAGGGCTCCCTATCGTTTAAAATACAATGGAATCGCTTGGACGCCAGCAGTGCAAAATACGTCAATCTCATCTGATATGACGACGTTACGCCTCATGCACTTTTAACGGGCGCAGAAGTCTGTCAAAAAACACGTACCACAACGAAGTGAATGATAGAGACCCTTTATGACGTTGCACTTTTCAAAAGAACTGCCTGATTACTTGCTTCGGCTTTCCCTGACCAGATCCAGAATCAGCGGCGTTAATATCAATTCAATGGCCAGTCCCATTTTTCCACCGGGAACGACAATTGTATTCGGGCGAGACATGAATGAGTTGTGGATCATGGAAAGCAGGTAAGGAAAATCCACGTTCTTGGGATCGCGGAAACGAATCACGACAAAACTTTCATCCAGGGTCGGAATATCGCGCGCAATGAAGGGATTGGACGTGTCAACTGTGGGTACCCGTTGAAAATTAATATGGGTACGTGAAAATTGCGGAGTAATGTAATGCACATAATCGTGCATACGGCGAAGTATGGTATGGGTCACCGCTTCCGCCGAATACCCACGAGCATTCATGTCGCGATGGATTTTCTGGATCCATTCCAGGTTGACAATGGGCACAACTCCTACCAGCAGATCCACATAGTTCGCTACGTCGGCGGTATCGCTCTTCACTCCGCCATGCAAACCTTCATAAAACAGCATGTCGGAACCGGGCTCTATCGATGTCCATGGAGTGAATGTGCCAGCCTTTTGCTGATAAGGTGCGGCTTCTTCATCATTGTGCAGATACAGGCGGGTCTTGCCGCTTCCGCTCTCGCCATACTCCTTGAACAAGGTTTCCAGCTTCTCGAATTCATTGGCTTCCGGGCCGAAATGACTAATGGGATGACCGCCGTCCTTTTCCGATTCGGCTACGGCTTTCCGCATGGCATCACGATCATAGCGGTGGAAACTGTCGCCCTCTACCACCGCAACGGTCAGTTTCTCACGACGAAAAACATGGTCGAAACTATTCTTGACCGTCGACGTCCCGGCGCCGGACGATCCGGTAACGGCGATAACAGGGTGTTTTTGTGACATGCAACGCTCCTCGGGCAATAAGATAATAGAAATGGGTAAAGGTCTTCGCGCCAATAAACTTGCTCGGCTCCGGCAAGTCGCAGACGCACTTTCGGTCGACATAATACCCGTTTTCTTGAGAATTTTGGCAGGAATAGGCAAAGATTAATTCCGTGGCGGCTCGGTTTGAAGTGTATGTGCTGACAGGAATATACTCAGCCTGATTAGCGGCGCCTGTAGAGTAATTTCCGTCCCTTTGCAGTAGCATAAGACTTTTTCAGCGAATATCGTCTGGAGTCCAGGGTGCGGGCGCGGAATCGCCGGGTCCCCTGTATGGCCGCGATGTCGTCGAGCAGCTATTCCCGGAATTCCATGAGGGGCTTCAAGTTTGACATCCGTCCGGGTCTGGCATAAAATCCGCGGTTATCTCAATAAGCATAAGCAGGCAGGCTTTGTGAAAACATTTTCAGCAAAACCACATGAAGTAGTCCATGACTGGTTCGTGATCGACGCGGCCGGCAAAGTGTTGGGACGTCTCGCTGCAGAGATCGCCCATCGTTTACGGGGCAAGCACAAGCCCATTTTCACTCCTCATGTGGACACCGGTGATTTTATCGTTGTCATCAATGTCGATAAGCTGCGCATCACCGGCAGCAAGGCGGAAGACAAGACTTACTATCGTCATACTGGTTATCCGGGGGGCATTTACGAGACCAGTTTCGCCAAAATGCACGCGCGCTTTCCGGGCCGGCCATTGGAAAAGGCGGTCAAGGGTATGTTGCCGAAAGGGCCTCTTGGCTATGCAATGTTAAAGAAACTCAAGATCTACGCGGGTGCCGCACACCCGCACGCGGCGCAGCAGCCGCGCCAACTCGAAGTCAGGGCTTAAATATATGAGCGCAACGTATAATTATGGTACAGGTCGCCGCAAAAGTGCGGTGGCTCGGGTGTTCATCAAACCCGGCAAGGGTTTGATTACCGTTAATGACAAACCGGTTGACGAATTTTTTTCCCGCGAAACTGGCCGCATGGTGGTTCGCCAGCCGCTTGAGCTGACTGGGAATCTTACAAGCTTTGATATCATGGTCAACATTCATGGGGGCGGGGAATCCGGGCAGGCCGGAGCAGTGCGCCACGGTATTACCCGTGCGTTGATTGATTTTGACGCCACGCTTAAACCGGTGTTGAGCAGTGCCGGACTGGTGACACGTGATGCACGTGAAGTGGAACGAAAAAAGGTGGGGCTGCGCAAGGCGCGCCGCCGTAAGCAATTTTCCAAACGATAAGCTTTTTTGCGCGTACGTCATATTTGGAAAGCCGCCTGTTTCTGGCGGCTTTTTTTCTTGCCATCGATCAGCCCGCTGCATTTTCCATGTAAGCAATCGGGCTAATCGAACCAAAAATATAAAGGCATCTCTAAAAATTCCAGGCAAGCGCATTTGTTAACAATCTGCTCACTGAGGATTTTATGCTTAAAGTTGCTATCGTAGGCGGAACCGGTTATACCGGCGTGGAGTTACTGCGCATCTTGTCGCAGCATCCCCAAGTAAACTTACACGCCATCACGTCCCGTAAAGAAGCCGGAATGGCCGTAGCCGAGTTATTTCCAAGCCTGCGTGGACGTGTGCCACTTCAATTTTCCGATCCAGCCGAAGCCGGCCTGGATAAATGCGACGTCGTATTCTTCGCCACACCCAACGGGATCGCCATGCAGCAAGCCAGGTCATTGCTGGATGCGGGAGTGCGGGTAATAGATCTGGCCGCCGATTTTCGTATCAAGGATGTCGCGGTATGGGAAAAATGGTATGGCATGTCGCACGCATGTCCCGATCTGGTGGCGGAGGCTGTTTATGGCCTGCCTGAAATCAATCGTGACGGAATCAAGGCTGCACGGCTCATAGCAAATCCCGGCTGTTATCCCACAGCAGTGCAATTAGGCTTCTTTCCCTTGATCGAAGCTGGTATTGTCGATCTGGATCATCTTGTCGCGGATGCAAAGTCCGGGGTTTCCGGCGCGGGAAGAAATGCGGAGGTGCATACGCTGTTTGCCGAAGCGGCTGACAATTTCAAAGCCTATGGTGTGTCTGGGCACCGCCATTTGCCCGAAATCAGGCAAGGCCTGTCCCACGTGGCGGCAAAACCAGTCGGACTGACATTTGTCCCGCACCTCACTCCAATGATTCGGGGCATTCATGCCACGCTTTATGCCAGGCTGACCGGTGACGCCGATCTACAAACGTTATACGAAAAACGCTACGCCGGGGAACCGTTCGTTGACGTGCTTCCCGCGGGCGCGCACCCTGAAACCCGCTCGGTACGTGGCTCAAATCTCTGCCGTATTGCGGTCCACCGTCCGCAAGGTGGCGACACGGCGGTGATATTGTCGGTAACAGACAACCTCGTCAAGGGCGCAGCGGGCCAAGCCGTGCAGAACATGAACCTGATGTTTGGCTTGCCGGAAACCCTTGCTATCGACTTTGTTCCATTGCTGCCTTAGTGTAGAAGCCTGCCGACCCGGAGAATCGAAGCGGCGGCTGGAGGAGAATGGTTATTTCCGGGATCTTGGGAATGATGAAATGTCGCCAGTTATCCTTTAGTCGAAACAAACGGCGAATATGGCTGGGGCGGATGCCTTCGCCTTCGCGGCCCGGTTCCTTTAAGTCGGAAGGCTGCCGGGACGGGGGTAGAAACTATTGTGCGTAATGGATTAAAGTTAAACCAGGCGGAAGACGTAGAATAGCAAGGTGCCGTCATGTTGTATTATCTTTCGTTGCAGAGTTGTCACGCCTCGCTTCTATCCGGCGCCCACCGTTTTCCCATTTCGCTCCAGGGAAAAACACTTTGTCAATTAAATTAAAGCTTTCTCCGCAATTTCTCTAATGCCACTACGCCCAGATGTATCGCTTCGTAGCGCGATAATTTGATGGTCAGGATCAAATCGCTAAAAAGAAAAACTGGCATATTCGCGCCGCGAGTGGCGTTGCGCCCGCAAAACCCGCCTTATTTGCGATGGCTGGTTATCGCCGTCCTTGCCACACTTGCGTTAGGCCTGTCTTGGGGCATGTACGATGCCGGACGCAAGTTCGCGGGTTTTGACAAGAATGAAACAAGCTATGAACTGGATCGGCTATCCCAGCTGAACAAACGTCTGCAGCAAGATAACGATGAACTACGCATGAAAGCAGCTGGCCTCGAGCGCCAGTTACAGATGGACGTCGCCGCAAGCGAAGATGTTGCCAAGCAAGTCAAGATGCTGGGAGATGAAAATACCCGCCTGAAAGAAGACGTGGCGTTTTTTCAGAACCTCCTGTCAGTCAACGGAAAGTCCGAACAAAAAGTTTCCATTGGCCGTTTAAAGCTGGAGCGCGGGCAACTACCCGGAGAGTATCATTACAGCCTGTTGCTGGTGCAAGGTGGACAGCGCACCAAGGATTTTCAGGGCAGTCTGGAATTCGTGGTCAATTTCCGGCAGAATGGGGAGAACATGGTCACGCCTCTTGCCAGTGAAAGTCCTTCAAAGACGTTTAACGTTAGTTTCAGATTTTACCAGCGCGTAGAGAAAAGCTTCCGTTTGCCGCCAGACGCCGTTGTGGAAAGCATGCAGGTGAAGGTATTTGAAAACGGTGTAGCACAGGCAAAGTTGGTGCAGACCGTGAGCCTGTCTTTGTGAAGGAGAGAGAATGTTCGGAAAGAAAGCAAATAAGCCTCTTAACCATATTGATTCGCTAATTGGCGCGGGCACGCGCATTGACGGCAATATTACTTTCAGTGGAGGTTTGCGCATAGATGGTCAAGTCCGGGGAAACATCACCGCGACTGGAGACAAGCCGAGCACCTTGGTGTTGAGCGACCAGGCGGTCATTGAGGGCAAAATCAAGGTTTCCCATGCGGTCATTAATGGTACCGTGGTCGGCCCGATACACTCGAACGAATATCTGGAACTCCAGGCGAAAGCCAGGGTCTCGGGTGAAGTATGCTACAAAATCATGGAAATTCAGCTTGGCGCATCGATTGAAGGTATGTTGCTTCGACAGGATGATGCGGAGATCGACAACAAAATCGTGGCATTGATACCCTCCGCCCACGGAGATTGACGTTTAAGTCATAGCAGAGGATAATTTTTCCCATGGTTAATTTTATTCGGAAATCAACATGAACGCAGCAACCGAGGCGGACCTGGTCGCGGGAATGCAGGCCCCATTGATCTTTACCGATGGCGCGGCAAGCAAGGTCAGACAATTGATCGAAGAAGAAGGGAACAATGACCTCAAGCTGAGAGTATTTGTGGCAGGTGGTGGGTGTTCGGGTTTTAAATACGGTTTTACCTTTGATGAGCTAATCAGCGAAGATGATACCGTGATGGAAAAAAATGGCGTGAAACTCCTGGTTGACCCGATGAGTTTTCAGTATCTGGCCGGGGCGGAAATTGACTATCAGGAGAACGCCGAGGGCGCGCAATTTGTCATCAAAAATCCAGGCGCCTCCAGTACCTGCGGTTGTGGATCCTCATTTTCGGTTTAAGTCTAACGTCCATTTTTCCGCAGAGGATGCAAAGGTAAAAACCCGGCTTTAAACCGGATAAATCGCACCGAGTAATCTGGCGCCCCTGGCGCCGGTTACTGCAGGGAGATTGCCTGGAGCCCCCTGAATGGCCTGTTTTGCCAACCAGGCAAAAGCAAACGCCTCCAGCCAGTCCGCATCGACGCCAAGCCGATCTGTCAATTCCACCTTTTTACCTGGTAAGGCTGTCCTTAACCGGGTAACCAGGGTTTCGTTACGCGCCCCGCCGCCGCACAGATAAATTTCCATCGCACCTGGGAAATAAGCAAATATTGACTCAGCAATTCCTGAGACGGTCAACTGCAGCAGCGTTGCCTGCACATCCGCCGGGTTCTCTTGCCCGGATAAGCAGTCCTCCAGCCAGGCCAGACTGAATACTTCCCTGCTGACGCTTTTCGGTGGGGGAAGAGAAAAAAAATGAAGTGCCCGCAGTTTCTCAAGCAACGCCGGAATGACGTTGCCGGATCCGGCCCATAGACCACTTTCATCATATGCCTTTCCGGTATGACGCAAACACCATGCGTCTATCATTATATTGCCGGGGCCGCAATCGAATCCCGTTACATCTCCACCATACGGAAGACTGGTGAGATTGGCGATGCCGCCGATATTGACAATGACACGATGCGTTTGTGAATCGTTGAACAAGACTTGATGAAATGCCGGAACCAGAGGAGCGCCCTGGCCGCCTGCGGCGATATCGCGGCTCCTGAAGTCTGCCACTACGGTAATGCCGGTCAATTCAACAAGCAATGCGGGATTGAATAGCTGGATGGTATAGCCTCTATCCGGTTGGGGGCAATGGCGCACGGTCTGGCCGTGACACCCGATAGCGGCAACATTCCGGGATTCTACTTCATTTTTTTCAAGCAAATTTACTACCGCCCCGGCATAATGACGGGCAAGCTCGTTGCCAAGCATGGCTGCGCGGTGCAACTCATCATGACCCGAATGGTGGATACCCAGCAATCGGCTGCGCAACTCCTCGCCGTAGGGCAAATAAAGGGTGTGTAACAGAGATGGGGACGGCGAATTAAAATCAGCTAACACCACATCGATCCCATCCAGGCTGGTGCCCGACATGACGCCGACATAGTAAGCGTTTTTCAATTCCGGGTAATTTCCCGATTCGGAGTGATTAGAAGGCTAATCCAGGAATGCGAGGCTGGTGCCACGCAGCATATCCAGCCGCGCCATCAATGGCTTTGTGCTTTCGTAGAATGCGGCCATGCTTCTACTTGCCACAGGGTTAGCGACGGGCATTGCCACGCGTAACGGGTCGCGTTGAATACCGTTAAAGCGAAATTCGTAATGCAAATGCGGGCCTGTGGCCATTCCGGTCGCGCCGACATAACCGATTATATCGCTCTGGCTGACCCGCTGGCCTTTACCCAGGCCTTTGGCAAACTTCGAGAGGTGACCATAGACGGTAGAGTATTGCCCCCGATGTTGTAGAATAACGACATTGCCGTAACCACCCTGCCAACCCGCAAATTCCACGATCCCATCGGCGGCGGCCTTTACCCGCGTACCTGTCGGCGCGGCATAGTCAATGCCTCGATGGGCACGCCAGGTTTTCAGAACGGGGTGGAAACGGGCGTGAGAAAAGCCGGAACTGATGCGGGAAAATTCCAGTGGCGATCGCAGAAATGCCTTGCGCAGACTCTTGCCGTCCGGTGCGTAATAGCCGCTTTCCCCGTTTTCCGCCTCAAAGTATACCGCCCGGTGAGGCGTCCCCTGGTTGATGAATTCCACCGCTAGCACGCGCCCGGCTCGAGCCGGTTCCCCATTGCCATAGAGCGAATCATACACCACGGTAAAGCGGTCACCCTTGCGTAAATCCCGATGAAAATCAATGTCGGACGCCAAAATATCGACAATCTGGGTGGCGACGCTGTCAGGCACACCCGCGCTATCGACGGCAGCGAAGAGCGAGCTGTTTATCACACCGGATTTCATCTGAATGTGCGTTTCCAGCTTGGCCGCCTGTCCGCTTACTTTGAAAACGCCATCGCTTTTTTCTATCACCAGCTGTTCACTGCCGCCGAGGAAGTAGCGCAACAGACGCAACTCGCCTGCTGTGGTGGTCTGCACATGGACGATCTTGCCGGCCACCAGTTGATGCATGACTTTGATATCCCTTGTGTCGCGCAGAAAATTGGCTGCATCGTGACTATTCACTTCAAGCCGGGAAAGCAGGGTCCCAATAGTGTCGCCCCGCTGAATGCTTTCCTGCCGCCAGAACGTCATATTTTCATCCGAGGCCGGGAGTATCTCAGGGAGATCAAGCCCGAGAATAACTTCCTCGATAGGAATATCCTCCGGGGAAGTATCAGGCGCGATACCAAAAGCAGTCACCATCCCGAATAAGGGGAAACTCGATAACAGAATTAGCCAGCGTAGTCTTTTTTTGGTCAGCGTCAGCGGTTTTTGCGCTAAAATGCCGATGTTGTCGCCCAGCATGCTTCCCCTCACCAAGTTTTGAGAACATAAAGTTTAACATAACTTGCTCTCTACGTAATGCAGACCTGTATTAATGTCGTCACAATAAAAATGATTAGTTTATTGGTTTACTGATGACGTTTGTCGGACCGGCACGGTCGATTCACTCTTCTGCGAGGAAAGTAGCATTGAATTTATCTGAGTAGTAAAGCGCATCCTCATCTCCGCCTTTCTGAGCATTTCCTATTGTTTCACAGAGAATATTTATGTCCACGGAAGACCTGACACTCGATCTTTTGGCCTATCATGCTTTTCCTCGTCTTGCGGCGGCATTGCAGTCGCGGTTCGATATCATTATCCTGGAGTGGGAAGCTGCTGTGCTGCGAACCCTCCCTGCCGCCGACGAACTGACTCTCCAGCAACTCCGAGACTCTCTGCCACAGATTCTGCGAGAGATCGTGAGCGCATTTGCTTCGGATACACCTTTCACTACTCGTGAGCTGATGGAAGGCAGCAAAATGCATGGCGAAGCACGCTTCCATGAGCATTACAATGTACGAGAGCTGATCGTCGAATACAGGCTACTCCGGAGAGTGATCATTGAACAAGTCTCGGAAGCCCTGGATGAGCGATTGGATGTTCAGAGTAACATTGCCTTGAACATGGCAGTTGATACAGCCCTGCAGAGCGGAATGGTCATGTTCACCGATCACCTGCAACAGCAGATCAAATTTTCCACCGAGGTTCAGTCCAAGTACCTTTCTTTCCTCTCGCACGACCTTCGAAATCATCTCAATCACGCAACGCTTCATCTACAGCTTCTCGCCGCAAAACTTGCGCACGTCCCTGAATGTTCGGATGCAGTAAAGGATATTCATTCGATCAAACGCGCCATCTTTCAAACGACTGCCGGAATGGATAGGCTGCTTCAGGCGGAGCAGCTTCGGAAGGAGTCTGTGGAGCTCAGGAACGGCCTGGTAGATCTGAATCTGCTGCTTTCGGAAGTGGTTAAACAGATATCGCATGAAGCCAAATCCAAGGGATTGGAATTGAACGTGGACGTGCCCGAGAAAGCTCAGGCCGCGAGCGACGAAGGATTACTGACCCTGGTATTGCAAAACTTGTTAGGTAACGCAGTGAAATACACTTCAAGGGGGAGCGTGAAGGTAACCGCCCGGCACCTTTCGGATAGAGAGGACATTGGCTGGGTATTGAGCGTTAGCGACCAGGGGCCGGGAATCGCACCTGAAAAATTGAGCCATTTATTCCTTGCCTTCAAGCGTGGCGACACGTATGGCAAACCTGGAGTAGGACTGGGACTGTCAATCGCATCGGAAGCGGCTAAGCTTCTGGGTGGAAAGCTGGAAATAGATTCGGAAGTCAATGTGGGCTCAACGTTCCGGTTGGTGTTGCCGCGGTAGGAACCGAAGCATGACCATCTGAAGATTTGAATACAATCCGCTCGGCATTAGCCGCTTCTTTTCTACTCGGCGCATTTACCGTTCTCGGTTTTGCGCCGTTTTACCTTTTTCCGATTCCTGTTCTCACGCTCGCGCTCTTGTGCCATTTCTGGCGCAAGAGCGCGACGCCCCTGCACGCAGCTTTGCTAGGCTTCTCCTTCGGCATGGGTATGTTCAGCGCCGGGGTGACCTGGATTTACGTCAGCCTGCATGATTTCGGTGCAATGCCGATGCCGATGGCTGTGCTTGCGCTGTTCTTTCTGTGCGCCTATCTTGCATTATTCCCCGCATTGACAGGCTGGATACTGGCGAAGCTGCACATCAACATACCGGTGCTCTGGGCGTCGACCGCGGGGGCGTTATGGGGACTTTCGGATTGGCTGCGCAGCGTATTGTTCACCGGCTTTCCATGGCTGACGCTGGGATATTCGCAAGCACCTGCCAGCCCCTTGGCAGGTTTTGCTCCCATAGTGGGAGTCTATGGTGTCTCACTGATACTTGTTCTAAGCGCGGCGCTCATATGTTTGTTTTTTGAAAAGCCATTTCGAAAACGGCGCTATCCGTTGTTCCTTTTCGCAATCTGGATTATCGGTTTCGGCTTGCAGCATATCCGTTGGACCAAACCGCAAGGTGATCCGGTAACAGTAAGCCTGTTGCAGGGGAACATCTCACAGGATATGAAATGGCGGGAAGACCAGCTCTTCAATTCGATGGATACGTATGCCCGCCTCACGCTGGAAAGCAGCAGCCGTTTGATTATCACGCCGGAAATTTCCGTGCCGCTCTATCGTGACGAGGTGCCGTCAAGCTATCTGGCTCAACTTGCGACCCATGCCAAGCGGAATAATGGGGATATCCTTGTCGGCATGGTTGAAGCGCCCGCCGGAGCCAGCGAATATTACAATACCATGTTCAGTTTCGGTGCGTCACCGGATCAGAGTTACCGAAAACATCACTTGGTTCCGTTTGGCGAATTTATTCCATTGAAGCCGGTATTCGGCTGGGTGATCAATGTACTGAAAATCCCGCTATCGGATTTTTCGCGAGGCGGCCTTGACCAGCAACCCATGCACCTGGCGGGGCAGAGAGTAGCGGTGAATATTTGCTATGAAGACGTATTTGGAGAAGAAATAATCAAGCAATTGCCGCAAGCCACATTACTTGCCAACGTCAGTAACGACGCCTGGTTCGGGCGATCCATCGGTCCCCGGCAGCACTTGCAGATTTCACAGATGCGCGCGCTGGAGACAGGGCGTTACATGCTGCGTGCCACCAATACCGGCGTTACCGCCATTATCAATGAACGCGGCACGGTATTGCAGGAAGCTGAAGTGTTTACCACGACCGCGCTGCACGGCATGGCGCAGGGATACACCGGTACAACGCCTTATGTCCGTTTCGGCAACAGTTTGACATTAGGACTTGCCGGTGTGCTGCTGGTCGCCAGCTTGTTGCCAATTTTTCGCGGCAGGCGCAAAAAACTGTAAAATCCCAGCCTTATCGTTGTTACCCGTCACGGCAATTTCTCAGGCGTTCTTCATGTTCACATTCCAGGAAATTATCCTCACCTTGCAACACTATTGGGATAAGCAGGGTTGTGTGCTGCTCCAACCCTATGACATGGAAGTAGGTGCCGGCACTTCGCACACCGCTACCTTTCTTCGCGCCCTTGGCCCCGAGCCCTGGAAGGCCGCATACGTGCAGCCGACACGTCGCCCCAAGGATGGACGCTATGGCGAAAACCCCAACCGCCTGCAGCATTACTATCAATTTCAGGCCGTGCTGAAACCCGCGCCTGCCAATATCCTCGAACTGTACCTGGGTTCGCTGAAAGAACTCGGCTTTGATCTGCAGCAAAACGATATTCGCTTCGTTGAGGATGACTGGGAAAATCCAACGCTTGGCGCTTGGGGCCTGGGCTGGGAAATATGGCTGAACGGGATGGAAGTTACGCAATTTACGTATTTTCAGCAAGTCGGCGGCATGAACTGCAAACCCATTACCGGCGAAATCACCTACGGTCTGGAGCGGCTTGCCATGTATCTGCAAGGCGTGGAAAGCGTGTTCGACCTCACCTGGACGAAAGGACTTTTGTACAGTGATATATACCACCAAAACGAAGTCGAGCAATCAGCCTACAACTTTGAGCACAGCGATATCGATTTTTTGCTGAGCGCATTTGGTAGTCACGAAGCACAAGCCGACTATCTGGTGAAACGGGAATTGGCATTACCCGCTTACGAGCAGGTACTGAAAACCGCGCATACGTTCAACCTCCTGGACGCGCGCGGGGCGATTTCGGTCACTGAGCGCGCGGCCTATATTGGACGAATTCGCGATCTCGCCCGTAGCGTAGCAAGAGCCTATTACGAGAGTCGCGAACGCCTGGGTTTCCCTATGGCACCTCGCGACCGGATCGAACAATCCATGGAGAAGATCAGTTGAGCCACGCAGCCAAAAGCCTGCTCGTTGAGTTGCTTGTCGAGGAGTTGCCGCCAAAGTCGCTGAAACAGTTGGGGGAGTCATTTGGAGCTCTCATGTTTGAAGGATTGCAAAAACTCCACAACCTCGACGGCAATGCGCAACTGACAACGTTTGCGTCTCCCAGAAGACTTGCAGCGCATATCACCGACGTCCCGGAACGTGCCGTACAGAAGCCTCGCAAGGTAAAGCTCCTGCCGGTATCGGTAGGGATTGGTGCGGATGGGGAGTACACGCAAGCATTTCGTAAAAAACTACAGCAAACGTGTGATTATCCCGATGAGATATCCCCTTCGGTTCTTGGGGAGCGCATCTCCCGGGAATTTGATGGAAAGGCAGAATTTCTATTCCACACTGATGTATCCGCCGGATTCCCTCTGGCGGTAAACCTGCAACAGGTGCTGCATGCCTTGATCACGAAGCTGCCGGTCGCCAAGATGATGACCTATCAACTGGCCGATGGCTGGAATAGCGCAAGTTTCGTGCGTCCCGTGCATGGATTGGTCGCGCTGCATGGTGCAGAGATTTTACCGATGGTGGAAGTGCTGGGATTGACCGCCGGAAACAAAACCCGGGGTCATCGCTTCGAGGCCAGCGTCAATCCGATAGTATTGCGGGATGCTGACAGTTACGCACAGCAACTGGCAACGGAAGGCGCAGTCATAGCCAGCTTTGGCGCGCGCCGTGCAGAGATTATGAAACAACTCGCCGTTGCCACCGCCGGAGAGGGCCTCAAGTTCGCCGAAGATGAAGCATTGCTGGAGGAGGTGACGGCGCTGGTCGAGCGGCCTAACGTGCTGGTGGGGGAGTTTGATGCGGCATTCCTTGAGATACCGCAAGAATGCCTGATTCTTACCATGAAGGCGAACCAGAAACATTTTCCGCTGCTCGACGTTAACGGCAAGCTCACCAACAAATTTCTCATCGTTTCCAACATCCGTCCCTCGGATGCAAGCCAAATAGTAGGCGGCAACGAACGCGTGCTGCGTTCCCGCCTGGCCGATGCGAAATTCTTCTTTGATCAGGATCGCAAGAAGACGCTGTATTCGCGTGTTGCCGGTCTGGATAAGGTCGTTTATCACAATAGGCTCGGTACTCAGGCCGAGCGCGTAGAACGCATCTGGGCGATCACGCAAGCGATTGGTTTGCAATTGGGCAGCAACGAACTTGCAGCACACGCGGGTGAAGCGGCAATGCTATCCAAAGCAGACTTGCTCACCGGTATGGTGGGCGAATTCCCCGAGTTGCAAGGTATCATGGGACGCTGCTACGCTCAGCATGACGGGCTGGCGGACGATATTGCATATGCTATCGAAGACCACTACAAGCCCCGCTATGCGGGCGACGAGTTGCCGCGCAATATAGCTGGCGTCTGCGTCGCACTGGCGGATAAAATGGAAACCCTGGTCGGCATGTTCGGCATTGGTCAGATTCCGACTGGCGACAAGGATCCATATGCGTTGCGTCGCCATGCTTTAGGTGTAACTCGCATGCTGATTGAAAAGAGGCTCGAAATTTCTCTGGAAGACATGATTGGAATTTCCAGAGGAGCATTCAATAATAAAATTAATTTTGGCAATACAGAATCTCATCAGTTGCTTGATTTCATCTATGAAAGAACGTCCAGTCACCTGCGCGAACAGGGGTACTCCGTACAGCAGATTGAGGCAGTCATTGCAAAACGGCCGCAATTTTTGAACGAGATTCCCCAACGTCTTGCTGCCATACGCGCGTTTTCCGCTTTGCCTGAAGCTGGAAGCCTGGCTTCCGCCAACAAGCGGGTCGGTAATATTTTGAAGAAGGTTGGAAGTAAGATTGGCGGCCCTGTAAATGTTGCGCTGTTGCAAGAGCCTGCCGAGCAGGCATTGCATGCTGTGCTCACCATGGTCATGCCAAAAGCTGAGGCCGCTTTCAAGCTTGGAGAATTCAGCTCGGCTCTTCAAGAACTTGCGGCATTGAAAATGCCTGTCGATGCATTTTTTGATAATGTGATGGTAAATACTGAAGACGCCGCTTTGCGCGCCAATCGCCTTGCGCTATTGGCACAGTTGCAGCAGGCGATGAATCGGGTGGCCGATATTTCCAAGTTGGCTATTTAGCGTAGTGAGTCAGAGATATCGCTACTTCACGGTTTATTCGTTTGAATCGGTTATTTACCGACACTTTTGACTCACACTAGGATTAGCTGCCTAA
Organism: Nitrosospira sp. Nl5; assembly: GCF_900102495.1. GTDB lineage: Bacteria > Pseudomonadota > Gammaproteobacteria > Burkholderiales > Nitrosomonadaceae > Nitrosospira. The sequence goes on along the minus strand of NZ_FMVQ01000005.1, from coordinate 126,173 downwards.
GATGAAACTGATCATTCTCGACCGCGATGGCGTCATCAATTATGACAGCGCCACCTTCATCAAGACACCGGATGAATGGAAGCCTATTCCCGGTAGCCTGGAGGCGATCGCCCGCCTTACCCAGATGGGTTATCGGGTAGTGGTGGCCACCAATCAATCCGGCATCGGGCGGGGACTACTGGACATGGCGACGCTCAATGCCATTAATGACAAGATGTGGAAGGCGGTGAATCAGGCAGGCGGACGCGTCGATGCAATGTTTTTCTGTCCTCATACCACTACGGACAAGTGCGATTGCCGCAAGCCCGCGACCGGCATGTTCAAGGAAATCGCGCAACGTTTTGGTCTTGAGTTAAATGGAGTACCGGCCGTCGGCGATTCTTTGCGGGATTTACAGGCTGCATCCGAGGCGGGTGCACTCCCCGTTCTGGTATTGACCGGCAAAGGCAAAAAAACGAGCACGAAGGGCGGGCTGCCGGAAAATACCAAAGTATTCCCTCATCTCGCTGCGGCCGTTGATGCTCTGGCGGAATGAGCATGGTCCTCGCCGTGCTGCGCTCGACGCTATACAGTCTGTTGCAGATTATTATTACGCCACTTTATGCTGTGATTGTATTCGCCGCGTTTCCGCTGTCGCCGTTCAAGCGCTATCGCATCACTTCCGGCTGGGCGCATCTGATGTTGTTTTTGCTCCGCGTTATTTGCGGTATCCATTATCGCGTGATGGGAGCGGAGCATATTCCCCGGACACCAAGCATTGTCCTGTCCAAGCATCAATCCGCATGGGAGACGCTCGCGTTTCAGCAGATTTTTCCGCCCCAGGTGTGGGTGCTCAAGAAAGAGCTGTTGCGTGTGCCGTTTTTCGGCTGGGGACTGGCGATGACCAATCCCATCGCAATCGACCGCAGTTCAGGGAAGGCCGCACTGAAACAGATCGTCGAGCAGGGAAAAGACCGGCTTAAGCAGGGATTCTGGATAGTCATTTTCCCGGAAGGCACACGGATCGCGCCTGGAAAAAAAGGCAAGTACCGTATAGGCGGAGCATGGCTTGCAACACATACCGCAACGCCGGTAATACCGGTGGCACACAATGCGGGCGAGTTCTGGGGCAAGAACGCCTTCATTAAACTGCCCGGTACGATTACGGTAAGCATCGGTGCTCCGATAGACCCCTCAGGAATGGAACCGGACGACCTCAATGCCAGAGTCGAAGGATGGATCGAAGCAGAGATGATCAATATCGGAAATCGGGATCAAAGGGAATATGACGGCAGCAGAGAATTTATCTAAATTCCTGAAAGGTAATCCAGCAACGCTTAAGGGGGAAGTCCGTCATATCAGCCTGAACGGCAAGGAGGTGGCGTACACCCTCAAGCGCTGCAGACGGAAAACCATCGGGATGAGAGTAGACAGCCGCGGCTTGACCGTTCGTGTGCCGTCAAGGGAATCGCTACGCTGGGTGGAATCGGTATTGCAAAACAAAGCCGATTGGGTGGTGACAAGGCTGAATGAATGGGAAAACAGGCAATGCAGCAGGCTGGTATGGGAGGAGGACGCGATTTTCCCACTGCTGGGAGAACCTTGGCGGCTGGCAACAACAGCTGACGGAATTGTGCAAATGGTTCGGTCAACAGCACGGACAGCAGCAAATCCGGGAATTGGAGCCAGGCAGTTGAAGTTGCCGCTGCCATCCGCGATAACCGCACAGCAAATCGAAGCAATTGTGATGGAATGGTATCGCAGTCAGGCACTGACGTGTTTCAGCGCGCGCATCGAACTGTATGCGGATAAACTCGGTGTAGCGCTGCCGCGGTTGCGGCTATCCCGCGCCGCAACTCTTTGGGGCAGTTGTAATATACACGGAGTTGTCCATCTCAACTGGCGGCTAATCCAATTGCCGCTCCACCTGGTGGATTATGTTGTGGCTCACGAATTGTCGCACCTCATCGAGATGAACCATTCACCTGCATTCTGGCAAACAGTGGAACGTGTCTATCCGGGTTATATGGCGGCTAGGAAGGAGCTGAAGAGACTTGGATGATAACAAGGCCCAATAGCTGTAAAAAAGCCCCTGTACATTTATTGTCGTAGTTTCAACTTAATCTGGCTATCTGGACTCTATTGATTAGAAGGGCCATGAATGGTCCTCCTAAAGCACGTTGCCGACTAAATTCGGGGGACTTATTCAGAGGCTCTTAACCTTTATGTTAGTATTCCTATTCATCATTCCAGTATCGTCCCATGCGTAAATTCTGCACTGCTTTTCTGCTAGCCCTGCTGCTTGGCGCCTGCGGCTTGAAGGCGCCTCTCTATCTTCCGCAAGAGCAGCAACCCCCTCAGCAATCACCCCAATCGCAACCATTGCAGGGTGAAGAGAAAAAGAAGTGAGCGGTTTCCCGTCGTTTGATTATCGCAATGCCAGTCTTTATGGCGAATCGATTCGGCTGGATCGCATTGCCGGAGAATTCGGCACACCTTGTTATGTATATTCACGTGCGGCGCTAGTCGCTGCGTACAGGGAATTCGACGCCGCTTTTGCCGGGCGCGACCATCTGGTGTGCTATGCGGTCAAGGCCAATTCCAACCTGGCTATCCTCAATTTGTTTGCCCGTCTCGGCAGCGGCTTCGATATTGTTTCCGGCGGTGAACTGAGACGGGTAATGAAAGCGGGAGGCGATCCGCAAAAGGTCGTATTTTCCGGGGTAGGCAAGCGGCCTGACGAAATGCGAGCAGCGCTTGACGCGGGAATACTCTGCTTCAACGTGGAATCGGAAGCGGAGTTGGCGGTAGTGGACCGGGTAGCGGGCGAGATGAATAAAATCGCGCCGGTGAGCCTGCGGGTCAATCCGGATGTCGATGCAAAAACGCACCCCTATATTTCAACCGGCCTCAAGGAAAATAAATTTGGCATACCCTTCGACCAGGCGGAGAAGCTGTATGTCTCTTCTCGACAGTTTGCCAATGTACGCGTTACCGGGCTGGACTGCCATATTGGTTCACAATTGACCGAGCTCGGCCCATTCGTCGAAGCCGGCGAAAAAATACTTGGGCTGCTGGATCGTCTCGAAACACAAGGATTGCAAATCGACCACCTGGATTTGGGTGGTGGACTGGGAATACGTTATTCCGGGGAAAGCCCTCCACGGGCGCGAGATTATGTCGCGGCCTTATGCAAAGGGATCGGCCGTGGCAGCCAACGCATCTTGATAGAGCCGGGTCGCGCCTTGGTGGGAAATGCCGGCATATTGCTGACGCGGGTCGAATATCTGAAACACACGCCGCATCGGGATTTTGCCATCGTGGACGCTGCCATGAATGACTTGATGCGCCCGGCATTATATGACGCCTACCATGAAATCCTCCCGGTTACCGCTAATAAAGGGAACGTTAAAACTTATCAGATTGTCGGCCCTGTTTGCGAAACAGGCGACTTTCTGGGACACGACCGGAAACTGGCGCTGTCCCAGGGCGATTTGCTAGCTATCATGTCTGCCGGCGCCTACGGCATGAGCATGAGCTCAAATTACAATACTCGCCCTCGTGCCGCCGAGGTAATGGTGGATGGCGACCAGGTTCATCTTATCCGAGAACGTGAGTCTGTGGATCAATTGGTCGCCGGCGAGAAATTTTTGCCCTGACTACACTAATGCAGTGAGTCAGAAGATAGCTACGTAAAAATGGCTGGATTGCCGCCATACTGCGTTGTTCATCGTTGCATATGAATAATTATGGCCTCCTCGCGCCTTGCCTGACAACAATCCAGTCATTTTTAACATTCCTTCCCGGTCTACTCATTTGAACCGGTTATGTAACGATATCTCTAACTCACTACACTAGGAATATCGTAGCAAGCCCCAGGAAAATAAAAAACCCTCCGCTGTCGGTGACGGCGGTAATCATTACGCTGGAGCCTGCCGCGGGGTCACGGCCAAGCTTATGCAGAGTCAACGGAATCAACACTCCTAATAACGCAGCCAGGAGCAGATTCAATATCATCGCCAACGTCATCACCAGGCCAAGAGGAATACTGCGATAAATGAAGAAAGCGAATAGCCCGACCACACTACCCCACACCAAGCCATTTACGGCGCTCACGCCAATTTCCTTGGCGAACAGTTTGCGCACATTGCCTGGGTTGAGTTGTCCTAAAGCGAGCGCGCGCACAATCATCGTGATCGTCTGATTGCCGGAATTGCCGCCGATCCCCGCGATAATAGGCATCAGTGCCGCCAACGCCACCAGTTTCTCGATTGAATCTTCAAATATCCCAATCACGCGTGACGCAATAAATGCGGTTATCAGATTAACGGCCAGCCATGTCCATCGATTCTTCAAGCTTTTCCATATCGGCGCGAACATGTCTTCTTCTTCCCGCAGACCGCCCAGATTTAACGCTTCGTTTTCTGACTCCTCACGGATAAAATCCATCACCGCGTTGACGGTGACGCGTCCCACCAGCTTGTCTTCCGCATTCACCACAGAAGCGGAAACGAGGTCGTAGCGCTCGAACGCCTGCGCCGCCTGGTGTGCGTTATCACTGGGGTGAAGCTTTACCATTTCTGTACGCATTACCGATCTCACCTTGGCATCAGGATCGCTGACCAGCAGGCGATTCACCGGCAGCACGCCCTTGAGATGCTCGTTCCGGTCGACCACGAACAATTGGTCGGTATGATCAGGCAGTTCCTCCAGACGGCGCAGGTAACGCAGCACGACTTCCAGCTTCACGTCCTCACGGATGGTAACGACATCGAAATCCATCAGGGCCCCGACTGAATCTTCCGGGTAAGACATCGCAGCGCGTAGCTGCTCACGTTCCTCCATCGGCAGGGACTGGAAGACATCTTCGATAACGTAACGCGGCAAATCGGGCGCGAGGTCGGCGATTTCGTCGGCGTCCAGTTGCTCGGCCGCGGCCAGCATCTCATCGCTGTTCATGGTGGCGATGAGGGTTTCGCGCACCGCATCCGAGACTTCCAGCAGGATTTCGCCGTCGCGCTCCGCCTTGACCAGCTCCCAGATCATAAGACGATCTTCAAGCGGCATGGCCTCCAGAATATGCGCAATGTCGGCGGGATGCAGCTTATCGAGAAGGTTTTGCAGCTCCGCCAGATTCTGTTTATGCACCAAGGGATCGACCGGCTCCTGGCGCGGCACTTGCTGGGTATGCACAAGGCCTTCCACCAGTTTGTATTGGTGCAATAAATGGATCAGTCGCTGCAAGTTCTCTTGCAGGCTTTCGGTTTCCCTGGCGTTATTGGCTTTAGTCATGGCTGATCGCCCTGGTGGCGCGGCAGAATTGCCGATTGTAGGGAAAATCAGGAGGCAGGGCGAATATTATGACAAAATGATGAATCTGAATCCGGTAATTGACGGTTCATTTCTCAGCTTGGCGCATGACACAAGATTCTTTTCTCGCCACTTGACCCCCTGTTCCCTACCGGCTATTTGTCACACCTTCCGCGGCTTGAATTTCTTAAGCATCTCGATTACCGGAGCCGTTTGTGGCCTTACGCCGCGCCACAAAAAGAACGACTCAGCCGCCTGCTCTACCAGCATACCGGTACCGTCTGCCAGACGCGTTGCACCGTCCTTTTTTGCGAATTGCAAAAAAGGAGTATGTCCACCATACATCATGTCATAGGCCAGAGATTCTCCAGTGAAAATGCCAGAGGGCAGTAACGGCAGTTCGCCATTCAGACTGGCGGAGGTAGCGTTAATGACGAGATCGAATTTTTCCCCGCGAAGATCAGCATAGTCGCCGGATACAACGTTTCCGTAGTGCGAAAATTGCTGCTGTAATTCGTGCGCTTTTTGTCCGGTGCGATTGGCGATGGTCAATATGGACGGTCCCTGTTTCAGTAGCGGCAGCATCGCGCCGCGAGCTGCCCCGCCCGCACCCATTAGCAATACCCGCTTCGCAGTAATGGAAAACTCTTGATTGATCATGATGTCGCGCATCAATCCGGCGCCATCAGTATTATCGCCGAGGATCCCGCCGCCATCGAATACAAGCGTGTTAACCGCTTGCGCGGCATGGGCTCGCGCGCTGAGACGGCTTGAAATATTGCAGGCTTCAAGCTTGAACGGGACAGTGACATTTATTCCCTTGCCGCCTCGCTCCCTAAAAATTGCCACAGTTTCAGCGAAAGCATCCATCGGAGCAAGTATGGCTTCGTAACGCATCTCCTGACCCGTTTGCCGGGAAAATTCGGCATGAATCAGGGGTGATTTGCTGTGGGCGATGGGATTACCAACAACGGCGTACAAATCAGGCATGGCGGACTATTAGTTGATATACAGATACTGAGCAACAGCACAGGTTCGATCTGCGCCAATTACCCTTGAAGCCGTCAGGCTGACCTGGATGGTCTGGATGGGAGGGGCGGTTTTTTGAAGTCAGGGCAACGACGCGAAATGGCGTTAAGCTTAAAAACAGCGCTCCATTGCCGGATTCGGGATTACTGGCTTGTGAGCTCGTCAGACCGCGTGAACGCCCAGGTGCGGGTAATGTGCAGGACATCAGTGTCTCGACTGATATCGGGTGGGAAGGGAGAGAATCCATTTTGCCCCGCCAGTTTAACGATGCGTATCGCTGCTTCATCCAGAATTGCTTTCCCTGACGAACGGTTTATTTCAAGCGATTCCAGGCTGCCGTCAGACCTGATGCCAACGGTAAGTTGCAAATTACCGTAGAGCTTTTCCCGCCTCGCTGACTCGGGGTAATTCATGTTGCCGATCCGCTCCACCTTGATACGCCAGTCTTCGACATAGCGAGCAAAGCGATATTCCTGAGTGCGAGCCCCGATAAATCTTCGTTTTGGACGCTTCTGATAAGCATCGTAATCATGGGCGGTTTGCGCTTCCACGCGAGCAATTTCGAAACTGCGCCGCACCAGATCGGCGGCATCGATAATATTGTGATTCTGATTTTGCTCGAACTGCTCGGGATGGGCCTCGGCTTGAAGGATGTCTTGATCGCTATTGACCGCATTCATCAACTTTTCAGCCTCCTGTTCAAGTTCTTCCGCTTTTTGCGTCGCAGTGGCTGTATCAACAGGCGACGGCGCGGGCAAGGGTGTTTTGACGCGGCGGTCGCGATCAGTGTTGCCGCCACCATTGAGGTTAGCCTGCGCCAACGCATCCGCATTGCCCGGTTTTGATGGGGATTTACTGTTGACCAGCACCACTTCCAACGGGACAGCGGTATGGTCGATCCTTGGAAGCGGAATTTTGACGGCAACACCGAATAACACAACCGCGTGCAAAATCACCGATACCAATATTGCCACATTCAAGCGTGACGATGAATGTAACAATCCGCCGGGGAGTGTAGCTAAATTAAAATCCGGTATGTTTGAGGTGGCGCTCAATGTGCCAAAAATTCGAAATTAGACCGTAGAACGTTAAATCCTGAGCACGGCAGTTGACCATTCGTTTTTCATCTCATTTTTTCAACCGAGCACGATGACTCTCAAAACTTTTCTTGCCATCTGCCTTCACCTTTGGCGAGCTTGCTACAGGTCCTTTGGCGGATTATGCATAAGTCTCGTCTATTGTAAAGCAACTATGACCTCCTCGTCACATGGATAACGACAGTTCTATGTTTCCAGTTTACGCAGAAATTTTGCGTTGAAAGTGAGCTCCAGCAAGTCAATCTGAGAAATCTCCAATTCAACATTCGTTTCTGGCGGCACATCTGGTAACGAGGCCACCCGCGCCATCAAGGGAAGATGGTTCAGTTTTACCAGATTCTCCTTAACAACTTCCGCACTCGTTATATTGACCTTTTCCTGCAAGAGCCAGCGCAGGCACCAGTAGCGCTCCATCGTGCGCTGAAAGTCTCCATAAATCTCATAGGCCGCCTCGAAATCCCGCATGGACGTCCTCAGGCTATCGCTTTCCTTGGGATACGGCGGCGTCTCACCGCGCAGCAGCGCGACCAGCTGCCGCTGATTAATGAAATCCACGTAGCGACGCATCGGCGAACTGATCCAGGCATACTGTGAAACACCCAGACCCTGATGTGGTGCGGGAGACGTGCTTATTCTGACTTTGCCGCCTCCCTGGCTGCGATAGATGCCGGAAACACCGCTATCGGCCAATTGCCTGCCCCATTCGGTATTCACGTAAATCATCAGTTCCGACACTACTTTGTCAATTGGTGAACCCCGTCGGCGCTCGCTTATGGTAATGCGGTCATCCTGAACGTTAAAGCCGTAATCGATTTTCTCGTTATTGCTGTCGTTGGTCTTGCCGCGGAACGCTTCCCTCTTGCATGCAAAATTCCACAGCGCCAGCAACTCTTTGCCAAAAGGATGATCGAGATTTCCTCCCGCCACGGTAGATTCATTGAATCGCTCTTCCAATGTGTCGTGCCTGAGATTCGCGGCAACCTTCACGCGTTCAATACGGCTGGTTGTATTGACAACGGTGAAATCGTCCGCCACGTCGAGATACATCGAAAGCGCCGGACACAGCCGTTCTTCGCCCAATGTATAGTGCTGTATTACAGCTTCGGGCAGCATGGTAATTTTATTGCCCGGCAGGTATACGGTAGAAAGCCGCCGTGCCGCCACGGTATCCAGCAACGAACCTGACGGGATACCCAAGATTGGAACGGCAATGTGAATACCGATGCGGAAGCTGCCGAGAGTCAGCGGCGTGACCGAGAAGGCGTCGTCAATTTCGGTAGTAGCGGCATCATCTATGCTGAAGGCGGCCACATCGGCGATGGGCAGATCTTCCGGATCGTTCAATTCGGCGGCTGCATCAAGCGTGCCGAAGTCCGTGCCTTCGGGAAAATGCTCCAGCAAAAACCGATTGACGTGATAATCGTGGGTAGACGGTATCGCACCGCATTTTTCCAGCAGTCTGGCAACACTCAGCCTGTTTGCGGTGCAAACGGCCTCCAGCGCTTTCCATTCAACCGTATTTTTGTCCGGTCGATAGAGAAGATTGCATAGCGACGGTCTGAATTCTTCCGGTAGAGTGAATGTGCCCAGTAACTCCGCATAACGGGTTTGCTGTTCCGCCTGACGGCGCTTTTTTTCCTGACTGGCAAGTGCCGCCTCAAGCGCTTTTGGCGGGGCAGCCTTATACCGACCCCTGCCTTTTTTATAAAAATACATGGGTGCGCTATGCAAGCGGATCAGCACGCCCGCAGCTTCCTCCGGACTGGCTGCATGACCAAAATACTCTGCGGCCAGCGCATCGCTGGCGAATTCGGCCTCGCTCTCGCAGCACTCCCAAAGAAAATTCGGGTCCAGATCATCGGCGGTTCTTTGCGCAAGGTCCATGAATTCGGACAGGGACGGTGCGTCAAATCGCAACAACACCGAAGCCGCTTTTATTTTAGCGCGCTTGCCATGAGGCGCCTCCACCTGAAGCGAAGTGGTATTGTCGGCAAGGATGGCGCCAACCTTAAAAGTACCTTCTTCTTCATAAAAGACATTCATGAAATGGTTTTTTCAGGCGGAGCCTATAGGGGTTGTTTGAATGTCGAACAGGATTTCAGCAGGAAACCTCCTCAAATAGAGCCTCTTGTGGGAATGTCCCCTGGAGGACGCATTCGGAGCGCATCCTCAATTAACGACCGTGGGATTACTGAAACTGAATATATGTAGCCGAAAACGTATCCGCGACGAGACCGTGCTGGCTCATCTTTCTTGGGTCGACCCTCTGAGCACGGGATGCGAAGTCCCGCACCCCGGTTTTTCATTCCCGGAGCAATTAAGCCAGTTAAAATATGGTATGACGACAGGTATGAATACTTTCTAATTTGACTAATACGAACAGCAGATTCTTTTCCGTCTTCTAGAAAAACGGTGGCAACATTGGCCTTATCGCTTCTGTTGATCAGGCTCCCGGAAACATGCCGCTTCACAGCGCTTCAGATCTCAGCTAATTGCCTGATAAGATATTTGGCGGGATTCGACTATAATAACCCAAGAACCGCATTTTCGCCAGAAAGGAACCGCCGTGAACCGATCTTCTATTGCATTAGAGATGCGACGCAAATATTTTGTTCCCCTGTTAATTCTTGTGATCGCTCTCTTGCCTGGCTGTGCGGCGCTGGGGGATGCCGACCCGGATCGTGGCGCAACCACGGTCAGGCAGGATGTTTTTGGGGATAACTTCACGGCCGTAAAGTATCTTGACCAAGGATGGTCACCTGCCGACAGTTTATGGTTTTACACCATCACCCAGGGATCGGACATGATGCCCTACGATTTCTTTCTCGCGCTGGAGCAGGTCGGCAAACCGGAGCCGTTTCGATCCAACGAGAATATGAACCGTTACCGGTATCTGCCGCAGAAGACCACTTCCGGTAATCCGGATGGGCTGCCGGTCGGATTCGTCAAAGATACCTATCAGGGTAAAGAGTATGTCGGTTTGACTTGCTCTGCCTGTCATACGGGACAAGTGAATTACAAGGGCAAAGGGATACGGATCGATGGAGGGCCGGCAAGCGCCGATATGGAAACTTTCATGGCGGATTTGGTTCGCGCCTTGATCGCAACCCTTGAAAATGAGGAAGTCAGGAACCGGTTTGTGAAAAATGTACTGGCCCGCGGCAATTACACCGCTGAAACAGAGGTACTCGCAGACCTCAGGAAATTTCGCGAGCGTCTCGCCAGCTACATTACGATCAACTACAGCAGCCTCCATTACGGCTATGCCCGGCTGGATGCGTTCGGACGCATCTACAACCGGGTACTGGAACATGTCATAAACGTGAGAGAGCTTAAAGAACTGCTGCGTGACCCCAGGGTAATGGGCGACCGCGCAATGACGGAGGAACAGATAGAGTCGATAACAAGTGAAACAGGTAATGTCCTCAGTGGGGCTGAACGAGACAAAGTCGTCGAGAAACTGGTGAAGACGTTAAACGAAAACAACGGCTGGGAAGCCCTCGGACGCCTGCGGAAGAAACTGTTTAATCCTCCTGATGCGCCGGTCAGTTATCCATTCTTATGGGACACTCCTCAGCATGACTATGTTCAATGGAACGGTCTCACGGAAAATGCGGGGCTCAAGGCAATCGCACGCAACGCTGGAGAAGCAATAGGAGTATTCGCCACACTTGATTGGACAGAAAAGAAAGGGTTCTCGCTATCTTCCTTCATCAATGGCCAGGGTCTCTACGGGCCTCACATCAGTTACTATTCCTCGGTTAACGTCAATAACCTGCGTCTTATCGAATCGCGTCTGCTGAGCCTGCAATCTCCATTGTGGCCCGAAGATATCCTTCCCCCCATTGACGCGGCCCGCCTTGCGAATGGAAGGTCCTTGTTCAATAAACATTGCGTGAGTTGCCATGCAAGAATCCAGCGCGATGATCCGGATCGACGCGTGGTGGCGCAGATGTCAAGGGCCAGCACTGTCGGCACGGATCCCCAAATGGCAGAGAATAGCGTGGATTACCAGGGTTTCTCGGGCATTCTACGGAATCAGTATGTTGGCGTTAGTGTGGGCGATATTCTGCTGGACCGGCGGGCGCCAGTTTCAGCCTTGCTGACTAAGGCGACGATAGGCGTCGTTGCCACTCCAGATCAGGACAAATGGTTTTTTCGCCGCTGGTTCGACTGGATTTATAACCTGGCGGCAGGATTTCGCCATAACGAGATCAAGCCTTCGATCAAGCACGGTGACTACGATCCCGACACCACGGCCAACCCGGTTGCATCGTTAAAGGCTTATAAGGCGCGGCCGCTAAACGGTATCTGGGCAACCGCGCCTTATCTGCATAATGGCTCGGTACCAACGCTCTATGATTTGTTACTGCCCAAAAAGCGCCCGGGAGATCCGCAAGACGGCGAATATCGGCCTGACGAGTTTGAAGTGGGTTCACGCGAATTCGACCCGGTTAAGGTAGGCCTGAAGAGCAGCGGATATGGGGGCTTCATTTTCAAGACCGATATTAGCGGCAACAGTAATGCCGGACACGACTACGGGGTTAAACGCACCGCGGATGAGTCCAATGGGCCCGTGGATCAGAAGATTAAAGAGCAATGCATGGACGAGACGATTAAAGACGAACTTCTGGATAAGTCCATTAGAGATAAATGCCTGTCCCCCATGTCCAGGGAAGAGCGCCTGGATCTGCTCGAATACTTGAAGACGCTATGATTAACTCATGATGGTGCGTCGCCGCCGCGATCTTTGATTCTATACGCACCCAAAATAACAAGGGAGGTACCGATGAGTGCAAGTTACCTGGAGCAATACGATGCCGCTGCCGATGAGGATAAGTCTCTCTTGGCGCGCCGCTGGATCGACACGGAACCGCTGCCGTTCTTTAAGGAACTGCGTGAAAAACGTCCCATTCTGATCACCCCCAGATTCACCCTGGTCACACGCTTCGATGACGTCAGGGAAGTGCTGAGTATGCCGAAAGTATTTACGGTCAAGCCCTACGTCCCAAAAATGGCCGATTACCTGATGATGCATGATGATGATGCACTGCATACGCGCGAAAAATCACTGATGCAATGCATGTTGAACCGTGACGATTTGCCGGCCGTGCGCGACATGGTGGCGAACGTCTCCAAGGAGATATTGGACACCGCCCATGGCAACATTGAGCTGGTAAACAGTTATTGCCGCATGGTGCCGGCCACACTGGTGCGAGAATATTTCGGACTAACCGGAGCGAAGCGGCGGGACTTGATCGAGTGGTCCTACTGGAACCAATGGGATACTTTCCACAACCAGCCTTTCGACCTGTTGCCCCCGGAAAAATCCCAACACATTATTGATCGCCACAACGAAACTTCCAAAAAACTTGGTATGTTCATCGTTGAACTGATTGCTCGCCGTACACTGCAGGTAAAAGCGGAGGAAATAACCTTTTCGACCCTGGTGCGACTGGATGACGATATCGTAACGAGAATGCTGCGCACGGATTACCCGAAACAACTGGATTTCGACATCAAGCGTCTGGGACTGAATGCAGGCGGTCTTTTGATTGGCGCAATCGAGACCACGGCTCAGGCGGTTGCCCAGATCATCCAATATCTGATGGACCGTCCGGAATGGCTGGGCAAGGCAAAGACTGCCGCGCTGCAGGATACTCCCGCCGAATTTGACGGCATCGTTTGGGAGGCCCTGCGCTTTGTGCCGATTACGCCATACCTGTTTCGCACCACCGCAAGCGATTACACCGCCGCCAAGGGTACTGGACATGCAACCGTACTTCGTGCGGGCACCCATGTTTTGCCGGTTACCCTGTCGGCAATGTTCGATGAGAGGGCATTTGAATCACCGGATGAATTTATCCCGCAACGCAACTGGTATAATTATTTCCATTTCGGCTTTGGGAGTCATGAATGCCTGGGGCGCTACGTAGGCATGGTCATGATCCCCGAGATGGTGCGGCAAGTCTTAACCAGACAGGATATCAAGGCGAATGCGCCTATCGATTACAAGTCCGGCCCCTTCCCGGAACAATATGACCTTTCCTGGACGTTACAATAACGAGCAGCATGGGCTTTTAATACGGCGCATCCGATATATTGAGCAAGATTGCCGAGCAAATTCTTGTTACCTGTTACCTGGCTCCGGCATCCTTAAGGAGTTTTACCACGTCCCGGTGTCGATACTTCGATGCCAGCATTAGTGCGGTAGCGCCGTTCCCTGCCTTGGCATTCACCTCGGCCTTAGCCGCAAGCAGCGTCTGCACCACTCCGGCGTGGCCAATCTGTGACGCCAGCATTAACGCGGTAGCGCCGTTGCTCAGCCGGTCATTCACATCGGCTCCGGCAGAGAGCAGCATTTGCACGACCTGCCGCTGCCCCTCCTGCGACGCCTGCATCAATACCGTCCTGCCATCGTCCCTCCTGGCATTCACATCGGCTTTGGCCGCAAGCAACTCTTGCACGACCTGTTCATGACCTTTCTGTGACGCCTGCATCAACGCGGTAGTGCCGTCGTTTGTCTTCGCGTTGATATCTGCTTTGGCTTCAAGCAACGTTTGCACCACCTCTTCGTAGCCATTCTGCGACGCGGCCATCAACGCGGTAGCACCATTATCCGCCTTCGCATTCACGTCAGCTTTGGCCGCGAGCAGTGCCTTGACCCGCGGCACATTGCCATTCCCCGCTGCGGCGATAAGATCACTATCTCCCATGTTAGCCCACGTGCTTGCGGAAGCGCAGAATAGCGTTATCAGCATGGCCAAGCCATGCATATGTTTCTGCAACGCCATCATTCAGTTCCCCTCTTTATGACATATCTCTCGTATTCCCGGCTCCGCACCCACGATAAAAACAATCGCTGAGCCGGCTTATGTCGATCCTCAAACGCGGACGATTCCGCGTTGCATCCCTCACGGCGTCGCTCGTGAATCTGGTATCCTGAATCTGTACCCTTGTTGCTGCCAACGGTTGTTCTATTGAGCAGGAATGCGTCGAAATAGGACCAGCAGATGTTTTTGCAGCCAGTTTTCCTTTAATCCGGCAGCCTGCTAGACTTGCCAAGTCAAATATACTTTAAAAGGTTATGTATTGTCGCCTTCAGGAGATTCGATGCGAAAAATTCTTTTGTCGCTATCATTGTTATCAATAATGTCAGCAGCAAGCGCGGCTGAAAACCACATGCGCCCTGGATTATGGGAAGTCACGACGACCTCGATGTTATTGGCCCTGGTGCCCCAGATTCCACCGGATCAAATGCAAAAGTTGACAAACCTGGCCAAGCAATACGGATTGGACATGCCAAAGATCCAAAATGGGACGGCGACATCCAAGGTTTGCATCACGCAGCAAATGGCGGATCAAAAAATTCCATCCTATTTTCATCACAGTCAAACTGGCTGTAGTGTTAAAAATGCGATCCGGACAGAAAATAGTTACAAAATGGATCTCGTTTGTACAGCAGATTCTCAATTCAAGGGCAATGGAAGAGCGGAAGGAACGTTTACTAGCCCCGAGAGCTTCTCCGGATGGACCACATTTAGTGGCACTTTGCAAGACAGCCCGATCAACGAGCATGCCGATACGAGCGGCCGATGGATAAGCGCAAGCTGCGAAACAGCAGAGCCGCCACGCTGATTCCCCTCGACCAGGCCAATCAACGGTTGTTCTATTGGCCTCCATGGACGGAAAGAGCGAAACATTGGACCGGGGCTGGACACTTTTGGGAGCCGCTCTCCTTTAATTTCGACAGGCTGCTATCGCATTCAGCAGCTTTTCATGAATACCGCCGAAATCACCATTGCTCATGATGAGTATATGGTCGCCGGGATGACTGGCGGCTGCGATAGCCGCAATTAACTGCTCCAGGTTGTCATGGCTTACTGCCTTGGCACCTACGGAGCTTAATGCTTGTGCCGCGTTCCAGCCCAGGTTGGCGTTATAGCAGAAAACCAGGTCGGCCAACGCGAGACTATCTCCCAAGCTGTCTTTCCATATGCCCATTTTCATCGTGTTGGAACGAGGTTCCAGCACAGCGATAATACGTGCCCCATTCACCCTGTTGCGCAAGCCGTCAAGAGTTGTTCGGATTGCGGTCGGATGATGGGCAAAATCATCGTATACCGTAATCCCTTTGATTACCCCACGCACTTCCATGCGGCGCTTTACATTTTTGAACTGCATCAGGGCGGCGATAGCTGTCTTGACAGGCACACCGGCATGACGGGCGGCAGCCAGGGCGGACAGTGCATTCATCTGGTTGTGTTCTCCCAATAATTCCCATCGCAATGTTCCCTGAGATTTGCCCATGAAATAAATCGCGATTTCACCGTCGCCTGAAGCGTTAACCTGCCAACCGTTAGCTACCCCTACCCGCTCGACCGGCGTCCAGCACCCTTGGGTCAGAACACGTTCCAGACTCTCCTCTCGCCCGTTGGTGACGACAAGACCGTTGCCGGGAATAATGCGTACAAAATGATGAAATTGCTGCTCAATTGCCGCAAGATTTGCAAAGATATCGGCGTGATCGAATTCCAGGTTGTTGAGAATCGCGGTCCTGGGATGGAAATGGACGAACTTTGAGCGCTTGTCAAAAAAAGCGGTATCATATTCGTCCGCTTCGATAACGAAGAAAGAAGAACTGCCAAGTCTGGCAGAAAAACCGAAATTCCGCGGTATGCCGCCGATCAGAAACCCAGGCTCCATTCCCGCATAGTCGAGTATCCAGGCCAGCATTGAACTCGTCGTGGTCTTGCCGTGGGTACCGGCCACAGCCAGAACCCATTTGTCGCGCAACACATTCTCCAACAACCACTGCGGACCGGATACATAGGGAAGATTCCGATTGAGGATCTCCTCAACGAGCGGGTTGCCGCGCGTCACGACATTGCCAATCACGAACAGGTCGGGATTCAGGTTGATTTGTTCCGGGGAAAATCCTTCGATCAATCCTATTCCCCGAGATTCCAGTTGGGTGCTCATCGGCGGATAAACGCCCGCATCGCAACCGCTGACCTCGTGTCCGGCTTCGCGCGCTATCGCCGCAATACCACCCATGAAAGTGCCGCAAATTCCAAGAATATGTATGTGCAAGACCTAACTCCTGAATCCATTCATATAGCTGTCCTCTGTTTTTTGTTACACTTACACAATTTTTTGCTCTCCTTGATTCGTCATCGAGCCTAATCGGGCAAGGAGCCTAATGCAGAGCGCTCCCAATCTTCATAATCCGGCCCCAATAGGCTACATGCCGGCGTGCCTCGATGCCTGGGTGCGCGACTGATAAATCTGAAAGCGGCAATTCATCCGTGTCGAGATGCTTTTTCGGGATGAACATCCTTAAACCTAAATCCGGCAGTTGACCGCTCATTTTCCAGTTTAGGTTATGATCTACGAAGACGTCTTGCGCCACTTGACCTTCACCTCTATCGTGGGTTTGCTACCGCCGGATTTAGGTTAAATGAAATCGCGTTTTTCCCGCTCCATCCGCTGCTCCGCTTTTTTATTCTGCCTTGCATCCACTGCACTTGCCGACACGCCATCGTCGTCACCGAAAAACAAGCACGAACAGACAGCCCCCTCCGCACAACCGGAAATAAACAATAATAAACCCGTGCTGATTGGCACGGAACGCATACAGGGCCACCATGAATATGAGATCGATGCCAGAGGCGAGACCGAGTTGCGCAGCGGTCCTGTTCGCTCAGCCGATCGAATGAAAGATCGTAAAAAAACCGATGAGCCTGGGACGGGAAACATCGAACAAGCCGGCAGCGCATCGCCAGACATGCAGCCCAGGCCGACGCAGAACTATACACTATCGCCACCTGTAAAAGATGAGCGCACGCTGGCGGCGCCTGCTGCCGAAACGGAAAATAAAGAAAACCAGCCCGTGCTGGCAGGAGCGGAGCAGATACCCGGACACCATGAACAGGAGGGAGAAACCAAGCTCCGCACCCAGGGTGGACGGACTGCCCCCGCTGTTGCCCCTCCCGCGTCACCGGCATTGAAAAATGGAAGCAGATTGGCAATGCCAATTACCGGGGTGGGGGACAAAAAGAACAGCCCCCTGTTTACTGATACCGAGCACCTTCGGGGGCACCTTGTGCAGGAAGGCGATGTCAGGCTGAGACTGGGCGGCGAGGTTGCACCTGATGATATCCCATCGCTGGCGCGGAAGGATGAAATCAAGCTGGGAATACCTGCTACCGGGACGGAAAAGAAAAAAAGCAGACCGATATTCATTGCCGCTGACCGACTGGAAGGCCACGTTGAGCAGGAGGTTGAGGCGATCGGCAAGGCTGAGTTGTTCAGCGGCGACCGGTTTGTCTCGGCTGATCGGATGAAATACCATCAAAGTACGGACACAGTGGAGGCCGAAGGCGGCGTGCGTGTGGAACAACGTGGAGACATATTGGAAGGTTCCCGGCTCAGGTTCAATCTGGCAAACAAAACCGGGCAGTTGAATGATCCCAACTATCGTTTGCGTGATGCCAGCAGCCGCGGCAACGCCACTATGCTGCTATTTGAAGGAGAGAACCAATATCGGCTTCGGCAGGCAACTTATACGACGTGTCCGGCAGGAGATGACGACTGGTTCCTGCAGGTGGACAACCTGGAAATCGACAACGCCAAAAAAACAGGGACTGCGCGGAAAGTCAAGCTCACGTTCAAGGACGTACCGATATTGTACACGCCGTGGATGGATTTCTCATTTAGCGGCCAACGCAAGTCAGGGTTGCTTGCGCCCCTCTATGGTTACAATGTCAGGACTGGTATCGAGTTAACCGTGCCGTTTTACTGGAACATCGCGCCCAACTACGATGCAACATTCTCCACGCGGGCGATGTCCCGGCGCGGGGTTGCGTTGAATACCGAATTCCGCTACCTGGGAACCAATTCGAATGGCAATTTGCTGGCGGAAATATTGCCGAACGACCTTCAAACCAAAGAGACCCGATATCGCGTCGCGTTTGGGCATAGTCACGCGCTCGGGGCGGGTTTCTCCACCCGCCTTGACTACAACAGGGTCTCCGACGACGCCTATTTCCGTGATCTCGGTAACACGATGAATTTGACGTCCCGAGTCAACCTGTTGCAGCAGGGTCTGGTGGCGTATAACCGTAATCTGGGAGACAACGGTGCCTTGAATGTAACGACACTTGTCCAGCAATTTCAGACCATACAGGATCCGCGCGCGGCAGTCGCCGAGCCGTACAAGCGTCTGCCACAGGTGACTTTGGCAGCGAATAAATCTGACGTTCTGGGGGCGGATTTCAATCTGATCAGTAGCTATGCCAATTTTTCCCATCCTACGCTGACAAGCGGCCATCGCGTCACATTCTTTCCCAGCGTCAGCTACCCCATGCGCACCGCGTATGGTTATATCACGCCCAAGATCGGCATTCACCATACCAGATATAACCTGGAATCCTTTGGCACCCCATCGCAGGATACGGATCCGACGCGTACATTGCCAATATTCAGCGTGGACAGCGGCATCGTGTTTGATCGGAAGACAGAATTTCGCGGGGAGAAATTTACTCAAACCCTTGAACCGCGGCTTCTATATCTTTATGTGCCGTTCCGCGACCAAAGTTTTCTCCCCAATTTCGATTCCGCCAAGACGGATTTCAGCTTCGCCCAGATGCTGAGCGAGAATCGCTTCAGCGGCAGCGATCGTATCAATGACGCCAATCAGGTTACCTTTGCGCTCACATCCCGTCTGATCGAAGCAGATACCGGCAAAGAACGTTTGCGCCTCGCCATTGGTCAGCAAATGAGTTTCATAAATCGCCGCATTACCCTGGATGCACCTGAGACAATCGACAGGAGACCCGATCTGGTCGCCGCAGTTACCGGGTTTATCACCCCGAAGATCACCACCGATTCCAGTGTGCAGTTTGATCAGTCCCGGCTCCTGGCGGACGTGGTGCGTTCAGGCCTGAGCTACCGCCCCGAGGCTGGCAAGGTGGTGAATTTTGGCTACCGTTTTACCCGCGAGGTATTGCACCAGGTTGACGCCTCATCACAATGGCGATGGTCGGAAAGATGGCAAACCGTGGCACGGCTGAATTACTCGTTACAGGATCAGAGAGTTCTGGAAGGACTGGCAGGGATTGAGTATAATGCGTGCTGCTGGTCGTTGCGATTCGTCGTACAGCATCTAACCCTCGCCACTCAGAGAACAACCACGGCGGCTTTTTTGCAACTTGAGTTGAATGGCCTGATGCAAATCGGATCAAATCCGCTACAGGTATTGCAGCGCAGCATTCCTGGCTACACCAGGACCGGGAGCCAGGGCAGTGGCACAGTGGAAGGGCCTTAGACGATAGGCCGCACTTATAAAACTGTCGCCCCCACGCAGATCGCCATGACTTTCTTACTCTGCAACCTTTGAATCTCAATCCATCAGTTGACCGCACACTTTTCAGTTTGTATTATGATTGCCGATTTAGGTTGACGCGCTTATTTCACATGGGCACGAAATTTTTGTTACGTCCCCCTTTCCTGGTGGCGATGTTGGTAGCCGGAACTGCCATTGCCCAACAGCCCGCCCATTCCGGTAGTATTATCGCCATAGATCACATCGTCGCGGTCGTTAATGAGAACGTCATTACCCGCCACGAACTTGATGAAATGCTCAAAAACGCACTCAAACAGTTGCAGAAACAGGGAATACAACCGCCTGAACCGGCGGTGCTGGAGAAGCAGTTGCTGGAGCGCGTTATCCTCAATCGCGTGCAGCTGCAACTTGCAAAAGAAACCGGCCTGACAGTAAGCGATACCGAGCTCGACCAGACTCTTCGTCGCATCGCTCAGGAAAACAAGATGTCGCTGCAGGAATTTTACAACGCACTCGAGCAGGACGGAATCAGTTTCAATAAGTTCCGTGACGAAATCCGTGATGAAATTATTTTAGTACGACTAAAGGAACGTGAAGTCAACAATCGGATAAACGTGACGGAAGGGGAAGTGGACAGTTTTCTGCAGGCGCAAGAAACCTCATCCGATGGTAACGATGAATACCGCATTGCCCATATTCTGGTACAGCTGCCGGAACAACCGGATGCTCTGAAAATCCAGGCAAGGCGAAAAAGGGTGGAAACTGCCCTGGATCAATTGAAGAGTGGCGTCGAGTTTGCCAGCGTTGCTGCCGAGTTCTCCGATTCCGCCGACGCGATGCAAGGCGGCGTGCTTGACTGGCGCCCCGCTTCTCAATTGACGAAAAAATTTGCCGAAATCCTGGGACCGATGAAGCCCGGCGAACTGACCGACATCATTCAAAGCCCAAACGGGTTCCATATTCTCAAACTGCTTGACCGGCGCAATCAAAAAGATGCCATAACGATGGTGGATCAGACTCATGCTCGCCATATTCTTGTAAAAGTCAACGAGCTGACATCCGAGGCCGATGCCCGGCGCCGTATCACCGACCTGAAAGAGCGCCTGGACAACGGCGGCCAGTTTGAGGAACTGGCGAGACTTCATTCTGAAGACGCCAGCGCCTCGTCGGGCGGTGATTTGGGCTGGGTCTCACCCGGCGATACCGTTCCCGAATTCGAGCAAGCCATGAACGCGCTGCGGGATGGCGAAATCAGCGCGCCGGTGCAATCTCCATTCGGCTGGCACTTGATTCAGGCGCTCGAGCGCCGTAGCCAGGATATGAGCAAGGAACGGCGGCGCCAGTCGGCCCGCCAGGCAATCCGGGCGAAAAAAGGCGATGCGGCTTTTCAGGAATGGCTGCAGCGGTTGCGTGACCGAGCTTATGTCGAATACAGGCTCGAGGAAGGCTAGCAACTATCGGACTCAAAGGAATACGTCCGGCTGCCTATATTTTTTCTTCCTTTTTAGGGCAATAGAACAATAATTATCGGTCAGTTTCGGTTTCAATATTGAGACTGTTTCCCTCCCCGTGGGCGCCATGATCTCACCTAAACTCACCGCCACCCCAACTCTGGCCCTCACCGCTGGCGAACCTGCTGGTATCGGCCCCGACTTGTGCGTGCAAATCGCCCAAAAAGATTTACGATGCAGGCTGATTGTCATCGCCGACCGTGAACTGTTGCAGGAGCGGGCGCGGCTATTGCAGCTCCCGCTGCAAATAACAGACTACTCCCCGATGGTTGAGATTGAACATAAAACCGCCAGCTTGCACGTACTGCACGTGCCGCTGGCCGAATCCGCTGTTCCGGGAAAGCTGAACCCGGCCAATGCCCGCTATGTCCTCAATACCCTGGAACGCGCCGTTGAGGGTTGCAGCAATGGCGAATTCGACGCAATGGTCACCGCGCCGGTGCATAAAGGCGCCATCAATGATGCTGGCATTGCCTTTACCGGCCATACCGAATATCTTTCATGGCTTACAAACAGCCATGCAGTAATGATGCTCGTCGGTGGTAGCATGCGGGTGACGCTTGCTACCACCCATTTACCACTGAAGGACGTGGCGGCGGCTGTCACATGCGAAACGCTGGAGCAGAAACTGCGTATTATTCAGCACGACTTGATCACGCGCTTTGCAATTCCCAAGCCGCGCATCGCCGTGGCCGGATTAAACCCCCACGCGGGGGAATCGGGCCATCTTGGCCGGGAAGAAATAGATATCATCATTCCTTCGCTGGAAAAGTTGCGTGGCGAAGGCATAAATTTAATTGGGCCGCTGCCGGCCGATACCCTGTTCAATCCTTCGCATCTCAAGAATTACGATTGCATATTCGCCATGTATCACGACCAGGGATTGCCGGTGTTGAAACATGCCAGCTTCGGGGCAGGAGTCAACGTCACATTGGGGTTGCCCATTATTCGTACGTCGGTGGATCATGGTACTGCCCTGGATCTTGCATCAACCGACAGAGCTGATCCCGGCAGTTTGCTGGCGGCAATCGAAATGGCGATAACGCTGGCCGGAATCAGGGGTAAATTTTCTAAATTGGAACATGCTTGTCCATAACGGCAGTGGTTCTCCAATCCATGCATCACATCCCCCGCAAGCGCTTTGGTCAGAACTTTCTAATTGATCCCCGGATCGTAACAGACATTATTCGCGCCGTTCGTCCGGCGAAAGACGACCTCCTGGTGGAAATCGGACCAGGCCTGGGGGCGCTGACACGGCCCTTGCTGCAAACGCTGGACCATCTGCACGTGGTGGAAATCGATCGTGACATCGTCGAACGCCTCCGCCGCGAATTTTCCGAAAAAAATCTTACGGTACACTCGGCCGACGCTTTGGAATTCGACTTTTCCGTACTTGGAGGGAACCTTCGAGTAGTCGGCAACCTTCCCTACAATATTTCGACACCTATCCTGTTTCGCTTGAGCCGATTCGCGGCCAGTATCAGCGATATGCACTTCATGTTGCAGAAGGAAGTGGTAGCCCGCATGGTGGCCGTGCCATCCACCCCGGATTACGGACGGCTCTCGGTTATGCTGCAGTATCGCTTCGAAATGGAACAGCTTTTCATCGTCTCGCCGGAGTGTTTTCGCCCCGCGCCAAAAGTAGAGTCCGCTGTTATTTGCATGGTTCCGCGCAGGCAACCGCTGATTGAAGCAAGCAGGGAAAAATTATTGGCCGAAGTCGTCTCAGCCGCGTTTTCACAGCGGCGTAAAACGCTGCGCAACACGCTGCAGGCTCATCTAAAGCAGGAAGACTACCTCGCGCTGGGAATTGATCCAGGCCTGCGGGCGGAGAATTTGTCGGTGGAACAGTTTGTGATGATTGCGGATCACTTGAGCAAGCGATAGCTCGCTCTAGGCTATGGCGCCAGAACGCGTTTAGGAGTCATGGAATGTCGGGGTTAGATGCTCCCATCGCTATCGTGCTGACGAGCAATTGCAGGAACAATCAGGGACAAGCCAGGTTTCGCGGAATAACGAGAAGTCACTATGTCTCTGACACGGGCTGTCATATCACTGGGGACTATTAACCCTCATTTCTTCGGCATGTAAAGATCGGTAATCGATCCTTCCGCCATTTCGGCAGCAAAAAAGATCGTTTCAGACAAAGTCGGGTGCGGGTGAATAGTCAATCCAATGTCTTCCATATCCGCGCCCATTTCCAGGCTCAGCACCGTTTCACCGATCAGTTCACCGGCATTGACACCTACAATCCCCGCACCGAGGATACGCCGAGTCTTTTTGTCCAGCAGCAATTTGGTCAAGCCTTCGTCGCGGGCCATTGCGAGCGCGCGGCCACTCGCAGCCCAGGGAAATACCGCTTTCTCGTAATCGATGCCTTCCTTACCGGCTTCGGTCTCGGTTAAACCCATCCAGGCAATTTCCGGATCGGTGTAGGCCACCGAAGGAATGGCGCGGGCGTCGAACGCGGCGCCTTTTGCGTGTTCTCCACCCGCGATAATTTCCGCCGCAAGCTTGCCTTCGTGCGAGGCCTTGTGCGCAAGCATGGGTTCGCCGCAAATATCGCCGATGGCAAAAATATGCGGCACGTTGGTACGGAGCTGTTTATTCACGGGAATGAAGCCGTGTTCGTCCACCTTAACGCCGGCTTTTTCCGCGCCGATATCCCGCCCGTTGGGGCGGCGTCCCACCGCCATCAGAATGCGGTCGTAGATTTGCGGTTCGGGTGCCGGCGCGGTATTGGACGCGCTTTCGAATGTCACGCTCAAACCACTCTCTTGCGCCTCGATCCGGATGACTCTGGTTTTCAGATAGATTGCCTCATAGCGTTTCTGGATGCGCCGATGCAGTGGCTTGATAAGGTCCGCGTCCGCGCCGGGGATCAATTGATCCATCAACTCCACCACGCTGATTTTGCAACCCAGCGCGTCGTAAACCGTCGCCATTTCCAGGCCGATGATGCCCCCGCCAATGATCAGCATGCGCTTGGGAATATCCTCCAGCTTCAGTGCGCCAGTTGAATCCATGAGTCGCGGATCGTCATAAGGAAAACCCGGAATGCGCGCCGCGCTTGAACCCGCAGCGATGATGCAATGCTCGAATGACAAAGTTTTCACGCCCTCGCGTGTTTCCACCTGGATCATGTTGGGAGAGGTAAACCTGCCATGTCCTTGCACTACCTGCACCTTGCGCTGCTTCGCCAGCCCTGTCAGCCCCTTGGTGAGTTTGCCGATGATGGATTCCTTCCAGGCCCGCAGCTTGTCGAGTTCTATGGCAGGCTTGCCGAAAACAATCCCCTGGCGCTCCATTTCTTCCGCTTCGGTAACGACTTTCGCTATATGCAGCAGCGCCTTGGATGGAATGCAGCCGACATTGAGGCAGACGCCGCCTAGCGCGGAGTAACGCTCGATTAACACGACTTTCCTGCCGAGATCCGCGGCGCGGAATGCAGCTGTGTAGCCTCCCGGGCCCGCTCCAAGCACCACTATATCGGCATGAATATCGCCACGTGGAACATCCGGGGAAGAGCTGGCCGGAGCAGATTCTGGACTCACTCCCGCAGTTGAATTCTGCGGCAACTCGATCTTCTCCGCAGCGGAACCGGATGACGGAGCAGGCATTTCAGCCGGTGAAGTTGGCTCCGCCGATTCAGCCGCTGCTTCCAGTAGAAGGATAGTCGTCCCTTCCGAGACCATGTCGCCGATCTTGACCTTGATCTCCTTCACAACGCCAGCTTGAGGCGCGGGAACATCCATCGTTGCCTTATCGGTCTCCAGCGTAAGAAGCGGTGTTTCCTTTTCCACCGTATCGCCCGGCTTCACCAGCAATTCGATAACGGGAACGTGCTTGAAGTCGCCGATATCGGGAATCTTGATTTCGATAAGCTGTGTCATGACAACCTTATTTTGGGAAACTGAGCTTCCGCTGCTTGAAACGCCTATTGCCTGATGTGTCCATCGCCGAGCACAATGAATTTCTGGCTGGTCAATCCTTCCAGTCCCACCGGGCCACGGGCATGAATTTTGTCAGTGGAGATCCCGATCTCCGCACCGAGACCATACTCGAACCCGTCGGCAAAGCGAGTGGACGCGTTCACCATGACCGAACTTGAATCGACCTCACGCAGAAAGCGGCGGGCGCGGCTGTAGTCCTCGGTAACAATCGAATCGGTGTGTTGTGAACCATAAATCGCGATGTGTTCAATGGCTTGGTCAAGTCCGCTTACCACTCGAACGCTCAAGATCGGCGCGAGATATTCGGTATGCCAGTCTTCTTCCGTGGCTTCATTCATTTGTGCGACGATGGCACGGGAAGCCATGTCACCGCGCAGTTCCACGCCTTTGTCAAAATAGATTTTACATAGCGGAGGCAGCACTTCCCTGGCAATCCCCTCATGCACCAACAGGGTTTCCATGGTATTGCAGGTGCCATAGCGCTGCGTCTTGGCGTTGTCGGCGATGCAAATGGCCTTTCCCAGATCGGCTCCCTCGTCTATATAAACATGGCATACGCCGTGCAGATGCTTGATGACGGGGATACGCGCCTCGCTGGAGATACGCTCGATCAGTCCCTTGCCGCCGCGGGGCACGATGACGTCGACGAACTCTTTCATGGTAATGAGCTCACCCACAGCGGCGCGGTCGGTGGTTTCGATCACTTGTATCGCAGTTTCCGGCAGACCGGCAGCGTTCAGCCCCTCTTTCACGCAAGCCGCGATAGCCTGGTTACTGTGAATCGCTTCCGATCCCCCGCGCAGGATCGCCGCATTACCCGATTTCAGGCATAACCCGGCGGCGTCCGCAGTAACGTTGGGGCGCGCTTCGTAAATAATGCCGACCACGCCGAGCGGTACGCGCATTTTCCCCACCTGTATGCCGGCAGGGCGGTAATTCAGGTCGCTGACTTCACCGACCGGATCAGCCAGGGCGGCGATTTGAAGCAGGCCTTCCGCCATGCCGGCAACGCCTTTGGAAGTCACTGTTAAACGGTCAATCAAGGCAGAATCCAGCCCTCTGGCCTTCGCGCTTTTCACGTCCGCGGCATTGGCGGCCAGCAATTTCTGCTCGTCGCGCTTGATAGCCATCGCCATGGTAGTGAGTGCCTGATTTTTGACGGCGGTTTCGGCCTTGGCGATCAGGCGCGATGCAGTACGGGCCTCGCGTCCCACCGACTGCATGTAAGTCTTGATATCTATAATGTCCATATCACAACTCCATTTACGCAAAAATGATGGATGAGAAGATTTTATCGCTGATATGGGGCTGTGAATACAATTTAAGACAGGCACATGACAGGCTTCATTGTGCTGCCGTCGCCCGCCTATTGCCCAACGAAGGCCCTTGCTTACATATCGCAAATCGTAGCCCCAGTTGCAGCAATTCATCCCAGGCATCACCCTCCGCGACACCTTTGCTGATCCTGTCTATTCTCGCAACATGCAGCAAAGCCTGTATCAACTGCTGGGGACCGAGGCGCCGGGCCGCGCCTTCCATTGCTTTCTGCTGGTCACTCCACACTCTGGATTGCTTGAACAGTTGCATGAGCGGCTTGCCTGAATCCAGTCCTTTACGAATGGTGATCAGCGCGCGAATATGCCCGGCGAGTGTGACGACAATAAACGGCAACGCGGTGCCCTCGCCTTGCAGGCCTTCCAATATACGGGTGTAACGAACTGTATCCCCGGCCATCATCGCATTTGATAACTTGAAAACGTCGTAACGGGCAACATCCAGTACCGCATCTTTTACTTGGTCAAAAGATAACGCGCCCGCCGGGTAAAGCAGGGCAAGTTTCTTGAGTTCCTGATGGGCCGCCAGCAAATTGCCCTCCACCTTGTCTGCAAGGAATTGCAAGGTATCGGGGGAGGCTTCTTGTCTCTGCATGCCGAGACGGAGACCGATCCACGCAGGCAGACGCGTGCGTTCCACAGGAGAAACCGGAATCATTGCTCCCGCTTGTTCAAGCGCCTTGAACCATTTTGTCGCTGAGCCTTGTTTGTCGATTTTAGGCAAAGTAACGAGCGTAACAGTATCGGGTGGCAGTGAACGGCAATATTCTTCTATCGCTGCACTGCCTTGATTTCCCGGTTTGCCGGATGGGATGCGGATATCCATTACACGCCGTTCGCCGAACAGGGACAGGTTGCTGCTGCGCTGTTGCAAGTCCGCCCAGTTGAAGTGATGATCGATCGTGAAAATCTCGCGCTCGATGTACGCAGCCTCGCGTGCCCTGGCCCGAATTAAATCGGCAGCCTCGAACGTGAGCAACAACTCGTCGCCAAATACGGTGTAGAGCGGGGCAAGCTGTTGCTGAAGATGCCGGGATAGGTGATCGGGGCTAATATGCATGGTTAAACGAATTTATAGCAAACGATGACGGCATTTGAGGCCATCATCTGAATCCGCAGCTGGACGAGACGGCCGGAGTCAGGATGGCTTGGGCTTGGTTTCCGCTATTTTCACCGCTTCCAACCGCCGCAAAATCTGATCTGCGGAGTCGCTTTGCATTTCTCTGACGAGCATCGCTTCCTCTCCCTCTTTCGCGACGACTTGCGCGTCCGTAAAAGGAAGAATGCGACGCAAGGCGATCTCGTTGGTGGGGATGAGTTCCACTCCCTTGGCATCAATGAGGCGAAAAGAAACGCGGTAGAATAATTCGAATTCCCGCACCCGACCGCCTCCAGACACCGACATGATCTGTTTGTCATTCATGACGCTGATAATTTCCAGCGTGGCTTGTGCTTTTTTTGCATTATCAATAACACGGGTGGTGGTACCGGCTTTGATGAGGCGTTTAAGGTCTGTCCCAATAGGGTGCCCTTGCGGAAAAGAAACGTAAATGGTTTCAAACGGGAGCGAAGCCTGGCCCCGTAACTGGAAACCACAAGCAGCAAGCATGGAGCAGAATGCAACTAACACGATTTTGTTCATGACTGAATCCTCAAGTTTTGGATCTGATATTCTTACACGACAATATTCAGCAGCCTGCCAGGTACCAGTACCACCTTCTTCACTGCCTTTCCGGCGATAAATTTCTGCACCTGTTCGCTTTCCAGCGCAAGGCGCTCAATCACTTCACGCTTGGTATCTCTGGCAACACGTATCTGGCTGCGCAGCTTGCCATTCACTTGCACTACCAGTTCAATTTCATCCTGCACTAGCGCTGTGCTATCGGCTTGCGGCCACCGCTGGTCGAGGAGTTCGGTCCCCGGTTTGAGTTCGCGCCATAATGCATGACAGACATGAGGCACGATGGGCGACAACAGCAATACGATTTTCTCCAGCGATTCCTGCATCAGATTGCGTGCTTCCGGGCCCGGATCGTGCAGTTTTCCTAGAGCGTTCATTAACTCCATTACCGCCGCAATGGCGGTATTGAAGGTGTGCCGTCTGCCCAGATCGTCACTCACCTTGGCGATAGTCTGATGCAACTGAAAACGTAGGGCCCTATGTTCAGAGTCAAGTTCTTTGCCTTGCGCTGGACCCGGTGCTGGCACGCCTTGCTGTAAATGTTCGTACACTTGTTTCCACAACCGTTTCAGAAAACGGAACGCGCCATCCATGCCGGTATCCACCCATTCAAGGGTCTGCTCCGGAGGACTGGCAAACATCATGAACAAGCGCGCGGTATCCGCACCATATTGTTCCACCAGTTTTTGCGGGTCAACGCCATTGTTCCTGGATTTGGACATGGTACCCATGCCACCCGATTCAACTGGTTGAGCATCCGCCCGCAGTCTCGCGCCGATGCGCCTGCCTTGCTCGTCGATTTGAATTTCTACATCTGCCGGATTGAAGTAGGTCAAGCGCCCGGTTTCAGTCTTGCGAAACATGATCTCATTCAGCACCATACCTTGGGTCAGCAGATTGGCAAATGGTTCATCGAACTTTACCAAGCCGAGATCACGCATGACCTTGCTCCAGAAGCGAGAATAGAGCAGATGCAGAATGGCATGTTCTATACCGCCGATATATTGATCGACAGGCAGCCAATAGTCCACGCGCTCGTCAGTCATGGCCTCTTCCTGGCCAGCACAGGCATAGCGAATGTAATACCAGGAAGAATCGACGAAAGTATCCATGGTATCCGTTTCCCGCCGTGCGGGCTTGCCGCAGTCAGGGCACTGACACTCGTAAAATGACGGCGTTTTCGCCAGCGGATTGCCGGCGCCATCCGGCACGAGGTCCTCTGGAAGCACCACGGGGAGCTGGTCATCCGGTACCGGGACCACTCCGCATGTGTCACAATGAATCAGGGGAATCGGGCAGCCCCAGTAACGTTGGCGGGAAATGCCCCAGTCCCGCAGCCGGTAATGCACGCGTTTCTCGCCCAATGCTTTCTGTTTCAGCGCTACCGCGATGGCGTCCACCGCCGCCTGAAATTCAAGGCCGGAGAATTCACCTGAATCAAAGGTGACACCATGCTCCACATAAGCCTGCGTCAGGGGCATGGTCAGCTTAACATCACCCGGTTTGATCACTGGCTTGATCGGCAGCGAATACTTTGTTGCAAACTCAAAATCGCGTTCGTCATGGGCGGGGACGGCCATCACCGCCCCTTCACCGTAGCCCGTCAGCACGTAATTAGCGATCCACACCGGCAGCTTTGCTTCGGTCAGCGGATGGATGACAAACAGTCCCGTATTCATGCCTTTCTTTTCCTGACTCGCAAACTCAGCTTCCATTATGGCGCCGTGTCTGCACTCTTCAATGAATTCAGCGAGTTTTGGATTGCTTTTTGCCGCATATAGCGCCACCGGATGTTCAGCCCCTACAGCCACGTAGGTAACGCCCAGCAGCGTGTCGGCACGGGTGGTATATACCTTCAGTGCTTGCGGCATGCCGGAGCTGGCATCAGCGGGAAAAATAACGTCGATGCCAAAACTCTTGCCGATCCAGTTGATCTGCATCGTCTTTACCCGCTCCGGCCAGCCAGGCAGGATATTCAATGTTTCCAGGAGTTCGTCGGCATAGGCGGTGATCTTCATGTAATACATGGGGATTTCGCGCTTTTCCACTAGTGCCCCCGTGCGCCACCCGCGCCCGTCTATTACCTGCTCGTTGGCAAGTACCGTCTGATCAGCGGGGTCCCAGTTAACCGTTCCGGTCGTTTTGTAAGCCAATCCTTTTTCCAGCATTCGCAAAAACAGCCACTGATTCCAGCGGTAATAATCCGGCGTGCAGGTAGCAAGCTCGCGGCTCCAGTCAATGGCCAGCCCCAGGCTCTGCAGCTGTTTGCGCATGTATGCAATGTTGTCGTAAGTCCATTGCGCGGGAGGGACGTTGTTTTGTATCGCCGCGTTCTCCGCGGGCAGGCCGAAAGCATCCCACCCCATGGGCTGCAGCACGTTATAACCCTGCATGCGGTGATAGCGCGACAGCACGTCGCCGATAGTATAGTTACGCACATGCCCCATGTGCAGCTTGCCCGACGGATATGGAAACATCGACAAGCAATAATATTTCGGCTTGCCGGGTAGCTCGATGGCCCTGAAGGCAGCACTCACCTCCCAATGGCGCTGGGCTTCCTGCTCGATTTGCTGCGGATTATATTTTTCCTGCATAAAACTCCGCTTCGCTGCCCATGAAAAGCTAGATTATACCGCAGGGAGCGAGCATTCTCGCGGAGTGGGGAACTGAAAATTGAATGCCTTATTTACTGCGATTTCGGATGAGTTGCTTTAGCTCATGGAGGCAAAGCTGAAGTGGCTACGAATTCAGGCCTTTGCTCAAACTCAAGACTTCTGCCACGCCAGGCTCGAATGTTTCCTGGTCAAATGCCTTGTCGCCGTCGGGGACAGGCCCGTTTCCAGATTTGAGTCCCCGGAAATCGTAGAGCGCAGGATCCGCCAGGTGCGAAGGCTGTACGTTCTGCAGCGCCGTAAACATCGTCTCCAGCCTGCCGGGAAATTTCTTGTCCCACTGTTGCATCATTTCCTTCACCGCCTGGCGTTGAAGATTTTTTTGAGAACCACACAGATTACAGGGAATAATCGGAAAATCCTCAATCTCGGCGTAGGTTGCCAAGTCCTTCTCCTTGCAATACGCGAGCGGACGAATCACGATGTGCCTGCCATCATCGCTTACCAGCTTTGGCGGCATGGTCTTTAACTTGCCGCCGTAAAACAGGTTGAGAAACAGCGTTTCAAGAATATCGTCACGGTGGTGTCCCAGCGCGATCTTGGTCGCACCCAGCTCTCCCGCTACGCGGTAGAGTACGCCGCGGCGCAAGCGCGAGCAGAGGCTGCAAGTCGTCTTGCCTTCTGCAATGACGCGCTTCACCACGCTGTAGGTATCCTGTTCGACAATGCGGAAAGGTATATCCCTGCTCGTGAGGTAACCCGGCAAGACATGCTCGGGAAAACCGGGCTGCTTCTGGTCCAGATTCACGGCAATCAGTTCGAACGGTAGTGGCGCATGAGCCTGTAGATTGCGCAGGATATCGAGCAGCGCATAGCTATCCTTGCCACCCGAGAGGCACACCATCACCCGGTCCCCCGCCTCGATCATATTGAAATCGGCAATGGCCGCGCCGACAAGACGCCTCAACCGCTTGTGCAGTTTATTCATATCACGTTGTTCTTTTCTCGTTACGACTTCCATTACCCACCTCTTGACTTAAAAAATAAAGCATCGCGCAGCCAAGGACTCGAATCACTAAGGTGCGACTCGACGGAGTTTACATTTTCCCAGATCGGATGCAATTTGGACAGCCTACTTCGAGAAACTGTGGAATTGATTATCAATTCTCAAGGCGAAGCTTAGAAACCAGGGCAGCATATAAAAAAAATAGATAAGCAAATGAAATGTTATTAGTTTTAATTATAAGGAATTGCCGTTAACCTTCCTTCTCGTGGGCTGTTCAATCTCGGAAAATAGAAATGGCCATTCTCCCCGGTATCGTGGACTTGAAAGAAAAAATGACACCGGAACATGATGGCAAGCGGATACCGGCAGCAATCAGCCGACAGATCCTGTGTGCGATTGCCGATATTGAGTATGGCTCGGTCGAGGTGGTGATTCACGACGGTAAAGTTGTACAGATCGAGTGCCGAAGGAAAATCAGGGTCGATCGCAACGAGCCTCTCCGAAGAGATGTAATGCCGTGAATGAGAACTGCCGCGATGAACCCGGCACTCTGCATAAAGAACACCGACCATAAACTGGAGGTGCGACAAACAAATCATCGACACCTGACCGAAACAACGGAGGGGCGATTCGGGAAAGAGCATGAACTTTTACTGGGGAATGACACTTGCTTCTGTAATCGGCTTATTGCCGCTGAATTTCGTTCACGCGGAGGTGAACCGCACGCCATCGGAGAAATCTTTGCTAATCCAACCAACAGCGCAGCAGATAAGCCAAGCCGAAGCATCGGCTGCAAATAAAAAGCCCGTCAAATCGGCAAACGAGAATTTCAAATGGGCGATCAAACCTGCCGCTCCACCTGTTCCTAGACAAGATCTGTACTCGGATCGCGAGTACGACTGGTGGGAACGACCTGCTGCCAAAGGAGCAGCAAAAACAACCACGAGCTATCACCGCCGTGCCAACAGCTATGCGACGAATCCAGATTCCGATCCCCCAAGATACGTGCGCAATCTGAGCCAAATCGGTATTGAGGCATTCAAGGATATCACCTGGCTGGATATTGGTTTGGAATTTCGTACCCGCTATGAAATGCGCCGTGATGACATTCGGCGTGTTGAAGGCGGATTCGACAACCCCTTTTTCCTACGCTCCCGCGCATACCTGGGAATAAGGGAAATCCTCGACCCGTTCCGTTTTGCCGTAGAGTTTCAGGACTCCCGGGTTTACAACAACCGTTTTCCCACAACTGATCAGGAAAACAACCCGCATGACCTGATCCAGGGGTACGGCGAATTATATTTTGAAAACGCGCTGGGTGAAGACGATCGCAAGCAGAACCGGCCACTTAGATTCCGGGTAGGGCGTATGGCCTATGAAACGCTAGACCGGCGTTTCATCGCGCGCAACGAATGGCGCAATACCACCAATAGCTTCGAAGGCTTCCGCCTGAACCTGGGCCGGGAAGCCAATGACTGGGAAGTCGATTTGTTTGGTATGCAGCCAGTCAAACGTCTGCAAACCAGGTTTGACCAGGGCAACGAACACTTGTGGTTTTATGGTGCGATTGGCCATTGGCGCAAGTGGTCGGACATCATTACGTTGCAACCTTACTACATGGGTCAAAAGCAAACCGCTGATCCCAATGGCCATACGGCAACAAACCGCCTCGACCGGGAAATTCACATGCCGTCGCTGCGTGGCTATGGCAAGATTGGAAATCTGCTGGATTACGACGTCAATTTCAGCTATCAGTTCGGCACCCAGGGTGCCGAACGGTTTGATGCTTATGGTTACACCATCGAAATAGGGCGAAACTTTAACTACGCCTGGAAACCCCGTGTGAGCGCATTTTATGGATACGCTACCGGTGACCGTAATCCCAACGACAATGTGAATAATCGTTTTGACCGTTTTTTCGGTTTTGCACGGCCCTGGTCGGCGGATCATTACGTTATTTATGAGAATATCAAGGCCCCCAAAATCAGGTTTGACATTCAGCCGACTCAAAAACTGGGACTGGAAGCAGGCTACAGCTGGTTCTGGCTGGCCAGCAGCACAGATCGTCTCTTTGACTCCTTCGACGGCAATATCAGCGTCGTCAGGGATCCGGGTTTCAACCGGGATAGAACCGGGAGAAGCGGTGACGAGGTGGGGAGCGCGTTGGAAATGCGCTTACGCTATCAGGTCACGTCACGGATTAATACCACGGTGGGGTACACCCATTTCACCGCAGGCGACTTTGTAAAAAATGTAATAGCGGCACACCCTGACCATATCGCGCAGCGCTCAGGCAACACCGACTTTTTTTACGTCGAAGTGTTAATAAGCGCCTTTTAACAATCTTGAACAGAGTTACTCAATATCTCTTTAAAGGAAAAATCGTGAAAATCAAAACATGGCTGCCAACAGTCCTGCTCGCAAGTTTATTAATCAGTGGTAACACTTTCGCGGGCAGGACTTTACTCAATGTCTCCTATGATCCAACGCGGGAGCTTTACCAGGAGTTCAATGAGTCATTCATAAAACAGTGGCAGGCAAAGGCCGATGAGAAAGTAGCCGTCAAGCAATCCCACGGCGGTTCTGGCAAACAGGCCCGATCCGTCATCGACGGTCTTGAGGCGGATGTGGTGACGCTTGCGCTGGCCCATGATATTAATGCCATCGCGGAGCAGGCCAAACTGCTTCCGGAAGACTGGCAGAAGCGATTGGTGCGTAACAGCACGCCTTATACCTCGACTATTATTTTCCTGGTGCGGAAGGGCAATCCCAAGGGGATTAAGGACTGGAACGATCTTGCCAGACCCGGCGTGGCTGTGATCACCCCCAATCCAAAAACTTCCGGTGGTGCGCAATGGAATTACCTGGCGGCATGGGAATTTGGCAAGCGTAACTTCGGTGAAGCCAGGGCAAAAGAATTTGTCGCCGACATCTACAAGAATGTTCCAGTACTCGATTCCGGTGCACGCGGCTCGACCACGACCTTTGTAGAGCGTGGTGTTGGTGACGTATTCATCTCTTGGGAGAACGAGGCTTTCCTGGCAATCAAGGAGCTTGGGCCTGGGAAGTTCGAGATCGTCGTGCCATCGCTTAGCATTCTCGCGGAACCGCCGGTCGCGGTGGTGGACAAAGTGGTGGACAAGAAGGGTACGCGCGATCTCGCCGTCGCCTATCTACAGTATCTATATTCGGAGGAAGGTCAGGAAATCGCTGCAAAGAATTTCTATCGGCCTACCAATAGCAAGATTGCTGCGAAATATGCCGGTCAATTTCCTGCCATTACGCTTTTCACAATCGATGAAGCATTCGGTGGCTGGAAAAAGGCACACAAGGTTCACTTTTCGGATGGCGGAACGTTTGATCAGATTTATCAGAAGTAACTTTTTTTCGACGCGTGGGCACGACCACATCATTTCAGGAGCTAGCGTGACTGCATTAATCGTAGGAGGAGATTACACCCAGACATTGAAGCGAGAGCTCCTCGCGTACGGCTTGCGGCGCGTCGAACACTGGGACGGTCGGCAGCCACGATTTGCCAAGCGCCCGATTCCAAACAGCGCCAGACTGGTGGTCATACTTTACGATTTTGTTAGCCACAGCGTAGCGAATGCGTTGAAGCAACAGGCGAATAAGAATGGTGTGCCGCTGGTATTCTGCCGCGGTTCGACGCATGAGCTACGCCGAAAACTGGAAAGCATGGAATTGAGCAGGCTTCCCTGTCACCGGCTGCGATGATGCGGTCCGGTTCGGGGTATATGGACCTGACACAGTTTGCCGATGGCTCCCACTATCGTAATAAACGAAAGAAAGGACAGGGATGAACGCAAGAAAGGCGCACGATGCACTGACGCGTGTTCAGGCAACCGATGATCAGTTACAGCGATCTGAAGATGGCTGGATAGTCGGGCATTTCCTTAACAGCCGACTATCGAGTGTCTTCCAACCGGTCTTTGATGGAAGCCGGCGCAATGTCATTGGACATGCTGCTTACGTTCGTTCTGAATCAGGTGATAAGAACATATTGTCCCCTTGGAGTATTTTCACTTTGGCATCGAACGATACGCTACTGGTCAGCCTCGATCGTCTATGCCGCACGGTGCATGCGATCAATTACTTCGGCGCTGTCTCGGGGCAGGGCAATCTCTTTGTCAGCGTACAGCCACGCCTGTTGGAAAGCGTCAAGGACGATCATGGCCGCGCGTTCGAAAAGGTCCTCAATCTCATTGAAGTAGCTACTTCTCGCGTAGTCATCGAAATGCCCCTCGAGGTGAATCGTGACGCGAGGCTGCTCAAGCGTGTAATCAGCAACTATCGCTCGCGCGGATATCGGATCTCCGCGCACCCCAACGGGGCAAGTGGCACCTGGATGGCTGAGCTTGGCGCTCTGTATCCGGACATTGTCCGGCTGGATGCGTCTGCATTGTTGCAATATAACCATGCACTGCCACTACTGGATACCGTACATCGCTTCGGCGCCGCCCTATTAGTGCGAGATATCGAAACCAGCCAGCAGCTGGATGCGTCAGTTCGCGCCGGCGCTGATTTACTGCAGGGGCGTTTCTTGGGTGGGCCGGCCCCCATGCTTGCTTGAAACAGATGAGACTTATGACCCCTGGAACAGCACCGCCACGCGCATGAATAGTCAGTGCGACAAAATTTGGGTAATAGGATGAGAAAATTGCATTCATTCAAACAACATAGCGTGTTGCCGGGATTCAATCTGGCACTTGGATTCACCCTGGTTTATCTGAGCCTGATTGTGCTAATCCCACTATCGGCCGCGTTTATCCGCACCTCCGCGCTTACGTGGCCCGAGTTCTGGGCTGTGGTAACGACGCCGCGTGTAGTGGCATCGTATCGGCTGACATTTGGTGCCTCGTTTGCGGCTGCCCTGCTCAATGCCATATTCGGACTTCTGGTGGCCTGGGTGCTGGTACGCTATCATTTTCCGGGCAAGCGACTGGTGGATGCGCTGGTGGATCTTCCATTTGCGCTGCCGACGGCGGTCGCCGGCATTGCGCTAACCGCGCTCTATGCCGGCAATGGCTGGATCGGCCAATTTTTTGAGCCGCTCGGCATCAAAATCGCCTTCACGCCGGTCGGCGTTTTTGTTGCATTGACTTTTATCGGTTTACCGTTTGTCGTGCGTACGGTACAGCCAGTGCTAGAAGACATCGAGTCGGAACTGGAGGAAGCGGCGGCTACCCTAGGCGCGACCCGATTGCAAACGTTCTCTCGGGTGATTTTCCCCACCCTTTTTCCAGCGTTGATGACTGGTTTCGCACTGGCGTTCGCACGCGCGATTGGCGAGTATGGGTCGGTTATTTTTATCGCCGGGAACATGCCCATGATTTCCGAGATAACACCGCTTCTGATTATTACCAAACTTGAGCAATACGACTATACCGGCGCCACTGCACTGGCGGTCGTGATGCTGGTGATTTCATTTGTGATGCTGCTGATCATCAATTTGCTGCAATGGTGGAGCCGTCGAAGCGCGGCGATATGAGGACGTTTTCATGACAGCTATTGCTATTCCGGTCCCCTCCCGTATACGCCGGACAGTGGGCACGGATGAGCCTGCCTGGGTACGCCGGACTTTGATCGGGCTGGCGCTCGCCTTTCTGACATTGTTCCTCTTTGTGCCCCTGATCTCGGTCTTCTATGAGGCGCTAAAGAAGGGCGTGGATGTCTACCTGGCCGCCATTACCGAGCCGGACGCAGTAGCGGCAATCCAGCTTACCCTGACTGTTGCGGCGATCGCAGTGCCGCTTAACCTGATATTCGGCATAGCGGCCGCATGGGCTATCGCCAAGTTTGAGTTCCGCGGCAAGAACCTGCTCATTACACTGATCGACCTTCCGTTCTCGGTGTCCCCGGTTGTTTCAGGGTTAATCTATGTGCTTATCTTCGGCTTACAGGGGTGGCTCGGCCCGTGGCTGGCGGAAAACGATATCAAGATCATATTCGCGGTACCCGGTATTGTGCTCGCCACTATTTTCGTGACCGTGCCGTTTATCGCCCGAGAGCTGATTCCACTGATGCAGGCGCAGGGCACCGAGGAAGAGGAAGCAGCCGTGGTACTGGGTGCTAACGGCTGGCAGACCTTTTTCCGCGTTACACTCCCGAATGTCAAGTGGGGCCTGCTTTACGGCACCATCCTTTGCAATGCGCGTGCAATGGGCGAATTCGGTGCGGTTTCAGTGGTATCAGGGCACATCCGCGGCAGTACCAACACCCTGCCGCTTCATGTCGAGATCCTCTACAACGAATATAACTTCGCCGCTGCATTCGCGGTAGCATCACTGCTGGCACTACTTGCTTTAGTGACCCTCGCGCTGAAGACGTTCGTTGAATCCAGAAATAAGCAGTACCAGGAGAATGCCGATGAGCATTGAAGTACGGAATCTTTCCAAGCAATTCGGGAGTTTCGCTGCGCTGCGCGATGTCAGCCTGGAAGTGCATTCAGGCGAGTTGCTTGCGCTGCTCGGCCCTTCGGGTTCCGGCAAAACAACTTTACTGCGCGTAATCGCCGGACTCGAAGCAGCAGACGCTGGCCAGGTGCTGTTTCAAGGCGAAGATGCAACAAAGCACCATGTGCGCGATCGACAGGTCGGTTTTGTATTCCAGCACTATGCGCTGTTTCGCAATATGACGATTTTCGAGAACGTCGCATTCGGATTGCGGGTGCGTCCAAAAAGCATGCGCCCTGCCGATACGGAAATTCGCGATCGCGTACACAATTTGCTGAAGCTGGTACAGATGGACTGGCTGGCCGATCGTCATCCGCATCAGCTCTCCGGAGGCCAGCGTCAGCGTGTAGCTTTGGCACGGGCGTTGGCGGTGGAGCCAAAGGTCTTGCTACTGGACGAGCCTTTCGGCGCGCTTGACGCAAAAGTACGCAAAGAACTGCGTTCCTGGTTGCGGCGACTTCATGACGACATGCAGATTACAAGCGTTTTCGTTACTCATGATCAGGAAGAAGCCCTGGAAGTAGCAGACCGGGTAGTCGTCATGAATGAAGGCCGCATTGAGCAAATTGGCACGCCGGACGAAGTATACGAACAGCCGGCCAGCCCGTTCGTTTATGAATTTCTCGGCAAGGTAAATTTGTTCCATGGCCGATTGCACCAGGGGCGGGCCTGGATAGACGGTATTGAAGTTGATGCACCTGAGCACACTGAAGCCGAGGACGTCGGAGCCGTCGCATATGTCCGCCCTCACGATATCCACATTGACCGGGTGATACATGGCAGCGGCGCGCTTTCGGCCCATGTATTCCACATTCTCTCGATTGGCCCCGTGGTACGTCTTGAATTGATTCGGGACGACAGCAACGACAAGGAGCCAATACAAGTTGAAATCAGTAAGGAGCGCTTCCGAGAATTACGGTTGGTACGAGGAGATCAGGTCTTCATCAAACCTTCCCGCTTTGATCTGTTCCCCACTCAAATACACTGATCTAGTCCATCACTTTTCATCACTTATTCGGTACATCCGTTTTATTCGCGGTATCGCTTGTATAATAAAAAAGCCCCGGCTCGTAAGAGTCGGGGCTTTTTTATTATAAGGTGCCTGGCAGTGACCTACTTTCGCATGCGAATGCACACTATCATCGGCGCGACTTCGTTTCACGGCCCTGTTCGGGATGGGAAGGGGTGGATCCAAAGCGCTATGACCGCCAAGCGTAACTTTTTAATATGGCTAACGACCAAAACCATCAATACCGGTTATCCGATCGCAAACCACAGTCTGGAAGAAGTAAAATTGGGATGATTGTATCCGGGCAAACACCTTGCCCGGCATCTGTGGAGAAGGGCAAATCCGCGCCCTTTTATTCTCCACTTTCATGCCTTGCTCAAGGTTATAGGATCAAGCCGCACGGTCAATTAGTATCGGTTAGCTTAACACATTGCTGCGCTTCCACACCCGACCTATCAACGTCGTGGTCTTCGACGAACCTTTAGGGGGGTTTAACCCCCGGGAAGTCTCATCTTGAGGCGAGTTTCCCGCTTAGATGCTTTCAGCGGTTATCTCTTCCGCACTTAGCTACCCGGCGATACGACTGGCGTCATAACCGGTACACCAGAGGTGCGTCCACTCCGGTCCTCTCGTACTAGGAGCAGGTCCACTCAAACTTCCAACGCCCACGGCAGATAGGGACCAAACTGTCTCACGACGTTTTAAACCCAGCTCACGTACCACTTTAAATGGCGAACAGCCATACCCTTGGGACCGGCTACAGCCCCAGGATGTGATGAGCCGACATCGAGGTGCCAAACTCCCCCGTCGATATGAACTCTTGGGAGGAATCAGCCTGTTATCCCCGGCGTACCTTTTATCCGTTGAGCGATGGCCCTTCCATACAGAACCACCGGATCACTATGACCTGCTTTCGCATCTGCTCGACTTGTCAGTCTCGCAGTCAAGCACGCTTTTGCCATTGCACTATCAGCACGATTTCCGACCGTACCTAGCGTACCTTCGTACTCCTCCGTTACACTTTGGGAGGAGACCGCCCCAGTCAAACTGCCTACCATACACGGTCCCCGATCCAGATAATGGACCTAGGTTAGAACCTCAACAACATCAGGGTGGTATTTCAACGTCGGCTCCATGAGCTCTGGCGAGCCCACTTCAACGCCTCCCACCTATCCTACACAGATATTGTCAAAGTCCAATGTAAAGCTACAGTAAAGGTGCACGGGGTCTTTCCGTCTAGCCGCGGGGAGATTGCATCTTCACAAACATTTCAACTTCGCTGAGTCTCAGGAGGAGACAGTGTGGCCATCGTTACGCCATTCGTGCAGGTCGGAACTTACCCGACAAGGAATTTCGCTACCTTAGGACCGTTATAGTTACGGCCGCCGTTTACCGGGGCTTCGATCAAGAGCTTGCACCCCATCACTTAACCTTCCGGCACCGGGCAGGCGTCACACTCTATACGTCCACTTTCGTGTTTGCAGAGTGCTGTGTTTTTATTAAACAGTCGCAGCCACCATTTCTTTGCAACCCCCATCCGCTTCACGCGCGAGGCGCTACACGTACCGGGGGCACACCTTATCCCGAAGTTACGGTGTTAATTTGCCGAGTTCCTTCTCCTGAGTTCTCTCAAGCGCCTTGGAATTTTCATCCCGCCCACCTGTGTCGGTTTGCGGTACGGTCTTCATTCAACTGAAGCTTAGTGGCTTTTCCTGGAAGCAGGGTATCACTCACTTGGCGCCCCGAGGGGCGTTGCGTCATCACGCCTCAACTAAGCCGCCCGGATTTGCCTGAGCAGCACGTCTACACGCTTAAACCGGGACATCCAACACCCGGCCGAGTTAACCTTCTCCGTCCCCACATCGCATTGAACAAAGGTACTGGAATATTAACCAGTTTCCCATCAGCTACGCATTTCTGCCTCACCTTAGGGGCCGACTCACCCTGCGCCGATGAACGTTGCGCAGGAAACCTTGGGCTTACGGCGAGGGAGCCTTTCACTCCCTTTATCGCTACTCATGTCAGCATTCGCACTTCCGATACCTCCAGCAGCCTTCTCAAGCCACCTTCGCAGGCCTACGGAACGCTCTCCTACCATCTACACTTGCGTGTAGATCCCTAGCTTCGGTGCACAGTTTGAGCCCCGTTACATCTTCCGCGCAGGACGACTCGATCAGTGAGCTATTACGCTTTCTTTAAAGGATGGCTGCTTCTAAGCCAACCTCCTGACTGTTTTAGCCTTCCCACTTCGTTTGCCACTTAACTGTGTCTTTGGGACCTTAGCTGAGGGTCTGGGTTGTTTCCCTTTCGACACCGGACGTTAGCACCCGATGTCTGTCTCCCACGCTCGCACTCTTCGGTATTCGGAGTTTGCCATGGGTTGGTAGGCCTAAACGGCCCCCTAGCCATAACAGTGCTCTACCCCCGAAGGTGATACGTGAGGCACTACCTAAATAGTTTTCGGAGAGAACCAGCTATTTCCAGATTTGTTTAGCCTTTCACCCCTACCCACAGCTCATCCCCTAATTTTTCAACATTAGTGGGTTCGGACCTCCACGAGGTGTTACCCCCGCTTCATCCTGGCCATGAGTAGATCATCTGGTTTCGGGTCTACACCCAGCAACTAATCGCCCTATTAAGACTCGCTTTCGCTGCGCTTCCCCTATTCGGTTAAGCTCGCTACTGAATGTAAGTCGCTGACCCATTATACAAAAGGTACGCAGTCACGGAACAAGTCCGCTCCCACTGTTTGTATGCATGCGGTTTCAGGATCTATTTCACTCCCCTCCCGGGGTTCTTTTCGCCTTTCCCTCACGGTACTGGTTCACTATCGGTCGATTACGAGTATTTAGCCTTGGAGGATGGTCCCCCCATATTCAGACAGGATTTCTCGTGTCCCGCCCTACTTGTCCCAATCCTAGTTCCACACTCAAACTTTCGCCTACGGGGCTATCACCCACTATGGCCCGACTTTCCAGACGGCTCGGCTAATTCGAGTGCTAAAAATTGGAGGCTGCTCCCATTTCGCTCGCCACTACTTTGGGAATCTCGGTTGATTTCTATTCCTCTGGCTACTTAGATGTTTCAGTTCGCCAGGTTCGCCACGCTTGACCTATGTATTCAGCCAAGGTTGACCCTTGCGGGCCGGGTTTCCCCATTCGGACATCTCCGGATCAAAGCTTGTTTGCCAGCTCCCCGGAGCTTTTCGCAGGCTACCACGCCCTTCATCGCCTGTAATCGCCAAGGCATCCACCACATGCACTTATTCGCTTGATCCTATAACCTTGAGGGCTTGGGAAATAGAAAATTGAAAACCGGCCAAGAACCGCCGCACTCAATCCCCTCTTCCAAACCAGTTGGTTACAGGTGTTTGCTCGTATCGCATCCGACTAAAAATGCGATACGTCGATACAATCATACCCATTATTCCGCATCCGGGAGCGCGCAGCCCGATCAAAAAGGCACGCATTCGCTGATGCGAAATATTTTACTTCTTCCAAATTGTTAAAGAACATCGGGACAAGGTAAGAAATAAAGAGTGATGTAAAACACTCGATGCTTCCTGCCGCTATCCCTGCAATACAGCCGCTGGTTAAAAACCAGAAGTAAACGCTTTCGCTTACTTCTGCTTTCTAAAATATGTTGCTCTCGACTTCTGAACTGGTGGAGGTGAACGGGATCGAACCGATGACCCCCTGCTTGCAAAGCAGGTGCTCTCCCATCTGAGCTACACCCCCGATTAGTGGTGGGTCTGGGTGGATTTGAACCACCGACCCCACGCTTATCAAGCGTGTGCTCTAACCAACTGAGCTACAGACCCTGAACAAAGCTCAAGAATAGGGCGGGGCGTTCTTGATTTTTTAGCCCTCTGGTCCTTAGCCCCTAGCCCTGCTTTTTAGAACAACCGATAGGTTGTGGACACTTGAACAGGGATCTTCTCTAGAAAGGAGGTGATCCAGCCGCAGGTTCCCCTACGGCTACCTTGTTACGACTTCACCCCAGTCATGAATCTCACCGTGGCAAGCGCCCTCCTTGCGGTTAGACTACCTGCTTCTGGTGAAACCCACTCCCATGGTGTGACGGGCGGTGTGTACAAGACCCGGGAACGTATTCACCGCGACATGCTGATCCGCGATTACTAGCGATTCCGACTTCACGGAGTCGAGTTGCAGACTCCGATCCGGACTACGACGCGCTTTCTGAGATTAGCTCCCCCTCGCGGGTTGGCAACCCTCTGTACGCGCCATTGTATTACGTGTGAAGCCCTACCCATAAGGGCCATGAGGACTTGACGTCATCCCCACCTTCCTCCGGTTTGTCACCGGCAGTTTCATTAAAGTGCCCAACTGAATGATGGCAATTAATGACAAGGGTTGCGCTCGTTGCGGGACTTAACCCAACATCTCACGACACGAGCTGACGACAGCCATGCAGCACCTGTGTTACCGCTCCCTTTCGGGCACGCCCGCCTCTCAGCGGGCTTCGGTACATGTCAAGGGTAGGTAAGGTTTTTCGCGTTGCATCGAATTAATCCACATAATCCACCGCTTGTGCGGGTCCCCGTCAATTCCTTTGAGTTTTAATCTTGCGACCGTACTCCCCAGGCGGTCAACTTCACGCGTTAGCTGCGTTACCAAGCCCGTTAAGGCCCGACAACTAGTTGACATCGTTTAGGGCGTGGACTACCAGGGTATCTAATCCTGTTTGCTCCCCACGCTTTCGTGCCTGAGCGTCAGTGTTAACCCAGGGGGCTGCCTTCGCCATCGGTGTTCCTCCACATCTCTACGCATTTCACTGCTACACGTGGAATTCCACCCCCCTCTGCTACACTCTAGCCTTGTAGTTTCAAACGCAGTTCCCAGGTTAAGCCCGGGGATTTCACATCTGACTTACAAAACCGCCTGCGCACGCTTTACGCCCAGTAATTCCGATTAACGCTTGCACCCTACGTATTACCGCGGCTGCTGGCACGTAGTTAGCCGGTGCTTCTTCTTCCGGTACCGTCAGTAGTCACGGTTATTCACCGTGACCGTTTCGTTCCGGCTGAAAGAGCTTTACAACCCGAAGGCCTTCTTCACTCACGCGGCATGGCTGGATCAGGGTTTCCCCCATTGTCCAAAATTCCCCACTGCTGCCTCCCGTAGGAGTCTGGGCCGTGTCTCAGTCCCAGTGTGGCTGGTCGTCCTCTCAGACCAGCTACTGATCGAAGCCTTGGTAAGCCTTTACCCCACCAACTAGCTAATCAGACATCGGCCGCTCCAAAAGCGCAAGGTCTTGCGATCCCCTGCTTTTCTCCTCGGAGATTATGCGGTATTAGCGCATCTTTCGATGCGTTATCCCCCACTTAAAGATACGTTCCGATGCATTACTCACCCGTTCGCCACTCGCCACCAGGGTTGCCCCCGTGCTGCCGTTCGACTTGCATGTGTAAAGCATGCCGCCAGCGTTCAATCTGAGCCAGGATCAAACTCTTCAGTTCAATACTGGTAAAACTCTCGCTTGACGTGTTACTGCAATTCCAGCTTCTACCCCGATATCATCAAGATAGCCGCCGGAATTTTGTTACATCGTGCGAGCACTTCAACTCTTAGCTACCCGGATATTCCGCCCCGAAAGACAAAATAGCCGGGTGTCCCGGTCAAGTGC
Source organism: Nitrosospira sp. Nl5 (assembly GCF_900102495.1). Taxonomy (GTDB): domain Bacteria; phylum Pseudomonadota; class Gammaproteobacteria; order Burkholderiales; family Nitrosomonadaceae; genus Nitrosospira. The sequence continues at coordinate 81,187 of NZ_FMVQ01000005.1, read as the reverse complement.
CCACACCTATCGGCTGTAAATTTTTAAAGAGCAATGCTGCCTGAAAACTTCTAGCCAGACAACGAAAGGCGGGATTATACAGACACCAGATACCCGGTCAAGGGTTTTGATAAACTTTTTTATTTTTATTCGGAGATTGTTACTCTGGCAAACTTCCGCTTGCCAACTTGTACTATAACAGTTTGACCACGGGGCAGGCTAAAAGTTTTATCGCTGATCCTTTCGCCATTTAATTTTACACCGCCTTGCTCAATCATGCGTAGTGCCTCTGTGGTACTTGCTGTTAACCCGGCTTGTTTGAGTAACTGGGCAATGGCCAACCCTTCTTTCTCAACATACAGCATTTTCTCCGGCATGTCTTCCGGCAATGCACCGCGTTTGAAGCGCGCCTCGAAGTCGGCCAAGGCAATTTCCGCATCTTTTCTGCTGTGAAAACGGGTAACGATCTCCCGGGCGAACGTTACCTTTATATCGCGCGGATTACCCCCATTCCTCACGTCCTGCTGCCACTGGCGAATAATATTCAGCGGCTCAAACGACAACAGTTCAATGTACCGCCACATCAATTCATCGGAAATAGACATCAGCTTGCCGAAAATGTTTCCGGGACTCTCCGTAATTCCGATGTAGTTGCCAGCCGATTTGGACATCTTGTTAACCCCATCCAGCCCTTCCAGAAGCGGCATGGTAAGAATGCACTGCGGCAATTGCCCGAAATGCTTTTGCAATTCCCGTCCCATCAGCAGGTTGAATTTCTGATCAGTGCCGCCCAGTTCAATATCCGCCTTGAGGGCAACCGAATCATAGCCCTGGATTAGCGGATACAGAAATTCGTGAATGGCGATCGCTTTGTTACTTCGATAACGCTTGCCAAAATCGTCGCGTTCCAGCATGCGCGCAACGGTATGAGTGGCTGCCAGCTTGATCAGATCGGCGGCATTGAGCGTATCCATCCAGGTGGAATTGAATACCACTTCGGTCTGCTCCGGCCTGAGTATCCGGAAAACCTGGTTTGCGTAGGATTGCGCATTCTCGACCACTTGTTCGCGCGTGAGAGGGGGACGGGTCGTATTTTTGCCGCTGGGATCACCGATCATGCCGGTGAAATCGCCAATCAAGAATAAGGCATGATGGCCTAAATCCTGCAGTTGACGCATTTTGTTGAGCAAAACGGTATGACCCAGGTGCAAATCCGGCGCTGTTGGATCAAATCCGGCCTTGATTCTGAGTGGCCGATTTAACGCAAGTTTCTGCTCGAGCTCCTCTTCTACCAGGAGCTCGCTACAACCGCGCTTGATAACTTCCAGCTGTTCTGAGTTTTGCGTGGTCACAGTAGCCCGCGGGGCACGCTACCCATGATTGTCCGCCGCAAAACCCCAATTGATCAGCTTGTCGAGCACGGCGTTGACATAATCCACGCGCCGGTTCTGGTAATCCAGGTAATAGGCATGTTCCCATACATCGATAGTCAGTAGTGGCTTTAATCCACTGGTCAGAGGCAAATCAGCATTGCTCGTCTTGACCACTTTGAGTTTGCCGCCATCCTGCACCAGCCACGCCCAGCCACTCCCGAACTGAGTCGTTGCCGCAGCTGCCAGTTCTTTTTTGCATGCTTCCACGGTCTCGAAGGAAGTCTCGATTTTTTGCTTCAAAGCCGCGGGGGGTTCACCGCCGCCTTTCGGGGACAGGCTCTTCCAGTAGAACGTGTGATTCCAGATTTGTGCCGCATTATTGAAAACCCCGGTCTTATCCGCCTTGCCGGCTGTTGAAGCAATGATCTCCTCCAGGGACAAATCCGCAAGCTCCGTACCGGCAATCAGCTTGTTCAGGTTGTCAACATAAGTCTTGTGATGCTTACCGTAATGAAAGCTTAGCGTATTGGCGGAAATGACAGGATCCAGCGCATTATCCGCGTAAGGCAGAGGTGGCAGGGTGTGCGGCGCACTTCCAGTCTTTTGGTTGCTCATCGTTTTCGCTCCTATGTGGTAACAAAAAAATCCGATCCGTTATCATTTTTTCTCGTATTGGAATCCAACACCTTGAGTATAACTAATTTTGGAGGAAAGATAGATCAAGGATGTCCCCGGTCCCCCTCCCATCCTGAACGCTGAATCGTTATCCCCTGTCTGGCGAGTGTCAACGCAAGTATATTCGAAATATGTCCGCTTACACACGAGCGGCCCACCGCTTGCCCTATAATCCAGGAATTATCTCCATCTCAAACGAACAAAAGAATCCGGCACCTTTGCTACTTCAGGAACAAAACATGACGGAACCCACCATTACCTGCTCCAACTGTAAAGCTGAAATCCGGCTCACAGAGTCGCTCGCCGCACCGCTGATCGACGCCACACGCAAGCAGTTCGAGCAGCAACTCTTGCAGAAAGACAAGGAAATCGCCGGGCGCGAACTGGATATTCGCCAAAAAGAGAAGGAAATCGCGGAGTCCAGGCGCACGCTGGATAATCAGATAGCCGATCGGGTCGCCACACAGGTGAATGCCGAACGCATCCGCGTCATTGCCGATGAATCGAGAAAAGCAAAGCTTGCCAATGCCGCCGAACTGGAGAACAAGGCACGTGAACTTGCCGAGCTCCAGGAAGTGCTCAAAGGCCGCGATGAGAAGCTGGCTGCAGCCCAAAAGGTGCAAGCCGAGCTTATAAAAAAGCAGCGTGAACTCGACGATGCCAGGCGGGAGCTTGAACTCACTGTGGAAAAACGCGTTCAGGATGGGCTAACCGAAGTACGCGCTCACGCCAGGCGGGAAGCGGAGGAAGGACTCAAGCTCAAGGTAATGGAAAAAGACCACACCATCGCCTCCATGCAACAAAAGATCGAAGAACTGAAGCGTAGAGCCGAGCAGGGTTCACAGCAATTGCAAGGAGAAGTGCAGGAGCTTGCGCTTGAGAATCTGTTGCGCGCCAAATTCCCTTTCGACGCGATCGAGCCGGTACCCAAGGGAGACTATGGCGGAGATGTGTTGCACCGCGTCATTGGTACCGGCGGGCAATTGGGCGGCACCATTCTATGGGAAACCAAGCGTACCAGAAACTGGAGCGATTTATGGCTGGCCAAATTGCGCGAAGATCAGCGTACCGCAAAAGCGGAAATTGCTGTCATTGTGAGCCATATATTGCCGAAAGGCGTGGAAACTTTTGAAATGGTTGATGGCATCTGGGTGACGCATCCCCGCGCTGCGTTGCCGGTGGCGCTTATCCTGCGGCAATCACTGCTGGAACTTGCTCTTGCCCGACAATCTTCCGAAGGCCTGCAAACCAAAACCGAGATGATCTACCAGTACCTTACCGGCCCGCGTTTCCGTCAGCGCGTGGAAGCTATCGTCGAAGCGTTTTCCACCATGCAGGACGACCTGGATAAAGAACGCAAAGCGATAATGAAGCAATGGGCCAAGCGGGAAGAACAAATTATGCGTGTGATGGGCGCGACGGTGGGGATGTACGGAGACCTGCAAGGAATCGCGGGCAAATCGTTGCAGGAAATCGAGGGACTTGAATTGAAAAGCCTGGGTTTGAGCGAGTAAATAATGGTGATCGTAGCAGCGTATTGCCAAGCTAAGACCAAGGGGGAAAGAAGCTGAACAGTAAAGGGAATCACGTTCTGTTCGGTAAATCATCCGGCCAGGTTGTGTGGCTTAAGCCAGGACCGGAAGAAACCGAACAGAATACTCACAAACTCAGGTCGTTCACATCGGCCGGAAATTACGCTCCACTGAGTTCGACCAGCTGCCTGTCGGGGTAGCGCTCCATTTGATATCTCAGCCACAGTCTGCCGCCGATGTGAAAAGCTAGCGTATCCGCGTTGAATTGCAAAACCGGATTTCCCATCTCGCTTGTCGTTTGGTGGAAGAGTTGCAGCCACCGCTCGAACAATTCGGGGGTAAGTCCCGGCAGGGCGACGTGCTTGGGCATGGGCGCCCCGCGGAAACGGCTGGTTCCACGTAACTTCATTGACCAGAAATTGATCATTTGCACAAAATGCGCGTCCCAGTCGGTAACATGTGCTTCAAAGATCGGTCCCAGCGAGGGATCTTTTCTGGCTCTTGCATAAAAGGCATGAACCAGCCGTGAAATCTCCTCTTCGGTACACAGATCGGGATTAGGTGCCGTAAACTCTGGGTGTGACATATTCATAAGTGGTCCCCGGAAATAATAACCGCCGCTATATGTTGCGGTTGTTGGTTAAAAAAGTCTTCATCTACAAAGCTTGCGCGGTTACGCGCGTGGCCGCCAATGATACCAATATTTGCACTTTAAACATATCTTAATGTGACAAGTCCGCTGATTTAAGATTCAAAGCGGTTTAAAGGGAATTGTTCTAAAGGGAATTCGAAGGGACAAACCACTTGTCCATGCCGCCGACTTGGTGGTTACGGCAGTCTTGCCGGAGTGAAGGGTTTGAGCAAAAAGCGGGCAAGGACAGTTTGAGGATTGAAGACTGCTCCTGTTCCATTGGCTAAAAAGGCAGGCAAATATACCGCTGCGGCACTCCCTCGGCGCTATCTGCTAAAACACCCCATCCTTCGACACACCGTCGCATCTTAATATTACGCGCAATGTTTGCAATGCTTCCAGCTGAATCTGGCGCACGCGCTCACGCGTGAGATCGAGTCTCTCCGCCAGTTGTTCCAGCGTTTGCGTTTCGTCACCGTTGAGGCCGTAGCGCTGCTCGATGATGTATCGTTGTTTGTCATTTAGCCGGTTAAGCCACTCTCGCACGCGATATCTGATTTCAGACTTTTCAAGCATGAGATCAGGACCGGGAGTTTGATCGTCCGCCATGACGTCGCCGACGGACAGTAATGGGTCAATATCGAGCGGCGCATCCAACGACATCATGCTCATATTCAGGGACAGCATCCGCTGCACCTCTTTTACCGGGCGTCCCAGCAAGTGCGCGACATCTTCCGCTTTGGGTTCCTTGCCTGTATGTGCTTCCAGATGACGAGACGCTTGTAGAATGATGTTCAAATCTTTAATGACATGCACCGGCAGGCGAATAGTACGCGACTGGTTCATAATGCAACGTTCAATGTTCTGACGTATCCACCACGTAGCGTAAGTTGAAAAACGGAACCCGCGTTCCGGATCAAACTTGTCCAGCGCGTGCATCATGCCCATATTGCCTTCTTCGATCAGGTCCAGTAGCGCTACTCCATGATTGGTATAGTGTTTAGCGATATTCACCACCAACCGCAAGTTGCATTCGATCATTTTCTGGCGAGCCGCGAAATCGTCCTGCTTCACCAGGCGTGTCAGAATCGCTTCTTCCTGCGCGGTCAAGAGCGCATTATGGCCGATTTCGTTGAAATAAATTTGGGTGACGTCGGTCAAAAGGAAGTCGCCGAGCGTTTCGTTCCCTCCTTTGGATGGCGTTTCTTCGGAGCCCTCAGATGATGCGTTATCCCGCTCGGGCGGGTCCGTCTCGGGCGGTTCGTCATCGTCACGATGGAGGCGGTAGCTCATCCGGATGTTCCGGGCAGGTGTTTTAGCGGATCCACTGGTTTCCCATTCTTGCGAATTTCGAAGTGAAGCTTTACCAGCGTAGCGTCAGTATTTCCCATCTCAGCAATTTTTTGTCCTTTAGCCACCGTTTGCCCTTCCTTCACCAGAAGTTTGTTGTTGTGGGCATACGCGCTGAGGTAGGTATTGTTATGCTTAATGATAATGAGCTTGCCGTAGCCGCGTAATCCCGCGCCGCTGTACACCACTTTGCCTGCGGCGGATGCCGAGACCGCCTGCCCCGGTTTGCCCGCGATATCGATACCTTTCGTGCTTTCCGAAAAACCTTCCAATACCTTGCCCTTGGCGGGCCAGATCCATTCTAGGCTATCCTCGCCACGCATCGCGTCGAGGGTCGAGGGCACGGGGCTAATGCCGGTTTCAACATTTTTTCCGGCCGGCACATCAATCTTTGGCACAACCGCCGCGGGCACCGCTCCCCCCTTCAGTAGCGCTACCGCCTGTTCCGAATAGGGTAGCTTGAACGCCTTGGGTTCGACCTTAAGCTTATCGGTATTCACCGCATGCTTATCTTCAAACGGCGGAATGGTGTTCGGCACAGCCATTCCTGGCGCGGAAGGGGGCGTGGGCTCAGAAAGGGGGAATAGGGAGGGTTGCGCCAGTTGAGAAGGCGAGGATAAATTAAGCTGCTGACCGATATGGATGGCGCCCGGGTCCTGGATATTATTCCACTGGGCTAGATCTTTTTGATCAATGCCATGGTTCAGCGCAATGCTGTAAAGCGTGTCGCCCTTCTGTATGGTATAAAAATTGGGCCGCTGACCGTCCGTTTCCGGAACTGTATCCGGTTTTTCCGTAATCTTCTGGGACTCCACCACGTTTACATCAGTCACAGGCGCGCGCTGCGGGGTAGATTCGCAACCCGCAACCACCAGACAGAGAATGAGCGATGAACAATAAAAAGTCGAAGAAAAAAATCTTCCTGAAAGGAATGCGGGCCGAGAGCGCATCATAACTGCCTGAAGTAAAGCGCCATTGTTCAGATGGACCGGCCCGGTTCTCTTGTTCCTCATTCTTATCCTTCGGTTCTGCATTACTTAACCTTTCAAGATACCCGGCACCATCGGTACGAACCTCACCTCTTCCAGCATTGTCTCAGTGTAACCCTGCGAATTATGTTCGATAACGCACAAAAACTGCTCTCCGCTTCCTTTGGGAAAAACCATCCTGCCGCCAACCGCCAGTTGCTCCAGCAGTTGATGAGGAGTATGCGCAGTCGCGGCGCTGAGGACGATGCCGTCAAACGGCGCAGGTTCAGAAAGCCCCAGAAAGCCGTCGCCGTGTTTCAGGCGAACATTGTTGAGACGCAGCTGCCGCAAACGGATGCGAGCACGGGTAAGTAATGGTCCGATGCGTTCGACCGAGTAGACTTCGCGCGCAAGCTGAGCCAATACCGCTGTCTGGTAACCACAGCCGGAACCAATTTCAAGCACTCTGCCGAGAGTTGACCCTGCGCGCAGTAATTCGCTCATGCGCGCCACGATAAACGGGCTTGAAATGGTCTGGCCAAAATTGATGGGTAGGGCGACATCGTCGTAGGCGCGACTCGCCAGGATTTCCTCCACGAAGATATGACGAGGAATGGCGTTCATCGCCGCCAGAACCACTTCGTCAACGATACCTTGCGTGCGCAGGCGCTCAATCATGCGTACACGGGTACGCTGGGAAGTCATACCGATTCCGGAATGATGAGCGTTCAACCTAAATCCGGCAGTTGGACAGGGTGGAGTGTGCGGTTTTTGGGGTGCAGGGCTAGCCGCAACGACGCGGAATGGTCATTCCATTCCAAGAAGTTGCAACGCCGCCATGTACCGCAAAAACCGTGCAATCCGCCCTGTAGCGAACTCACCTTACAGGTGAAAATCAAATGATACAGAAAGTCTTTATGCATCATTGCGCTAAATTAAAATGAGCGATCAACTGCCGGATTTAGGTTCAACTAAATATCCCTGAACAGATGCTTAACCATCCGAGACAACAGGAAATACTTCCGTTGCTATTTTAGCCACTGCTTTACCGCCTCCATCTGCCCATATCGGGTCAAGTCGATTTGCAATGGGGTTACCGATACCCGATTCCGCTCAACCGCGAGGAAGTCCGTACCTTCACCAGCATCCTGCGCCAACCCGGCCGCGCCTACCCAGTACACCGTTTCGCCACGTGGGCTTTGGGATTTGACTACTGGTTCGGCCTTGTGACGGCGGCCAAGCCGGGTTACCTCTATGCCTTGCAGCTCGTCATAAGTAACATCGGGCACATTCACGTTCAGCAGTACCGGTCCGTGGAGTTTATCGCCCTCAAAACGTTGCACCATCTCTGCGGCGATACGGGCGGCGGTAGGAAAGTTTCCGGCGGAAAAACCGGCAAGAGAAATGGCAAAAGAAGGAATACCCAGCAGAAAACCTTCTGTGGCGGCCGCTACCGTGCCGGAATAAAGAGTGTCGTCACCCATGTTAGCACCATCATTGATGCCGGATACCACCATGTCAGGCAATGCGTCCAGCATGCCTGTAACCGCCAGATGCACACAGTCCGTGGGCGTGCCATTGACGTAATAGAAACCATTATGGGATTTGTGCAGGCTGAGCGGACGGTCGAGGGTGAGCGAATTGCTGGCACCGCTTCGGTCGCGCTCCGGTGCGACAACGATAATATCCGCAATAGCGGAAAGCGCTTCGGCAAGACAGCCAAGGCCTGGCGCAAAATACCCGTCGTCGTTGCTGAGCAATATGCGCATTCGAACAGTACCGAGGTGATTTTTTTGCTTATCCGGTGAAAAGATATCAGCTATTGCTATATCAAGCCTGAACGACGCGCATAAGAACCAGCCGACCTGTGGATCTGGTTGGTCGGGGCGAGAGGATTTGAACCTCCGACCACTTGCACCCCATGCAAGTACGCTACCAGGCTGCGCTACGCCCCGAAGAATGGATTATACCAAACAAGCCACGGCGTTAGGAATTGCTATTGGGTGAGTGACGCGAAGAGGGCAAAGAACAGAACAGGGCGACCTGAATACGCCCCCATAAAGATGAATATCATGTGGCGCCCAAAATCCTTGCGAATCGTTACATTCGACCGACAATGAGCGACGGATTTTGGGTTTAAGACCGGAGCAATGACACAACGCTTTTGATCTCGCGCCGTAGCATTCCCAGATCAATCGATGGTGAAGGCGCGGCAATTGAAGTGGCAAGTGCAGGCACCGATTCAACCGGGCCCTGCCCCAGCCGGCTGCGCGCGCCATGGATGGTGAAACCCTGTTCATAGAGCAGTTCCCGAATACGACGAATCAGCAGCACTTCATGATGCTGGTAGTAGCGGCGATTGCCCCGACGCTTGACCGGCTTCAATTGTACGAATTCCTGCTCCCAATAGCGCAATACATGAGGCTTGACACCACATAACTCGCTCACTTCGCCGATCGTGAAGTAGCGCTTCGCCGGAATGGGCCCTAAAGCGCTGCTAGGTATTATGTTTTCCATGCTGGTTTTTTTCAACCATCGCCTTCAGTTTTTGGCTTGCGTGGAAAGTTACCACGCGACGCGCGGTAATCGGAATTTCTTCTCCGGTTTTGGGATTGCGACCCGGACGCTGCGGCTTATCGCGCAGCTGAAAATTGCCGAAACCAGAGAGCTTCACGCCATCACCATTTTGGAGCGCGACACGAACTTCCTCGTAAAAGGATTCCACCATGTCTTTTGCTTCGCGCTTATTGAACCCGACTTTTTCGAATAGCAAATCGGCCAGCTCGGCTTTTGTTAAGGTCATGCTCTCCCTCACTGTTTATATAATTCTCGGATACGGCTAAAACAGCCATTCCTTATCAGTCGCGTAGTCTTGCGCCCAATTGCCTTTCCAGGATATTTATTAACTTTGCGATGGCCAAGTCCGCTTCAGCGTCGGTTAACGTTTTTTCAGTATCTTGCAATAACACTCGGAATGCAAGACTTTTTTTGCCATTTTCCACTCCCTTGCCCCGATATATATCAAATGGGGAAATTTCTGAAATAACGGGTAATTTCTCAGTCTGCATGCAATCCAGCAGTGCTTGGACGGTAACATCCTCGGAGACGACCATCGCGATGTCGCGCCGTACTGGAGGATATTTTGGAATCTCCGCAGCTACCCGCGGAGGCCGCGTCATCAGGATTTTGAGATCCAGTTCAAATAATACCGCGGATTTTGGCAAACCAATCTTTTGTCGCCAATGAGGGTGAAGTTCTCCCGCATAACCGGCGATTTGTTCACCTACCTGAATCCGAGCAGATTTGCCGGGATGAAAGGCAGGATGAGATGCTGCCTCAAAACGCACCGCTAGCGGCCAAAACAGTGCCTCAATATCTGCCTTAGCGTCGTAAAAATCCACCTCGCGAGCAGATACTCCCCACTGCTCAGCCATGGCGTTCCCATAGCAAAGCCCGGCCAGTTTTTCCGATTGGTCGTAGGTTTCTCCCTTTCTCATAAAGCAACGTCCAGCCTCGAATAACCGTACCCTGGCCTGACTGCGGTTAAGATTGAATTGCAAGTTGGATACGAGACCGCCGAGCAGGCTGCTACGCATCACACTCATTTGAGTGGACAGCGGGTTTTTCAATACCGCCGGTGTTGTGTTGCCCGCCAGCTCCAACTCCCATAAAGCATCCACGAAAGCATAATTGATGACCTCCTGATAGTCCCGTCCCACGAGGATTTGCCGCGGCTGTGACGGGGTGCGTACCGCTTCGTACTCGGGCAGTATCCGCAGGGCCGCATGCGGCGAGTTGGCAGGGATATGATCGTATCCGTAAATACGCGCCAATTCCTCGATCAGGTCTTCCTCGACAGAGAGATCGAAGCGGTAAGTCGGCGGCGTTACACGGAACACGTCGCCAGCGCAAGAAAAAGGGAATCGCAAACGCTGCAATAGCTCTGCGATCCGGACTTCACCGAGTTCTATACCCAGCACTCGCGCCGCGCGCTTGGATCGCAAATTAATGGGATCGCGTTGCGGCAACGCACCTTTGACTTCGGTAATCGGCCCCGCCCTGCCCCCGCAGATAGCGAGCACCAAAGCCGTGGCACGCTCCAGCGCATCGCGTGTCGCGGCAAAATCCACGCCGCGTTCGAAGCGGTGCGCTGAATCAGTGTTAAAACCGAGGCGAAACGATTTCCCGGCAATTACGCCTGGACTAAAGAAAGCGCTTTCCAGAAATAGGTCACTTGCGCCCTGCTCTACCATGCTTTCGTTCCCGCCCATGATGCCCGCCAACGCGAGTGCCTTGGCCTCATCGGCGATCAGCAGCATGTCGGGTTGCAGCGTGAGGGTTTCTCCATTCAGCAACTGGAGCGTTTCACCGGACTTGGCATGGCGCACATGGATTGTTCCCGTCAGTGCACCCGTAATCTTCTCGAGATCGAAGGCGTGAAGTGGTTGGCCGGTCTCCAGCATCACATAGTTGGTCACATCCACTACTGCATTGATCGCTCGGATGCCGCTGCGTTCCAGCCGGCGGATCATCCATTGCGGCGTGGAAACATCAAGGGAGATACCACGTATTACTCGGCCACAATAAAGCGAACAGGCATCTGGCGCGTCCACCTGAACCGTCAACGCTTCACTGGTCTGACCCGGGACCGGGTTCATTTCAAGCACATTGAGATTTGCCGAAGTAATCGCCGCCACCTCTCGTGCTACTCCGGATAACCCCAGGCAATCGGCGCGGTTAGGTGTTAACTTGAGCGTGAAAAGGTTGTCGTCAAGCTCATAATAATCACGGAAGTCCTCACCTATTGGAGCATCGTCCGGGAGCAGCAATAAACCTGACATAACATCTTCCAACCCCAATTCCCTGGCTGAACATAACATACCGCAGGATTCGACTCCGCGTATACTCGCCGGGTTGATGGCGATGCCAGGCAGCTGTGCGCCAGCTAGCGCACAAGGTACTTTTATTCCGGCACGAACATTCGCTGCGCCGCAGACGATTTGAAGCGGTTCACCGCCAGTAGCTGAGCCGGCGTCCACCTGGCAAACATTGAGGTGATCTGCATCGGGATGTTTCTCTACCGACAACACTTCGGCCACTACTACCCTACTAAAAGCCGGAGCAACTGGTTCGACAGCTTCCACTTCCAGACCCGCCATCGTCAGTACATGCGCAAGATCGCTGGCGGATAGCGGCGGATCAACGAAAGTACGAAGCCAGTTTTCAGAAAATTTCATGAGGGCTTGTTTTGCCGCAGAGGAGGCGATTCTGTTCTTTTAGCACACCTTGTCCCATAGCTCAAAAACCGTACACGTCATCTTGTTCAACTCCGTGATTTCGCATGAATCTTAAAAAATCCCTCAATTAAACCGCCTTAGAAATCGCAAATCATTCTCGAAAAATAGCCGCAAATCATTCACCCCATACCTCAGCATTGCTAGCCGCTCCACCCCCATGCCAAATGCAAAGCCCATATATTTTTCGCTGTCTATGTCGACATGTTTCAAAACGTTGGGATGCACCATGCCGCAACCCAGCACTTCCAGCCAGCCGGTGTAACTGCATACGCGACAGCCGCTGCGGCACATTACGCAGCCAATATCCATTTCAGCGGAAGGCTCGGTAAAGGGGAAGAAAGAAGCGCGAAAACGCACCGGTAAATCGTCACGCTCGAAAAAATGTTGCATAAAATCCGCCAACACCCCCTTGAGCACCGAGAAATTGGCGTTTTCATCTACCCACAAACCTTCCACTTGATGAAACATGGGAGTGTGGGTCAAATCGGAGTCACGGCGATATACCCGTCCTGGTGCGATTATCTTTAATGGAGGCGCGTTACTCTGCATGTAACGAATTTGCACCGGTGAAGTGTGTGTCCGCAGCAAGTGCCCTTCACTTCCATCATCAATGTAGAAAGTGTCATGCATCGCCCGCGCAGGATGATTTTCCGGAATATTAAGCGCAGTGAAGTTATAGAAGTCGGTTTCGATTTCCGGCCCCGAGACCACAGCAAAACCGATCGAACCAAACAGCGACTGGATGCGCTCCAGTGTATGCGTTATCGGGTGCAACCCGCCCGTTCCCAAGCCACGTCCGGGCAACGTCACATCCAACGTTTCCTCCACCAATTGCGCTTCCAGTTTTTTTTTCTGTATCGCGTCACGGCGAAGGTTAAGCGCTGCTTCCAGCGTTTCCTTTGCCTGATTGATGCGGCTACCCATGACAGGCCGTTCTTCAGGCGAGAGCTTGCCCAATCCCTTCAGTAACTCGGTTAGGCTGCCTTTCCGCCCGAGATAGCGAGCTTTAGCCTGCTCCAATTCAACGGCATCGTTTATGCCATTAAACAAACTAATGGCTTCACTGAGGAGGGAATCCAGATTCATGAAAATACAAAGTAGGGCACGTTGCCCAGTCTCAACAAGAAAAAAGGAGGCAAGGCGTCTCTGCCTTTAGCCTCCTCGCGTCTTTTTCGCTGCTACCGATTATATAGCCAGACTAGCTTTGGCTTGTTCAACTATTTTCACAAAAGCTGGTTTATCAAATACGGCAATATCAGCCAGCACCTTGCGATCCACTTCAATCGCCGCTTTTTTTAAACCGTTCATGAACACACTGTAGGGTAAACCACATTCACGCGCAGCGGCATTGATACGGGCGATCCACAAAGCGCGAAACTCGCGTTTCTTCTGACGGCGGTCACGGTACGCATATTGTCCCGCCTTCATCACCGCTTCCTTGGCAATCCGATAGACATTTTTGCGGCGTCCGCGGTAGCCCTTCGCTAAATCCAGTACTTTCTTGTGACGGGCGTGAGCCGTTACACCACGTTTTACTCTTGGCATGGCAATCTTCTCCTCAAGCGTAGGGCATCATGGAGCGCACAGACGCTACATCGCTGCAATGGACACCGACCGTTCCCCGCAATTGACGCTTGCTCTTTGTGGTCTTCTTGGTAAGGATATGACGCTTGAATGCCTGCGAACGCTTGACGCTGCCACCCGCTCGCACTTTGAAACGTTTTGCTGCGCCACTCTTGGTTTTCATCTTTGGCATGACACCACCTCTGCTTTAACATGACGCCGGGTGTTTCCTGAAGGGAACACTTTTAAAACCCGGAAATCACTTGTTTTTCCGTTGGGCACTCTCACCGCACGGCTTTGCTGCTATCGTTGATGAATTGACGTAATGCTGATCCGAACCGGCTTCGTAGCGCTATGTCTGCGTTGGCGCCGGACCTGTGCCGATGGCCGGTGTTGCACTATCACTATTACCATCGATTTCTGTAACGACCTTCGGCTTGGCTTCCTTCGGCTTCACCGCTTTTACTTCTTTCTTCCGGGGAGACAACACCATCACCATTTGTCGTCCCTCCATTCTGGGGAACTGTTCCACCACTGCATGCGGCTCCAGATCGCCTCTCACTCGCTCCAACAGGCGCACGCCGAATTCCTGATGCGCCATTTCACGCCCGCGAAAGCGCAATGTAATTTTAGCCTTGTCGCCCTCCTCCAGGAAACTGATCAGGTTTCGTAGCTTAATGTTGTAATCGCCCTCGTCGGTATTGGGCCGGAATTTGACTTCCTTGATTTGAATTTGTTTTTGCTTGAGCTTGGCTTCGTGCTTTTTCTTGCTCTCCTGATAACGAAATTTGCCGTAATCCATCAGGCGGCAAACTGGAGGTCGAGCGGTAGGCGCGATCTCAACCAGATCCACCTCTGCCTCCTCCGCCAAAGTGTTGGCGGCCGTCAGGGTAACGATGCCTATCTGCTCTCCCTCTACACCAATCAAGCGCACTTCCGGCGCATTAATCTCCTGATTGATGCGCGCTGCTTTTTCCTGAACTATAGCAATTCCCCAAGTCGATTGATAAATAAGCCGCACCGGCACTCATGGAATCTCTCCCCTAAGGCGTTCAACCAGCGCCTCTAAAGACATTTGACCCAGATTGGAGCCCGCGCGGGTCCGCACGGAGACCATTTGCGCCGCCACTTCCTTGTCGCCCACGATGATCTGATAAGGCAATTTTTGTAAACTATGCTCCCGTATTTTATAGGTTATTTTCTCATTTCTCAAGTCCGCATATGCCCGGATGCCGTTGTGCTTGAGTTCGCTGGTTACTTTCCTGGCATAGTCCGCCTGTCCTTCGGATATGTTCAGCACTACTGCCTGATCCGGGGAAAGCCACAGGGGAAGCGCTCCAGCATAGTTTTCGATGATGATACCGATGAAGCGTTCCAACGAACCAAGAATCGCCCGGTGCAGCATTACCGGCACCCGGCGGGAATTATCTTCGGCCACAAATTCAGCTTCCAACCGCTCCGGCATGGAAAAATCCAGCTGTAGAGTACCGCATTGCCACACACGCCCGATGCTGTCCTTGAGTGAGAATTCGATTTTCGGTCCGTAGAAAGCACCTTCCCCCGGCTGTAAATCCCAATCGAGCTGCTTGTAATCCAGCGCCGATTGCAACGAAGCTTCTGCCTTGTCCCATTGTTCTTCCGACCCGACGCGCTTTTTCGGGCGAGTCGAAAGTTTCACCAGAATCTCGTTAAAACCAAAATCGGTATAAACTTTCCGCAATAAGTCAATAAACTTCACCGCCTCGTCCTGGACCTGAGATTCGGTGCAAAAAATGTGCGCATCGTCCTGGGTAAATCCCCGAACTCGCATAATGCCGTGCAGCGCGCCGGAGGGCTCGTTCCGATGACATGAACCAAATTCTGCGAGCCGCAACGGAAGATCACGGTAACTTTTTAATCCCTGCTTGAATATCTGGACGTGACCAGGGCAGTTCATTGGCTTGACCGCAAATTCTCGCTCTTCGGAATACGTAGTAAACATATTCTCACGGAAGTTTTCCCAATGCCCTGAACGCTCCCACAGCCCTTTGTCCAGCACCAACGGCGTGCGGATTTCGAGATAGTCATTATCGCGGAATACTTTCCGCATATACTGCTCCACCTGCTGCCAGATAATCCAGCCCTTGGGATGCCAGAACACCATTCCCGGCGCTTCCTCCTGAATATGGAACAAATCCAATTGCTTGCCCAGTTTGCGGTGATCACGTTTTTCGGCTTCTTCGAGACGATGCAAATACGTGTCCTGGTCTTCCTTTCTGGTCCACGCAGTGCCATAAATTCGCTGTAACATTTCATTGCGCGAATCCCCGCGCCAATAAGCACCGGCCAACTTCATCAGTTTGAATACTTTGAGCCTGGAAGTGGTGGGTACATGGGGCCCGCGGCACAAATCGGTAAAATTTCCCTGGGAATAGAGTGAAACGTCCTCGTTGCCGGGTATGGCCTCGATAATCTGGGCCTTGTAGTGTTCGCCCTGATTCTTAAAAAAATTGATGGCTTCGGAGCGTTCCCAAACTTTTCGCTCCACTTTCAGATTGCGCGCGCTGATTTCAGCCATTCTCTTCTCTATCGCCACCAGGTCTTCCGGTGTAAATGGACGCTTGTAGGAAAAATCGTAATAGAAGCCATCCTCGATTACCGGACCGATGGTGACCTGCGCTTCCGGGAATAACTCTTTCACCGCATGTGCCAGCAAATGTGCGCTGGAATGACGAATGATTTCCAGCCCTTCCGCGTCTTTCTCGGTGACAATGGCCAAGTCGCTGTCGTTTTCGATGCGGCTGGATGTATCGACCAACTTGCCGTTCACCCGGCCCGCCAGCGCGGCACGGGCTAATCCGGGACCGATCGACGCCGCAACTTCGCCCACCGTCACCGGTTGCTCATACCTGCGCTCTGAACCATCCGGTAGACGAATGACGGTCACCGCTTTCCTTTCATAAAATAGAAGATTAGCCTACAGAACCATTTCAAATTTCACAGGAGTCGGAAGTTTACCACTGCCCGCGTCGTACAACGCATTCTCCCATAGCTCCCATTGCGGAACAACTCAACCCGTCAGGCCTATCCGGGGAAACGCGAACAACTACCGTGGATGCAGCCTGCCGGAGCCAACAAAGCGGTAACCGTCAGCCTCTGCCTTGCTTCTGTTTAACGCCGTGATAATTACGAACCGGGGAGATGGGCAGCGGGCTTTGATCAGCGATCCTGACTAAGGACGCTGCCCAGGAACGTGAAGGACACCTCGAAAACCACTAGCCGGCTGGATTCTGAAGCCGGGAAGGATACCGTAGGATGATGAGTAGAAGGAATTGAAGAAGATATATAATGTCGGCGGGCTAGCACCCCTTGCATTCGCCAAATTTTTTCGCAGCGGCCGGACTGATCTGTTTATTTCCCATCCTCAGATCACCAAGTTCGTAGTCCGGCTATGTCCGCTACTTCTCGTGAGATCCATTCCGCATCCGGCGATTGACCCCATAAAAGTGAAAGATCATCGGGAGTCATGAGGACCCGCCCCCACTGAAGTACGAGCGGGCAACTACCGAAATTCAGATTATAGACTAGTCTCTCGCTTGAGCAGTTCTTCGATCCTGAGACCCACTTCTGGTTTGCCACCAAAGACGGTTCCAACCTTCTTTTTGTTGAGATGTTCCAGATTGATGGTATAGGCTTGGGCCGGCAGGGGAAAGAATTTAACTTCTTTCACCAGGTTCTCCGCGTTTTTCATATAAAATTCAACGTATTCTTTCACTTCAGGCTTCTCTGCCGCCTTGACGTTCACGTAAATGAAAATAGGACGGGATAAGGGCTCGTAACTTCCATCCTTCACCGTTTCCGCAGACGGTATGACGCCGCCTTTGCCGCTATCAACAGCGACCGCTTTTACCTTTTTCTGATTTTCCACGTAGTAGGCGAAGCCAAAAAAGCCCAAGCCATTCTTGTCGCTCGCTACACCCTGCACCAATACGTTGTCGTCCTCGGATGCGGTGTAATCGCCGCGACTCGATTTGGCCTTGCCAACGATGGCTTCTGTGAA
Source organism: Nitrosospira sp. Nl5 (assembly GCF_900102495.1). Taxonomy (GTDB): domain Bacteria; phylum Pseudomonadota; class Gammaproteobacteria; order Burkholderiales; family Nitrosomonadaceae; genus Nitrosospira. The sequence continues at coordinate 63,780 of NZ_FMVQ01000005.1, read as the reverse complement.
GTAGTCAAAAGTACCTGAATCCGCGCCAGCTCCGTAGAGTTTAATCGTGACGTCGGGCCACGTGGGGTTCACCTGACTCCATTTGGTGATGGTGCCCTGCGCAGCCGGCTCCCAGATTTTTTTTAGCTCCGCGACCGTGATAACTTTGCTCCAATCGTTTTTCGGATTTACTACTACCGTCAACGCATCATAAGCCACGGGCATTTCGATATATTGAATATCTAGTGCTTTGCAGTCGTCCATCTCTTTTTTTAGAATGGGCCGTGAAGCATTGACGATATCGATTTCACCGCGGCAAAATTTCTTGAAGCCGCCGCCGGTACCTGAAATGCCGACCGTCACCTTTACTGCACCCTTCTTGGCTATTTGAAAGTCTTCCGCCACTGCCTCGGTGATAGGATAAACAGTGCTGGAGCCGTCAATTTTCACAATGCCAGCAGCACCTGCGACACTGGCACCGCCAACTAACACGCTCAGCAGGGCCGACAATCCAAGTGCCTTACTATTCGGCAATTTCAACATTTCGCTCTCCATTTATTGAATCAGATACGTTTTTAACAGTATTACTATGTTAAGTCATGATTATTACCGTTTTGCGACAGCAGCGTTATCAGTCGGCAAATTAGCGATCCATTATGTACGGCATTCAGTCATAAGAGCGTCATGCCCGATTGATACAATAAGAGGAATTAAAGACCATGGGAGATATCATGACGCAATCTAAAACCAAGGGGTTACACCCGGTATATGTGGCGCGTTTTCTAGCTGTCAGCCGCATATGTCTTTTTGTCGATTTTTCGAATTTGGTAATCTGGACCTACAGGAAACCAGCCGCAAAAATGGCCGGCCAATCTATATTTCGTCGCTTTTTCGGCCGACAGGACGGCTATTGGTCCTTCAAAAATCTTCAGTAGCCACCCTTGCCCAGCCACCTTTTTGCTTCGATTCCTTAGACAGACAAGCTGCTATTAGCTTGCAAACATTCTGTATTGTGCGAAACAGCGGATCAGCAGGCATCCCTGATAAAAGGTTCTTACACCTCCATGCTGTTCACTCTACCGCAGTATTCCGCACAACCTCAGCTATTTTCTCTGCCCAGTGTTTAACTTTCCGCTTGGATTCACCCTCCACCATCACTCGTATCAGCGGCTCAGTCCCTGATGCGCGCAGCAGCACGCGGCCACTGCCATCAAGGTCGCGCTCTGCTTCCGCCTGAGCTGCTTTAATCGCCACGCTAACATGTGAATCGAACCCTTTGGGAACCTTGACATTGATCAGCTGTTGCGGGTAAAGCGTTACGCCGCGCGCAAGTTCAGCCAGGCTCTTGCCGGAATCACGCAGGGCATATAATACCTGCAGCGCGGAAATAATGCCGTCGCCCGTCGTATGCTTGTCGGTACAGATAATATGGCCGGAGCCTTCGCCCCCCAGTTGCCAACCTTTTTCCTGCAGCAGCTCCAATACGTAACGGTCGCCGACATTTGCGCGGGCAAAAGGAATATTTAATTTCCTGAAGCCATTTTCAATGGCGAGATTTGTCATTAATGTACCCGCCACCCCGCCCTTAAGCAGCCCGTTCTGCTGACGGTGCCTGGCGATAATGTAAATCAGCCGGTCACCGTCGTAGAGCGCGCTTTTTTGATCGACCATAACAACACGATCACCATCGCCATCAAGCGCAATACCAATATCGGCCTGATGCCGCTTGACGGCTTCCTGCACCGCCGCGCTATGGGTCGCACCGCACTCGTAGTTAATATTGAGGCCGTTAGGCTGCGTTCCGATGGCAACAACGTCCGCACCGAGCTCATGCAGCACATGGCCGGCAATTTGATATGTCGCACCGTGAGCACAGTCGACCACAATGCGCAAGCCGCGTAGATCGAGATGATTCGGAAAGGTGCTTTTGCAGAATTCGATGTAACGCCCGCGTGCGTCATCGACACGGCGCGCTTTGCCGAGCTTCGCTGAAGGCATGGAGCTGATGGGAGCCTTCAATCCGGCCTCTATCTCGCGTTCAGTGGCATCGGGCAGTTTGCTGCCCGCAGCGGAAAAGAACTTGATGCCATTGTCTTCAAATGGGTTATGGGAAGCAGAGATGACGATCCCAGCCTGCAGCCGCAACGCACGGGTAAGATAAGCGACCGCTGGCGTAGGAATGGGTCCGGACAGCAGCACATCCACGCCGGCAGCGGATAGCCCCGCTTGCAGGGCCGACTCAAGCATATAGCCCGATATGCGCGTATCCTTACCAATCAATACTGCCGGACGCTCCCCCTTGGACAAATGCCAATTCGAGGAAGCCAGGACTTTACCTGCGGAGTAGCCAAGATGCATGACAAATTCCGGCGTAATTGGCATCTCCCCCACACGCCCGCGTATGCCATCGGTGCCAAAATATTTTCGCGTCATTTATGAAGAATCCGTGAATGGTCAGTTGAAGAGCGAGAGCGTGCCTTTTATCCTCGTGGGGACGCCGGTCATTCGGAAGCACTGCAAACAACGCCGCCATGCACCGCAAAATCCATCTTGCAGCGAGTTCACCAAAAGCTGAAGGTAAAGCGGCGCAACACCTTTGTGTATCATAACGAAAAATGAGCCTGCCGCCATTCAGGTTTAGCCGTTAACCGCATTATAAACCGCTAGCGCATCCTTAGTCGCTTTTACGTCGTGTACTCGCAGAATTCCAGCGCCCTTGACTCTCGCCAATAACGCGGCTGCGACACTGGCATAAATCCGGTCATTCACCGGGTTGCCGGTGATTTTTCCCAACATGGATTTGCGCGACAATCCCACCATTACCGGGGCGCCCATATCGGTAAAGCGGTCGAGATGGCGCAGTAATTCGATATTATGTTGCAATGTCTTACCAAATCCAAAACCTGGGTCTATTATCAATCTCTCGCCTGAAATACCTGCAGCTTGTGCTGCATTCAGCCGCTGCCGTAAAAAACCCTTCACTTCCGCCACCACATCATCATATTGAGGACTGACCTGCATGCCGCGCGGTTCCCCCTGCATGTGCATGAGGCACACTGCAACACCTCCTTCCGCAACCGCCTCAAGTGCGCCTGGTGCTCGCAATGCATTCACATCATTAATCATCGCCGCACCTGCCTTGATCGCTGCGCGCATGACCTCCGGTTTGGATGTGTCGACTGAAACAAATGCATCCATTCTGACCAAGGCTTGAACTACCGGAATGGTGCGGCGCAGCTCCTCTTCCGTGCTGACCGGGGTACCGCCCGGACGGGTGGATTCGCCCCCAATATCCAGCAGATCGGCACCTTGTTCAATTAAGCACGCGGCATGGCGGAGAGCGCTCTCGGTTGACGCATACAGACCACCGTCAGAAAAGGAGTCTGGCGTGACATTAACGATCCCCATGACGAGAGGGCGGCACGGAAAGGGATTTGGGAATTGCTTCAATGGAAAAAATGTGGAAGAGAAACAGACGGGTTTCGTTGATGGAAAGGCGGAAAGGAAATGCAGGCAGACCGGGGGCTCATAAAATAAGGCGGGACTAGCCCGCCTTATTCGCTTTTACAGCCTCCGCCAGCCTGTATTGCTCACACTTCCTGAGCTGGTGTTGCCGTCGTTGCCGGTGCTGCCGGGGGGATATTGTCTTTCGGCGGCGGCGGTGCGGATTTGTTAGGCTTTGGAGGCCGTGGCGCACGGCCTTCCATAATATCGCTAATCTGATCCGAGTCTATGGTTTCCCACTCCAGCAGAGCCTTAGCCATGACTTCGATCTTGTCGCGATTTTCTTCGATCAGCTTGCGTGCCAAACCATACTGGCCATCAATGATGCGACGAATTTCCACGTCCACTTTCTGCATGGTGGCTTCGCTGACATTCTTATGCGTCGTGACCGAGCGGCCGAGAAAGACTTCTCCCTCGTTCTCGCCATATACCATTGGACCAAGGGAGTCGGACATGCCCCACTGAGTGACCATGCGGCGCGCCATTTCGGTGGCGCGCTCAAAGTCATTGGAAGCTCCCGTTGTCATTTGCCCCATGAAGACTTCCTCGGCGATGCGTCCTCCGAACAGTACCGCGATGTTCTGCAGAATTTCCTCGCGATCCATGCTGAAGCGGTCTTCCGTCGGCAATTGCATCGTCACACCCAGCGCACGTCCACGTGGAATGATGGAAACTTTATGGACCGGATCAGTTTTAGGCAGCAGTTGCGCCACGACGGCGTGCCCGGATTCATGATAAGCAGTATTGCGCCGTTCGCGCTCCGGCATCACTACGGAGCGGCGTTCCGCACCCATGAAAATCTTGTCCTTGGCACGCTCGAAGTCGTCCATATCCACCAGCCGTTTATTGCTCCGCGCCGCAAACAATGCTGCTTCATTCACCAGATTGGCTAGATCAGCGCCCGACATCCCAGGGGTGCCACGCGCAATGATTTCCGCATGAACATCAGGAGCAATCGGCACCTTACGCATATGGACGTGCAATATCTGCTCGCGCCCCCGTATATCCGGAAGCGGTACCGTTACCTGCCGGTCGAAACGACCGGGGCGCAATAGTGCCGGGTCAAGCACGTCGGGACGGTTAGTGGCTGCAATGACAATCACTCCCGCGGTCCCTTCAAAACCGTCCATTTCCACCAGCAACTGGTTCAATGTCTGTTCGCGCTCATCGTTACCGCCTCCCAGACCGGCGCCGCGTTGACGGCCGACCGCATCAATCTCATCAATGAAAATAATGCAGGGCGCGTGTTTCTTGGCCTGTTCAAACATGTCTCGCACTCTCGCCGCGCCAACACCGACAAACATTTCCACGAAATCGGAACCAGAAATACTGAAAAACGGCACTTTGGCCTCTCCGGCAATGGCACGAGCCAGAAGCGTTTTACCGGTGCCAGGATTCCCTACCATTAACACGCCACGAGGAATGCGCCCCCCCAGCTTCTGGAACTTGCTGGGGTCACGCAGGAACTCGACCAACTCGGAAACCTCCTCTTTCGCTTCCTCGCAACCGGCTACATCGGCAAACGTCACCTGATTGGTGGATTCATCAAGCATGCGCGCCTTGCTCTTTCCGAACGAGAATGCGCCGCCGCCCCGGCCACCGCCCTGCATCTGGCGCATAAAGAAAATCCACACGCCAATCAATAACAGCATCGGGAACCATGAAACGAAAATATTCATCAGCAACGACGGTTCTTCCTCCGGCTTGGCGTCGATAATGACGCCGGCCTTAAGCAAGTCGCTGACCATCCAGGGGTCCGAGGGCGTATAGGTGGTGAAACGCCTACCATCGGATTTGGTACCTTTCAGCGTACGGCCCTCGATGGTTACCTTGGCAATTCTCCCCTGTTTCACCTCCTCGATGAACTGGGAATATTCCATTGGTGCCTGTGCTGTCTGGCGCGTACTGAACTGGTTGAATACTGTCATCAGCACCAAAGCAATCACTAGCCAGATGGCCATGTTTTTAATGAGGTTATTCAAAATAACTCCTTGGCTTGCGCCGTAAAAATCGCTGAAATTTCATTTTAAACCCATTTCGAGTTTAATAATAGCGCGGATTACCCATAGCGACTCGCCCCTCTCCGGTAAAACCCTGCATGCTATTTCTTTAAGCGAAAGATTAATCCCGTTTCTCCAACCCCAGCAGATAAGTCTCGCTACTACGGCCACGAGACGCTTCGGGCTTGCGTGTAACTACCCGACTGAACGTAGCGCGCATTCCATGCAAAAACTGCTCGAAACCGGAACCTTGAAACACTTTGACGAGAAAGTTGCCACGAGAGTTCAATCGCTCCGCGGCGAATTCCAAGGCCAACTCGGCTAGATACATGCTGCGGGCTTGATCACTTACGCCTATGCCGCTTATATTAGGCGACATATCTGAAATTACAAGGTCAAGAGGATATTTTCCCAGATTTTTTTTAAGTTCCGTCAAAACGACCGTTTCCCGAAAATCCCCCTGAATAAATGTAACCCCTGGCAGGGGCGCCATTTCCAGCAGGTCCAGAGCAATGATCTTGCCTTTTCCGCCCAACTTTTCCGCCGCCACTTGGGACCAGCCGCCCGGCGCAGCGCCCAGATCCACCACTGTCATGCCAGGCACGAGTAAGCGGTCACGCTCGGCGATTTCAATCAGCTTGTACGCCGCGCGTGAGCGGTAGCCTTCTTTTTTCGCCTGCTTGACAAAAAAATCATTGACATGCTCTTTCATCCAGGCTTTGCTGGTTTTAGCGCGCTTCATCGCGTAAAATAGTGGAGTTTAGGAAAAAAGATCGTGTTAGCAGCCTATCTTTGACTTGAAGAATCGGAGCGAAAAAAGTGGCTGAGCGAGGACAGGGTTTGAAGGCCCAAAGCTGTTCTACTGACCGAAAAAGCGGCGAGGTACGAATTGGGCAGACGCTTTTGCAGCCGATTTCCGTTAAATCCGACAGCCTGCCGCCTCTTACACTCGTTCGCCGGCGCGTCCTCAGAACACTTGCTCACGCTCTCACCCCGATTGTCAGAGTAGGTGAAGGAGGCTTGTCGGAAAATGTTATGCATGAAGTGGATCAAGGGCTCAGAAGCCACGAGCTGATCAAGATCAGAGTACTCAGCGATGAGCGGGAAATAAGAGGTGGACTGCTTGAGGAAATCTGCCGTCGCCTTGACGCTTATCCAGTACAGCATATCGGCAAGATCTTGATAGTCTATCGTCCCAAATCAGACCAAGTTGGGGCCCCATCTATCAGCAAATTCCGCAGAAAAAAGGAATCACGCCGAACCAAACGCAGTTTTCAAACCTGACATGCTACCTTATAAGAGAGGCGACAGGCTTTACCCTTAACCCTAATCCGGCGGTTGCCCGCTAATAGGTTAAACATATTTCACATCAAGAATCTCGTACTCTCGCACTCCGCCCGGCGCCAGGACTTCGGCTATATCCCCAGGATGCTTGCCTATCAGGGCGCGGGCGAGGGGGGAGCTGATAGAAATTTTTCCCTCTTTGATATCGGCTTCATCGTCGCCCACGATCTGATAAGTCACGGTCGTGGCATTCACCATGTCTTCCAATTCTATGGTGGCTCCAAAGACGCAGGCGCCATTTGCGTCAACCAATGCCGGGTCGATAATTTGCGCATTGGAAAGCTTGCTCTCTAATTCGGCGATACGTCCTTCTATAAAACCCTGCCGTTCCTTGGCAGCTTCGTATTCGGCATTCTCGGAAAGATCGCCGTGCGCACGGGCTTCTGCAATCGCAACGATTACAGAAGGGCGCTGCACGGTTTTCATTTCATGCAATTCGGCACGAAGTTTTCCCGCGCCAATTACCGTCAATGGAATTGTGCTCATGGTCTTCTACCGCCCTTTCTTTTCAATGTAATTTCGTCGCATGGTTGGATGCGTGACTGGATGAATTGGGAAACCGCCATCGTTATCAAACCGCACCGAGCAGCGCTACATCCCGCTGCGCATGCAACTGCTGTAAGCTGTACGCTTGTAATTCCCGCATGCTTGCCATGCCGATACAGGCTGCGCGCGCCCCCGCCAGGGTAGTGTAATACGTTACCCTTGCCTGTAATACGGCGTGCCGGATCGAATAAGAATCCTGGATCGCGCTGCGTTTATCTTCCACTGTATTGATAATTAAATTCATTTCCCCGTTTTTTATCATGTCTACAATATGTGGACGCCCTTCGGCCACTTTATTTATCGGAGTCACCGCCAAGCCTGCCCCGATCAGCACCGTGGCGGTACCACGAGTAGCATAAAGGGTGAATCCCAGTTTCGCAAGGTTGCGGGCAATCTCAACCACGCGGGGCTTGTCCGACTGGCGCACGCTAATGAAAACCTTGCCGCCCTGGGGCAGCTTTACGCCCGCCGCCAACTGCGACTTAACAAACGCTTCCGCAAAAGTATGCCCCATTCCCATTACTTCTCCGGTGGATTTCATTTCGGGACCGAGTATGGTATCCACGCCTGGGAATCTGATAAAGGGGAACACCGCTTCTTTAACTGAATAAAAGGAAGGCATGGCCTCTCTGACTATGCCCTGCCGGGCGAGCGTCATCCCGCTCATACAACGCACGCCAATTTTCGCCAATTGCAATCCGGTAGCTTTGGATACGAAAGGTACCGTACGCGACGCCCTGGGATTCACTTCCAATACGTATACGGTATCACCTTGAATGGCAAATTGCACATTCATCAAACCCACAACTTTGAGTGCACGCGCCATTGCGGACGTCTGCCGCCGCAATTCATCCTGTAAGACGGGTGACAGGCTGAAAGGCGGCAGTGAACAGGCGGAATCGCCCGAGTGCACGCCAGCCTGTTCAATATGTTCCATGATACCGCCGATCAGCACAACCTGCCCATCGCAAATCGCATCCACGTCCACTTCAATGGCATCATTTAGAAAATGATCCAACAGCACCGGTGCATCGTGCGAAACCTTCACCGCCTCGCGCATGTACCGTTCCAGATATACCTGCTCATGGATGATTTCCATGGCCCGCCCCCCCAGCACGTAACTCGGACGGACCACCAGCGGATATCCGATTTCATTAGCAGCAGCGAACGCCTCTTCCGGGCTGCGCGCAGTACGATTGAGTGGCTGCTTCAACCCAAGCTGCTGTAACATCTTCTGAAAACGCTCGCGATCTTCAGCACAGTCGATCATGTCGGGGCTGGTGCCAATAATGGGCACACCGTTCGCCTCGAGATCGCGCGCGAGTTTCAGCGGCGTCTGTCCGCCATACTGCACAATCACACCCGTCGGCCGCTCCACGGCAACGATTTCGAGCACATCCTCCAGGGTCAGCGGCTCAAAATACAGCCTGTCAGAGATATCGTAATCGGTCGACACCGTTTCGGGATTGCAATTAACCATGATGGTCTCAAAGCCATCCTCGCGTAAGGCCAGCGCCGCATGGACACAGCAGTAATCGAATTCGATGCCCTGGCCGATGCGATTCGGCCCGCCACCCAGCACGATAATTTTCTTTCTGCCGCTCGGCAGCGCTTCACATTCCTCCTCATAAGTTGAATACATGTAAGCGGTTCGAGTAGCGAATTCAGCGGCGCAGGTGTCCACCCGCTTGTATACCGGGCGTAAGCCAAGCTGATGACGTCTGGCGCGCACTGTCCCCTGGGTTGTATTCATCAGCTTTGCCAGACGCCGGTCGGAAAAACCGCTACGTTTTAATTTGCGCAGTGCTTGCGGATCAACCAGGTCCAGCGCCTTGCCTGCAAGGGACTGTTCCTGTTTCACTAAATCCTCAATCTGCGCCAGGAACCAGGAATCGATGTGCGTGAGTTTGCAAACTTCAGCAAGACTGATGCCACAACGAAATGCGTCAGCAACGTACCAGATTCGCTCCGGGCCGGGATCACTTAATTCGGTTTCGATAATTTCAACATCGGCTGTTTTCTCGTCCAGGCCGTCAACGCCGATTTCAAGTCCACGCAGAGCCTTTTGCAAAGATTCCTGAAAGGTGCGGCCAATTGCCATGACTTCGCCTACCGACTTCATCTGGGTGGTTAGGCGGTCGTTAGCCTGAGGAAACTTTTCAAAAGCAAAACGCGGTATTTTGGTGACGACATAATCGATGGTTGGCTCAAATGAAGCTGGCATCGCTCCACCGGTAATATCGTTCCTGAGCTCATCCAGCGTATACCCCACCGCAAGCTTGGCCGCGATCTTGGCAATGGGAAAACCGGTGGCCTTTGAAGCCAGGGCGGAAGACCGCGATACCCGGGGGTTCATTTCGATAACCAACATTCGGCCGTCCTGGGGGTTTATCGCAAACTGGACGTTTGAACCGCCCGTTTCCACGCCGACTTCGCGCAGCACCGCTATCGAGGCATTGCGCATGATCTGATATTCTTTATCTGTTAGCGTTTGCGCCGGGGCGACAGTGATAGAGTCACCGGTATGGACGCCCATGGGGTCGAGATTTTCGATGGCGCACACGATAATGCAATTGTCCTGCTTGTCGCGTATTACCTCCATCTCAAATTCTTTCCAGCCAATCACCGACTCTTCAATCAGCAATTCCTTGGTGGGCGAGGCTTCCAGGCCGCGCTCGCAGATACCGAGAAATTCCTCACGATTGTACGCAATGCCACCACCGCTGCCACCCATGGTAAACGACGGGCGGATGATGGCGGGGTAACCCACCATCGCCTGGACTTGCAGCGCTTCCTCCAGGCTGTGCGCGATGGCGGAGCGCGCCGAACCCAGGCCGATTTTGCTCATAGCCTGCTTGAATTTCTCGCGATCCTCAGCCTTGTCAATAGCCTCCCGCGAAGCTCCAATCAATTCGACACTGTATTTTTTCAGCACACCATTCCTTGCCAGATCGAGAGCGCAATTCAATGCTGTTTGTCCACCCATCGTCGGCAGCAATGCGTCAGGGCGCTCTATGGCAATGATTTTTTCCAGTACGGACCAGATAATTGGCTCGACATATGTGGCGTCAGCCATTTCGGGATCGGTCATGATGGTCGCGGGATTTGAATTGACCAGGATGACGCGGTAACCCTCTTCGCGTAACGCCTTGCATGCCTGGGCGCCGGAATAATCGAATTCGCAAGCCTGCCCGATAACAATGGGCCCCGCGCCAACGATGAGGATGGATTTCAGGTCGGTACGTTTAGGCATAGCCGCAGTGAAATATAAAGCTGAAAAGCGGTATACCACCTTTACGCTTCACCTTTTTCCTCCATCAAACCGATAAATTTGTCGAATAGATAATCCAGATCGTGAGGCCCCGGACTTCCTTCGGGATGTCCCTGAAAGCAGAACGCCCGCTGGCCGATCAACTCGAATCCTTGCAGGCTGCCATCGAACAGCGACAAATGCGTGACGCGTGCATTTTTTGGCAGTGTATCGATATCCACCGCAAAACCATGGTTCTGGCTGGAAATTACCACTCTTCCAGTGCCCACATCCTGAACTGGGTGGTTGGCTCCGTGATGACCGAACTTCATCTTGATGGTTTTTGCGCCGCTGGCCAGCCCCAGCAATTGATGTCCCATGCATACGCCAAAAATTGGTGTTTTGTTTTCAAGCAATTTTCTGGTGGCGGTGATGGCATACTCGCAAGGTTCGGGGTCGCCTGGCCCATTGGAGAGAAACACTCCATCGGGTTGCAGTGCCAGAACGTCGTCCGCGGATGCTTGCGCAGGGAATACCGTAATCTTGCAGCCGCGTTGCGCCAGCTTCCGAAGTATGTTGCGTTTGACTCCAAAATCAAATGCGACAACATGAAAACGAGGCTTCTCCTGAATCTGATAATCGTGCCCCAGTCTCCACTCACCTTCGTTCCATTCGTAAGGCTGATCGCAGCTCACCACCTTGGCGAGGTCCGATCCGACTAGTCCCGGGAATTCTCTGGCATGTTTCAGTGCTTCAGCTTCATCGGAAAGGCCCGCCATCAGGCAGCCGGCTTGCGCACCCTTTTCCCGAAGGATGCGTGTCAGCTTTCGGGTGTCGATATCCGCAATCCCCACGATGCCGTGTTGTTTGAGATACTCTGGCAAGGTCTGGGTCTGTCGCCAGCTGCTGGAGGCTAAAGGCAAATCGCGAATTACCAGGCCTGCGGCATATATCCGGTCAATCTTGCCCGATTCGACATCCTCCGGATTGGTGCCCGTATTGCCGATATGGGGATAAGTAAACGTGACAATCTGGCGGCAATAGGACGGATCAGTGAGGATTTCCTGATAACCCGTCATAGAAGTGTTGAAAACCACTTCCCCCGTACTGATGCCTTGCGCGCCGATAGATATGCCGCGAAAAATGGTGCCGTCAGCGAGCGCGAGAACGGCGTGCGGGCATTGTGACACGGAAAGACTCCTAGAATACTGGCAAGGTAAAAAAGCAAGACAAGCTACTGCCGCGCAGTCCCCTTGAATTGCTGAATTATACGCTCAAAAGGCGCATGCTTCAATGAAACCAGCAGGATGGTCAGCCGAGGATGCGGTGTGAATTACTGGTTAATCCGGAGCGCTGACACTAGCGCAACCCGAGTACGTCCTGCATATCAAACAAACCGCTTTGTTTGTCACTGAGAAAACGCGCGGCCCGCAGCGCACCTTCAGCAAACGTCGCGCGGCTACTGGCCTTATGTGAAATTTCGATACGCTCGCCGGTGCCAGCAAACATTACGGTATGGTCGCCAACAATATCCCCCCCGCGAACGGTGGCAAAACCAATGGCGGTGGATGTCCGCTCGCCGGTATTACCCTGGCGTCCGTAAACAGCGACTTCCGACAGGTTTCTGCCGAGGGCTTTCGCCACCACTTCTCCCATATGCAGCGCGGTCCCGGAAGGCGCGTCAACCTTATGGCGATGGTGCGCTTCAATAATTTCGATGTCGTAACCCTCGTTCAGCACTCCGGCTGCAATTTCAAGCAGCTTGAGCGTGACGTTCACACCCACGCTCATGTTGGGCGCAAATACAATGGCGATGTCTTTTGCTGCCGCCTTGAGCTCTTCCTTTTGTTTTGCCGAAAAGCCGGTAGTGCCGATTACCATTTTCACGTTTTTCGCACGGCACAGCGCGAGATGCATGAATGTGCCTTCAGGACGAGTGAAATCGACCAGCACATCGCTTCCCGGGAGCGCGGCGGCGGCATCAACAGTAATATCAACACCGCAAGGCGCACCGATCAATTCCCCCGCGTCCTTCTTGAGGTAAAGGCTCCCGGGTCGCTCCAGAGCGGCCACCAGCCGCATGTCCGGCGCATGCGCGACGGCTTCGAGCAAGGCCCGTCCCATACGGCCGGCACTTCCGGCAATGGCAATATTTAATGTCGTCACTATTTTTCCACGTATTCGGTCAGGATAGTTCCTATTCCTTGGGTTGATCCGCGCCTTTCCCGCCTGCATCGGCGGCTTGTGATGGTACCCGCCGGGGGCTGACCGTGCCTGCGTCCTGTGAAACAGGAGTCTGGCTCGCCACGGGGGCGCCGCTCGAAGTCGGAGCACCGCCAGCCGAAACGCTGCTTGGAGCAGCCACATCACTTGGCGGCGCAATGCCGCCAGAAGCGGGAATGCCGCCTTCTTCTTTAATTACAGGCTTGATGGACTCCGCCGGCTGAGGGAGAACAGTCGCCTGAGATGGCGTCTGTCTCAAGCTGGGCATGTCCGGTTCGGGTAACAGGGTCCCGCTCGAAGGAGTCCCGCTTTCTTCCTTGACAACGGGACCGGATGACTCCCCGATCGGGCTGCCCGGCTCAGCTTCCTGGGGCCGAGAAAAAGCGATCGAGGGCGAAAAACTCCCATCGATGCGTGCTAATTTGTCCTCTTCGAAAAACACTGTCAAATGCCGTTGCTCGACCAAATTGCCCTTTTGCTCAAGACGATATACGTAATCCCAGCGGTTTTCGTGAAAGGCATCGCTAATCATTGGCGAACCCAGTACGAAGCGGACCTGTGCCCGGGTCATGCCTGGCTTTAGCTTATCCACCAACTCCTGGGTAATAAGATTACCTTGCTGGATCTCGATTTTGTAGAGCAGAGATGGAACAGACGAACATCCGGCGAGCAGTAGCAAAACCAACAACGTGAGTATTTTCGCGCGCATCGCGGCAGCGTATGTTTCCAAAGCAAACTTAACGTTATATGATACAGCAATTCACTTACCGGATGACATCGCTATGAGCAAGCCAAACGATCTTAAAACCATGGGCTTGAAAGCCACGCTGCCGCGGCTAAGGATATTAAGCTTGTTCGAGAGCAGTCCGGTACGGCATTTGTCGGCGGAAGATGTTTACAGGACACTGATCGGCGAAGGCGAGGATATTGGTCTTGCCACTGTCTACCGCGTGCTGACACAGTTCGAACAGGCGGGATTGCTCGAGCGCCACCACTTTGAAGGAGGCAAGGCGGTGTTCGAGCTTACCAGCAGCACCCACCATGATCACTTGGTCTGCCTGCAATGCGGGCGGGTGGAAGAATTTTACGACGCCGAAATCGAGAAGCGTCAAATTAAAATTGCCAAGGATCGGGGCTTCGCCATACACGAGCACTCGCTATCGCTTTACGCGGATTGTACCAAGCCGGCCTGTCCGCATCGAAAAACATGAGAAAATAGAATAGTAAAGAAGCTAAGCTCCCTGCAACGGAGTCAGTAACAGCGTAGGCAACCTTGCGGATACCTACTTTACTGATAGAAAGTTCCCTTAGAAGAGCTTTGCCCGCATCTGCTAAACTAGCGGGCTTTCACCTTCCTCACTCGTTACGAAAATCTGTCGATTTACCTGCTCGACTTGCTTCGTTGACGTCGGGTGCGGACGTCCTGTTGCTTGACTTTCCCGAACGGTTGTCAAGGGGTTGACCAAAGGTCGGCTAACCGTTACTGTTCAGTGTTTTATTCATCATTTTTGCTGGTACTCGACTTTGGGATTCAATAAGCATGAGCACGGAATTAAGCGGCGCTGAGATCACAGTGCGGTGTTTGCAGAAAGAAGGGGTGGATTATCTTTTTGGCTATCCTGGCGGCGCCGTGCTGTACATTTACGACGAGTTGTTCAAGCAAGACAAGGTCAAGCACGTCCTGGTGCGGCATGAGCAAGCGGCGGTGCATGCGGCAGACGGCTACGCCCGTTCCAGCAACAAAGTGGGGGTGGCATTGGTAACGTCGGGGCCTGGCGTGACAAATGCCGTTACCGGTATCGCCACTGCCTATATGGATTCAATCCCGCTTGTCATTATCAGCGGACAAGTACCCACTCACGCTATCGGACTGGATGCATTTCAGGAAGTAGATACTGTGGGGATCACGCGTCCCTGCGTAAAGCATAACTTCCTGGTGAAAGATATTGCGGAACTCGCCACAACCATCAAGAAGGCGTTTTACATCGCCTCAACCGGCCGCCCTGGCCCGGTGCTGGTGGACATTCCGAAGGATGTGAGTCAGCAGAAAACGGCATTTGTTTACCCGGAAAGTGTCAGCATGCGCTCCTACAACCCAGTCACCAAGGGTCATTCCGGTCAGATCAAAAAAGCGGTACAGCTGATTCTGGGGGCCAAGCGTCCCATGATCTACACAGGAGGCGGCATCATTCTGAGCGATGCCGCCTCCCGGCTGACCGATCTGGTACGAATGCTAGGTTTTCCCTGCACCAATACGTTAATGGGATTAGGCGGCTATCCCGCCACCGACAAACAGTTTGTCGGGATGTTGGGGATGCATGGTACGTATGAAGCCAACATGGCGATGCAGCATTGCGACGTACTGGTGGCTATTGGCGCCCGCTTCGATGATCGCGTAATCGGCAACCCCAAGCATTTCTTCAACCAGGATCGCAAGATCGTACACATTGATATTGATCCCTCATCCATTTCTAAGCGGGTCAAGGTGGATGTTCCGATTGTTGGCAGCGTTCCGGACGTATTGGACGAACTCATAAAACTGCTTAAGGTCAGCAGGGAAAAACCTGATCAAACGGCCATTGATGCATGGTGGACACAAATCGATTTGTGGCGCGCGCGCGACTGTCTCAAGTACGATCGGGCAAGTCCGATCATCAAGCCGCAAATGGTGATTGAAAGCCTCTATGAGGCCACTAGAGGAAATGCTTTCATTACCTCGGATGTAGGTCAACACCAGATGTGGGCAGCACAGTTTTATAAATTCGACATGCCACGCCGCTGGATCAATTCCGGCGGCCTGGGAACCATGGGCTTCGGTCTTCCCGCAGCAATGGGTGTGCAGTTCGCCAATCCCAAGGGAGCGGTGGCCTGCGTTACTGGCGAGGCCAGCATCCAGATGTGTATACAGGAACTGTCCACCTGCAAGCAGTATAATCTGCCGCTCAAGATTGTTAATTTAAACAATCGCTACATGGGAATGGTGCGGCAGTGGCAGGAATACTTCCATGGTAACCGTTATGCTGAATCGTATATGGATGCGCTGCCGGATTTCGTCAAACTGGCCGAGAGCTATGGTCATGTCGGTATGAAAATCGAACAGCCCGGCGATGTCGAAGGCGCTTTGAAGGAAGCGTTTAAACTCAAGGACCGGCTGGTATTCATGGACTTCATTACCGATCAGACCGAGAACGTTTTCCCGATGGTGCCGGGCGGAAAAGGCCTCTCTGAAATGATTCTGGTATAAACCCGACTCAGGCAGTTTGACGCTCCTTTTTCAATTTAACAAAGTGATCCGCAACAACTCTTTGCATCACTTTACCGCCACTTCTTTGGTGAGTTCGCTACAGGGCCTAAGTTAAAAATGCGGCATATCATTTCTTTATTGATGGAAAACGAGGCAGGCGCCTTATCCCGCGTTGCCGGCCTGTTCTCATCACGCGGTTATAATATCGAGTCGCTTACCGTAGCCGCCACCGAAGATGCAACCTTATCCCGCATGACGCTGGTCACCGCAGGGTCGGACGATGTGGTTGAGCAAATCACCAAGCAATTGAACAAACTTATCGAAGTTGTCAAGGTGGTGGATTTGAGCGACGGTGATCACATTGAGCGCGAACTGATGCTGATAAAAGTGCGCGCTGTCAGCAAGGATCGGGAGGAGATAAAGCGCATGGCCGATATTTTTCGTGGCCGCATTATCGATGTCACCGATAAGTCCTACACCATCGAACTGACCGGTACCGGTTCTAAACTCGACGCGTTTCTTGGGGCCATCGAACGTAGCGCGATTCTGGAGACGGTGCGTACCGGCGCGTCAGGCATCGGCCGCGGTGAGCGCATATTAAAAGTATAGCGGCCTTCCGCATATAACAAAGGGTACGTGCCCAGTTGCCGGTGTTTTTCTAATTTGAGCATAAAGGAAACTATGAACGTTTATTACGATAAAGATGCCGATTTGTCTCTCATCAAGAACAAGACGGTTACCATTGTAGGTTACGGTTCGCAGGGCCATGCCCATGCCAATAACTTGCACGACTCCGGCGTAAAGGTCACTGTTGGCTTGCGCAGGGAGGGAGCTTCCTGGAGCAAGGCGGAGAAGGCCGGTCTTACCGTCAAGGAAATCGCCGAGGCCGTCAAGGAAGCCGACGTCGTGATGCTGCTGTTGCCCGATGAGCAGATCGCCGCCGTTTATACATCCGAGATCGAGCCCAACCTCAAGAAGGGCGCAACACTTGCATTCGCTCATGGCTTCAATATCCATTACGGCCAGGTGGCGCCACGCGAGGACCTCGACGTTATCATGATAGCGCCCAAGGGACCGGGCCATTTAGTGCGCTCAACTTACACGCAGGGCGGCGGAGTGCCGTCGCTGATTGCCGTGCATCAGAATCCCTCCGGCAGGGCGCGCGACTTGGCACTTTCCTATGCCGCGGCCAACGGAGGAACGCGCGGCGGCGTCATTGAAACCAACTTCCGCGAGGAAACCGAAACCGATCTGTTCGGCGAGCAGGTTGTGTTGTGCGGCGGCCTTACCGCTTTGATTCAGGCGGGGTTTGAAACCCTGGTTGAAGCTGGATATGCTCCCGAAATGGCCTATTTTGAGTGCCTTCACGAAGTGAAGCTGATTGTGGACTTAATCTACGAAGGCGGCATCGCCAACATGCGCTACTCCATTTCCAATAATGCCGAGTATGGCGATATTTCACGCGGCCCGCGCATTGTTACCGATGCCACCCGTGCGGAGATGCGCAAAATCCTGCAAGAAATTCAGAGAGGTGAATACGCTCGCGAATTTATTCTGGAAAATCGCGCCGGTGCGCCCATGCTCAAGGCCAGTCGGCGTCTCGCATCTGCGCATCAGATCGAAACCGTAGGTGCGAAACTGCGGGATATGATGCCTTGGATCAAAAAGAATCAGTTGGTTGATCAGGCGAAAAACTAGCGCTTAACGGCTGCCCCCCTTGTGGCATGAACTTCATCCAGGGCTCGACCTCGCTTGACCCGGAATCCAGCCTGGACCAACAGTAAATCAATGGATCAGCATCGGTTGGGTGGGTGCAGCCATCAGATCTTCCATTCTCATTTACCTGCTTCTTGCGCGGTGTAGCCGTAACGAAAGACTAAAAACCGCGTTTTCCTTCCTCAACACTTACCCTTGTTTACGATCGGCTCATAACCGTTTAACATGCAGCAGTCTTCTCCTTTATCACACAGTTAATGCATGATCCTCATCTGCCCCGCCTCATGCTCAAATCCAAGCTGCGCCGGCGGGGCATTTATTTGCTTCCCAACCTGTTTACCACCGCAGCCTTGTTCGCCGGATTTTACGCCATCGTACAGGCGATGAATGGACGTTTTGAGCATTCCGCGGTATCGATTTTCATCGCCATGGTGCTGGATGGGCTGGACGGGCGGGTCGCCAGGCTGACCCACACGCAGAGCGAATTCGGGGCGGAGTATGACAGCCTGTCCGACATGGTCTCGTTCGGCGCCGCCCCGGCGCTGGTGATATACGAGTGGGCCTTGAAGGGCATGGGTAAGTTGGGCTGGATTGCGGCTTTTATTTATTGCGTCTGTGCCGCGCTCCGCCTGGCGCGCTTCAATACCAATATAGAAACGGCGGACAAGCGTTTTTTTCAAGGGCTGCCCAGTCCCGCCGCTGCCGCGTTGATTGCAGGGCTGATCTGGGTGATGCTGGACTTCGAGATAGCGGGACCGGATATCAAATGGCTTGCCTGGTGCATTACACTTTTCGCTGGTCTGACAATGGTCAGCAATATCCCTTATTACAGCGGCAAGGAGATCAATCTGCGCAAGAGCGTGCCATTCATCACGGTTCTATTGCTGGCGCTGTTCTTTTTTGTGGTGATTCCAAGCCACCCCCCCGTCGTGCTGTTCTGCCTTTTCTTTCTTTATGCCGTTTCTGGTTATGTAATGTGGCTATGGCGGCGGGTCAAGAGAAAAAAAATGGGCGACGCCTGATAAAGCTGTTCTTCACGGTTGTTCCGTGTTTCTTGCGAATTCCTCACATACACTTAACGTTTTCTTGACGCTTGCCATGCCAACATGGTCAATTGGAGGAAATATTGCTACCTAAGCTACTTATAAAAGGCTGGATTATTGCCCCGCGTGATGCGTCGCCTCCTCAAATCGTGCCTGACGCTTATCTCATGGAGCCCCGGGCGCAGACCGGCCAAGCATGAACAGTGAGCCGGCTGGCGTTGCGCCGTTAAAAACGCAATCCCTGACAGAACTCCCCGCGTGGAAGGCGCTCGAAGAACATTACCAGATAATCCGGAATTTGCATCTACGGCAGCTTTTTGCTGACGATCCCCAGCGAGGTGAGCGCCTCACGGCTGAAGCCGCCGGGATTTATCTTGACTACTCGAAAAATCGAATTACCGGCGAAACGCTCCGGCTGCTTGTGCAGCTTGCGGGGGAATGCGACTTGCGCAAGCGCATTGATGCGATGTTCGGGGGTGAAAAGATCAATTCGACGGAACAGCGCGCCGTGCTTCATACCGCCCTGCGCGCGCCGGAAAGTGAGCGCATCGTTGTCGATGGCATCGACGTTGTACCTGAGGTACATGAGGTACTTGACCGAATGGCAGCGTTTGGCGACCAGGTGTGCAGTGGCCGGTGGCAAGGGTACACCGGCAAGCGCATCCGCAATGTCATCAATGTTGGCATTGGCGGCTCCGATCTTGGCCCGGTAATGGCCTATGAAGCGCTGCGCCATTACAGCTTGCGCGATATGCGCTTTCGCTTCATATCCAATGTCGACGGTACGGATTTTAACGAAGCGACAGTTGCCATCGACCCCGAAGAAACGCTGTTCATCATCTGTTCGAAGACTTTTACCACCACCGAAACGCTAGCCAACGCCCATGCAGCGCGTAAATGGGCCCTGGATAAACTTGGCGACGTTCGAGCCGTGCGCAAGCACTTCGTTGCCGTCTCAACCAATGCGGAGGAAGTGTCAAAATTCGGCATCGACCCGGCCAATATGTTCGGATTCTGGGATTGGGTAGGCGGACGTTATTCGATGGACTCGGCAGTTGGCCTTTCGATCATGATTGCGATCGGACCGGAGAACTTCCGCGCCATGCTGGCCGGCTTTCATGCAATGGACCAGCATTTCCGCACCGCTCCCTTCGACAAGAATTTGCCCGTACTCATGGGGCTGCTTGCGATCTGGTACAACAACTTCTTCGATGCCCAGACAACTGCTGTGCTGCCTTATGATCAGTACCTCAAGCGCTTTCCAGCTTATCTTCAGCAATTGATGATGGAGAGCAATGGCAAACACGTCATGCTCAATGGCGCACGCGTTAACTATCAAACATCACCCATTGTTTGGGGCGAACCCGGCACCAACGGTCAACACTCTTTCTATCAGCTTATCCATCAAGGCACGCGACTGGTCCCATGTGACTTCATCGGCTTCTGCAACGCGCTGAAGCCGCTGGATAATCATCATGAACTATTAATGGCGAATCTGTTCGCCCAGACCGAGGCATTGGCATTTGGCAAAACCGAGAGTGAAGTAGAGGCTGAGGGAACACCAGACTGGCTTTGCCCGCATCGAACTTTCGACGGAAATCGTCCCACCAACACGATTCTCGCCGATCGACTGACCCCCTACACACTGGGAACGCTGGTCGCTCTTTATGAGCACAGCGTCTTCACGCAAGGGGTCATTTGGAATATCGATTCATTCGATCAGTGGGGCGTCGAACTTGGCAAGGCGCTGGCGCAGCGTATTATTCCGGAGCTGGAAAGCGCAAGCGAAATCCCATTGACCCATGACAGTTCGACGAATGCGCTGATAAGGCGCTACAATCAGCGCAGAAAAGCACAATCATGAGCATCGGTGACGCGGCGACATGGAAGCCGCGTTATTTTTGCATTTCAGCCGCCGATTCTCGCCTAGCAGCTCATCCGGATCTCAAGCCGTTACCGCCTCAAGAAGAATGCAATAAGCTGGCAACGAAAGCAGCCTGTTTATAATGGATCTATGCTCTTGTCTAGCCGCCTGTCGTGCTTGGAGAATCGAAGCTTTTGCAGCGGATTTGCTTTAAGTCCGGCAGGCTGCTAAAAATAAAATAATTGCGAACCGGCTGCAACAATCTAGCTGTGCCTGGTTTGAGGACTCCGCTACGCGCAACATTTCTCCGAAAAATGTTGCACCTGGTTTTTTGGACGTCCCCAGGATTATTTTTATGCAAGCATAAGTGCTTGCGCTATCGGAAACGAGACGGTGGACCGCATGCCTAGTCAAAAAACAACCAAGAAAATCAGTTCCCTTGCAGGACAACCTGCCCAGCTATCAATGCTGCTGAATGTGCCCAAACTTATTACCGCCTACTACACGCAGATTCCAGATTGGGCTGTGCCGGCGCAAAAAGTTGCATTCGGCACCTCGGGACATCGTGGTTCGGCCTTCGAAACAAGCTTTAATGAATGGCACGTACTCGCCATTACCCAGTCAATTTGCCAATACCGCAAACAACAGGACATTAGCGGGCCATTATTTCTGGGTATTGACACGCACGCGCTTTCCGAGCCCGCATACGCCAGTGCGCTTGAGGTGCTGGCCGCGAACGGAGTCGAAGTCATGCTATCAGCAAATGGGGAATACACTCCCACTCCAGCGGTTTCTCACGCGATCCTGACTTACAACCGCGGCCGGACGCAGGGGCTCTCGGACGGGATAGTCATCACGCCTTCTCACAATCCACCCGAGAGCGGCGGTTTTAAATACAACCCCCCAAACGGCGGCCCGGCCAGCGTGGGTGTCACTGCTCTAATCGAGTCCATGTCCAACGCGTTTCTGAGAAATAATCTGGCGGGGGTGAAAAGGAAATGTTTCGAGAAGGCGTTGCACGCATCTACGACGCATCAGCATGACTTTCTCAATACTTACGTAAGCGATCTCGACAACGTGATTGATATGAATGCCATACGCGATGCGAACATCCGCATGGGGGTGGATCCGCTCGGCGGTGCCGGCGTCCACTACTGGAGTGCGATCGCGGAACGCTATAAGCTGGACCTGACCGTTGTCAATGAGTTGGTCGATCCAGCCTTCCGTTTCATGACGCTGGATTGGGACGGCCAGATTCGCATGGACCCATCCTCGCCCTACGCCATGCATGGGTTGATCGACCTGAAAGACCGCTTTGATATCGCCTTTGCCTGCGACACCGATCATGACCGGCATGGGATTGTCACCCGGAGTGCGGGCTTGCTGCCGGCGGATCATTACCTTTCCGTTGCCATTCACTACCTATTCCAGCATCGTGCGGAGTGGAGCAGGAATGTAGCGGTAGGCAAAACGGTGGTGAGCAGCCAGATGCTCGACCGGATAGCCGCAAAACTCGGCAGACGGCTTTATGAGGTTCCTGTCGGGTTCAAATGGTTCGTGGATGGCCTGCACGATGGTTCTCTCGGCCTTTGCGGCGAAGAAAGCGCGGGTGCATCCTTCCTCCGTCTTGACGGCACGGTCTGGACGACGGACAAGGATGGAATCATTCCTGCACTGCTTTCAGCGGAAATCACCGCGCGGGGGGGGCGCGATCCCGGCCAGATATACCAGGAACTGGAGCGCGAGTTTGGCAAATCTGTTTCTGAACGCATTGACGCCCCAGCCTCTACGGAGCAAAAAAGAGTTCTGGCGAAGCTTTCGCCACAGCAAATACGCTCTACAGAGCTGGCTGGTGAAAAAATCCGGACGATTCTCACCCAGGCGCCTGGTAACAACGCGTCTATCGGTGGCATTAAGGTGATCGCCGACGATGGATGGTTTGCGGCGCGCCCATCCGGCACTGAGGACATCTATAAAATTTATGCCGAGAGCTTCCGTGGCACCGATCATCTGCACCGTATCCTTGAGGAAGCGCAAACAATAGTCGGCGATGCGCTTGCCACATCCGGCGGCACACCCGCGGATCTGATAGATCTTCCCGAGAAATCCGCCTGAAAATAATCGGTGCGTGGAGCTTCGGGGCCGCAAGCTTCGGAGTAGCCACGAGCGGTATCGGTACTTCCACGCTGCCGGAACCTCCTGGTTGTCGTATTCGGGTCGGCACGCACGTCGCTAATTCTTAACTGCAAGGAGGATCAAGATGCAACTCGGAATGATCGGATTGGGACGTATGGGTATTAACATGGCACGCCGCCTGATGAGAGCCGGAAACGAATGCGTAGTGTATGACCCTCGCGCTGACACCGTCCACGAACTGCAGTTGCAAGGCGCCGTCGGAACGTCCGCGCTTGAGGATTTACTCTCTCGGCTGGCTAAACCACGTGTAGTGTGGTTGATGGTCCCCGCAGCTGCGGTGGATGCGATTCTTGCGAAGCTTGTATTGATCGCCGAGGCGGGCGATATCATTATTGACGGCGGTAATTCCTATTATCATGACGATATAAGACGGGGCGCGGAGCTGGGCGCAAAGGGAATTCATTACGTCGATGTCGGAACGAGCGGGGGCGTTGCCGGCCGTGAACGTGGATATTGCCTGATGATTGGTGGCGAGAAAGAAACTGTCCAGCACCTTGAGCCGATCTTCGCCGCTCTCGCACCGGGCATTGGCGCAGCGCCGCCCACAGTCGGTCGCCACAAACCTGACAGTACGGCCGAGCACGGTTATCTGCATTGCGGGCCGCATGGGGCCGGGCATTTTGTCAAGATGGTCCATAACGGGATTGAATATGGCCTGATGGCGGCTTATGCCGAAGGCCTGAATATTCTTCACAGCGCCAACGCCGGTAAGCGGGCGTGCGATTCTGACGCCGAGACCACACCCATGCGAAACCCCGAGTTTTACCAATATGAACTGGATCTGCCGGAGATTGCCGAAGTTTGGCGTCGAGGCAGCGTTGTGGCGTCCTGGCTACTTGATCTGACGGCGGAGGCGCTGGTCGAGGATGCCGATCTCGCCAAATTTTCGGGACGTGTGTCGGATTCCGGCGAAGGACGTTGGACAACGCTGGCCGCGGTCGATGAGGGCGTGCCTGTGCCGGTCATCAGCGCGGCACTCTTCAGCCGCTTTGAATCCCGCGGCAACGCCGACTACGCCGACCGGTTGCTCTCCGCGATGAGAAAGCGATTCGGGGGACATGACGAAAAAAAAGGAGCGGACTAGGATGGATGTGACTGAGATGGGCAGGGCGCATGGCGCGGCACAGTCGGATACATTGGTGCTGTTCGGTATAACAGGCGACCTTGCCCAGAAAAAAATCTTTCCGGCGCTGTATGCCATGGCAAAGCAGGGGATTCTCAATGTGCCGGTAGTCGGCGTCGCCTCCACCAACTACAGCCTGGCGCAACTTCGCGACAAGGCGATTGCGGCCGTAACACATTCCGGAAAAGTCGACGATCGAAATGCACTTAGCCATCTCCTGTCCCTGCTTCGATACGTCAGCGGTAATTACAATAGTCCAGACACATTCAAGGCGCTTAAGCAGGCACTGGGCGACGCCCGGCGGCCCGCGCATTACCTCGCCATTCCGCCCTCGCTTTTCGGGACTGTCATAAAGGGGCTGGGCGCTACCGGTTTAGCCGATCAAGCGCGAGTCATCGTTGAAAAGCCGTTTGGGCGCGACCTCGCCTCGGCGCAAGAACTCAACCGCGTGGCCCGGTCAGTGTTCCCTGAAGATTCGATTTTCCGAATTGATCACTTCCTCGGCAAAGAATCGATCATGAATATTCTCTATTTCCGCTTCGCCAACTCCTTCCTTGAACCGATCTGGAACCGAAACTACGTGGCCAGCGTTCAGATAACGCTGGCCGAGGATTTTGGCGTGGAAGGCCGCGGCGGATTTTACGAATCCGCAGGTTGTCTTCGCGATGTGATACAGAATCATCTTTTCCAGATTGTTGCGCTTCTTGCCATGGAGCCTCCGCCTCATACAGGCTTTGGGTCCGTTCAAAGCGAGAAAATCAATATCTTTCAGGCCATGCGTCCGTTGAAATCCGACGACCTGGTGCGCGGCCAGTACGCCGGCTATCGCAAGGAGCCAGGCGTGGCGAAAGATTCCGATGTTGAGACATTCTGCGCCTTGCGCCTTTTCATTGACTCATGGCGTTGGGAAGGCGTGCCCTGGTACTTGCGCTCAGGCAAATTTCTCGCCGAAACAGCCACGGAAGTTATTGTCCAGCTAAAGCCGCCGCCCCAACGGCTTTTCGCCGATTCCGGGCCAGAGCTTTGCAATGCCAACTATTTGCGCTTCCGGCTCTCCCCCATCTCTGCCGTTGCTATCGCCGCCCGGGTCAAGCGTGCGGGGAAGAAGTTTATTGGCGACCAGCGAGAGCTTTGCCTGGTCGAAGAACACTTTGGCCGTGAATCGCCTTATGAACGGCTTTTGCATGACGCTATGATCGGCGACGAAGCGTTGTTTACCCGTGAAGAAGCAATAGAGGCCGCCTGGGCGGCGCTTGATCCCGTTCTCAAGGCGCACCATAGAGCCCTTCCCTATAAACGCGGCAGTTGGGGGCCCGAAGCAGCCGAGGCCCTGATCGCGGCAGACGGATGCTGGCACAATCCGGAATCGAGAATATGATGCTCACAACGCTCGCCATCATGTCAGTGGCAAGCTGAAAATGTCTGCTCAACATCGGTTAGCTTCCCCGGCTTGGCCAATCCATAATCGAGACAAGCTGTGAATTTCACCCCTTTAAATAGAATAAAGTATGATGTTGACATTGTCACTGCGGGAGGCAGTTATTGAGATACCAGTACATCATCCATGTTTTGTGCAGGGGTTTTGGGATGCAGCCATACTGAATATGACAAATATAATCCTTTACGAATTTTTAACATTTAAGCGACGTTTTTTTCACACATGGCATGTTATTTTTTAGCTAGGTCGCATCATTATTGTTTTTTATATCGGATGTCATACTTTTATGGGAACTTTTCTTATGAATACATCATTCGCTCTTAAGTTATCCAGATCGGCAGCACTGGGCTCCGTTATTTTTTTCTGCGCATTACCTGGCGCCCAGGCGGATAGGCTGGCAGATAATCTGGCTGCAATGGAGGCTCAGAGCCCAATTAATATCACCACAAATAACACGACCTTTGTCAAGGACTTGGATCCGCTTTTATTTACGTTAAATTCCGACACCCAGCTGAAAGTGATCAATAATGGTTCGCCTAATGAGTTCGCAACCGCCGCGAGGGCTAATGTCGTCGACCCCGGCGCGGGATCCGTGACAATCGGCCCGGATACGTATAGGTTGTCGCAGTTTCACTTTCACACGCCTGCCGAGCATTTGGAAAATGGCTATAAATTTCCCATGGAGATGCATCTGGTATTTTCGGATGCCAAGGATAATCTGCTCGTGGTGGGCCGATGGGTCGAGGAAGGCGCTTTCAATGAAGCGCTAAATCCCATTTTCTCTAACCTGCCGCATTCCGTAACCGATACACTCACCGTTGATCACTTCAATTTGAACGCACTTATCCCGGATAACCTAAATTCGTTTCGCTACGACGGTTCGCTAACGACGCCCCCTTTCTCGGAAGGTGTGAAATGGGTCGACCTAGCGGAGCCGTTAGAGATGTCGGCAGCACAAATCAATGCTTATAGTTCACTTTTTCCCGATGGCGATTCACGTGAAGTCCAGGATCTCAACGGTCGGCCGATATTTACCGATGTGCCGGGATTCGCCACCGTGGTTCCAGAACCGGAAACCTACGCCATGCTGCTGGCAGGGCTGTGCCTGATAAGTGTTATTGCAAGGCGGCGCCTCGTCAACCCGGCATTTATGAATTCTGCCGCTTAATCCTTCTGTTACATAATTCCCGTGAGCAGGCGTAACATGCCTTTAGACTGTCATCATATTTCTCCGATGTTGGCAGTCTAAAGCAGGCATATCGATCGTTCCAATTTCCTCGCTGAACATCCATTTCTTCCGCTGCGGATTCTCCGGCAGCACATTAATCCGGCAAATAAGAACTAACCGGATTTCTCTTTCTGTTCGCCTCCCGGTCTATTGCCCGGAATTGCAGCGCATCAATGCGGCACGTCAATCATCTACTAGTTTTGCCACAAGCCGTCCTGCTCCAATTCACGCTTTCTTTGCCTCACAATGCGATGTTCTATCTGATTGGATTCATTAATCGACGTGTGGAAAAACCCGGGGGATGGGCGTAGTATTTTATTCAGCTACTTTGACGGCACCGATAGGAGAGAAATTATCATGAAACACACTCTCACACTGAAAAGCTTTGCAGCCCGATCTGTGATACTTGCCAGCATCATTCTTGGCGCGGTAAGCGTGGCACATGCACAAACCCGCGCGGGAGAGCAGGGAGGCGCCCCAGTATCAGGTCAGGGCCAGGGAGACGCTGCCAAAGGAAACGCACCACCGCAAGATCGCAGCTCCGCCTCCGCGCCAGACACGCCTGATCAGGCGAATTCGTCATCAGGCTGGTCATCGGAGGGAAGAAAATCGGGATCGTGCAGATACTCCACACCCGACCAGGAAAGCTTTCTCTGCAAAGTCATAAGGATTTTTTACGGACCGGATACGCCCCCTGGACCGAACAAGGACATGGACGAAAATATCTCAGCGGGCGGTGCGGGAGGCTAATTCCGCATTCTGGTAACAATTAGGGCAGCTTTTCGTCGCCTCATTTTGCTCTTCCGCTGAAGAATGGCAGGAGATTATCATGAAACATACTGACATCCTTCCACGCGCCTTAGCTCGGTCGGTGGTACTTGCCGGTATCCTGATTTTCGCCGCTGCGGGCGTGTCCCACGCACAGAGTGACAAGGTAGGGAAAGACAGCGCTTCGACGCCTGAAACACCTGGTCCTAAGGCGGCGCAGTCTGGAAGAGAAAATTCCCCGGGAGAACAGAAGAATACGCCGGCAAAGAAGGATGGTGATGCGCCCGACCAGCTCGGGGCTGACGTTTCGCCCAACGAGGACTGTGAAGAGCAGGAGGCTGACGCGTGCGAGCAACCTGCCCCGGAGCAGAAAAGCTTTCTCCGCAGAATTATGAAGCTCTTTTACGGACCGGACAGGCCTCCGGGACCTGACCCGGATGTGGATACCAATATCTCGGCGGGAGGAGCCGGGGGTGGATAGAAGATTTGACGGAAAATAAATAGAACCACGTGTACGGAGTTCGTGACACAAGGAGCTCGCCTATGACTTTAGCATTCTGCCTATCAGCGGGATTCCATGGAATAATGACACCCCGATCGATCATGTCTTAGAAATCGCTAGCCCAACCCCCCGTAAAAGCTTCGCACCTTCCCAAGAATTTACGAAAGAGCCTTCATAGGTGATTGCGCGCGCCAGTCACTCAAGATAAACATATTTATCTGCCCGGATCCTGACTTCGTACGGTCCTTCGTATGACACTACCGCGCGCATTATTCCAAGGTATTGCCAGTAATGCACCATGCGTCTTAGAACTCCTGCAACGCTCCCCTCCAGGGAAATGAAATTCAGGCGGGGAGAAAATACCCTTACAGGCCATCGTGCCCACCTTAAAAATGAGCGGCGAGGGCCGGATTCATGACATTCGGAATTGCCGCACTCCATTCTATTTTTATCTAAAGTGCCCTACGGCCACCCCTGCCGCATCCAAATCCTAGCGTCATAACGTCCTGCTTGGCGTCCATCGGCTACTCAATCCTAAAAAAAGAATGACGGCATAAACCCATGGGGTATACCTTCACGAATTATTGACCTATACCTGACATTTTAATGACAAACGAATCACCGAATTTTCACCTGCACATGACATTTTCTTGACCTTTACCGTGTTATTTTTCTGGTAAGCAAAAAATCTTAGAAGTAATTAAAAACGGGAACGCAAAAGTTCCCTTACTCAATTTAAATATTCTTTGTTCTCACATTTCAGCCTCAATCTTCTTAAAGCGGAGTATATTTAATGAAGCTCAGTCTTTCGTTAATCGCATGCTGTTGTTGTATATTCTCAACTTCTCTGCATGCCCAGGATAAGCAAGCGTCTCCGGATTCCGAAACATCATCTAAAGCTTATACCATCGATTTATTTGTCGATACCAAGACCAAGCAGATTTATTCGGAACCTGGGGAAGGCCGGGTACGC
Organism: Nitrosospira sp. Nl5; assembly: GCF_900102495.1. Lineage (GTDB taxonomy): Bacteria > Pseudomonadota > Gammaproteobacteria > Burkholderiales > Nitrosomonadaceae > Nitrosospira. The sequence continues at coordinate 34,839 of NZ_FMVQ01000005.1, read as the reverse complement.
ATGGGGTCTTTTGAGAAAGTTCCGGATACACCCAGGAAACCGGCGCCCAGTACTGCCTCAAGCGAGCCGCCGGCCACTGGCAAGGAAGGGGGTGTCCTCCTTCGAGACGTTCCAGCAAAGCCAAAGGACGTTGCGGCGAAGCCGGGAGGATTTGGGTTTGCAAACTGGAAGGAAAAAGATCCCTTTAAATACAACCTTAATGGCGACGGAAGCCAGTACATCAAATTTGGCCTGCTAAACCAGATCCAGGGGCGGTATGAGCAAAATAATCCGGGATCGCTCATACAAGACCAGCCCGTAGACGACACGACCGATGTCGGTCTTCGCCGGACCCGTCTTGTATTGCAAGGGCAGCTCACTGACCGGGTATACTTTTACACCCAATACGGGATAAACAATTTCAATTTTCTGTCTCAGCAGAACGATAACAGGCATATTGCAGCCATGCCCTATTTTCACGATGCATTTGCTGAGCTGCGGCTGACGCAAGGGCATCAGATGATAGTGGGTGGTGGGCTTTCGATGGCCAATGGTCTTTCCCGCTTCAGCTCCCCCAGCGTAAGTACTATCCTGACTCTGGATGTCCCCATTGCAGGCCAGTACAGCACGGAAAGGACGCAACTGTTCAACAGGCAGTTGGGCGTTTATCTCCGTGGCCAGATCAGCAAGTTCCGCTATCGGATAGCAGCGCAAGACTCGTTCCCGATCACCACAGATGGGATCGCAAATAGTGGCGCCATTTCGCCAACCATTTCCGATTTCGCCCAGGTTGGGCATAAAAAACAATACGGAGGCATGTTTTACTGGAACTTCTGGGACACGGAGCCGATGACAAACGACTACATGCAGGGAACCTATCTAGGCAAGAAGGACATATTGAATCTGGAAGCTGGCTTTATCACCGAGAAAAATGCCATGTGGACCGGCACCTCGCCGGCAAATGCCCAGTATCATGATATGACCCACTGGTCGGTTGCCGGCTACCTGGACGCCGCGGTGGATAAGGTGAAGGAAACGGCAGTCTCTGCCTATATCGGTTATTTCGTCTACGACTATGGCCCGAATTATATTCGGAACAATGGGAATGGGCAGAACTCCGCCAATGGCGTTGGCGCGATGGGAAGTTTCAACGGGGCCGGTAACACCTATCCGATGTTTGGCACAGGTGAAATGTGGTATTCCCAGATCGGTTACTTATTGCCGAAAGATTTAATTCCGGGAAATAATGGCCAGCTCCAGCTCTACGCTTCTCTGACAAGCGCTAACTGGCAACGCCTGCATGATCAAATGAACGTATTTAACGGCGGGGTAAACTGGTTGTTAAAGGGGCATAACAGCAAGATCACTTTTGACTACCAGAACAGACCCATATTCAATGCGAACGCAGCGGGCGATATCGTCAAAACCTCCAGTAGGGGACAGTTCGTCTTGCAATATCAGGTCGCTTTCTAGCAGTCCATATCCTCCTTGTATTCGCTTCCAGGCAGGTCGAGACCTGCCTGGGGTGATGCATCTCCCGATATTTCCCTCGTACAGATTCCGGCGGTTTATAGCCAGGAGCCTGATTCTCCTGGATACCATTTCGTCCCGGTATCAGGTGAGGCCAGTCGAGTGGAATTGCTGAAGGCCCTCCCTCACCTACGTGACGCCTCTTCCCGCTCCCGCTAATTCATAAACCCGAACTGCGTGTCGTCAAGGCGGCCGAAACGAGTCAACCCGATACCGGATACTTGCCAATCGTGAAAAATTGTAAGTGTGTTAGCGCACAGAAACATGAGTCATGCGGCGTAGTATCTGTACATCCGCGGCAAGCCGCGTGTCTTATTGCTTGTTGGAAAGAAACGAACAACAGGATTGCAACGCGTATACCGCCTCGAAAGTCAAAACGGGTGGGGCGGCGTCAGACGCTCATACAGACCGCAAGATCGAACAGGAGATTGCGCAATGAAGGAGAATGTCAGTGACTTTCTAGTGCGGCGTCTGTCTGAATGGGGAGTCAGACGGATATTTGGTTATCCAGGCGACGGCATCAACGGAGTAATGGGTGCCCTGAACCGCACTTCCGCCGAACTCGATTTTATCCAGGTTCGGCATGAAGAAATGGCAGCGTTGATGGCATGTGCTCACGCCAAGTTTACCGGAGAAGTCGGCGTATGTATCGCCACCTCCGGCCCCGGCGCCATTCATCTACTCAATGGCCTGTATGACGCCAAGCTCGATCACCAGCCGGTTGTGGCGATTGTCGGGCAGCAGAAACGTGCTGCTCTCGGCGGCAACTATCAGCAGGAAATCGACCTTATCTCGTTGTTCAAAGATGTCGCGCATGAATACGTGCATATGGTATCGACACCTTCCCAGATACGCCATATTGTCGATCGCGCCATGCGCATTGCTCAGGCTGAACGCAACGTATGTTGCATCATCATACCCAACGACATTCAGGAAATGGATGCTGAGCAGCCGCCGCACGAGCACGGCACCGTGCATTCGGGAATTGGTTATAAGGCACCGCGGGTCGTTCCGTGGGCCGACGAGCTGCACCGGGCGGCTGATACGCTTAACGCTGGATCGAAGGTCGCTATATTGATTGGCGCGGGCGCATTGAATGCCACGGCTGAGGTTATCAAGGTGGCCGATCTGCTCGGCGCCGGAATCGCCAAAGCGTTGCTGGGAAAGGCCGCCGTTTCCGACGAATTGCCATATGTGACGGGCTCGATTGGCTTGCTTGGCACTAAACCCAGCTACGAGATGATGACCGGATGCGATACGCTGCTGATGATCGGGTCGAGCTTCCCCTATTCCGAATTCCTGCCCGAAGAAGGCCAGGCGCGCGGGGTACAAATTGACATCAATGGCCGGATGATAAGTATTCGCTATCCGATGGAAGTGAATTTAGTGGGTGATAGCGCACAGACCTTAAGACTTCTGATCCCATTATTGAAACAAAAAAACGATCGCGCGTGGCGCGAACGAATTGAAAAAAATGTTGCGGAGTGGTGGAAAACCCTGGAAGCGCGGGCGACGGAGTCGGCCAACCCAATCAATCCGCAAAGGGTATTCTGGGAGTTATCTTCGCGCCTGCCAGATAATTGCATTCTCACTTGCGATTCAGGTTCTTCAGCTAACTGGTATGCGCAGAACCTGAAAATACGCCAGGGCATGATGGCCTCGCTTTCAGGCGGCCTTGCGACAATGGGATCGGGGGTGCCGTATGCAATCGCGGCGAAATTTGCGCATCCAAAGCGGACGGTGATCTCCCTGGTCGGAGACGGCGCGATGCAAATGAACGGCATGAACGAACTCATCACCATCGCCAAATACTGGCGGCGCTGGAGTGACCCGCATTTGATCGTAATGGTCCTCAACAACCGTGATTTGAATCTGGTGACATGGGAACAGCGGGTTACGGAAGGTGACCCGAAGTTCAACGCGTCGCAGGATGTACCGGATTTTCCCTATGCGCGTTACGCCGAATTAATCGGGCTCCATGGCGTCCGTGTTGACCGGGCCGAAGATGTGGGCAGAGCCTGGGATCATGCTCTAAACACAGATCGGCCAGTGGTGCTCGAAGCGTACACCGACCCGGACGTACCGCCGCTGCCGCCACATGTTACGTTCAAACAAGCAAAAGCGTATGCGTCCGCAATGCTGCAAGGCGACTCGGACTCGGCCGGCGTCATCAAACAATTGGTTAAACAGATTTTTGCGTAGCGGCGCCAAGAATGCGTACATCGGCTACGACTATCATGACATAAATTCGCAGGCCAGAGACGTTGGGCAATCGGTGATGGATATCTGGCGAGGCCTACAGATTGAAATGATCTATATTGAAACGGAATTTCGCAAGCAATCCCCAAAAACACAGAATGCTGTACAGAATCGACGGCAAAGTTATGCCCGGTGGTTTATCGGGGACCAAGAAGAAAATGGCACACGTAAGATAGACAAGCAAAAACTTTTCTCTTCTCAATAAAACCAGCGTCATCATTTGGGGAAACAGCATGAACGAGAAAACGAAGCCACGCATGGTCGGCATCAATCACATCGCGTTAGAGGTCGGAGATATCGAGGAGGCGTTGGCTTTTTATGCTCGCATCTTTTCATTCAAGTTGCGGGGTCGTGGCCAACACGCTGCCTTCATTGACATGGGCGACCAGTTCATCGCTCTGACCGAAGGGCGATCGCAGAGCGCAGACGATGACAGGCATTTCGGTCTCGTCGTCGATGACCGTTCCCAAGTACGGGAGCTCGCCAAAGCGGCGGGAGCGACGATTTTGGGAGACACTACCCTCGACTTCCTCGATCCGTGGGGCAATCGCATTCAAGTGGTCGAATACCGCGATCTGCAATTCACAAAGACGCCCGCCGTGCTAAAGTTCATGGGGCTTGACCTGGACAAGAGCGAAGAGGCGCGAGCGGAACTGCGCAAGAAAGGAATCGAGTCGTAAATCGGGAATACGTAGAGGTCTGCGAAGCTTGATCCACTTCAGGGACAGCAGGATAGATTAATGAATCCCAATTTTCCTTTCCACAGCGAATTCGATCTACGTGCTATTCAAGATCAGATTCGTAACGCCCCAATGGAGGAGCCGACGCATGACGATACGGAGTACTCGTATCAGAAGTCGCACGGCCTCAAGTATGTTGTCGAGGCGCCAGAGTCCAATGCCGATAATGTCAGAGGCGTTGTTCGGGATATCTGGCGGATCGAGGTCGGGATCGAACCGCTGTTTCAGCAGTATGGCGATGCTCCTGCCGTACCAGATGCCAGATGCGCTACAGGCGTTCTATTTAATTTCGATACCTGCGGTGGCGTTTAGTTACCTGGTAGAAAATCCATATGACGCGGCATATGGGCTTCTCGCCGAAAGTCAGTTTCGAAGCGTCGAGCCGGACCTTCCCTACACCCAATTTTTGTCGACCTCCGCTGCTGCATCAGTAAGTGGTAGTGGTTCCCTTTCAATCGATGAGGGCTGGTTTTTGCGAAATATTAGTAACACGCCGTTCGCGCTCATCATTGCCCCGTGAATCCAGAGGATTATTCCACCGATTTGTTGATCCGCTAGCACTGATGCCATCTCGATATTAGGAATTTGTAAAACTATCTGAAATGTACCTTTTTGGTAGAGGCCATCTGGAGCGCATGAACCCGAATCGATCACTCCCCCGAAACTGTTGCGCGAACCCGGGAAACCCTTTATATTTCTCACATGAAGCAGACCCGACACACTCTCCCGCTCCACTTTTTATACCATCCGCCGTTTCTGGCACGACCGCTGCTGCGCTTCGCGCGCTAACTATTACACCTCCCCTTAAAAGTTTTTATCTTTCGGAACCTGTTCCGAAATCTGTATTACAGCTTAAGCATGCTTTCTGAAACGGAGAAGCCATTGAAAGATCATTTGATTATTTTTGATACCACGTTGCGTGATGGTGAGCAGAGCCCGGGCGCATCCATGACCAGGGAAGAAAAGGTACGTATTGCGAAACAACTGGAACGCATGCGCGTGGACGTCATCGAGGCAGGCTTTCCGGCCGCTTCCAATGGTGATTTTGAGGCGGTGAAGGCGGTAGCTGATGCGATTAAGGAAAGCACGGTGTGCGGCCTTGCCCGGGCGACGGAAGGCGACATCAGGCGCGCCGGGGAGGCCTTGCGCGGTGCTGGTTCGGCACGTATTCACACTTTTATTGCCACTTCTCCGATTCACATGGAGAAGAAACTGCGCATGTCTCCTGACCAAGTCATAGAGCAGGCGGTGAAAGCTGTAAAATGGGCGCGCCAATACACAGACGACGTGGAATTTTCTCCGGAGGATGCAGGCCGCTCCGATATAACATTTCTCTGCCGCGTGCTGGATGCAGTCATCAATGCTGGTGCCAGGACGTTGAATATTCCCGATACCGTTGGCTACACCATGCCGGAGCAATTTGGCAAGCTCATCCAGACGCTTCGTGAATGTATACCTGATTCCGATAAGGTGGTGTTCTCCGTACATTGCCATAATGACCTGGGCTTGGCTGTGGCCAATTCACTGTCAGCGGTGATGCACGGTGCGCGGCAAGTGGAATGTACCGTAAACGGGTTAGGCGAGCGCGCCGGTAATGCCTCGCTGGAGGAAATCGTGATGGCGGTACGCACGCGCCAGGATTACTTCCCTTGCGACACCCGCGTTGATGCCGTTCATATCGTCCCGGCGAGCAAGCTGGTATCAGGCATTACCGGCTTTCCGGTGCAGCCGAACAAGGCCATCGTCGGCGCAAACGCGTTCGCCCATGAATCCGGCATACATCAGGATGGTGTACTTAAACACCGCGAAACGTATGAAATCATGCGCGCCGAGGATGTTGGCTGGGGTGCCAACAAACTGCTGCTTGGCAAGCATTCCGGGCGCAATGCTTTTCGCAGCCGGCTGGCGGAGTTGGGTATCGGACTGGAATCAGAGGAAGTGCTGAATACGACATTCATGCGTTTCAAGGAATTGGCCGACAAGAAGCATGATATCTTCGATGAAGACCTGCATGCATTGGTTTCAGATGATGCCATGGCCTTGCAGGAACACTACAAGCTTCTGTCTCTGATTGCGCATAGCGAAACCGGCGAAACGCCATATGCCCATATCGTAATTGCCGAGGAAGGCAAGGAATCGCGTGCCGAGTCGGACGGCAGCGGACCCGTGGACGCCACCTTTCGGGCCATCGAGAAAATTCTGGCAAGTGGCGCCGAGTTACAATTATTTTCAGTTAATGCCATCACCAGCGGCACGGATTCACAGGGTGAGGTGACAGTGCGATTGCAAAAATCCGGCCGCATCGTCAATGGCCATGGCGCGGATACCGACATTGTGGTGGCATCCGCCAAAGCCTACCTTAGTGCGCTCAATAAATTGCACAGCAAGCTGGAGCGGGCTCACCCGCAGGTATAGCTAAGGACTGGGCAGGGCAAAATATATTCAGCATATTCAGCGTTTAGACAGAGGGATCAGTTGCCTATGCCTTAAATAGCGTAGGGACACGCCGAGTTTCTTTTCTCAATCCTGTCGGCCGGTATTACAACTTATGAAAGTCTTGAGACCCCTGGATTTCGCGCGTTATGTCCTTGTACGCTTCCTTCAGCACAACTGCACTGAAGTTGCCGCCAGCCTTACCTTCACCACCTTGCTTTCACTAGTACCATTGATCGCTATCGCGTTATCCATCGTGGCGGCATTTCCCGCATTTACCGAGTATTCCAATCAAATAAAAGACTTTATTCTTACCACCATGATGCCGGAAGCGGCGAATAGAGTCATTGGCGTATACATGCAAAAGTTCGCCGATAACGCGGTACAGCTGACTGCCATTGGCACAGCTTTTTTGGGCGTGACAGCGCTTGCCCTGATGTTCACCATCGATAAGGCGCTGAATGCAATCTGGCGCGTAACCCGGTTGCGTCCGTTCATCCATCGTTTGCTGATTTACTGGGCCATATTGACGATTGGACCGCTGCTGATCGGCGCAAGTTTGTCGCTGACTTCCTGGCTGATTGGAATATCAATGGGGGTAACCCAGGACATCCCCGGCATTAATGTCGCACTGCTGCGACTGGCGCCATTGCTGCTGACAAGCATTGCTTTTTCAATTCCATATCTTATCGTGCCTAATCGCCGGGTTGCCTGGCGTCATGCAATTGCCGGGGGGGTCGCCGCGGCAGTGGGATTTGAGGTAATGAAACAAGGATTCGCATTTTATATTACCAATTTTCCCACGTATCAGGCGGTATACGGGGCGTTCGCCATCCTTCCGATTTTTTTGTTGTGGATTTATCTGTCGTGGCTGATGGTATTACTGGGTGCGGTGATTGCAGCTTCCCTTTCCAGTTGGCATTTTGGTGAATGGCGCCGGGATCCGACAGCGCAGGGAAAACAATTCTTTGACGCACTGCGTTTGCTGCAAGTACTGGGAGAGGCATTTAAAAGCGGCAGGATCGAAACTCACTCTAGTCTTCACCAGAAACTCATGTTAAGTTTTGAAGATATAGACCAGATGCTCGAGCTTATGAACCGCGCCAATTTTGTCAAGCAGGTGAAGTCAGGCGGATGGGTCCTGATCCTGGATCCCGGTAAGATCATGGTGGCCGATATTTTTCGCCTGTTTACATTTCGTCCCGAGGCAGCGCGTGCTGCCGCGGCGGGTAATGTAAAACTGGAGCAGCTGCTAGACGATATCACAACCGGAATGAATGAAAAAATGAACGTGCCGCTGTCTCAGCTTTTTGCGGAAACTGTGTCCGAGAATCCCGTGCAGCTGCCAGATAATGCTCTGGCATAAAACTTAACTTCAATGAAATTATCGGAAAAATGATGCAACGCGTGCTCGCCGGCTTGTTCTGCCTGTTGCTGGCATTGCCCTCCGCCATTCAGGCGAAAGGCTTTGTATTCACGGATTCAACCGGCAAAAAGCTCACCCTCTCCGATTATAAGGGCAAGTGGGTTTTGATAAATTTCTGGGCCACCTGGTGCCCGCCTTGCCTGAAGGAGATTCCCGACCTGGTGTCGCTTTACGAAAGCCGAAAGGATGTAATGGTAATCGGCGTGGCCATGGATTATCAGAATCCGAAGACCGTACTGAAATTCGCCGACTCGCTATCCATTTCCTACCCTATCGTATTTGGCGACAGAAAAATTGCCGCACAAATCGGTCCCGTGTCGATGCTGCCCACTACTTATTTATTCGACCCCGCCGGTCAGCCCGCCGCCTACCACGTCGGGCTGATTTCGCGAGAAAGCCTGGAGGAATTCATGCGGGAGAATCCTGTAAATCCTCAGAATCGTCCTGGTGGGGCAAGTCAACGAAAGCCTAAGTAAATTGATGGTACGTGCTTCCCCCAGGAATTTGAATGGACTGCGGCGTATGCACGTTATGAAAGCCTGAAGAAAAGCGAACAAAACTGAGCAATAAAATAAATTTGTGTCAGTCTCCACATACTCTCATTCTTACAAAGTCAATAACAGCCTGTAGTGGGACAGCCTGGGACCGTTCTTCCCGCCGTCCTTGATACTCGACATTTCCTTCCTTCAAACCGCGTTCACCGATAACGACGCGATGCGGGATACCGATCAACTCCATGTCTGCAAACATCACGCCGGGGCGTTCATCACGATCATCAAGCAAAACGCCAATGCCGGCAGCGACAATCGCCGTGTACAACTTCTCCGCTTCGGTCCTTACTTGTGCATTTTTCCTCATTCCAATCGGGATGATAGCGATCTGGAACGGCGCCATCGCAGCCGGAAAAATAATGCCGCGCTCGTCGTGATCCTGCTCAATAGCCGCCGCTACGATGCGCGATACGCCGATGCCATAGCATCCCATTTCCATCGGCTGCGTCTGACCAGATTCATCAAGGTAACCGGCCTTCATCGCTTCCGAATATTTGGTACGTAACTGGAAAATATGGCCCACCTCTATACCGCGGCATATCTCCAGCTTTCCCCTGCCATCCGGCGACAGGTCGCCGGCAACCACGTTACGGATATCGATAATATGGTCAGGTTGTTTCACATCACGGTCAAAATTAACGTTGGCAAGGTGATAGCCCTCCTCATTCGCGCCGCAAACAAAATTACCCATTACCGCTACAACAGGGTCTGCGATAAGCGGCAGATTCAAGCCAACAGGGCCGATATATCCCGGAAGGCAATTGGTTTCCGCCAGAATCTCTGCTTCGTTCGCCAACCGGAAATCTGCGAGAAAAGGAATTTTGCGGGTTTTCAGCTCATTGAGATGATGATCGCCCCGAAGCAGCAATAAATACATTTGGCCGTTCGCGATCACTGCCAAGGTTTTAATAGTTTGCTCGACGGGAGTATCCAAAACCGCCGCGACCTCCTGACAGGTCCTGGCGCCCGCCGTTTCAACTTTTCGCATTACGCCATCAGCCACTGAGCGCGCCTGTATTGATTGCAGCGATTCGGCCATTTCGATGTTGGCGGCGTAATCCGAATCCGGGCAGAAAACGATGGCGTCCTCGCCGGAATCTGCCAGAACATGAAACTCGTGCGAACCGCTGCCGCCTATTGCTCCGGTATCCGCCGTTACCGCACGAAATCTCAACCCCAGGCGGGTGAATATCCGGCAGTAGGTGTCATACATTGTCCGATAAGTTTTCTCCAGGCTCTCAATTCCCGCATGGAATGAATAGCCGTCCTTCATTACGAACTCCCGCGCCCGCATGACGCCGAAGCGGGGCCGGATCTCATCACGGAATTTGGTTTGAATCTGATAAAAAGTAAGTGGCAATTGCCGGTAGCTTTTGATTTCTCGCCGCGCAATATCGGTAATGACTTCTTCATGGGTAGGACCGAAGCAAAAATCGCGCTGATGCCTATCCTTGATTTTCAACATCTGCGGGCCAAACACATCCCAGCGCCCGCTTTCCTGCCATAATTCGGCGGGCTGCACCGCAGGCATCAGGATCTCTACGGCGCCGCTCTTATCCATTTCCTCCCGCACGATATTCTCAACCTTGCGCAGAACTCTTAAACCCAGCGGCATCCAGGTATAAAGGCCGCTTCCGAGGCGCTTTATGAGACCAGCACGTAACATCAACTTATGGCTCGCCAATTCCGCTTCGGCGGGCGCCTCCTTGAGGGTGGAAATAAAGAAGCTTGATACGCGCATGTTGTACCGTTCCGCTGTCGCAATTGAATTACAATAATTCTACCCTGAAAGCTGCAGATACCCTACCTGCGCCTGAATGTTATATGGGTGAATTCATGCGGTAGCCTTGCTGAAGATGGATGCTTGTACAAAACCAAACTGCGCTAAACTATGTGTCTTGAAGTGGTACAAGAATGGAGGCTTTTATTAATCTCGTGACAGCTTTCAATCTGGGATAAAATATGAAAAAATCTGTCCTCTTGTGACGGATCAAACGGGTGAATTGCATGATCGACCGTAACGGATATCGCTCAAATGTCGGTATTATTCTGCTGAACTCGAAGAACGAGGTTTTCTGGGGCAAACGCATCAAGCAGGATTCCTGGCAATTTCCGCAAGGTGGCATCAAGCCGGGCGAGAGTCCGGAACAGGCGATGTATCGCGAATTGACGGAAGAAGTCGGTCTGCATCCCAAGCATGTCGAAATCATCGGGCGTACACGAGACTGGTTGCGCTATGAAGTACCGGATCAATGGATAAGACGCGACTGGCGGGGAAACTACAAAGGGCAAAAGCAAATCTGGTATCTGTTGCGCCTGGTCGGGCGCGATTGCGATGTATCGCTACGAACAAGCGTACGCCCGGAGTTCGACGCCTGGCGCTGGAACCAGTATTGGGTGGAATTAGAATCTGTGGTCGAATTCAAACGCCAGGTCTATCAGCAAGCTCTGACTGAACTGGCAAGGTTGCTCAACCGCGCTCCCTTCGATGGCAACGGTTACGGGATATCAAACCGCTCTTCCGGGGAGCAGGCTGCGATTGGGCCGGCCAAGCAGGGCGAGTAAATCAGTGAACAAGTCTTTTGCGCGGCCATGGCGCGCGAAAGACATCCTGGCTGTTAAGGATCCATGGGCGCCTTTAGAAGTCTGGAGTCACGGTATCCGCTTATTGCTATGCCAAAAAATTGCTCCCTTCATATCAAATGGATTGGTCGCACTCTGTCAATTTTTTATTCTCGTCCCCAATTTTTTATTCTCGTCCCCAATTGAGAAACGAGTGAATAAATGAGCTTGTCCTGGTTCTGGATTTCTCAGAGGTAGGATGAGATAGGATAAGAGGTACTCTCACGAAGAAGAGGTGCCCTTTACGGATATTTGTAGGCGTAATCGGCTGCGCCACTACAGCCGCGTTTTTAGGAGATTACCGATGATAATGCGGGCACTAATTATATCGCTGCTATCCATTGGAACTATTGCCGCCCCAGCTGCCGTGTCTGCTGCCGATGAGCCCATCCAGCCGATTGAGGCCGCCAAACCAAAGAATGAAAACATGGTAGAGCTGGGCAAAATGCTCTTTTTCGATCCGCGCCTATCGAAGTCTGGTTTCATTTCTTGCAACTCCTGCCACAATCTGAGCATGGGCGGTACGGACAATCTGCAAACGTCGGTCGGTCACAACTGGCAACAGGGCCCGATCAACTCGCCGACTGTATTGAATTCCAGCATGAATCTGGCGCAGTTCTGGGATGGCCGTGCCAAGAATCTGAAAGAGCAGGCGGGGGGACCCATTGCGAATCCCGGAGAGATGGCCTTCACCCACGAGCTGGCAGTGGACGTACTGCGCTCCATTCCCCAGTATCGAGCCCGCTTCAAGCAATTGTTCGGCTCTGACCAAATCAATATCGATATGGTTACCGACGCAATTGCCGCCTTCGAAGAAACTTTGGTGACGCCCGATTCTCGTTTCGACAAGTGGCTCAAGGGCGACAAGCAAGCACTGAACCAGACCGAGGTAGAGGGTTACAAGTTATTCAAGGAGGTCGGATGCACGAGTTGCCACAATGGCGCTGCCGTGGGAGGTGCCTCGTTCCAAAAGTTTGGCGTGCATGAGCCCTACAAAACGGCGAGCAAGGCGGAAGGTCGATTCGGAGTAACTGGCAAGGATGCCGACCGCTTTATGTTTAAAGTGCCTACCCTTCGAAACGTGGAACTAACGTATCCCTATTTTCATGATGGCGCCGCCGCAACCCTTGAAGAAGCGGTGAATACGATGGGACGGCTACAGTTGGGCCACAAGTTCACCAAGGAAGAAAATGCCAAAATCGTCGCGTTTTTAAAGACACTGACCGGTAAGCAGCCGCAGTTCACGTTACCTGTCCTGCCCCCTTCAACCAACGAAACGCCAAGACCCAAGCCGTTTGGCTAACTGCAACTGCCATCATAGTCATACCTGATTAATTTTCAATTATTTCTCCAAAATTGCCCAAGCTGCGAATTGACAGCTTGGGCAATTTACGCAGCAGACAATTTCAGCGTTCCCTCCAACCAGGCTCAAGCCAAGCACGACGGTACCGGATTGCCTTGTAAAGGCAGCGGACATCCCTCCTTGCCGTTTTTTTGTTCAGCCTATTCAATTCTGGACGATTCACGTTGAGCGAATTATTGCTTGCCGGTCTGCCCGGATTTGGAGAAAGTCGCCAATTCCGAGTTCCACCCCAAGAATATGGATTTACTCCTGAAAATCAAGTAGAGTTATCTCTTGAATAATTAAAATATGGAGTCCCCCATGAGCGCAAAAGGGCAATTGTTACAAGACCCGTTTCTGAACACATTGCGGAAGGAGCATATCCCAGTATCGATTTATCTGGTAAATGGTATCAAGCTGCAAGGACATATCGACTCTTTTGACCAGTATGTGGTGCTGCTGAAGAACACCGTCACGCAGATGGTATATAAGCACGCGATCTCCACCGTGGTTCCCGCAAGGGCGGTTACTATTCCATTTGAGGCACCTGCCCTTCCTGATGCTTGATCGCCCCGCTGATGACGCGTCCCACGCTAGCACTGCTGTGCTGGTCGGTCTTGATTTTGGAGACGGCGATTACGCTGAAAATCTGGAAGAACTACGGCAATTAGCGGCAAGCGATGCGCTTGCGGTTTCCACCGTGATCACGGGAAAGCGCTCTCGGCCTGATCCCGCCACCTTCGCCGGTAGCGGGAAGGTGAACGAAATCATGTTGGCATTGGAACAAACTGGCGCCTCGCTGGTGATTTTCAATCATGATCTCTCGCCCGCGCAGCAACGTAATCTGGAGCAACGTCTCGGGCAGCGTGTGATAGATCGCACCAGCCTCATACTGGATATTTTTGCCCAGCGCGCCAAAAGCCATGAAGGCAAGTTGCAGGTAGAGTTGGCGCAACTTGAACATCTCGCCACCCGCCTTGTACGCGGATGGACTCATCTGGAGCGGCAAAAGGGCGGTATCGGTTTGCGCGGTCCCGGCGAGACCCAACTGGAAACGGACCGGCGGTTGCTCGGAAAACGGGTTAAACTGCTTAAGGAAAAACTCGCTAAATTCCAATCTCAGCGCGATGTGCAACGCCGTTCCCGGCAGCGTGCCGAGGTGATGTCGGTTTCCATTGTCGGTTACACCAACGCCGGTAAATCCACTCTGTTTAACCGTCTTACCCGCGCCCACGCCTACGTCGCCGATCAGTTATTCGCTACCCTTGACGCCACCACCCGGAAATTGTTTATTCCAGAACACGGACCGATCGTTATTTCCGATACGGTGGGTTTCATTCGCGACTTGCCCCATACACTCGTTGCCGCGTTCCGCGCCACGCTGGAAGAAACGGTGCAGGCTGATTTATTACTCCATGTGGTGGATGCGGGTAGTCCTAACCGGCACGCGCAAATCGACGAAGTAAACAAGGTACTGAAGGAGATCGGCGCCGACTCAATTCCTCAAATACTGCTGTTAAACAAGATAGATCTAATCGATTTATCGCCAGCCGCGGCGGGCTATGGGCGGGACGAGTATGGTAGAATTACGCAAATTCGCTTGAGCGCAAAAACCGGCGAGGGGCTGGAGCTTATTAAGCTATCCTTATCCGAAGCAATGGAAGAGTGTGCCTTGCAACGGCGTGCGAGCTCCCCGGAAATCGGAAACCTTGTTGGCAGATACGCCACTCTTAACTCTTAACTCTTAACTATTGAGCAAACAATACGATTTGTATTTATCTGTATTTCCATTAGCTGAAATACGGAGTTTTGACCATGCCGTTTGATGGTTGTATCTATATAACAGAGAATAGGAATCATCATGGGATTAAACGATCCTCAGTGGGGAAGAAAAAAAGGCAATTCCGGTCCACCTGATTTGGATCAGTTATGGCGCAACTTTAACAAGAAACTGAATAACCTTTTTAAACGTAAAGGCGGTGGTGGTAACGGATCGGGTGGTGGCGAAGGACCCGGCGGCGGAAGTCCCAAGAGGTATGCGGGCAGCGTTGGTTTGCTTGCCGGACTGCTTTTGCTTCTATGGATATCGAGCGGATTTTACATTGTCAACGAAGGCCAGCGAGGTGTTGTACTGCGTTTCGGAAAATATGTCGAAACCACTCAGGCGGGCTTGCGCTGGCACTTGCCGTACCCGGTTGAAACGGTGGAAGCCGTTAACGTAAGCCAGGTACGCACCGTGGAAATCGGCTACCGCAACAATGTGAGAAGCAAAGTATTGAAGGAATCGCTGATATTGACCGACGACGAAAATATCGTTGATATCCAGTTTGCCGTGCAATACATCCTCAAGGATCCCGAGGCATTCCTGTTCAATAATCGCGAACCGGAAAATGCGGTACTACAGGCGGCGGAAACCGCCATTCGTGAAGTAATCGGTAAAAGCAAGATGGATTTCGTGCTCTACGAAGGGCGTGAGCAAGTGGCGGCGAAGGCCACCCAGCTGATGCAGTCAATTCTCGATCGTTACGAAATAGGGATTGCCATCAGCAAAGTGACGATGCAGAATGCGCAGCCGCCGGAGCAGGTGCAGGCCGCGTTCGACGATGCGGTCAAGGCGGGCCAGGATAGAGAACGGCAAAAGAACGAAGGCCAGGCTTACGCTAACGACGTCATTCCGAGAGCCAAGGGTAACGCCGCGCGTCTTCTGGAAGAAGCTGAGGGATATAAACAGCGGGTAGTTGCCAGCTCTGAGGGTGATGCCAGTCGCTTTAAGCAGGTTCTCGTCGAGTATAACAAGGCGCCTGTTGTAACGCGTGATCGTCTTTATCTGGATATGATGCAACAAGTGCTTTCCAGCACCAGCAAAATACTCGTGGATCAGAAAGGCGGCAACAATTTACTTTATCTGCCGCTGGATAAGCTAATACAAACCAGCGGATCTTCATCGCCATCCACGCTGACCCCCGATGTGCTTCCCCCGGCCGCATCAGAGGTGGTACCTGACGCTGCTCGTACCCGAGAGGCATTTCGTGGTCGTGAACGGGAGACAAGATAAGTGAAAAACTATACCTCAACGATATTGGGCATCGTTATCGCCCTGTTTCTTCTTGCTGGCTCATCGCTGTATATCGTGGATCAACGCCAGCAAGCGATCTTGTTTCAACTGGGTGAGGTAATCGACGTAAAAACTGCGCCCGGTCTTTATTTCAAGATACCGGTGGCACAGAACGTTCGCTATTTTGATTCGCGTATCCTCACTATGGACACAGCGGAGCCGGAACGTTTCATCACTTCGGAAAAAAAGAACGTGCTGGTGGATTTGTTCGTGAAGTGGCGCATTATCGACGTCAAGCAATATTATGTCAGCGTCCGTGGAGACGAAATGCTCGCGCAGACCCGGCTGTCACAAACTGTGAACTCCAGCTTGCGCGACGAATTCGGCAATCGAACGGTACATGACGTGGTTTCCGGGGAACGCGACAAAATCATGGAAATCATGCGTCAGAAGGCCGATGCGGATGCGCGTAAGATAGGAGTGGAAGTCGTGGACGTTCGCCTGAAGCGGGTGGACCTGCCGCAAGAAGTGAGCGAATCGGTTTACCGCAGGATGGAGGCGGAGCGGAAACGCGTGGCCAATGAATTGCGCTCTACCGGGGCGGCGGAGTCGGAAAAAATTCGTGCCGATGCTGACCGGCAACGTGAAGTCATCCTTGCGGAAGCTTATCGGCAGGCCCAGGAGGTAAAAGGCGAGGGGGATGCCAAGGCTTCCGCGATCTATGCCAGCGCTTTCCAGCCGAATCCCGAATTCTATTCTTTTTACCGCAGCCTGGAAGCCTATAAGCAGAGCTTCAAAAACAAGGGCGACATGATGGTTTTAGAGCCTACTTCGGAATTTTTCAAGTATTTGAAGACTCCGGGGCGGAGCGCGAAATAGATATCGGGTTCAATTCCATAGGTGGATTTGCCAACACGGGTTTACTTGCTCGAACAGGTTCGCTTCACAAATCACGACACATGTAATCCTATATTGTTGTTCTACTATGTCTTTGGTGTTCCCAGCCCGCAAAAGCGTTCACATCGCGCTGTGAATTTATCGGGATGCCTGCCGAGGTTGTGTCGATATGTGGGACACTTTGTTAATTGCGTTTGCCCTGATGCTGGTGATAGAAGGGCTTCTTCCGTTCCTGATACCCGGTGTTTGGCGCGAGACTTTCAGGAAGCTGACCGAAGCTGGGGACGGCCAGATACGCTTCATCGGTCTGACCTCTATGCTGGCAGGATTGTTGCTGCTTTATCTCGTCAATTAGCAGCTGGTTGGACTTGCTCCACATCACCCACTTCTCTTCTGATGTAGCGGATCATAAAACATGCGTGAGTGGATTCTTCCTGAATACGTTGAGGATATCCTGCCCGCTGAGGCGCTGCGCATTGAAATGATGCGCCGGCGAATTATGGACTGGCTATTGGTGCACGGCTATGAGCTGGTCGGTCCGCCTCTATTGGAATTTGTGGAGTCATTGCTCTCAGGCAGCGGTGGTGATACGGACCTGAGGATGTTCAAGGTGGTGGATCAATTGAGCGGCCGGATGATGGGGCTGCGCGCAGATATGACACCGCAGACCGCGCGTATCGACGCGCACTTGCTCAACCGCAAGGGAATTACCCGGCTTTGTTATGCGGGGAGCGTATTGCATACCTTGCCATCGGGATTGACCCGTACCCGCGAGCCACTCCAGATTGGCGCGGAATTGTACGGTCATGCCGGACTGGAGAGCGATCTGGAGGTCCAGCGGCTCATGCTGCAATCTCTGGCGATAGCCGGGATAGATAAAATTCATCTCGATCTCGGCCATGTCACTGTATTCCGTGGCCTGGTCAGAGGTGCGGGAATTCCGGTAGAACTGGAAACGGAATTATTCAGCGTTTTGCAGGCCAAGGATAATCGCGGATTGGAGAAGCTCTGCACCGGATTGAGTAAACGCGTCGATATGCGCGCGCGGCAAGCATTGCTGCTGTTGCCCGATCTATATGGAGACAGTACTATATTGGCCCTTGCGCGTAAGTCCCTGCCGGATTATCCCGAAATCAGAACAGCGCTGGACGAACTGGAAGCGGTGGGGACGAAACTGGGGCCCCTGGTGGATTCGCTCGCGTTTGATCTGGCCGACCTGCGCGGTTATCACTACCACAGCGGCATGGTATTCGCTGCTTATGCCGCCAGATGCCCCAACGCTATCGCGCTCGGCGGGCGCTATGACGAGATCGGTAAGGCGTTCGGAAGGGCCCGCCCTGCCACAGGCTTCAGTATGGATTTGCGGGAATTATCGGGATTAGTGCAAGCCGATCTCTATCCCAAGGGAATCCTGGCACCTTACGCCAACGGTGACACGATGCTTGAAAAGACAATTGAGCAGCTCCGCAATGAAGGGCAGATTGTCGTCGTGGAATTGCCGGGGAATGGAGGTAAGCAGAATATGTTCAATTGTGACAGAAGGTTGGTGTTGCAAGACAAGATTTGGGCAATAGTACAGATTTAACTTGAATTGCAACACTGCGGAATTCCGAAAGCTTCACAAGGCACCTACTTTTCCCCGCATCTTTCACATTCAGCGGCGATTAATTTTAATGATCAATAGACATGACTAAAAACGTGGTCGTCATCGGCACTCAGTGGGGCGATGAGGGCAAAGGCAAGATCGTGGATTGGCTTACGGACCATGCTCAAGGAGTAGTCCGCTTCCAGGGTGGGCATAACGCGGGCCATACGTTGGTCATTGCCGGCAAGCAGACCGTGCTGCATCTCATTCCTTCCGGAATTCTGCGTGACGATGTTGCCTGCTATATTGGCAACGGCGTTGTGGTCTCTCCACAGGCATTGCTGGACGAAGTCGATATGCTGGAGCAAGCAGGAGTCGATGTGCAAAAAAGGCTCCGCATAAGTGAAGCTTGCCCACTGATACTACCCTGCCACAGCGCGCTCGATAGCGCCCGGGAAACAGCAAGAGGGGCAGACAAGATTGGCACCACGGGACGTGGCATTGGCCCCGCTTATGAGGACAAGGTGGCGCGCCGTGCGGTGCGCATCCAGGATTTGTTTCATCGGGACCGCTTCGCCGCCAAACTCGGTGAGATGCTGGACTATCATAATTTCGTGCTGAAAAATTATTTTCATGCGCCCATCGTGGATTTTCAGCAAACGATGGATCACACCCTCGCCTTGGCGGGGCGCATCAAACCCATGATGGCGGATGTACCGCGGCTTTTGTTCGAAGCCAACAAGATCGGCAGCAACCTGCTATTTGAAGGTGCGCAGGGAACGTTGCTTGATATCGATCATGGTACTTATCCTTTTGTTACGTCGAGCAATTGCATTGCCGGGGCGGCGACAACCGGAAGCGGGGTTGGTCCGCAGATGCTGCATTACGTATTGGGCATCACCAAGGCATACACCACACGGGTTGGCGCCGGACCTTTTCCTACCGAGCTGGACAACGACGTGGGTAGGCATTTGGCGAAACGCGGAAAGGAATTTGGCGCAACGACGGGGCGGCCGCGCCGTTGCGGGTGGTTCGATGCCGCCGCATTAAAGCGCTCTATCCAGATCAATGGCGTATCGGGCCTGTGTGTCACGAAACTGGACGTACTGGACGGTGTCGAGGCTCTACGTCTTGGTGTGGGCTACAAATTGATCGGCAACGGGGAGGGAGAGAAGTTCAGCAGTATTTTACCGGTGGGCGCGGACGAACTGGCTTATTGCGAACCGGTTTACGAGGAAATGCCTGGATGGACAGGCAGCACCGTAGGAATCAAGAATTTTGAACAATTACCCGCGGCGGCACAAAATTATCTGAAACGGATGGAAGAAGTCTGCGAAGTACCGATAGACATGATATCAACCGGACCGGACCGGGAAGAAACCATTGTGCTGCGGCATCCCTTTGAATAACAGTTGAGACGGTTATCATCAAACTAGCCTCTCATCGAGAATCGGACGGTACCTGTTGCGACTTCTGTAAACCAGAGCGAATGCCATGCAGGATTACTCCTCTTATCTCAATCATTGCTTGTCATCTCCCTGTGAGTTGTTCCTTTGAGCCCGGTTACCGTTTTTGCAAGGTTGGCGCTGTCGTTCCGCCGTATGCGTGAAGCGTATGAATTCCTACACGATTCGCACGGCAAGTTGGCAAGATGATCACCTGGCACTACGTATGGTGCGCGAAGCGGTGTTTATTTGCGAACAGCATGTCCCGGTCGAATTGGAATGGGATGAGTGTGATGCAAGGGCCCTGCACTTGCTTGCGATCGATCTAGTGGACAACCCCATTGCCACAGCCCGGTTGCTACCGGAAGGTGTTATCGGGCGCATGGCGGTGCTTAAGGAATGGCGAGGCAGAGATGTGGGGGGCGCGTTGCTCCTACGCTTGCTTGAGGAAGCAAGGAAAAGGCAGATTCATCAGATAACTTTGAGCGCACAGCTGCACGCTGTGCCGTTTTACGCCAAATTCGGCTTCCAGATCACGGGGGAAGAGTTCATGGATGCTGGCATCCCTCACGTGAGAATGAACTTGCGATTATCGTGAAACCCGGCGTGGCACATGCTCGCAACAGGTACCCGCACCGGATTTTGATCGTCGCATCAGAACGGCAACATGAAATCGAGGGATAAGACAACCTGGTCTTTATGCCCGCCGAAAGGCC
This sequence comes from Nitrosospira sp. Nl5, assembly GCF_900102495.1. Taxonomy (GTDB): domain Bacteria; phylum Pseudomonadota; class Gammaproteobacteria; order Burkholderiales; family Nitrosomonadaceae; genus Nitrosospira. The sequence goes on along the minus strand of NZ_FMVQ01000005.1, from coordinate 14,259 downwards.
GATAATCGACGTTATGCAAGCCATCCGCGGCGTCGTACCGAACGTTTGGACGAACATTGAACTGTTTCATCGCCTTCCAGTCAAGCTTCAATGTCTTTGCCGCCTTCCAGTTCATGCCCAGCGTGACCGCGTAATAATCAGCGGGCAAACTCGTGCTATTGCCGAGGCGGCCCGGTCCCAGAGCATAACTGAATCCCTGGTTGTTGGTGGCGGCAGCCACACGGCCAGGGGAAAAGACACGGAAGCCGTCTCTGTCGCGGAACCACTCGGCACGCACGCCTATCGATAGATCGGGCGTGATGTCATAATAGGTGTGCGTGTTGATGCCATACCATTCGGCATTCTGGATCACGCCGTTCAGTAACACCCCTCCGGCATAGCCATGGTCGTGTTGAAAAACAAAATTCATTTTGGGAGTAATTCTGTGTTTGAGCACGAGACTATACATTCCCCAAGGCTCATTGCTTCGCGTGGAGGTCTCGGCGTAAGTCCCGGCCAGATTGGCTGAGGTTCCCATGTCGTCACTTGTCCAGGTAATGCCGGCAATACCGCCCCAGTTACCATATTGCCTGTTAAAACCTCCATCCCAGCCGCCGGTGGCACTACCCGTCGTGGTTCCTCCCATCAGCGACCAGTTCTTGTTGACCGTGTAGTTCCCCAATGCACCGGTATGGGTAAAGGGTTCGCCATACTGCATCGTGTAGGCATGCGAGTAGAAGAAATTGTTGGGCGCCGGAACCGACTCGTAACCGATGGGCGTATAGAAATGACCAACCTTGACGTTCAAGCCATTACCGACCGGCACATAAACCTCTCCATATGCCTGTGGGAGTGCGATGCCGTAATAACGCGTCGAGGCACAGCACAAGTCAAGATCCCAATCGCTTCTGTTCAACGGTTGCCCGGAATTCACATCGAATGCGGGAACACCATAAGCCTGGGTAAAAATGGCGTCCGTACCAAACAGGAAATCAAAACGCCCCCCGAAATCCCATTGGCTGCCCGTAGCTACGACAGGACGCTCTATAAATACATTAAATTGATTCAGCTGAAATCGATTGGCTTGATCGTTGAAAGTAACTGGACCATTGAACCCATCGATGTGGCTTGGATTGAAGGTCGCGCCGCCGTTGATCCAGCCCCCCACTCTGATACCACTATTTTTAAAGAAATCCGCCATAGTGTTAGCATAGGTATTGGCATGGACATTAGCTACCTGCGTCGCCGCTAACAGACTACCCATCAAGGCGAATATTACCTGGCCTCTGCATTTTGGCAGGTATGTCATATTGATTTCCCCCCCAGGTAAAAACACTACAAATGGAATGGTATTACGTTTCGAAACGTATCACGCCATATGTGAATAAACTGTAATGTATTTGTGAGGAATTTGTGAAATTATTTGATTTACGAGGATTAATTCGTGAACGAAGGCGTCATCCCGTAACAAATCGTTGTAACACAAGGAATGGCGTGATGATACCTGTCATGTTGCGCGAATTGATCTCGCGCAACATCTATCAAAACACCGATTTTTTCTTTCCATGGACGATGACTACGGCTGCAAGATAGCCGCTATCGCAATTCGGAGGGACCGGGTATCTGTGCGAAATGCTGAATAACGAAGAATTGCGGCGACAGAGGAAACTGATCCGGCGGATTATTCCTCGTTTGCCTTGAGTTTGAAGCGGCACACATCTCCGCCGCGAGCCATGCACTCATTTTGTTCGACCTTGCTGTCGGTAAAGGTTTCCATCAATCCCCGGTCAAGATGACAGATCTCTAGGTCTTTTTTTGCCATGCTGTGGAATACGCAGTTATCGGCTTCAATTACCGCCTCGCCCCCAGGCAATGTTGCATTCCTTGCATGGTACCCGAGCTGGTCCATGACCTCGGCAAGCTTCTCGACCTTCTCCTGATGCGTAGTCAGGCCAGGGTATTGGCTGCGTATCTGATGGGCTACGTTCGCACCGATCTCGCTCATGCGCTTGCCTATGTTTGCGGCACCTTCTTCCCGCTGGACCGAGGCCAATACTAATTGCGCAAGCCAGGAATACTGCCGCGGCGACATCTCTTTGGCAAGCTCGGTTAACATATAGAGCTGCTGTGGACGTCCTCCCCCCGAGGGGCGCGTGGCTCCGGCTGCGACCAATCCCGCCACCTCCAGCGAGGCAAGGTGTTGCCGCACCGCGTTGCGCGTGATCTCGAGTCCTTTCGAAAGCTCATCCACACTCAGCCCAGCCTTGCTTCCCCGCAGTAGCTTGAGCAATTGTTTCTGCCGTTCACCCATCATGTCAATCGTCAGCCTTACGCCTACCTGCATTTTATGCTGAAAAAATTATGACGCTTTATAAATAATAGAATACAACAAAACCTCAGTCGAAAACATATAAAATACTTATAACATAACTAACTTGACAAAGTGTTATTAGTTGAATATAGTTCGGATAAACGTGACTCGCAACCTCGCCACCTTCCTTTACTGTCGATTTACCTGGTTTCATGGAGATGCCGTTATGGAAACAAGGACGCTTTTCGCAGCTTTATCCCTCGGTTTATTGGCCGCTTGCGCGCAACTGACTCCTCTTGAAGCTGTCCAGAACACAAATATTCGTAAAGCCGTTCAGAACGCCAGAACCCGCAGCGATCATGATGCCTTGACGAAATATTTCGAAGGCGCCGCCAGGGAGATGCAAACAAAGGCTGAGGAGCAAAGAAAATTGCTTGAGCACTACGAGGAAAAAGGCTATCTCTACGGTCGGCAAGCCGAGGACCGAAAATCACGCACCTGGGCTTTGGCGCGCAAATACGAGGAAAGCGCGCAGGCTAATATAAAAGAAGCAGCCGCCCACCGGCAAATGGCATTGGAAGCGGCGCAAGGTAGTTATGCCGCGCAAGATGGCCAATAGCTGGCCAAGCTTCTATAGAAATGCTTCGGCAGCGTTCTCTCGAAATCGCCGAGGCAGGAGAAGCTTCAGGAAAGCCGTTGTGTCCAGTATCGCGAGAACCGGGAAGTCGCGCTTTTCATTTGATGCTCGGTTCAGCACAGTTCATGCTTAAAATGGCCTCTGTACAGCTTGCTGACCGGTTGAGATTAGAAAGGGATCGTTGCATCAAGGGAAAACAGGACTTGATCTTTTCTGCTATCGAAAGGCCGATATGCCTGATCGATGCCATCCGCTCTGTCATAACGAATATTTGGACGAATATTCAGCTTTTGCATTGGCTTCCAGTCAACCTTCAGCCTTTTTGCTGGTTTCCAGTTCATGCCCAGTGTGACTGCGTAATAATCAGCAGGGGCGAAGGTCGGCGCGAAATTACCCGCAAAGCTGTGTCCTCTATTGTCGGTGGCGGCAACAACCCGGAATGGCGAGGGAACTCGAAAACCGTCCCTATCGCGAAACCACTCCCCACGGACACCGATGGATAGATCTTCCAGGAGGTCATAATACAAATGCGTATTGATGCCATACCACTCGGCATTCTGATTCACGCCGTTCAACAACACACCCCCCGCATAACCGTGGGTATGGTGGACAACAAGGTGCGTTTTGGGAGTGATTCTGTGTTGCAGCACTACGCTGAACATACCCCAGGGCTCCCTGCTGCGTGCAGAGGTCTCGCTATAGGTACCGGTGACGTTAATCGAGCTTCTCATATCGTCGCTGGTCCAGGTAATTCCGCCCAACCCCCCCCAGTTACCCAACTGTCTATCAAAACCGCCATCCCAGCCGCCGGTAGCGCTGCCGGTGGTTGCACCGCCCATAAGCGACCAATTCTTGTTGAGAGGATAGTTTCCCATCAGCCCCGTATGGGTAAAGGGTTCGCCATTATTAAAGGTATAGGCATGGGTATAAAAAAAGTTATCGGGAGCCGGAACAGTCTCATAACCAGTTGGCGAGTAAAAATGGCCGGCCTTGAGGTTCAGTCCATTACCAACCGGAAGGTATGCTTCCACATAAGCTTGCGGGAGTGCGATTCCATAGGTGCGTGTGGAAGCACAGCATAGATCCAGATCCCAATTTCCCCTGTTCAACGGCTGCCCTGAATTCACATCAAAAGGAGGGACACCGAAAGCCTGGGTATAGATGGCGTCGGTACCGAACATAAAATCAAAGCGGCCGCCAAAGTCCAGTGATTTGCCCTCGGTCACCACCGTGCGCTGAATATAGACATTGAACTGGTTTAGCTGAAATCGATTGGCGCGATCAGCGAAAGTGACGGGTCCGTTGTATCCATTGGCCGGATAATTCGGATTGTAAGTCGCCCCGGCATTGATCCAGCCCCCGGCCTTTATGCCATTGTCCCTAAAAAAATTTATCAGGTTACTCGCATGAGCGTTGCATGAATTCATAACAACCGATAACAGGCCGAATGCGATGGCGAATATCATCCGGTTTCCGCAACTTGACGCGAATGTCATTTGCGGGTCTCCCCGGTTACCAGAGATATGGGCCTTGGACGAATCATGAAGTTAATGAACGGTAACGTGGCGAGTGCGGGTCATCGATTATCGAATCAGAAGGGAATGGTAGCATCCAGCGAGAACAGGAATTGATCTTTCCTGCCGTCAAACGGCCGAAACGCGACGCCAATCCCGTCCGCCCGGTCATAGCGGATATTTGGCCTGATATTCAGCTTCTCCATCGGTTTCCAGTTAATTTTCAGCCTTTTCGCAGGTTTCCAGTTCATCCCCACAGTGACTGCGTAATAATCAGCCGGCGCTCCAATAAAGGGAATGTTGCCGGCATAGCTAACCCCTCTATTATTAAGCGCGGAAAGTATCCGGTAGGGCGAGAATACGCGCCACCCGTCCCTATCGTTGAACCGTTCAGCGCGAATGCCGATGGACAGATCATTAAGAAGGTCATAGGTCAAGTGCGTGTTGATGCTATACCATTCGGCATTCTTGATGCCTCCCGGCAGATTAATGCTCCCTGCCCAACCGTGATTGTGGTGCACGACCATATGGGTTCTGGGCGTGATCCGATGCTGCAGAACAACGCTGTACATGATCCAAGGGTCATTTGTCGCCGACTGGCCATACGTTCCGCCGATAGTGGCCGATGTCCTTCTATCGTCACTGGTCCAGATCATACCGGCTAAGCCGCCCCAGTTATCCAGCTGTTTATCGAAACCGCCATCCCACCCGCCGGTAGCGCTGCCGGTGGTTGCGGCGCCCAGGACGGACCAATTGGTGTTGACCGTGTAGTTACCCAGCAAGCCGGTATGGGTAAATGGTTCACCGCTATTTAATGCGTAGGCGCGCGTATAGAAGAAATTATCGGGAGCGGGAACCGTCTCATAACCGAGCGGCGTATAAAAATGGCCGGCCTTGATATTGAGGCCATTACCCACCGGCACGTATGCTTCCAAATAAGCCTGCGGAAGCGCGATACCGTAGGTGCGAGTCGAATTACAGCACAAGTTGAGATCCCAATTGCCCCTATCCGAAGGTTGTCCGGTGTTCTCGTCAAACGCCGAAATGCCAAAAGCCTGCGTATAGATGGCGTCCGTACCGAACAGAAAATCGAAACGGCCACCCAAGTCCCATGCTTTGCCTTCCGACGGTACAGCTCGCTGTATAAACATATTGAACTGATTCAGTTGAAATTCGCCGGAACGATCAGCAAAAGTAACGGTACCGTTGTATCCATTGGAGGGATTATTCGCATTGTAAGTCGCTCCACCGTTGATCCAGCCGCCGAACTCCATGCCGCTGTCCTTGAATAACCTTATTAAGTTGTTAGCATGCGTTTCGCTTGAAGGCAGAATGGTCAATAGCAGAATGCCTGCGACAGCAAGTATTACTACCTGGTTTCTATGTTCTGACATTCGTCGCTCCATTTATGCAGAGCCGGAATTATAAAGCGTGTATGCAGCCTGGGCCCGGCCATTCGAAATTCATTGAGAAGAAACGGTATCCGGTAATGGACATGCGGAAGCGGGAGCCTGGCTTTGCCGAGGTATTCCCTCCATGTCAAATATGCCTTTGAGTCAATGCAAGCCCGGTAAGGAATCTCAAATCGACAGCTATCCCAGGAACAATTTATATGCGGGATTGCCGCTTTCGTCCCAGTAATGGTTGCCAAACTGGCTTAAAAACGCCTTGAATTCGATTTTCTCTTCAGGGGGCACCTCCATGCCGACCAATGCCCGACCATAGTCGGCCCCATGGTTGCGGTAGTGGAACAGGCTGATATTCCAGTGATGGCTCATGCTGTTGAGAAATTTCATCAGCGAACCGGGGCGATCGGGAAACTCAAAGCGATAAAGGAGTTCATTTTTTACGTCATGCGCACGTCCTCCCACAAGATGACGTATATGTAGTTTTGCCATTTCATTGTCGGTTAGATCCTCAGTATGCAGCCCGCTTCTTTCCAGACTCTTGATCAGCTTTTCCGCTTCGCCACGATTGCGGACCGACACGGCGACGAATACGTGTGCTTCTTTCGGGTCGGCATAGCGGTAGTTAAATTCAGTAATGCTTTTCGTTCCCAGCATGGCGCAGAATTTCTTGAAACTACCAGGCTCCTCAGGGATAGTAACCGCCATTACCGCTTCTCGCTGCTCGCCCAGCTCCGCCCGTTCGGAAATATGACGCAGTCGGTCAAAATTCATGTTGGCGCCGGAAGCGATGGCAATCAAGTTTTCGTCCCGGATATTTTCCCTCATGGCATAAACCTTCGCACCAGCGACCGAAAGCGCCCCCGAGGGCTCCAGGATGGCGCGGGTATCCTCGAACACATCCTTGATGGCAGCACAGATAGCGTCGGTATCTACCAGTATGATTTCATCCACCAATTCACGGCACAAGCGAAAGGTTTCCACTCCCACCTGCTTTACCGCCACGCCATCCGCAAATAATCCCGCTTGTGCGAGTTTGATCCGGCGTCCTTTGCGAAGCGACTGGTACATGGAATCGGCATCGACGGGTTCGACTCCAATTATTTTGATTTCCGGATAAAGCCTTTTTACGTAAGCGGCGACACCCGAAATCAAACCGCCGCCCCCCACCGGCGCGAATATGGCGTGGAGAGCGCCAGTATGCTGACGCAGAATTTCCATTCCAATGGTACCCTGCCCCGCGATGACATCGGGATCATCGTAGGGATGCACAAATGTGGCCTGCTCCTCTTTCGCCAATTTCAGTGCGCAGGCATAGGCCTCATCGTAAGAATCCCCGTGGGTCACGACAGTTGCGCCACGGGCTTCAACCGCCTGCTTCTTGATTTGCGGGGTAGTAACCGGCATCACGATCGTGGCGCGGCAATGAAGTCTTTGCGCCGCGAGCGCTACTCCCTGCGCATGATTCCCGGCGGAAGCCGTCACAACCCCACGCTTGAGAATGGCCGGAGAAAGCCTGACCATCTTGTTGTAGGCTCCCCGCACTTTGAATGAAAATACCGGCTGCATATCCTCGCGCTTCAGCAATAGCCGATTGTGTATGCGTGCGGACAGATTCGATGCGAACTCCAAGGGGCTTTCTACCGCTACGTCATAAACCCGGGCAGTGAGAATTTTTTCGAGATAATTGTTTTTCATGAAGCGTACATTTTTGCAAAGTGCTTGCGAATCGGCGATTAGGGATTTTAGCATGGCGGAAGCCGCTCCAGCAGCCTGTCGGGCGCGAAGAATTGAAGAGAAAAGGTGACCCGGGGGTGAAAAAATTGACGATTTCCGAGGCCAAAACCTGGTCTATTGCCCTTTGTGCGCGGAAGCAGCGCAATGTTTGCTGGCCAGATGCTTTGCAGCCGATTTCCTTTAAATCTTCAGTTTCACCAGGCTGCCAGACATTCCGCTGCATTGTTAAAACCGCCGGATAAGGTTATTCTGGTAAACGTTACTTTCTTTACAAATAACATCATGACGCAAGACGAACAAAAACGTGCGGTAGCGCAGGCCGCTATGCAATATATTCCGACTGGTTGCGTAGTCGGTGTTGGCACAGGTTCCACGGCAAATTATTTCATAGACGAACTGGCCGGGATCAAACATAAAATCGAAGGGGCGGTGGCAAGCTCGGAGGCTACTGCGCGGCGACTCGGCGAACATGGGATCGAGGTTGTCGATCTGAACAGTGTCGATTTACTTGCGGTATATGTGGATGGCGCGGATGAAATCACTGAACATTTGCACATGATAAAAGGGGGCGGAGGAGCATTGACACGTGAAAAAATCGTCGCTGCTGTTGCGAAAAAATTTATCTGTGTTGCCGATCAGGGTAAACTTGTGACGGTACTCGGCAAATTTCCACTGCCGGTGGAAGTTATCCCGATGGCCCAAAGCCATGTGGCACGCGAATTGATACGACTGGGCGGCCAGCCAGTGCTGCGCGGGGGATTCACCACCGACAACGGTAATATCATTCTGGATGTGCATAACTTGCAAATTCTGAATCCGGTTGAACTGGAGACAACGCTCAACCAGATAACCGGGATTGTAACCAACGGCCTATTCGCGAAGCGAGGCGCTGATGTCTTGCTGCTGGGCACTGATAGTGGTATCCGAACGATCGTTATTTGAGGCAAGCAGCAATAAAACCGTCACAACCGGCAAGTATCATTCCTTGCTTCTAACCCATCCATAGTGCGCAATGGCAAGTAGCGAACATATATCCAAGCAGTTTGACGCCGACCTCGAGGCAGTGCGAACGCGTGTGTTGCATATGGGCGGATTTGTGGAAGAACAGATCGAGAAAGCCATTGAGGCACTTACCAGCGGCAATGAGAACCTGATTGAGAACATTATTGCTGATGACCATCGCGTCAATGCGATGGAAGTGTCCATAGACGAAATTTGCAGCCAGATCATTGCGCGCCGGCAGCCCGCCGCCGGCGATTTACGCATGATCATGACCGTTATCAAAACCATTACCGATCTGGAACGCATTGGCGATGAAGCGGAAAAGATCGCGCGCATGGCTAAGCTGATCTACGAAACCGACCGCATGCATATGCCACGGTTTGTCGAAATCCGGCATGTCGCCCACATTGCGCTGGAAATGCTGCACAAATCACTCGACGCGTTTGCCCGCTTGGACCTGACGGCAGCGGCCCGGGTTGTGCGGCAGGACGAACAGGTGGATGAAGAATTCCGTTCAATCATGCGCCAGCTCATTACGTTCATGATGGAAGATCCACGCAAAATTTCTACCGCCCTGGAAATCCTGTTTATTGCGAAAGCAATTGAGCGCATTGGCGATCACGCCAAAAATATGTCGGAATATGTCATCTACATGGTTAAGGGCAGAGATGTGCGGCATGTGACTGTTGAAGAGATTGAGCGTGAAGTAGGGGAATAAGCTGCTCAGGCTGCCAGCAACCTTCTGAATTCAACCGGAAAGCCATGCTTGAATACTCCACGCTCGCAGCAGTAGACCTTGGCTCGAACAGCTTTCGTCTGCAAGTGGCGCGGGTGGTAGGCAAACAGATCTATCCGCTGGACAGTTTACGTGAAATGGTACGGCTTGCCGCCGGGCTTTCCGCCGATGAGCGACTGGACGAGGATTCTCAAGAACGCGCGCTGGACTGCCTGAAACGCTTTGGTGAGCGCCTGCGTGGCTTTCCACCGCATTCTGTCCGTGCCGTCGGCACAAATTCGCTGAGAGTAGCGAAGAATGCATCAGCGTTTCTCAAAAAAGCCGAAGCCGCTATCGGGTTTCCCATCGAGATTATTGCCGGGCACGAAGAAGCACGGCTTATCTATCTGGGAGTCGCTCATGGTCTGCCAGTCTCCCGTGACAACCGCCTGGTTATGGATATCGGCGGCGGTTCCACCGAATTTATCATTGGCACCCGCCTGAAACCAATCAAGCTGGAAAGTCTCTACATGGGTTGTGTCAGCTATAGCCTGCGTTTCTTTCCGGATGGCAAAATCACCAAGGGAGCGATGCACCGAGCAGAGCTTGCTGCGGGCAGCGAATTGCAGGCTATCGCCGCCGAATTCTCCAGCGCGCACTGGCAGGAGGCATTTGGCTCATCCGGCACCGTGCGTGCACTCGGTGAAATTATAAAACTGAACAATCTTGATAATGACGATGGCAAGGGCGATATTACTTTGGAAGGACTAGAGAATTTCCGCGACTGCTTACTCAAGGCGGGCGATGTCAAAAAATTAGAAATCACCGGGTTGCGAGCCGACCGCGCACCGGTCATCCCTGGTGGCTTCGCCATTATGTCGGCCGCCTTTTCCGAGCTGGGCATTCGCCGCATGTCTCAGGCAATGGGCGCGTTACGCCAAGGCGTTCTCTACGACTTGCTGGGACGCTTCCATAACCAGGACATGCGCGAAGTAACGGTGAGACAATTCATGCAACGCTACCGGATCGATTCCGCCCAGGCGGGGCGGGTCGAGTCGCTGGCGCTGTTGCTGGGAAAACAATTGCTGGCAGATTACCCTGATGAAGCGAAAGAAATGCTGCAAGTCCTTTCCTGGGCAGCACGACTGCATGAAGTCGGCATTTCGGTAGCCCATTCCGGCTATCACAAACACTCGGCATACATTCTCGGTAACGCGGATATGCCCGGTTTCTCGAGAATGGAACAGGAACGCTTGAGTGTGCTTACGCTCGCCCATCGTGGTTCTATCGGCAAAGTGCGAGAATCCGTCGTCGAACCCCTGGATTTTGCCCTGCTGTTCGCGCTGCGCCTGGCAACGTTGTTTCACCGCAGCCGCAGTGATATCAAGCTGCCGCGCATGGAAGTGTACTTGAGGGATAAGGAATGCGATCTGGTCATCGAGAGAGGATGGCTGGCGCACAATCCCTTGACTGATACCGCGCTATCCGCTGAAATAGAAGAGTGGGCCGCTCTCGGATTCAATTTCCGTATTCAGGATAGACTGGAGGAAACAAGGCCTGTAAAGTAGAAGCCGCGTCCCCTATAGGCGGATAACCTTAATAATCAGTCGATGGCATCCCACTCCAAAAAGAGGTCCACGAAAGCGGGATTGCCGCCAGGCACGCTGGTGCATATCGGCAAAAAGAAATCTGCTGCCCCCAACATCATCTTTCTGGACTACGACGAAAGCGGTGCACGTGAGTCTGAGGTAACCGCTGCCAACCTGGCTGATAAAATAAAGCTGGCGCACGGCACCAAATGGATTAATGTCCACGGGCTCGGTGATACCGCTGTAATGGAACAAATTGGCGCTTGCTTTGACCTGCATCCGCTGGTGCTGGAAGATATATTCAATACCGAGCAACGGTCAAAGCTGGAGGATTACGGCGATTACCTCTACGTGGTACTGAAAACCTTCGGTTACGAGAACAAGGACGGGGAAGAAAGGATAGATTCAGACCAGGTCAGCCTGGTGTTGGGAAAAGACTTTGTGCTATCGTTTTTTGAAACGGAAGGCGTCCAGTTCAAGTCGGTGCGCGAGCGATTGCACTCAAATAAAGGCCAAGTCAGAAAATCGGGCGCGGATTTTCTGATGTACAGTTTGATTGATGCCATTGTGGACAGTTACTTCGTCATTCTTGAGCGGCTCGACGAGAAAACCGAGGCGCTGGAAACGGAGCTGATCGTCCGCCCTCAACCCAGTACTCTGCATTCAATCTACCACCTGAAACGCGAAGGCGTTTTTCTACGCAAATCGCTGTGGCCCCTGCGCGAAGTTATCAGTTCGCTGCAACGCGAGGATTCCCCGTTATTTACCCGCCATACGTTACTTTATCTGCGGGACGTATACGACCATACCATTCACATCATCGAATCGGTTGAGTCCCTGCGCGATGTGACAGCAGGCATGCTTGACATCTATATGTCCAGCGTGAGCTACCGCATCAGTACGGTAATGAAAGTTCTTACCGTTATTACCACTATATTCATGCCGCTATCCCTGATTGCCGGCATCTACGGCATGAATTTCAAGTACCTGCCGGGACTTGAATGGTCCTGGGGGTTTTTCGCGGTACTGGGGGTGATGACAGCTATCAGCGCGGGAATGCTGGTCCTATTTCATTGGAAGAAATGGCTGTAGCGAAATGACGCCGGGTGACGTTAAAATTCGAACACCTGCCCACGCTTCAACTTCTCCGGTTTGAACGCTCCTGCCGCTGCCTGAATTTCCGCCATTGTTGCGTCCTCATTGCCGGGTTCCATGTGGGTGATCAGAAGGCGGACCGGTTTGTTGAGATGCTTCAACCCTTGGGCCAGCAGTTCGGGGCGCATATGTCCGGAAGCTTCAGCGCCTGCCGTGTTGTGGTTGAGGAACGTCGTTTCGATCATCAGGTAGCGCAAATTGCCGATTGCATTCAATGCTTCCCAGAACGGCGCGTGGTAAGTGGTGTCACCGCTGAAGACAAAACTTGCCTTGCCGCTGTCGAGTTGATAAGCCACGCCCGGCACGGCATGCCGCACCGGCAGCGGGCTGATTCTCCGCCCCGCCAATTCCACCGTTTGACCCACTGCTACCGGATGGAATATCACGTAAGGTTTGTCGGGGGAGGGTAATGCGGTGTAATCCGGCCAAAGGCGAAAATTGAACATGTGCTGCGCAAGTATTGCAATCGTTTCTGGCAAGGCATATACAGTGAGCGGTGTATTACGACGCGGTCCCACAACATCCGCAAGCATTGGCAGCAATGCCACGTGGTCGAGATGGGAATGCGTAAGAAATACGGTGTCGATGCGCAGCATCTCGTCCAGAGTTAAATCTCCCGCTCCGGTCCCTGCATCAATCAGAATGTCGCTGTCCAGCATCAGGCAGGTGGTCCTTAAATTCGCCGCGACCCCGCCGGTGCATCCGAGTATGGTTACGCGCATCTTTGCCTCCCGATCGGTAATATCCAAAAGAAATGCCGGTGTAGAGCGGTAATGCTGAATCCGTGGTTGACCGCTCACTTTTCAGTCAAGCCCCGCATCCATGCTAGTGGTGGTGGTTGCCGGCTTGTATTTATCTCATCTCCACCGTCCATCCAGGCTTATTTTGAAAGCAACCTGGAAGTACGGCTTCGCACCGTTGCGGTCCCTTCCCATGACCGTACCCCGATTCCGCTGAAATGTGCCCAGAGAACGGCCATTGCGTGTAGCAGGCGCGGGGCATCGGGCAATATCCATACTTCGGAGATGCGCTTGTCCGCCCGCCAGCCGCGCCCCATGAGTCTTATCAGCGCCCCCAGACCGGCAACGTGATGCCGCATTTGCAGGCACGGAAGCATTTGCGCCCGTTGCGGCGTGAGCCAATGGACGTAGCCTCCCTCGTGAAATACCTTCTCGACCGCATCAAGAAGGTTTGAGGGGAAATGCGCCAGTGGGCATTTCCCCGAGAGGAGCAGGATATTGCGGCGCGCATTGGGGTAGCGCGAGAAGTAAAGGTCGCGGTTGCGCCGCACCAGCTCCCTGAAAGACCGGCCGCGCCCGAACGAGCCTCCGCCCTGATGGTGTATGCGTGCGTCGGGATGCACCCCAAGACGCCAGCCGCTCAGGTCCAGCCGGCGGCCAAGGTCTACATCTTCATAATAGCCCCGGCCGAATGACAGGTCGAAGCCACCAGTTCCCAAAAAAACGCTACGCCGGATCAGGAACGCGTGGCCTTGCAGCCGATGCGTGCGGATATAGCCGCCAGGCCGCCGCAAGTATTGGTTTAGATCATGCCTGGCATAGTCGTTGCCAGCGGGAATAATGACTGCCAGTTGCGGGTCAGCCGCCAGCGCCGCGCACAGCGGCGGCAGAAAATCTTCGCTTGCAACCGTGTCCGAATTGAGCACCAGCACATAAGACGCGTCGGAGCGAGCCACTGCTTCGTTTACTGAAGCACCAAAACCCTGATTCTTCAGGGCGTGATGAATATGAATACCGGCATATGGCAGGTGATCGAGCATCTGACGCGTCTCGGCGCCGGATGCATCGTCCTGAACGTAAATATGGCTTATGGATCCGCCGAGACAGGCAACAATGGAATCGATACACTTCCGCGTCAATGCGGGCGCATTATAAACGGGGATCACCACATCAATAGACGGCGTGGCCGGCATAGCGGTCAGCCTAAAGCCGGCAGATGTAGCGAACTCACCAAAAAGGTGAAGATCAAGTAGCGCAAAAAGTCATTAAGAGTCATGGCGCCGAACTGAGAAATGAGCGGTCCACTTGTGGATGGCCGGATGACCGGAGGGCCGGATGCAGAGTCGGCAATCTCCGTAAAATTCCCGGACAAACCGTTAATCACCCAAAAGCGAGAGTCGGGGCGCGGTCGTCAGGCTGCATCCGGTCCAGGCTGGCCTCAGGCTGTGCTTGCGCCTCCAGCAATGCCACGTAG
>NZ_FMVQ01000023.1 GCF_900102495.1 Nitrosospira sp. Nl5 | reverse complement strand
GGCTTTGAAGGTCGGCGAGAGCCATGCTGCCTCCGGCACGCAAACGCCCGTCGCTGCGAAGGGACTATAAGACTCTCAGTCAAAGCAAAAGTTAAGTTCAGCTTAAGAGGCAACCGATTACGCAGCGGCACGGCGCTGCTCGGTTGCCTCTGTTCTTTTCTACACCAAATTTTTTCTCACAGAATTTTCCCTCACCAGTTCTTACCCCTTACCCCTCCGTCGCTCGCTGTCCGATAAACTTTATTCGATTTGATGCTTCCAGTGATTGGTGCATTCTTTCAGCGCTGTAAAACACAAGGTATTCCGTCAGTCCCAAGGCAATTCCGGCAAATCGAGACGCCGCGTTTGCACGCATTGTTGCAAAACGGTCGACTCTTAATAAAGATTACCGACTTCTGGAGTAACTACCGACTTCTGAAGTGGCGAGACCGGCCGACAGGATATGTAATTTAATTAGCATTCATGTATTCTCAAAACCTCGCGATAACGGAGCCTCTGTGGGAGGCGAAATGAGGCGCTTGATTTTGGGAGTGGTGTTTTAATGGCTGTCGCCGCTCCGGCACAATCTTCATCCAACTTTCGCTTCCAGCAAACTTGGAAATTCGCCGGATCATAGCACTATGTTAGTGAATAGAGGTACCGGTGAAGTTTAAGAAGACGATACTCGGAATCCTGTTATCGGCAGGAGTCGTCAATGCGATTGCTGCCGAAGCCGAGAATACCGATGTCAAACTTTCCCGCATTGAGATTCGCCGCACCACCGACGGAATCCCACACGTACTCGCCCATAGTTGGCATGGCCTCGGGTATGGTTACGGCTATGCCCAGGCCGAAGACGCGCTCTGCACACTGGCGGAAGCATTTACTACGTTTCGTGGCCGCAGATCGTATTTCTTTGGTGCCGACTCGCGTCCCCGGGACAGGTCTACCTTTGGCCACCCTCGTAATATAGATCTCGACTTCTTCTTCCAGGCATTCGCCAAT
The DNA here is from genome assembly GCF_900102495.1 of Nitrosospira sp. Nl5. Taxonomy (GTDB): domain Bacteria; phylum Pseudomonadota; class Gammaproteobacteria; order Burkholderiales; family Nitrosomonadaceae; genus Nitrosospira. The sequence goes on along the minus strand of NZ_FMVQ01000023.1, from coordinate 13,896 downwards.
GATGGCCTGATAGCGGAATATCAGCAACATCAGCCCCCGAGCTTGAATGAACTGATCGAGGGCTTTGCTGCAGGCTACAACCGCTATTTGCGTGATGCCCGAAATCGCGCAGAGCCTGAGTTTTCCAGCCCCTGTCTACGGGAATACTGGGTGGACGAGATCACCGTCAAAGACATTTTCCGACGCGTCATAGCCGCCAATCTTGCGGCAGGCTACGCGCGATTCATTCCGGAGATTGTAAATGCATTGCCGCCCTCTACCGATCGCAGCGTTAATCTGGCCCCCGATGACATATCTGTATCCACTTTGCCCACGCGAATTGACACTCGTACCGGCAGTAAAGCTGACGTAGGCAGCAATTTCATTGCATATGGAAAAGTGCAACAGGGACCGAAAGTGGGCTGCTGTTTGGAAATCCTCATTGGTTCTGGAGCGGTTCCGACCGGTTTTACCAGGTACAACTGACCATACCGGGCAAATTAAATGTTTCGGGTGTCTCGTTCCTTGGTTACCCGGTAATCATGATCGGATTCAACGAGCATGTAGCCTGGAGCCATACCTTTTCAACAGCACAGCGTTTTGGGTTATTCGAGCTTGCCCTCGATTCCGCTCAGCCGACAACTTATCAAGTTGATGGAACCAGCGAAGCAATGCGCCCCATATCGATTACCATAGAAACCCGGGATGCCGAAGGCAACTCCGTCCCTGTGACTCGAACGCTATACCGCACGCGCCATGGTCCTGTTATTGATCTCGGTTCCCTCAATAAGGCGTTTGGGTGGAATGCCTCAACGGCACTCGCCATTCGTGATGTCAATGAAAATAATTTCCGCGCCCTACGTACATTCTTTTACTGGAATCAATCACAATCACTGAATGAATTTTCAGACATACAGCGACGGGAAGTTGGTATGCACTGGGTCAATACAGCAGCTGTCGCAGGTAATGATGGGCGTGCCTGGTATAACGATATTGGTGCCAGGCCTAACGTACCGGACGAATTGCGGCAGCGGTGCATACCGACGCTTGGTGATGCTTTTGCGAAGGTCTATTCCTTTATTCTGCTCCTGGATGGCAGCCGGTCTGCCTGTGAATGGATAACTGATCCACGCGCAACGCAAACCGGCGCTGTTCCTGCCGTAATTCAGCCAGAGCTTTTCCGGGAAGACTATGTAGCCAACATGAATGACAGCTACTGGTCAAGCAATCTGCAGCATCCCCTGGAAGGATATCCCAGCATAATGGGTGCGGAAAGAAGCCCACTTACCTTACGCACCCGCCTGGGACACCACATTGCGCAGTCTGCAATGAATAAAGGTGAAAGAACCCCGAACAAACTGAGCAAACGAGTACGGATTGCCGTACTCGATGCACGCGTCTATTCTGCTGAATTATTCAAAAAACCGGTGCTCGCACACATATGCCGAAAGCATTATGTAATGCTGGAGCATGACTCCTTGACCGACACCACATTTTTGCCTTCGCGCCGAATTAACATAAGCGACGCCTGTCGAATTTTAGGGAAATGGCCCAATAGCGGCAACGCGGCGGATCGCGGCGGCCTTATTTGGGATGCGTTCTGGGCTCGGATAGAGCGAATTCCGAAAGTTGAACTCTATCACATACCCTTTTCCCCATCTGCTCCGCTTGAAACACCTAATGCTTTAAATGTGCACGACCCGCGCGTAACCCAAGCGTTCGGTGCCGGCGTTCTGGCTATTTCAGCAAGCAAGTTGGCCATGGATGCGTCGCGAGGAAGTTATCTCTATGCGCGCAATGGCGGATATCGAATACCGCTTTACGGCGGCTGTCCTATAGCTGGTTATTTTGCTATTGCATGCGACGAGAATGGATATGAAATGACTCGCACATCGTACGGAAATAGCTATATGCAGGTGGTCAGTTTTGGGAAAGAAGGTGTAGAAGCTTACACGCTGCTTTCCCATGGGCTGCGTGATGCATTGTTTGAATCCGGACAAACCAGAGATACGGACAGCAATTTACGTCGCTATGCGAACAAAAAATGGCTGCTCTTCCCTTTCAGAGAAGCGGATATCATACTCGACCCCAAACTCAAGCGTACTGTTTTATACCCTGATCTCGATGGACGCCAGTCTTCACGACGGTAACCAGTTCAGGAATTCCATCATCCCAGAGCGCTATTTTCCGGCCTCCCTCCGCCACTCACGGCGCGATCCCCACTGTCGAGCACGCTTTACAGATCGCTTATGCACTGCCGGGATCGAGTGGTTTGCCAATACCGATAACCACAGCCTCGGCGTACTTACGAGAACGATCTGAACGAATTCAAATGTTTCGTTGCTATTCATAAACCGGAAGATTTCAAGTTTCCGTACCTATATGTTCGCATGCATGAGAGTGCTGAAGCAATCAGTGACCCCAGTCCCCATGCTTAGAAAATTGGCATAGCCACACGTCTTTCAAGTGTTGGGAAGCCCGAGCCCAGCCGCTTTGGGGTAAAATACCTCTTTCACGGATTCTTCATGACGAGCCGCATCACTATTGCCCTTTCGAAGGGCCGCATTTTTGACGATACCGCGCCACTGCTGAAAGCAGCTGGTGTTGTCGCCCTGGACGATCCTGAAACTTCGCGTAAATTAATCCTCGCCACCAATCGGGACGACGTACGGCTTATTATCGTGCGCGCATCGGACGTGCCGACGTATGTGCAATACGGGGCAGCGGACATGGGCATCGCCGGCAAGGACGTATTGCTGGAGCATGGCGGCGGTGGGCTCTATCAGCCGCTGGACCTGAATATCGCCTGCTGCCGCATGATGGTTGCGGTGCGCGACGAATTCGATTACGAATCCGCCGTCCGCCGGGGAGCACGCCTGCGGGTAGCCACAAAGTATTTACACACGGCGCGTGAACACTTCGCCGAAAAGGGCATGCATGTGGATCTCATCAAGCTTTATGGATCAATGGAACTTGCCCCGCTGGTAGGATTGGCGGATGCGATCGTGGATCTCGTTTCCAGCGGCAACACGTTAAGGGCCAATCATCTTAAGGCGGTGGAAGAGATCATGCCAATTTCGGCACGGCTGGTCATCAATCAGGCAGCATTGAAGTTGAAGCGGAAAACGATACAGCCAATGCTGGAAGCATTTTCAGCAGCAATTCGGAAATAGTAGGCACGTCCGAAACAACCCGGCCAAACCAGAGCCTTTCTCATGATACAGATTAAACGACTATCATCCATCGACACCGGCTTCCATATGGCATTAGAGAAGCTGCTGGCTTTTGAAGACGCGAACGATGCGGCAGTGGATACGACGGTCACCGGTATCCTTGCCGATATTAAAAAACGCGGTGATGAGGCACTGCTGGAATACACGCGCCGCTTTGATCGCCTTGATGTCGCCTCGGTGGCGGAGCTTGAATTTCCCCAAAACCAGTTAAAACAGGTTCTCCAACGCTTACCCGCAGATCAACGCAATGCCCTGGAGCAAGCTGCGGGGCGAGTGCGCGCTTATCACGAAAAGCAGCTGGCGCAATCCTGGAGCTATACGGAGCCTGACGGTACGCTGCTCGGTCAGAAAATCACCCCCCTGAACCGCGCCGGATTGTATGTTCCCGGCGGTAAAGCGTCTTATCCTTCATCCGTGCTGATGAACGCAATTCCCGCCAAAGTGGCGGGTGTTGGTGAACTCATCATGGTGGTACCCACCCCTTGCGGCGAAACCAACGATCTGGTGCTGGCCGCTGCGGCGATTTGCGAGGTAGACCGCGTATTTGCTATCGGCGGTGCACAAGCTATCGGAGCTTTGGCCTATGGCACCTCGACCGTGCCGCGCGTGGATAAAATCGTCGGCCCCGGCAATGCATATGTCGCCACAGCCAAGCGTCGTGTGTTCGGCGTGGTGGGCATAGACATGGTGGCGGGCCCTTCTGAAATCCTGGTGATTTGCGACGGTAACACCGATCCCGACTGGATTGCCATGGATTTGTTTTCACAGGCCGAGCACGATGAGCTGGCGCAGGCGATCCTGCTTTCTCCCGATGCCGCCTTTATCGACGCGGTGGCGGCAAGTATTGAACGGCAATTGGAAACGATGCCACGCAAGGCAGTAATACGCGCTTCGCTCGAAGACCGCGGTGCCCTGATTCAAGTCCGGGACCTGGATGAAGCCTGCGCCATTGCCAACCGCATCGCGCCGGAACATCTGGAGCTATCGGTCGAGCGGCCGGAAGAATGGGTGGAGAAAATCAGGCATGCCGGCGCAATTTTCCTGGGGCGCTACACATCCGAAGCGCTCGGTGATTATTGCGCCGGCCCCAATCATGTGCTGCCTACTTCCCGTACCGCACGCTTCTCGTCGCCATTGGGCGTGTATGATTTCCAGAAGCGCAGCAGCCTCATCCAGGTATCGGAGCAAGGCGCGGCAAAACTCGGTGCGGTTGCTTCCATCCTGGCCCATGGAGAGGGCTTGCAGGCTCACGCAATGTCGGCGGAATATCGATTCATGAACAGGACAGATAGACAAGATTCATAAAATGTCCAGATCACCTGATCAGGTTATCCGCCCGGAAATTCTCGCGCTTTCCGCGTATCACGTGCCGCCCGCAAGCGGCATGGTGAAGCTGGATGCGATGGAGAATCCTTATTCTCTTCCATCCGAATTATGCGAGGAAATTGCACAGCTCGCAGCCAGCGCGCCTATCAACCGCTATCCCGATCCGATCGCCGCCACGCTCAAGGCCGCGTTGCGCGAAACACAGGCGGTTCCGGAGGGCATGGACATCATGCTGGGCAATGGTTCGGATGAGATTATCCAGATCATCGCCCTGGCTTCTGCAAGACCTGGAGCGGTGTTGATGAGTGTCGAACCTGCATTCGTCATGTTCCGCATGATTGCGACGTTCGCCGGGATGGGTTACGTGGGTGTGCCGCTGAAGGCTGATTTCTCGCTGGATGTCGACGCGATGCTTGCCGCTATCGCGCGGCACCAGCCAGCGGTAATTTTCATTGCCTACCCCAACAATCCCACCGGCAACCTGTTCGATGCCGAGGCGGTCTCACGTATTATTGGAGCCGCACCTGGCATCGTTGTCGTGGATGAAGCCTACCACGCTTTCGCCGACGCGACCTTTATGGACAAACTGGCGCAATATCCCAATCTGCTGCTGATGCGCACCCTCTCCAAATTGGGACTGGCTGGCATAAGGCTGGGATTGCTGGCCGGCAGGCGGGAATGGCTGACACATCTGGAAAAGCTGCGTTTGCCGTATAATGTAGGAATTGTTACCCAGCTAATTGCGGAAAGAGTATTGCAGCATCATGATATCCTGTTGCAACAGGCTGGGGCGATCAAGGCTGAGCGTACGCTCATGAGCGGACGCCTGGCGGCGCTGAACGGTATTGAAATTTTTCCGACAAGTGCGAATTTTATTTTGTTCCGCGTGACTCAGCGGAATGGGGCCAGTCAAGTGTTTCAAAGTCTCAAGAAGCGGGACGTATTGATCAAAAACCTCGATGGCTCGCATCCCTTACTGGAAAACTGCCTGCGCGTAACAGTGGGAACCGCCGGTGAAAACGCGCAATTTCTGGAAGCACTGCGGGCCTCGCTTAAGAAATCCGACAATTAATCCACCTATGCGCCAAGCCCACGTTACGCGTAATACGCTGGAAACCCAGATCAGTGTCAAAGTTGATCTGGATGGAACCGGCAAGGCAACTCTGGATACGGACATACCGTTTCTGGACCACATGCTTGACCAGGTGGCGCGGCACGGCATGATAGACCTGGAAGTTGCCGCCAAGGGTGATTTACATATTGATGCGCATCATACGGTAGAGGATATTGGCATCACCCTTGGCCAGGCATTCACGCAGGCTATCGGAGATAAGAAAGGTTTACGCCGTTATGGTCATGCTTATGTGCCGCTGGACGAGGCACTGTCGCGGGTGGTGGTAGATTTCTCCGGGCGTCCCGGCATGGAGTTCAACGTCGCGTTCGTACGCGCCCGCATCGGAGAATTTGACGTTGATTTAATCAATGAATTTTTCCAGGGCTTCGTCAACCATGCGATGGTGACGTTGCACATTGACAATCTTTCCGGACGCAACGCCCATCACCAGGCCGAGACCGTATTCAAGGCATTCGGCCGCGCGCTGCGCATGGCGATGGAATCCGATTCGCGCTCGGCAGGAATAATTCCTTCCACTAAAGGCTCATTATAGCCTCCTCACCTCTTATTTTCATTGTATGACTGATATTGCAATCGTTGATTACGGCATGGGTAATTTACGCTCGGTGTCTAAAGCTCTGGAGCATGTTGCCCCGGCCGCCTCCATTACGGTTACCGATGACCCCGAGGTGGTGCGCAAGGCGGGCCGCGTGGTGGTTCCCGGACAGGGCGCGATGCCCGATTGCCTGCATGAACTTGATGCGCGCGGGCTGCGCGGCGCGGTAATGGAGGCCGCCACCGGTAAACCGTTTCTCGGCATTTGCATCGGCCTGCAAATGCTGTTCGAGAGCAGCGAGGAAGGCGATGTAGAAGGCCTCGGTATCGTACCCGGCAATGTGCTGCGTTTTCCGTCCACTGCGATCATGAACGCAAACGGGCAAAAACTCAAAGTGCCGCACATGGGATGGAACCAGGTGCATCAGACTATCGAGCACCCCCTGTGGAAAGGTATCCCCAACGATGCACGCTTTTATTTTGTGCACAGCTATTATGTCGAAACCGCTACTCCTGGACCGGCGGCCGCCTACAGTCTTTATCCTTTTCCGTTTACCTGTGCAGTGGCAAGAGATAATATTTTTGCCGTCCAGTTTCATCCGGAAAAAAGCCATGAGGCAGGGTTAACACTGCTGCGTAACTTTGTACGGTGGGAGCCCGTTTCCGCAACCTGATAATCAGGTTCGCATGTAAAATTTCCTGCTTCGAATTTCAAAACTCAATTCCTAATTTTAATTCTGATTAAAAATGCTTATCATTCCCGCGATAGACCTGAAAGACGGCGAGTGCGTACGTTTGAAACAAGGCGTGATGGAAAATGCCACGGTATTTTCGGACGATCCAGGCGCAGTGGCCAGACATTGGCTGGATCAGGGCGCACGACGGCTGCATCTGGTGGATCTTAACGGTGCGTTTGCCGGAAAACCAAAAAATGAACTGGCTATCCGCGCCATCGTGGAAGCCATCGGTGATGAAATCCCGACGCAACTTGGCGGCGGCATTCGCGATCTCGAAACGATCGAACGTTATCTCGACGATGGCATCACTTATATTATCATCGGTACCGCGGCGGTGACGACTCCTGGATTCCTGCACGACGCCTGCAACGCTTTTCCCGGCCACATCATGGTGGGACTGGATGCGAAAGACGGAAAGGTTGCCGTCAACGGCTGGTCCAAGATTACCGGTCACGACGTGGTGGATCTTGCAAGGAAATTCGAGGATTACGGCGTCGAGGCGGTCATCTATACCGATATCGGACGTGATGGCATGTTAAGCGGCGTGAATATCCATGCCACGGTGGAACTGGCCAGGGCGCTCACTATTCCGGTCATTGCCAGCGGCGGCATAACGAATCTGGAGGACGTCAAGGCACTCTGCAATATCGAATTGGAGGGCATCATGGGCGCGATCACGGGACGTGCCCTTTATGAAGGCGCTCTGGATTTCAAACTGGCGCAAGCGCTAGCGGATGACTTGAGTACAAAAATGAAACTCGGTGATGCGAGTCTTTCCGGATGAGATTCCCAATAATTCCTTTCCACCATTCACAATTCATCTCCGTGGCGGAAGTTCTTTAGCCTTATGGGCCTTGCCAAACGTATTATTCCCTGCCTTGATGTAACGAATGGACGCGTAGTCAAGGGCGTCAATTTTATTGCACTTCGGGATGCAGGCGACCCAATCGAGATAGCGCGCCGTTACGATGAGCAGGGAGCGGATGAGCTGACTTTCCTCGACATTACAGCCAGTTCTGATAATCGTGGTTTGATTCTGCGTATTATTGAAGAAGTCGCAGCTCAGGTGTTCATTCCGTTAACTGTGGGCGGTGGAGTTCGCGAGGTGGAGGATGTTCGCAGGCTTTTGAATGCGGGTGCCGACAAAGTCAGTATCAACACCTCGGCGGTACAGAATCCTCAACTGGTGGGAGACGCGGCAAGCCGCTACGGCTCACAGTGTATCGTGGTGGCGATAGATGCCAAACGGGTGAGAAATGCTGACGATACCCTGCAATGGAAGGTGTTCACGCACGGAGGACGCAAGGAGACTGGTCTGGACGCGATCGAGTGGGCGAAAAAGATGCAGTTATTGGGTGCGGGCGAAATACTGCTTACCAGCATGGATAAGGATGGCACCCGCGACGGTTTTGATCTCGCGCTTACCCGCGCGGTTTCAGACGCGGTGGATATACCGGTCATCGCAAGCGGAGGCGTAGGAACCTTGCATCACCTGGCCGAAGGAGTCCTGCAGGGCCATGCCGATGCAGTGCTGGCAGCGAGTATTTTTCACTACGGTGAATACACCATACGCCAGGCTAAAGCATATATGGCGCAACATGGCATTGAAGTACGGCTATAGTGGTAGAATTCCGGAACCTCGGGATAAGCCCCATGCGGACTGTTCAAATTCCCAATAACCTGATCCCCAAGCATATCCATGTCCGAAAATTGGCTCAACAAGGTAAACTGGTCGGAAGATGGACTTGTGCAGGTGGTGACGCAGGAAGCCGGCAGCAACAAGGTACTGATGGTCGCCTGGATGAATCGCAAGTCGCTTCAACTGACGGTCGAAACCAATGAGGCGCATTATTGGTCGCGTTCCCGCAAGAAACTCTGGCATAAAGGCGAAGAATCTGGCCATGTGCAAAAAGTAAAAGAAATTCACCTGGATTGCGACGAGGATGTCCTGCTGCTGACAGTGGAACAAGTTGGCGGCATAGCTTGTCATACTGGTAGGCACAATTGTTTTTTCAATAAGCTCGAAAACAATCAATGGGTGGTTGTTTCCCCAGTGATTAAAAGTCCCGAGGAGATCTACAGAAAGTGACTGATCCAGCTATTCTTGGCCGCTTGGCCGCGACAATCGAGGCGCGCAAGAGCGCGGACCCGGCAGCGTCTTATGTTGCGAGACTGTTGCATGAGGGGGAAGACAAGATCCTCAGAAAAGTTGCGGAGGAGGCGGTAGAGATTTTATTGGCTTCAAAAAACGGGGATAAGCAATACATTGCACGCGAGACGGCAGACCTGTGGTTCCACTGTCTGGTGCTGCTGGCCCACCACGGCTTGGGGCCGGAGGATGTGCTGGAAGAATTACGGCGCCGGGAAGGAATTTCCGGGATAAATGAAAAGGCTTTACGAAAAGCCGGATATGGATAATTGTATTTTCTGCAAAATTGTGCGAGGGGAAGTTCCCAGCAAGAAAGTGTACGAAGACACTGATATTTTCGCCTTTCATGATGTCCATCCCGCAGCGCCTGTACATTTTATGCTAGTGCCTAAGCTGCACATCGCCTCGCTTGCCGATATTGAAGACAAGCACCGCGATTTGCTCGGCAAGATAATGCTGCTGGTACCCCGGCTGGCGAAGCAGCAGGGCTGCATGGACGGCTTTCGTACCGTTATCAACACCGGCCATGTAGGAGGGCAGGAGGTTTGCCACTTGCATGTTCACGTTATCGGTGGTGGAGAACGCTTGCCTGCAATGGTCCCCCACTCGAGATAAAGGAGAAAATGATGGGATCATTCAGCATTTGGCATTGGCTGATCGTTCTGGTAATCGTTGTTCTGGTATTCGGAACCAAGAAACTTCGCAACCTTGGCAGCGACTTGGGCGGCGCGGTGAAAGGCTTCAAGGAAGGCATGAAAAGCGCCGATGGAGAGGAGATATCGCCCCCGCCTCAGCAATCAGACGGTCACACCATCGAAGGCGAAGTCAAGGATAAGGCGCATACAAAAGTTTGATGAGTAATCAGTTAACCTAAAGGGGGAAGAATATCAGCCACCGATAGGACTGATTTTTAATCACTGTTTTGCTATGCCTCACGGTAGTCCTCGCAAAAAATGTTCGATATCAGTTTTACGGAAATACTCGTTATAGCGGTTGTAGGGCTGGTTGTCCTCGGCCCTGAACGCCTGCCGCAGGTAGCCCGTACACTGGGACATCTCTTCGGGCGGGCGCAGCGATATGTCAATGACGTCAAAAACGATATTCAGCGCGAAATGGAACTGGAAGAGCTGAGGAAATTGAAAACCTCGGTACAGGATGCAGCGCGTTCAATAGAAAATACGGTACGGGAAGAAATCAATCAATGTCAGGAATTAGCTGACGCGGAAGCAAAATCCATCACTGCGGCAGCTTCTGTTCCGCCTCTCGGGATTTTGACGGAAATCGTTGCTCCGGACTTCCCTGCCACCTCCATCAAGCCACCCGCTCCCAGGCCAGCCCAGCAGTCCGGCCGCTCAAAACCGAGTTTGGATGAAGCAGCCGGGGCAGACGTCGGCCACAGCCATTAACGCCGCGGATAATACATGCTGGCTGGCAGCTCAGCATGACTAGGCCGGCTCAATTTACTGTCTCGCTTCTTTTTCCACTCACAACATGAGTATCGACGAGACATTCATTTCCCACCTCGTGGAATTGCGCGCCAGGTTGCTGCGCATATTCGGTGGGCTGATACTTGGCTTCTTGCCCTGCGCCTATTACGCGCGGGAACTCTACTCATTGCTGGCGCAGCCTCTGCTGGAGAAACTCCCACAAGGCGGACAGATGATCGCCACCGAAGTCGTCACGCCTTTTTTTGTGCCGATGAAAGTTGCCATGATGACAGCTTTTGTCATCACCCTGCCGTACACGCTTTATCAGGTATGGGCATTTGTCGCACCGGGATTATATTCGCACGAAAAACGATTGGTACTTCCGCTGGTATTTGTCAGCAGCTTTCTGTTCATTTGCGGCATGGCGTTTGCCTATTTTGCGGCACTCCCCCTGGTATTTGAATTCGTTACGCATTTCGCACCACAAGGTGTGGCGGTAATGACCGATATCGGAAAATACCTTGACTTCGTTCTGACCATGTTCATTGCCTTTGGTATTACTTTCGAGGTACCGATATTTGTAGTCATTCTGGTCCGAATAGGTATCGTCTCAATCGAGAAACTAAAGGAAATACGCCGCTATATTCTCGTTGGCGCGTTCGTGGTCGGTGCGATCTTCACCCCGCCCGATGTGGTTTCGCAATTCATGCTGGCGGTACCGCTTTATCTGCTCTATGAATTAGGCATACTGGTGGCGGGCCTGGTTACCAGTCCGGCCCCTGTATCGGCACTCGCCTATCAATCGGATGACAGCAGCATTGACAAGGAAGATAAGGCGGAAACGCGGGTGGAAAACGGGAAGAACAGTTAGTCGGCAACGGCGACTCGGAATCGCACCAAGCGTTCTCCCGAAATGAGGAGAAAAATCCCGGTTATCTATCTTCTAGATCTATTCCATCGCATCCGGGTCCTGATACTGGTCTTGAGGCAGTGGCTTCGGGCGCTTGCCGACGTCGAGCTTGACAGACTTCTCTGCTTGGTTGCGTATCACCTGAATGGTGACCGTTTTTCCTGGTGGCAGCGCCGCGATCAGGTCAAGCATCACGGATGAATCAGTAACTGTTTTGCCATCCACAGTCACAAGTATATCCCCCGGCTTCACACCGGCCTGGTCCGCGGGACCACCTTTGAGGACTCCCGCGATTAGCGCGCCGCTGGTATTGGGTCGCTTGAATGATTCCGCTAATTCGGGTGTCAGGTCTTGCACTTCCACCCCAATCCAGCCGCGGGTGACGCTGCCGGTCTGAATAATTTGTTCCATTACCTGCTTGGCCACGCTGGCTGTAATGGCAAAGCCGATGCCAAGCGATCCGCCGGTACGTGACACAATCGCGGTATTGATGCCAATCAGGTTGCCGGAAGTATCCACCAGCGCACCCCCCGAATTCCCCGGATTGATGGCGGCGTCCGTCTGGATAAAATTTTCGAAAGTGTTGATACCCATATGCGTCCGGCCCAATGCGCTGATGATCCCCATCGTCACGGTCTGCCCCACGCCAAAGGGATTGCCGATGGCCAACACGATATCGCCTACCATCGCCTCGTCGGAGTGTCCGAATGTCATCGTGGGTAGTGCTTCCATATCCACTCTGACGACAGCGAGATCGGTTTCAGGGTCGGAGCCGATTACGCGCGCTTTGGCTTTTCTGCCATCAGCCAGCGCAATCTCTATTTCGTCCGCCGCGGCTATCACATGATGGTTGGTAAGAATATAACCTTCTGGACTGACAATGACACCTGAGCCGAGGCTGGATGCGCGGCGGCTCTGCGATTCGAAGCGATCACCAAAGAAACGCCTGAACCGCGGGTCTTCCAGCAGTGGGTGAGGAGCAATCTTGACCTCCTTGCTGGTAAATACATTGACCACGGAAGGCATGGCGATTCTGGCGGCCTCGCTAAAGCTGCCGGGCCTGGGTTGTCCCTGGGACGTGCTATCGGAAACGGCTTGTTTCACTGTGACAATGGTTTCGCGCGGACTCCATGGCAACAATTCAGGCCGCAAGGTGGCGACGACAAACAATACTGCAAGGAGTACCGTTGCCGTTTGTGCGAAGATCAACCAGAGTTTGTGCATTGGGGAAATAAATTTCGAGATAAAATGATTGCAAAAAAGACTTGGGGGATACGATGCGATTGAATGAGCTCGAAATCTACTTGAACCAACTTCTGAATGTTGCTCATTTTTGTGATTATTGCCCAAATGGACTGCAAGTGGAAGGCAAAAATCAAGTACGCCTGCTGGTGAGCGGCGTGACGGCGTCGTTCGATCTCCTCCAGGCCGCTGTCGCAGCGGGTGCGGACGCGGTGCTGGTACACCACGGTTATTTCTGGCGGGGCGAGGATCAATGCCTGATCAGCATGAAACGGCGGCGCATTGCATTGCTGATGGCGCACGACATCAGCCTGCTTGCCTATCATTTGCCATTGGATGCACATCCGGAATTGGGCAACAATGCACAATTGGCGCGAAAGCTGGGTTTTATTGAAACCGCCCGTTTCGGCCCGCAGAATATCGCTACGCACGGCACCTTGCCGTCACAGGTATCGACTCTGAAAGATCTGCGCGTGAACATTGAACGCGTCCTGTTACGCAAGCCCCTGGTAATCGGCGATGATGAGAGACTTGTGCGGCGTATAGCGTGGTGTACCGGGGCTGCTCAGGATTATTTCGACGAGGCCATCCGCCAGGGAGTGGACGCATTTATTACGGGTGAAATTTCCGAGCAGAACGTGCATGCTGCACGTGAATCCGGTGTGGCATTTATCTCGGCGGGACACCATGCCACGGAGCGCTATGGAGTCCAGGCTTTGGGCGAGCATATATGCCGGAAATTCGGAGCCGACCATCAATTCATTGATATCGACAGTCCCGTATAAAACAATAAGGAGATGCTGTTCAGGCTTTCCGATAGGAATGAATAAATGAATAACAGGTGATCGAATCCCCGCGGTGTGAAAGGCTTAAAAAGTGTCAATAGATGTCTTGTTATCAAGCTCCCGCATCCCTGTACACGTATCCCGTTTCATCTGTAGTTACGCACGCGGCCGGACGATTCGGTCTCCGATTTGGAAGTCAATTTTCTTGACACCGGTTATTGATCCGGTTAGGCTAGGCGGTGTTCGTCAGGGGTAGTTTCGGGGTTAACCCGGGGGCTATCAGGGGGAGACTATTTTGCATGGCGGAATGCCGATAGTCTGGGACGGATGCAAACACAACAACGATTACGGCAAACAAAGGAGAAACGAAATGGTAGTCAAGCTTGGGCTGAGGCTAATGGTGCTCACATTTGGGGCGTTGATGGCGGCGACGTCCTAC
>NZ_FMVQ01000032.1 GCF_900102495.1 Nitrosospira sp. Nl5 | reverse complement strand
AAGAATTGGACGCTTTGTCCCTGCCAGCGGGGCAGCTTGAAGACCTTTATCCACTCTCGCCGATGCAGTCCGGGATGCTGTTCCACAGCGTATTCGACAACGAGGCTGGCGTCTACCTTAATCAGTTGAGAGTGGACATCGAGGCGGTGGATATAGCACGGTTCAAGGCCGCATGGCAGGCCGCAATTGATCGTCACGAAATATTGCGTACCGGTTTCCTGCACGAGAGTAAAACGCCTTTGCAATGGGTAGCAAAAACCGCTGAGCTGCCCTGCGTGGAATACGACTGGTGGGATCGGGCAAGTCATTTCCCCGAAAATCAGGAACGGGATCTGGACGCCCTGGCCCGGTCGGAACATGTCCTCGGTTTCGACCTGGAAAAACCATCCCTCATGCGGCTGGCATTGGTGCGCGTCGGGGACAACAGGTATCACGTAATCTGGACCGTCCACCATCTGCTGCTGGATGGATGGAGCACGTCCCAGCTCCTGGGCGAAGTGCTGAGCCGTTACGCGGGCAAGAAGCCTCCTGCGTCTCGCAGCCGCTATCGCGATTTCATCGCATGGCTGGGCTGCCTGAATGCCAGCGCATCAGAATCATACTGGAAAGAGCGATTGCAAGATGTGGCAGAGCCTACCCGACTGGCGACCGCCTTATCCCCAGTGAAAGAGAAAGAGTCTTTGGGCTATGGTGAGTATGTCAGCGAGATGGGGCCGGATGTTACCGAGGGGCTGGTTCAGTTCGCAAAGCGCGAGCGCGTCACCCTCAATACCCTGGTGCAGGCAGCCTGGGCGCTGCTGCTTAGCCGTTATATCGGCCGGGAAAAAGTTGTTTTCGGGGTGACTGTCGCGGGAAGACCAGCGGATCTGGCAGGAGCAGAGCATTTGCTCGGGCTATTCATCAATACACTGCCCGTGGTCGCAGCGGTCGCGCCCGAACAAGAGACAGGCGCGTGGATGCGGGACCTGCAGGCGCAGAACCTCGCTTCGCGCGAACACGAACACACGCCCTTGTACGAAATTCAGCGCTGGACCGGGCAAAGCGGCCAGGGTTGGTTCGACAACATCCTGGTGTTCGAGAACTATCCGATGGATGAGGCCTTAAAGGAGGCTATGCCGGGCGGGCTGATCTTCTCGAACGTTTCAAACCGGGAAGCCAGCAATTACCCGATGATGGTATCCGTGACGCAGGCCAGCTCGTTATGCCTCAACTACAGCTATGCACGCAAGCATTTCTCCAGGGATATCGTGAGTACTATCGCGGCACAGGTTAATAGGCTGCTCGTCCGCATTGCACAGGATTCGGCACAGCAGTTGGGCGATGTTGAGCTTCTTAGTGAAGCCGAGCGCGCGCAACTTAAGGCATGGGGCGTGAATGAGCGGCGTTATGGAGATGCCGAGCCTGTTCACCGGTTGATCGAGCGGCAGGTAGAAGCGCGTCCGGAAGCGGTGGCGCTGAT
>NZ_FMVQ01000019.1 GCF_900102495.1 Nitrosospira sp. Nl5 | reverse complement strand
GAAGCCCCCGAAACAGACCTCAATGCCAGCCGCACCCAGGGCAAGATGGTCCTCAAGGCCGAAAAGAAAGAGAAAGACGAGGATGAGGAGGAGGAGGATGAGTAATCGGGTTTGATTTCCCGGGGTGAATTGATTAACACCTCCCCATCATTTTCCATGATAGGGAGGTGTTTAATTTTATGGAACAGCTTTACGCTGACTCTCTGGATGCCAGACAAGGCTTGCTCTTGTCCTTAGCCTCTTTCGCCGTTCGGCTTCACCCCGATGTGTCACAAGACTGTAACATATCCGTCGTAATATATAGGCCGGCTAAGGAATGCCCTGGCAACAAAAGCCCCTCTTCGGAATTGCATCTGCCGTGACTGCACAATCTCCCGCCGAAACCAGCCAGCCGAAAAGACTTGGTTATAGTTACCGACGCCATTTAGGCGAGCGCTTTATCGAAGCCCTGTTGTTCCTGACGGCATTTATTTCAGTCGCAATTACCGTTGCTATCGTAATAATGCTGGTAAAAGAATCGTTTGTATTTTTTGAACATGTTTCACTTTGGAATTTTCTCACCGATACCCAATGGACACCGCTATTCGATGACGCACACTACGGCATCCTGCCGCTGATTTCCGGTACAGTGGTAAGTTCCGCCGTGGCGCTATCGGTAGCAATTCCGATGGGCACCATCACCGCCATATATCTTTCCGAATTTGCGCCTTTTTCCGTGCGCGAAGTTGCTAAACCATTTCTTGAGTTGTTAGGCGGCGTGCCAACTGTGGTATATGGTTACTTCGCGTTATTGTTTGTGACACCCCTGCTGCAAAAGATTTTTCCTGAACTGCCGGGCTTCAGTTTGCTTTCCGCCGGCTTGGTAATGGGGATTATGATTATTCCCTATGTCAGCTCCATGGCGGAAGACGCAATGCGTGCGGTACCCATGCACTTGCGCGAAGGCTCCTATGCGATGGGGGCCACACGGTTTCAGACCGCCATTCGGGTTGTAATGCCCGCAGCTTTTTCCGGCATTGCCGCTGCCTATATTCTTGGCATCTCCCGTGCCGTGGGAGAAACCATGGTGGTGGCGATAGCTGCCGGCATGCAGCCCAATCTTACATGGAATCCGATGGAGCCAGCCGCGACCATTACCGCCTATATCGTGCAGGTAAGCCTGGGTGATCTGCCGCATGGCAGTATCGGCTATCAGACAATTTTTGCCGCCGGACTTACGTTGCTTCTATTGACGCTTGCATTCAATATTATTGGTCATGTTCTGCGCAAGCGTTATCGTGAAATCTATTGAACTTCAATGTGCGGTTTCTTATTCACTTATCAGCTATGATCCACAGGATTTTCTGCTCCACCCTGTCCAGCTGCCGGGATCTCGGTTGAACTCAATGCGACTGCGTATTTCCCCTAAATAACATGCTGTCACGTTTTCTCCACCGCTGGACTTTCGTCTCCCGATGAACACGCCTTATTGTCTTTTCTCGGATCCGGTTGATGGGAACCGATAAAAACCTGACAGAAATTCGTGCCATCATTGCACGGCACAAGCTGTGGGATCTGATGTTCATGATTACCGGGGTACTGGTGCTGATGATCGCGATACTGACATTCATGGCCTTATTTGCCCACATGCTTATCGACGGGATGCCGCGTCTGTCATGGGATTTTTTTACTTCTTTTCCATCGCGCCGGGCAGGGTCAGCAGGTATATTGTCGGCCTGGGTCGGCACCACTCTGGTAATGTTGGTAACAGCAGTAGCGGCCGTGCCAATGGGTATCGGAGCGGGTATTTATCTGGAAGAATATGCATCAAAAAATCTTATCACGGAGATCATCGAAATTAATGTTACCAATCTTGCAGGTGTGCCGTCCATCATCTATGGGCTCCTGGCATTGAGCCTGTTTGTGCATCAGTTGGGATTTGGGCAGAGTATCCTGTCTGCCGGCCTGGCGTTGGCGTTATTGATCTTACCGGTCGTGATTGTTGCGACGCGCGAGGCGATACGCGCCATTCCGGTCGCTATTCGGGAGGGTGCCTATGCGCTTGGCGCAACCAAGTGGCAAACTGTCTCTGATCATCTGCTTCCTTATTCCGCTGCCGGTATTTTGACGGGTATTATTATTGGTCTGGCGCGCGCGATTGGAGAAACAGCACCCATCATCACGATTGGAGCCTTGACTTTTATTGCTTTTCTGCCCCCATCTCCATTTAAAGAAGAGTTTCCTTTTTTGTCTTTCGAGTGGCTCATGGCTCCATTTACCGTGATGCCGATCCAGATGTTCAATTGGATATCACGGCCCGAAGAAGAATTCCAGATCAACGCGGCAGCGGCTGGTCTGGTTCTGGTGGTAATGACTCTCACCATGAATGGCCTGGCCATCTATTTACGCTATCGTATGCGTAAAAACATCAAATGGTAGAGAATCCCGCGGGGGATAACCCCATTGCGGATACTCCTCCATCCCGGTACAAATCCGAAGTCAGAGATTTAAGCTTTTATTATGGCGCATTCAACGCGCTTAAAAACATCAATATGGTGCTGTATGAAAAGCAGGTAACCGCGCTCATCGGTCCGTCCGGCTGCGGCAAGTCCACCTTTCTGCGCTGCTTCAACCGCATGCACGACCTATACCCCGGCAATCGTTACGTGGGTGACATTATTCTTCATCCGGACAACGTCAATATTCTTTCGCGTAACGTGGACCCCATTGAAGTGCGAATGCGGGTCAGCATGGTATTTCAGAAACCCAATCCTTTTCCAAAATCGATTTATGAAAATGTGGCTTATGGATTGCGAGTGCGAGGTGTAAGGCAACGGGCCATTCTTGATGAAAAAGTGGAAGAGGCTTTACGTGACGCGGCGCTTTGGGACGAAGTAAAAGATCGTTTGAAGCAGCTCGCCTACAATCTTTCCGGTGGTCAACAGCAACGCCTGTGTATCGCGCGGGCGCTTGCCACCGATCCCGAAATCCTTTTATTTGATGAACCGACCTCGGCACTTGATCCGATTGCCACCGCCAGTATCGAAGAACTCATCGCCGACCTGAAAGACAAGGTTACCATTCTTATCGTTACGCATAACATGCAGCAGGCTGCGCGCGTGTCGGACTACACCGCCTATATGTACTTGGGCGAGGTGATAGAGTTCGATGTCACTGATACGATTTTCATCAAACCCAGAAATAAGCAGACGGAAGATTACATTACCGGACGTTTTGGTTAGGGTCGATATGATCCGCCTCCTGATTGACCCGGTATCCATTCACAGGTAACATTCGCAGCTTTCCCATGACAAAGGCGGCTATGATCCTAAACTTGGCAGTTGACCGCCCATTTTTCGGTTTAGCGCTATGATTCATAATGATTTCTTGCGCTATCTGACCTTTACCTTTTTGGTGAGTTCGCTACAGGGTGGATTGAACGGTTTTTGTGGCACATGGCTGCGTTGCAACTCCTTGGAATGGAATAACCATTCCGCGTCGTTGCGCCTTGCCCTGCACCACAAAAACCGGACACTCCACCCCGTCCAACTACCGGATTTAGGATGATGGCTATGCGTTCGAAACTGGTTGCAGGCAACTGGAAAATGCATGGCGGAACCGCACAGAATCAGGATTTATTGCGGGCAATTGTCGCAGGAACGGCAGATCTGCGCGGAGCCGATTTTACGGTATGCGTGCCTTATCCTTATCTCTCCCAGGCGCAAACACTACTGCGCGATACCCATATCCGGTGGGGAGCGCAGAATGTGAGTCAGCATGACAAGGGCGCTTATACGGGTGAAGTATCAGCGGTCATGTTGATGGATTTCGGCTGTCACTACGTCATTGTCGGTCATTCGGAGCGACGCGCATTATACGGGGAAGACAGCGATACGGTGGCGCTCAAGTTCCAGGCGGCCCAAGTGGCCGGATTGATCCCCATTCTATGTGTCGGCGAAACCCTGGATCAGCGCGAGGCTGACGTTACCGAGCAAGTGGTGGCAGCGCAACTGGATGCGGTAATCGAACTGGCGGGGGTCGATGCGCTGGTTAAGTCGATACTGGCCTATGAGCCGGTATGGGCCATCGGAACCGGTAAAACCGCAACGCCTGGACAGGCTCAGGATGTGCATGCCTTTATTCGCGCCAGAATCGCCGCTCACAGTCCCAAAGTGGCTGCCGGATTACAAATTCTTTATGGCGGCAGCGTCAAGGCAAATAACGCCGAGGAACTATTCGCCATGACCGACATCGACGGAGGGTTGGTCGGTGGTGCTTCGCTCGTCGCCGACGAATTCGTTGCAATTTGCCGTGCGGCAAAAAATTAACTCATTTTGGAGTAGGCGTTGGAAACACTCATCTGGGTAGTACATGTACTATCGGCCATTAGCGTAATTGTTCTGGTTCTTCTGCAACATGGTAAAGGTGCTGATATGGGTGCGGCCTTTGGTAGCGGCTCGTCGGGAAGTTTGTTTGGTGCCAGTGGTTCGGCAAATTTTCTGAGCAGGACGACCGGTGTACTGGCCGCACTGTTTTTCATCACCAGTCTTGGTCTTACGTATCTCTCCAGCCACAAGACCGAAGATGGGGGGGTTATGGACAAAGCGGTACCGGCCCAATCCGCCAAACCAGTGGAACCAGCTCCGGCAGTTCCGGCGGAGGAAGGCGCCTCGAAGGCCACGGAAATACCAAAATGATTTTGATTGTGCGTTAATTGAACAATTAATTAAAGCTGTGTTCTAATGTAATTGGCCTCAAACTAGAACTCAAGTTAAGCCGCCGACGTGGTGAAATTGGTAGACACGCCGTCTTGAGGGGGCGGTGGCGAAAGCTATGCGAGTTCGAGTCTCGCCGTCGGCACCAATCTATGGGATAGGACTGGAATCAGGTTGCTAATCCTTTATTTTTGATTACACCGATGCTCGAAAATTATTTTCCAATTCTGCTATTCATCTTGATAGGCCTTGCCGTAGGCGTGGTGCCGATGGCACTGGGCTGGCTGTTTGCGCCCAATCGTCCCGACAGTGAGAAGCTTTCCCCTTACGAATGCGGTTTTGAGGCGTTCGAAGATGCGCGCATGAAGTTTGATGTGCGCTACTACCTGGTTGCCATCCTGTTCATTTTGTTTGATCTGGAAATTGCCTTCCTGTTTCCATGGGCAGTGGTATTGAATGAGATCGGCTTATTCGGTTTTATCGCTATGATGGTTTTTCTTGGCATCCTCGTCGTTGGTTTTATTTACGAATGGACGAAAGGCGCTCTGGAATGGGATTAACGTTATGAGTACTAACAATGGCGTCATGGACAAAGGGTTTGTCACCACGGGCCTGGACAATGTCATTAACTGGGGGCGCACGGGATCCATGTGGCCGATGACTTTCGGTCTTGCCTGCTGCGCAGTGGAAATGATGCAGGCCGGCGCCTCACGCTATGACCTTGACCGTTTTGGTATCGTATTCCGTCCCAGCCCCCGCCAGTCGGATGTCATGATCGTGGCCGGCACGTTATGCAATAAAATGGCGCCCGCGCTACGTAAGGTCTACGATCAGATGGCGGAGCCGCGTTGGGTTATTTCCATGGGCTCATGCGCCAACGGCGGCGGTTATTATCACTATTCCTACTCTGTGGTGCGTGGCTGTGACCGAATCGTGCCGGTCGATATCTATGTCCCTGGTTGCCCGCCGACAGCCGAAGCATTGCTCTACGGGATTATTCAGCTGCAGAACAAGATCCACCGCACCAATACCATCGCTCGCTGACCGCCCATATATGTCGTCCTCTCGCCTGGAAACGCTCGCCCTTTGCCTTCAGAATGTGTTGGCAACCAAAGTTGTCACCGCCAGCGAGCGGCTGGGTGAATTGACGATCGCGTTGTCTCCCGCTGATATGCTGGAGTCAATGGAAACCCTGCGTGATCATTCCGACCTGGGTTTCGAGATTCTCGTCGATTTATGCGGGATGGATTACTCAACATATGGTTCCGAATCTTTCACTGGGGACGGCCGGCAGGGCAAACGCTTTGCTGCTGTATATCACCTGCTTTCGATCAGCCATAACCGCAGGTTGCGAGTCAAGGTATTTGCCGATGATGATGAATTTCCAGTTCTGGATTCAGTGATTGGCATTTGGCCGGCCGCTAACTGGTTTGAACGCGAAGCATTCGATCTTTACGGCATCGTTTTCACGGGCCACCCGGATTTACGCCGCATTCTCACCGATTATGGATTTATCGGTAATCCGTTCCGCAAGGATTTTCCATTAAGCGGTAATGTTGAAATGCGTTACGATCCCGATCAGCAACGCGTGATCTACCAGCCGGTCAGTATCGAGCCGCGCCAAATCACGCCACGCGTGATCCGCGAAGAACATTATGGAGAGAGTGAATGAAATCTTCGCAGCGCGAATTTAAGGCTCTCTAAGCATGGCCGAGATACGCAACTACACCATGAATTTCGGGCCGCAGCATCCGGCGGCGCATGGCGTATTGCGCCTGGTGCTGGAGCTGGACGGCGAGGTGATTCAACGCGCCGATCCGCACATCGGTCTGCTGCATCGCGCTACCGAAAAGCTGGCGGAGTATAAAACCTTCATTCAATCCGTACCCTACATGGACCGGTTGGATTATGTCTCCATGATGTCAAACGAGCACGCATATGTAATGGCTATCGAGAAGTTGCTTCAGCTTGAAGTGCCATTGCGCGCGCAGTATATCCGCGTGATGTTTGACGAGATCACGCGCATACTCAATCATCTATTGTGGCTGGGCGCGCATGCGCTGGACGTGGGCGCAATGACAGTATTCCTCTATGCTTTCCGCGATCGCGAGGACCTGATGGATTGTTACGAGGCGGTATCGGGAGCGAGAATGCATGCCGCGTACTATCGTCCTGGCGGAGTCTATCGCGATCTGCCCGAAACGATGCCGCAATATCAGGCATCAAAAATCCACAACGAAAAAAGTACCAAGGTACTTAACGAAAATCGTCAAGGTTCGCTGCTGGATTTTATCGAAGATTTTACCAACCGCTTTCCGGTATATGTGGATGAGTATGAAACCCTGCTCACCGACAATCGTATCTGGAAACAGCGCTTGGTCGGTATTGGCGTAGTCTCGCCTGAACGCGCGAAGGCACTGGGTTTTACCGGACCGATGCTGCGCGGCTCCGGCGTGGAATGGGATTTGCGGAAAAAACAGCCTTATGAGGTTTATGATCGAATTGATTTCGACATACCGGTAGGTGTCAATGGCGATTGCTACGATCGTTATCTGGTAAGGATGGAAGAATTTCGTCAGTCCAATCGCATCATCAAGCAATGCGTGGAGTGGTTACGCAATAATCCCGGCCCGGTGATAACCGATAATCATAAGATCGCGCCGCCCGCGCGTGTCGAAATGAAACAGAATATGGAAGAACTGATTCATCATTTCAAGCTTTTTACCGAGGGCTTCCACGTGCCGCCGGGCGAGGCCTATGCGGCCGTCGAGCATCCCAAGGGGGAATTTGGCATTTACCTGGTATCGGATGGCGCCAATATGCCCTACCGTCTGAAAATCCGCGCGCCGGGCTTTCCCCATCTCGCGGCACTGGATGAAATGTCGCGCGGCCATATGATCGCTGACGTTGTGGCGATTATCGGCACCCAGGATATTGTGTTCGGTGAAATAGACAGATGATGCATTGACCAGATAGATAATGTTAAGCGCTGAGTCCATAAAGAAAATCGACCGCGAGGTCGCCAAATATCCCCCCGATCAAAGGCAGTCGGCGGTGATGTCGGCGCTCGCCATCGCTCAGGATGAGAAAGGATGGCTGGCCAACGAAACTATGGATTTTGTCGCCCATTATCTTGGAATGCCACCAATCGCGGTATATGAAGTGGCGACGTTCTACAACATGTACAACTTGAAGCCGCTGGGTAAATCCAAAATCACGGTTTGCACGAATCTTCCCTGCGCTCTCTCAGGCGCCAACGACGCTGTCGCTCATATCCGGAATAAACTGGGTATCAGTTTCAATGAGACGACGGCTGATGGAAAATTTACCTTAAAAGAAGGAGAGTGTATGGGAGCATGCGGTGACGCGCCTGTACTCCTGGTGAATAACAAACGCATGTGTAGTTTCATGTCCAACGACAATATCGACCAATTGCTGGAGGAGTTGAGCAAATGACCCAGCCTACGCAGATACTGCTGGCGGGACTGAATCCTTCCGATCCCGACAACTGGAGGCTCAGGCATTATGAGGAGCGCGAGGGTTATGCGGCGCTGAAAAAAATTCTGAGCGAAGGTATTCCGCCTGAAAAGGTCATTGAGGAAGTGAAGAAATCCGCATTGCGCGGACGCGGTGGTGCGGGTTTCCCCACAGGGTTGAAATGGAGTTTCATGCCCAAGCAGTACGAGGGCGATAAATACCTGGTGTGCAATTCTGACGAAGGCGAGCCGGGCACGTTCAAAGACCGCGACATCATGCGTCATAATCCGCACATCCTGATAGAAGGCATGATCATCGGGGCCTACGCGATGGGCATCGGGACGGGCTACAACTATGTTCATGGAGAAATCTGGGACACCTATGAGCGCATGGAGGAGGCGGTAGACGAAGCACGCGAGGCGGGATTGCTCGGCAATAATATCCTGGGCTCCGATTTCAGTTTTCAACTCTACAATCATCATGGTTATGGCGCCTATATCTGTGGTGAGGAAACAGCCCTGCTGGAATCACTGGAAGGCAAGAAAGGCCAGCCACGCTTCAAGCCTCCTTTTCCGGCGAGCTTTGGCCTCTATGGCAAGCCCACCACCATTAACAACACCGAGACATTTGCGTCCGTACCCTGGATCATCCGCAATGGCGGCGAGAAATTTCTGCAACTCGGCAAGCCCAATAATGGCGGCACCAAGCTTTTTTCCGTTTCCGGCCATGTCAACAAACCCGGCAACTACGAGATACCGCTCGGCACGCCGTTTGCAACCCTGCTGGAAATGGCCGGCGGCATGCGCGGCGGACGAAAACTGAAAGGATGCATTCCGGGCGGCTCATCCATGCCCGTGCTGCCCGGCGACATCATGATGCAGACCGACATGGATTATGATTCCATCGCCAAAGCCGGTTCCATGCTCGGTTCCGGTGCGGTCATCATCATGGACGACACTACCTGCATGGTGAAAGCACTGGAGCGGCTGTCATATTTCTACTTTGAGGAATCATGCGGTCAATGCACGCCGTGCCGTGAAGGCACCGGTTGGCTCTACCGTGTGATACATCGTATCGAAACCGGTTCCGGGCGAATGGAAGACCTGGATCTGCTCAATAATGTTGCTGATAATATTCAGGGACGTACCATTTGCGCGCTGGGAGACGCGGCGGCTATGCCGGTGCGTGCCATGATCCAGCATTTTCGTGACGAGTTTGCGTATCACATCGAGCACAAGCGATGCATGGTGTAACGACATGGAAAGCATGGATAAAGTCAGTTGGCTCTTATCTGCGTGATTCGTGATTAATCCGACTATCCAATGATCAATTTCGAAATCGACGGCAAGCAGGTGTCTGTGCCCAAAAACGGTACCGTCATGGACGGTGCCAACCAGTTGGGTATATACATTCCGCATTTCTGCTATCACAAGAAACTTTCCATCGCTGCCAATTGCCGCATGTGCCTGGTGCAAGTCGAGAAAGCCCCCAAGCCTTTGCCTGCCTGCGCCACGCCCGCCATGGAAGGCATGAAGGTCTCTACCCATTCCGGACAGGCGGTAACGGCACAAAAAGGCGTGATGGAATTCCTGCTTATCAATCATCCGCTGGATTGCCCTATTTGCGACCAGGGCGGTGAGTGCCAACTACAGGACCTGGCGGTGGGCTATGGAGCGAGCGCATCGCGTTATACCGAAGCCAAGCGGGTGGTGATAAACAAGAACCTGGGCCCATTGATTTCCACCGACATGACCCGCTGTATCCACTGCACCCGTTGTGTGCGATTTGGCCAGGAAATCGCCGGCATCATGGAGTTGGGCATGGCGGGTCGCGGCGAGCACGCTGAAATTCTGTCGTTTGTTGGCAGTACGGTGGATTCGGAATTGTCCGGCAACATGATTGATCTCTGTCCGGTGGGCGCACTCGTCAGCAAGCCATTCCGCTATTCGGCCCGCACTTGGGAATTATCGCGCAGAAAATCCGTGAGTCCGCATTGCGGTCTCGGTTCCAATCTCGTGATCCAGGTGAAACAGAACCGCGTGATGCGCGTATTGCCACGCGAGAATGAAGAAATCAACGAGTGCTGGTTATCGGATAAGGACCGTTTTTCCTACGAGGGATTGAGCTCGGAAGAACGACTGAGCACGCCCATGATAAAGCGCGATGGCCAGTGGCAGGAATGTGATTGGCAAACCGCGCTGGAATTCGTTGCCAACGGGTTGAAAGCGGTAAAAGAAAAATATGGTGCACAAAGCATTGGTGCATTGGGGTCTCCTCACAGTACCCTGGAAGAACTCTATCTGCTGCAAAAACTTGTGCGGGGCCTGGGTAGCGGGAATGTGGATCATCGCCTGCGCCAAACCGATTTTCGTGCGGATAGTCGGTTGCAAGGTGCGCCCTGGCTGGGAATGAGTATCGCGGATATTTCACGATTGAAGTCGGCGCTGATTATCGGCAGCACGCTGCGCAAGGACCATCCTCTCATCGCGCAGCGTTTGCGTCAGGCAGTGAAGCAGGGCGCGCAATTGAATCTGATCAATCCGGTAGGGGATGATCTGTTGACCAAGGTATCAAATTCCGCAATCATTGCCCCCGATGCAATGGCGGCGATGCTCGCTCAGGTCTTGAAAGCTGCCGCCGAACTGAAGGAAGTGGAAATTCCCAATGCCGCAAAAGATGCGTTGCGCGAGGTCAGCGTGACCGATACTGCGCGAGCGACGGCAACCAGCCTTATCAATAACCAACCTGCTGCGGTTTTTCTTGGCAATCTGGCGCAGCATCATCCGCACTATACCGATATTCATGCGCTGGCACAGCATATTGCGCAAGTCGTCGAGGCGGGGTTCGGTATATTGGGTGAGGCTGCCAATAGCGTCGGGGCGTATATTGCCGGCGCAGTTCCTGGTGACGACCCTTTGAAAGTGTTAACCGGCGGTGCTGGTCAACCGGAACCGGCGGGCGCCAATGCTGCGCAAATGCTCGGTATTTATGCGGAGGCCATTGCACCCGCCCCCATGCCGGAATCGTGCCGTGCCTACGTCCTGATGAACCTCGAACCGGAGCTGGACAGCCACAATCCGCAGAAAACCATGAAAGCACTGGCGGGGGCGGAGCTGGTAGTGATAATGAGCGCATACGCAAACCGTGCCGTTCTTGAGGGTAACTATGCCGACGTGCTGTTGCCGATTGCGCCATACACGGAAACCTCCGGCACTTTTATCAACACCGAAGGCCGCGTACAACGTTTTAATGGCGTGGTAGCACCCCTCGGCGATGCGCGTCCGGCATGGAAGGTTCAACGCGTGTTGGGCAATATGCTGGGACTTGAAGGTTTTGACTATGAAACGCCGGAACAGGTGCGTGCGGAGATACTCCCGGCGGGAGTCGAGGTTGGCGCACGGCTGGATAACAACCTGAGGAATTTCACCGTGAGTGATATTGGCCAAATGAGCGGTCCAATGCGTGGCTCCCCGGACGACGAAATTCAACGCATCGGCGAAGTCCCGATTTATCAGGCTGATCCCATCGTTCGCCGTGCCGAATCGCTGCAGCGCACGCGTGATGCCGCCGCGCCAGTGGCATGGATGCGGGGCGATTTAATGAACAAGCTGGGCATCCGGACGGGCGACAATGTGAGGTTGAAACAAGGGGATGGAGAGATACAACTGCCAGCGGCGCAAGACGATAAGCTGCCTGCCAATTGTGTGCGCGTGGCAGCCGCACATCCCCTTACCGCGGCGCTGGGAGATATGTTTGGTCCGATCGCGGTGGAAAGGTTGTGATAAGGAACAGCTTGTAATTGGAAATTCTATAGATCGGGTTAACACATCCCTATCTGGCGAAGGTTCCCTCATTCGCCAAACTTATTCGGCAGTTTTGTTTGGCTATAGGGCGTGAGGCGTTGCTTGCAGGTTTCTGATCGATAGAGTGTCCCAATAGAAGAAATCAGGGTTACTGATGGAATATGCACAACAATTATTCGGAGATTTCTTTGGCCCTGAATGGGGCCCTGCTCTTTTCGTTCTGACGAAGAATGCGCTGTTGATCGTTGCCATCATACTGCCGTTGATGCTTGCCGTAGCCTACCTCACATTTGCGGAACGCAAGATCATTGCCTTCATGCAGATGCGCGTCGGCCCCAATCGTGTCACCTTCTTCGGTATTCCCTGGCTGGGCGGCTGGGCGCAGCCTATTGCCGATGCAGTGAAGGCAGTGATGAAAGAAATCATCATTCCCAGCGGGGCGAACAAATTTTTGTTTGTCCTGGCACCGGTGCTGACATTCGCGCCAGCTTTGGCGGCATGGGCGGTAGTGCCATTCTCTCCGGAAGCGGTATTGGCGGATATCAATGCTGGTCTGCTTTATATCCTGGCCATGACTTCGATGGGTGTCTACGGGGTTATCATTGCGGGGTGGGCATCCAATTCCAAGTACGCCTTCCTCGGTGCGATGCGTTCCGCCGCACAGGTGGTTTCATACGAGCTGGCAATGGGTTTTGCCCTGGTATGCGTGCTGATGATGTCACAGAGCCTGAACCTGGGTGATATCGTCAAGGGCCAGCAGGGCGGCAGTTTTATCAACTGGTATCTCATTCCGTTGTTTCCCATGTTTCTGGTGTACTTCATTTCCGGTGTGGCGGAAACCAATCGGGCTCCTTTCGACGTGGCTGAGGGTGAGTCGGAAATCGTCGCCGGGTTTCATGTCGAGTACTCCGGCATGGCTTTCACGGTATTCTTTCTGGCGGAATACGCCAATATGATCCTGGTGGCAACGCTCGCCAGCCTCATATTCCTGGGAGGCTGGCTGCCGCCAGTCAATATTGCACCCTTTACGATGATCCCGGGCTTTATCTGGCTGGTGCTAAAAATAGCATTTCTATTATTTTGTTTTCTCTGGTTCCGCGCCACTTTTCCGCGCTACCGTTATGACCAGATCATGCGCCTTGGGTGGAAGGTATTCATTCCGGTCACGCTTGTCTGGATATTGTTGCTGGGCTTGGTAATGCAACTTCCCGCGTCGTTCCGAAGCGCATTCCCACTTAATTTGTGGTTTCACTGAGACAGGAGAAAGCCATGAACCGTATCAAGGATTTCTTTCGTACTTTCCTGCTGTTTGAACTGCTCAAGGGCTTGATGCTAACCGGACGGTATTTATTCGAGCGTAAAATCACCGTGCACTTTCCGGAAGAGAAAACGCCCCAGTCGCCGCGCTTTCGCGGCCTGCATGCGCTACGCCGCTACCCGAACGGGGAAGAACGCTGCATCGCTTGCAAGCTATGCGAGGCGGTCTGCCCGGCACTGGCAATCACCATCGAATCCGAGCAGCGGGACGACGGTACCCGCCGCACCACGCGTTATGACATCGATCTGACAAAATGCATATTTTGCGGTTTCTGCGAGGAGTCTTGTCCCGTGGATTCCATTGTCGAGACCCGTATTCTTGAATACCACGGCGAGAAACGCGGCGACCTGATCTATACCAAACAGATGCTGCTGGCGGTGGGAGACCGATATGAGGAGCAGATAGCAAAAGACAGGGCGGCTGATGCAGGCTACCGATGAATCTTGCCCATTAACCCATATGGGTACCGCTACAAATCCTGATTTGATCGTGATGCTGCGTCACGCAAAAATATTACCGCCAACCTATCAAAAATATGCGCGCTTGAATTTCCTTCATACTCAATCGGTAAATGTGCTTACTTAGAACTTCGAATTTATAGAAATGCCCACATGAGTTTTCAAGATATAATTTTCTATTTTTTCTCGGCGGTGCTGGTGTCATCCGCATTGGGCGTCATTACTGCCCGCAATCCGGTGCATTCAGCATTGCTGCTCGTACTGGCTTTTTTTACTTCTGCCGGATTGTGGCTGTTGCTGGAGGCGGAATTTCTCGCAATTACCCTGGTGCTGGTCTATGTCGGAGCAGTAATGGTACTGTTCCTGTTCGTGGTGATGATGCTGGATATCAATCTTGATCAGCTCCGTGAAGGGTTCTGGAAATGGTTTCCATTCGGGGCACTATTGGCGTTGATCATGGCGGCCGAGATGGCCATGGTGCTGGTGGGCAAACAGTTTGGCATCGATGAAATGCCCGCTCCGCCCGCGCGTGCCGGAGATTACAGCAATACCAAGGAACTGGGCCGTCTGATTTACACTGAATATGTTTATGCATTCGAGCTGGCCGCCGTCATTTTGCTGGTGGCGATAGTGGCTGCCATTGCGCTGACCTTGCGCCATCGCACCGGTATCAAGGGGCTTGACGCGGCGAAGCAGGTGGCGGTGAAGCGCGAGGACCGGGTGAGAATGGTGTCGATGCCGTCCGAGAAGAAAGAGTAAAGCCAGAGAAGAGAATAAGAAAATAATTATGTCGCGTTCTCATGATGTTGTCCTGAACAGGGGTCGTTAGCTTGGTTTCGTTATCTCATTACCTTGTCCTTGGGGCGATTCTGTTTGCGATCAGCATTGTCGGCATTTTCCTCAATCGGAAAAACGTGATCATCCTGTTGATGGCAATTGAGCTGATGCTGCTGGCGGTAAACATGAATTTCGTTGCGTTCTCGCATTATCTGCAGGATGTATCGGGGCAAATTTTCGTGTTCTTCATTCTTACCGTGGCCGCGGCAGAGTCTGCAATTGGCCTCGCGATCCTAGTGGTGTTGTTTCGCAATCTGCGCACCATCAACGTGGATGATCTGGATAAACTCAAAGGATAAATTTTACGGGTGCAAAACTGGATCAGGCACAGAACCAGATCTCGTAGTTAAAAACAAAACTGAATTTTCATGACCGAGATGCAAAAACTTTATCTGTTGATCCCATTGGCTCCCCTGGCAGGGGCGCTTATTGCGGGGTTGTTCGGCCGCCTCATCGGTCCTGCCTGGAGTCACCGCGCCACCATTGCATTGATGCTCGTGTGCGTGACTGCATCGATCGCCGTTTTTATGGATGTACTGAAAGGAAACATCTATAACGGCAGCGTTTATACATGGATGACCGCTGGGGATACGCGTTTCGAGGTCGGATTTCTGATTGATCAACTCTCCGCTACGATGATGGTCGTGGTGAGCTTCGTGTCTTTAATGGTGCATATCTACACTATCGGTTATATGCATGGGGATCCCGGCTACCAGCGTTTTTTCAGTTATATTTCACTTTTCACCTTCTCGATGCTGATGCTGGTGATGTCCAATAATTTCCTTCAGCTTTTCTTTGGCTGGGAGGCGGTTGGACTGGTTTCCTACCTGTTGATCGGTTTCTGGTACACGCGTCCGACGGCAATTTATGCCAACTTAAAGGCTTTCCTGGTCAATCGCGTCGGCGATTTCGGTTTCCTCCTCGGTATCGGCATGGTGCTAGCGTATTTTGGCACCCTAGATTATGCGGCGGTATTTGCCCAGGCTCCGCAGGTCATGACGCAGACGATTGAGATCGTTCCCGGTTCACCGTGGATGTTATTGTCGCCGATCTGCCTCTTGCTGTTCGTCGGGGCGATGGGGAAATCCGCGCAGTTTCCGCTACATGTGTGGCTGCCGGATTCGATGGAAGGCCCGACACCTATTTCCGCGCTGATTCATGCCGCGACGATGGTGACCGCCGGTATTTTCATGGTGGCACGCATGTCACCGCTATTTGAGTTAAGCGAGACCGCGCTCTCCGCGATATTGGTGATCGGCGGCATCACGACGCTATTCATGGCGCTGGTGGCGGTGGTGCAGAACGATATCAAGCGTGTGGTGGCATATTCCACTTTGTCGCAACTGGGTTACATGACTGTGGCATTGGGTGCGTCGGCGTATTCGGCGGGAATTTTTCATCTCATGACCCACGCTTTTTTCAAAGCGGTGCTGTTTTTGGGGGCGGGTTCGGTGATCATCGCCATGCATCACGAGCAGGACATGCGGAAAATGGGCGGACTCAAAAAATATATGCCTATTACCTATTGGACGATGTTCATCGCTGCGCTGGCGAGCGCCGGTGTTCCTGGCTTCTCAGGCTTCTTTTCCAAGGACGCCATTATCGAAGCAGTCCATTTCGCTACCATTCCTGGGGCCGGTTTTGCCTATTTCTGTGCGGTAACCACTGTATTTGTGACTGCCTTCTACACTTTCCGCCTTGTGTTCATGACCTTCCATGGCAAGCCGCGCATGGATCATCATACCGAAGAACACCTGCATGAATCCCCCTGGGTCGTGACTCTGCCGCTGGTTATCCTGGCAGTACCGTCCATCGGTGCGGGCTGGCTGATCGGGCCAATGCTGTTTGGAGACTATTTCGGTAGCGCCATACAGATATTGCCTCAGCATGAAGCAATCGCGAAAATGTCGTTGGAATTTCATGGCGTGTGGGGAATGATGACCCACGCCGTCACGACCCTGCCGTTCTGGTTTTCCGTTGGCGGAATTTTTGCCGCCTGGTATTTATACATGGCGAAAACTGATTTGCCGGGGAAAATAAAGCAAGCGTCCGGACCGCTTTATACTTTGCTCGATCGTAAATATTTTATCGACGAACTCTACTCCTGGCTCTTTGCC
Organism: Nitrosospira sp. Nl5; assembly: GCF_900102495.1. Taxonomy (GTDB): domain Bacteria; phylum Pseudomonadota; class Gammaproteobacteria; order Burkholderiales; family Nitrosomonadaceae; genus Nitrosospira. Next base: position 25,107 of record NZ_FMVQ01000019.1, on the reverse strand, counting down.
GGTGGCGCGCGCGCGCTTGGCAGCGGATTCTGGAAATTTGGCGACGTAAAAGTCATTGACGGATTCTTTGTCAACGGCACAGCACGGGTGGTGGCCGGGACCGCCATGCTGATGCGCCGCTTCCAGTCCGGCTATATCTATCATTATGCGTTCACCATGATCGTTGGCGTATTTATATTGATGAGCTTGTGGCTGTACGGGCCTTAAGCAAAAAGATAACAAGAGGCAAAAATAGTATTGCGGTTTTTCAGCCCTGCATCCGCTGCACGCTAACGAATACGAATAAAACGGAATATACATGTTGTTTGGTCTCCCCCTGTTAAGTCTGGTCATCTGGCTGCCTATTTTTGCCGGCATTGGCGTGCTTGCCACCGGTGGCGACCGTAATGCCCCCCTGGCAAGATGGCTCGCGCTTGTCGGCGCGGTGGCGGGTTTTCTGGTGGCAATCCCGCTTTATACCCAATTCGATCCGTTAATGAATGCCATGCAGTTCGTCGAACGTAGCGCCTGGATCGAACGCTTCAACATTCATTATCATCTGGGCGTGGATGGAATCGCCATGCCGCTGATTTTGCTCAATTGCTTTACCACTCCGTTGGTGGTGATCGCCGGCTGGCAGGTGATAAGCAAACGGGTATCTCAATACATGGGCGCGTTTCTGATCATGTCCGGCATCGTTAACGGCGTATTCTCCTCGCTCGATGCAATTTTATTTTACGTCTTCTGGGAAGCCTCGCTGATTCCGATGTTTCTCATCATTGGCGTGTGGGGTGGACCCAACCGCGTGTATGCCGCAATCAAGTTCTTTCTATACACGCTACTGGGTTCCCTGTTGATGCTGATCGCATTCATTTATCTGTACAAGATTTCGGGTGGCAGTTTTGCGATACTTGATTATCACAAGCTGCCACTGCCGCTGGAGCCGCAAATCCTGATATTTATCGCTTTCCTGCTGGCTTTCGCGGTAAAGGTGCCGATGTGGCCGGTGCATACATGGCTGCCCGACGCGCACGTCGAAGCACCGACTGGCGGATCGGTGGTGCTGGCGGCAATCTTGCTGAAACTGGGCGGCTACGGCTTTCTGCGATTTTCGCTGCCGATCGTGCCGGATGCGAGCCAGTATCTTTCGGGCATGATGATTGTGCTGTCATTGATAGCCGTCGTCTACATCGGCCTTGTTGCCCTGGTGCAAGCGGACATGAAAAAGCTCATTGCATATTCGTCCGTCTCCCACATGGGATTTGTGACGCTTGGTTTTTTTCTGTTTAACGCCTATGGACTCGAAGGCGCGATGGTGCAGATGATTTCGCATGGTTTTATTTCAGGTGCGATGTTTTTATGTGTGGGAGTCCTGTACGACCGCCTGCACTCGCGCCAGATCGCGGACTATGGCGGCGTAGCCAATAAAATGCCGATCTTCGCCGCGTTCTTCATGCTGTTCGGCATGGCGAATGCGGGATTGCCCGGCACCAGCGGTTTTGTCGGCGAGTTCATCGTTATCATGGCCGCTGTCAAGGTAAATTTCTGGTATGCATTTTTTGCCGCAACGACGCTTATTACCGGCGCGGCTTACACACTCTGGATGTACAAGCGGGTGGTGTTTGGCGCTGTCGCCAATCCCGCTGTGGAGGAACTGAAGGATATCAACGGACGGGAGATTCTGATATTGACGGTTTTGGCAGTAGCGGTACTGGGAATGGGTCTCTATCCGCTGCCGTTGATGGAAGTCATGCATACCACGGTGGATGATTTGCTGGCGCACATCGCCCACAGCAAACTGTAGCGCAAATGCGATAGCCTTGCTTAAGGATGATAAATGAATTTTTTGCAGCCTGATTTCGCCCCCGCCTACCCGGAGATATTTCTTCTGGTAATGGTCTGCGTGGTGTTACTGGCCGATCTTGCGTGGGGCGAAAAAAAGCCCCATGTCGCTTATTTGTTGACGCAAGTTGCGTTGCTCGGTTGCGCGCTGATTACTTTCGGCACGTCCACCCCGGATGTCGTCCATACATTCTCGGGCATGTTTGTGGACGACCCCATGGCCGACATCCTGAAAATGCTGGTGTATATCGCAGTGTCCACGGTGCTGATCTATTCGCGCAGCTATATTGCCGTGCGCGGCATGCTCAGCGGTGAATTCTTCAGTTTGGCGCTGTTTGCCACGCTCGGCATGATGGTAATGATTTCCGCCAGCCATTTTCTGACTCTCTACCTGGGACTGGAACTCCTGTCACTATCGCTTTACTCCATGGTGGCACTGCGACGCGATTCAGTAGAGGCAACCGAGGCGGCAATAAAATTCTTTGTGCTCGGGGCACTGGCTTCCGGTTTCCTGTTATATGGCATGTCCATGGTTTACGGGTCGACCGGTTCGCTTCACATTGCTCGCATAACGGAAGTGATTCAAAGCGGCGCAATCAATCATGCGGTACTGGTGGTGGGACTCGTATTCATCGTAGCCGGCATCAGTTTCAAATTGTATGTGGCGCCTTTCCATATGTGGGCGCCGGATGTTTATCAGGGAGCGCCCACCGCAGTCGTGCTGTTTATCGGATCGGCGCCCAATCTGGCGGCATTCGGCTTTATCATGCGTTTGCTGGTCGAAGGCATGGGAGCGATGGTGGCGGATTGGCAGGGAATGCTCATTATCCTGGCCGTGACGTCCATGATGATCGGCAATCTCGCCGCTATTGCCCAGACAAATATCAAGCGCATGCTGGCGTATTCCACAATCTCGCACATGGGCTTCATGCTGCTCGGGATAATCGCCGCGGATGAAAACGGTTACAGCTCATCAATGTTTTACGTTGTCATCTATGTATTGATGACCCTGGGCACGTTTGGCATCATTATGCTGTTGTCACGGGAGGGATTTGAGGCGGAGAAGCTCGACGATTTCAAAGGGCTCAACCGGCGCAATCCATGGTACGCGTTTATCATGCTGCTGTTGATGTTCTCGATGGCGGGCATTCCGCCTACGGTGGGTATTTATGCCAAACTGTCGGTGTTACAGGCGGTGTTAAGCGCCGGGTACATATGGCTGGCGGTGGTGGCGGTTCTATTTTCGCTGATCGGCGCGTTCTATTACCTGCGCATCGTTAAACTGATGTATTTCGACGAGCCGGAAACTGATGCGCCGATTCTGCCTCAGAATGACGTTAAACTAATGATAAGCGCGAACGGGCTTGCGGTGCTCGCATTCGGGATTTTCCCCCAGGCGCTGATGGCGTTATGCGCTTACGCTATTCAGCGGTCAATATAACCGGTATTGGCGCCTGCCGGTTATCCTCAGTGGATTCGTGGGCGAAATCGCCAGAATAAGGCTTCGCTGGTCCGTCCTGCGAACTGTCAGCCGGCGGAGTATTCCGGTTATGACTTCTTGTAGCTGATGCGATAGATGACTCCGGCGTAATCGTCTGAAACCAGCAACGCTCCGTCAGGCATTACCAGCACATCCACTGGTCTTCCCCAGGCGTTTTCTCCTTGCAGCCAACCCTCGGCGAACACTTCCTGCTTTACCACCTTGTTGTTTTTGATTTGTACAGAGTTAAGCCGGTAGCCGATTTTATTACGGCGATTCCAGGAGCCGTGCTCGGCAACAAAAATACTGTTGCGGTATGAAGGGGGAAACATCTTGCCCGTATAGAAGCGCATGCCCAGCGCTGCAACGTGCGGCCCGAATTTGGCTACGGGAGGAATAAACTTGCTGCAATCGTGCTTTGCGCCATATTTGGGATCGAGAATATCGCTTCCGTGACAATAGGGAAAGCCGAAATGCATGCCTTTTTTGGGTGCGCGATTGAGTTCATCAGGCGGCAAGTTATCGCCCATCCAGTCGCGTCCATTTTCAGTGAACCATAATTCTTTAGTGTCCGGATGCCAATCGAAGCCAACCGTGTTGCGTACACCGTATGCATAGACTTCGTAGCCAGTACCATCCGGCTTGATACGCGAGACTAATGCAAAACGCTCAGGATCAGCTTCGCAGACATTGCAGGGTGCTCCTACCGGCACATACAGCAGGCCATCCGGACCGAAAGCGATGAATTTCCCTCCATGGTGTTTTTCGTTGGGAAAATCGTTGGTTATTACAACCGGTTTTCCGGGCTGGTCGAGTTTTTCTTCGATGCCGTCAAAGCGCAGGATGCGCTCGATTGCGGAAACATATAGCGCGCCATCCCGGAACGCCACGCCAATCGGTGAACTGAGCCCGCTGGCAATGGTTTTGACCCGGCGTGCCTCGCCGTTATCGATGATCGCGTAAACCTTGCCCTCTTCCTTTGAGCCGGCAAATACGGTGCCATTTTTCCCTAGCGTCAGCCCGCGTGCGTTGGGGACTTCCGCCCACACGTCAATGGAAAATCCGGCGGGCAGTTTAATTTTATCCAGCGGCAGTGGCGACGGGCGATCCTGGTATTGTGCGGCTACGGGCAAGACACCATAGAATACGCAGAAGGCGGCAGAATGGAGAAGAGTTTTTATGATGGACATGCTAAGACTCCGGGGGGTTATATGTGCATCCATAAAGTAAAAGGAAAGAAATCGTCTTCTGGAGTGAGATTCTGGAGATTATCGGAGTAGGGCAGCTTGAAAATCGCCAATCCGCCCTTATCATATTATTGCATTTTTTTAGGAGATAACCCATGCAAGCGACAGCTACCAAAGAACATCTAAGTTTTCAGACTGAGGTCAAACAGTTACTCAATCTGATGATTCATTCCTTGTATAGCAACAAGGAAATTTTTTTACGCGAACTGATTTCCAATGCGTCGGATGCCGCCGATAAGCTACGCTTCGAGGGATTAACCGATGGCGCGCTGTATGAATCCGACTCGGACTTGAAGATCCGCGTAGGGTATGACGCCGCGGCTCGAACCATCACCATCGCCGATAATGGGATCGGCATGTCGCGGCAGGAGGTGATCGACCATATCGGTACCATTGCCAAGTCGGGTACCCGCGAATTCTTCAGTTCGTTAACCGGCGACCAGGCCAAGGACGCGCACTTGATCGGCCAGTTCGGTGTCGGTTTTTATTCGGCGTTCATTGTCGCGGACAAGGTGACGCTTGTCACCCGCCGCGCCGGATTGACCGCCGAACACGGTGTCCGTTGGGAATCCGGCGGTGAAGGAGATTATACGCTTGAGACAGTGGAGAAAACGGACCGCGGAACTGAAGTTACTTTACATTTGCGCGAGGGGGAGGATGAGTTGCTCAATGGTTGGCGCCTGCGCGCGATCATCCGTAAGTATTCCGACCATATTACTCTGCCCATTGTGATGAAAAAAGAGCAATGGTCCCAGGAAAAGAACGAAAATACGATCACGGATGAAGATGAGACCGTCAACCAGGCGAGCGCATTGTGGGCACGTCCCAAGAGCGACATTACTTCGGAGCAGTACGAGGAATTCTACAAGCACGTGGCGCATGATTTCGAGCCGCCGCTGGCCTACCTTCATGCCAGGGTCGAAGGTAAGCAGGAATATACCCAGTTGCTCTATATTCCGTCGCGCGCCCCATTTGACTTGTTCGATCGCGAAGCCCGCCACGGCATCAAGCTTTATGTGCGGCGCGTATTCATTATGGATGATGCGAAACAGCTGCTGCCGAACTATCTGCGTTTCGTGCGCGGGGTGATCGATTCCAACGATTTGCCGCTGAATGTTTCGCGCGAAATATTGCAGGAATCAAAAGATATCGAAGCAATACGTGCCGGAGCAGTGAAAAAAGTACTGGGATTGCTTGAAGACCTGGCGCAAAGCGAGCGGGAAGGGCAGGGGAATCAGGAAAACCCGGAAAACCCCGAAAACCCGGAAAACTCGGAAAACAAGGAGAAGGAGAGAGCTAAATTCAAAACTTTCTGGAAGGAGTTCGGACAGGTCCTCAAAGAGGGCGTGGCGGAAGACTACGCCAACCGTGAACGTATTGCCAAGCTGTTGCGCTTTGTTTCCACCCATGCCGAGACGGACGAGCAAACGGTGTCATTGGGCGATTACATTGCGCGCATGAAAGAAGGACAGGAAAAAATTTATTATGTCACGGCGGATAGTCTCAAAGCGGCCAGAAGCAGCCCGCACCTGGAAGTTTTCCGCAAGAAAGGCATCGAAGTTTTACTGCTTGCTGAGCGCGTGGATGAGTGGCTGGTTGCGAACTTGACCGAGTTCGAGGGTAAGCCGCTACAGTCCGTGGCGAAAGGCAGCCTCGACCTGGGAAAACTGGAAGACGAGGCGGAGAAGAAGGAGCAGGAGAAAGAAGCGGACGAGTACAAAGAGCTTACCGAGAAAGTAAAGAGTATTCTCGGTGAACAGGTGAAGGATGTTCGTATTACGTTACGCTTGACGGAATCTCCCGCCTGCCTTGTGGCGGATAGCCATGACATGGGTGGAAATCTGGAGCGTCTGCTAAAGTCTGCCGGGCAAAAAGTGAACCACGCCAAGCCTATCCTGGAAATCAATCCTTACCATCCGCTGATACAACGCCTCAAAACGGAGGAGACGCAATTCGCCGACTGGAGCCATATCCTGTTCGATCAGGCGTTATTGGCTGAAGGCGGACAGCTTGAAGACCCGGCCAGTTTTGTCAGGAGAATTAACGAGCTACTGTTTCAGACAAACTCAGGCGAGAAATAGGCGGTTGAAAGGAGCGGACAGGTGCCTGTCCGCTAGAAATTTCGTACTCTGTTTCTTTCACCGGCCGTGCAGCTGGCCGTGATTCCTTGATGCAAGGTAGTGTAGCGAGTCCGAGATATCGGTATATAACCGCTTCAAATGAATAAACCGTGAAGGAATGTTAAAAAATGACTGGATTGTTGTCAGACAAGGCGCGAGGAGGCGCATAGTTATTCATATGTAACGACGCGCAACGCAGTATGGCGGCAATCCAGTCATTTTTAACTAGCGGGGATAAAGGTTGGCGAACAGTTCCCGGTGAGCGGTATCGTTGATGGCAACCACGGCGGGATGGGTAAGCCGCCGCTCCATTGAAATGGCGTAGAATTGCTCGGTGACATCGTCTGTATGGCCGAGAATCGTAACGCCATGTTCGCGCCGCACTTCATCGGCTATCACCGATGGCGCAATGAAAATACCGATGCCGGCTTGTCCGAAAGCCTGCATCAGCGCGCTGTCGTCGAACTCGCCGACAATACGCGGCCGGATCTGATGAACGTCGAACCAACGCATCAGCGGTGTGCGCACGGCGGCTTCCTTGCCGGGGATCAGCAGGGGGGCGGCATCGAGAATAGAGGGCCATTTGTCCGTAAACTGCGCTGCCAGCCCTGGCTCGGCAAAAAATGTGATGCCGCACTCCCCGAGTTTATGGCTGTAGCCCTTCACGTTTGTCCCCGCCGGCATGGGCCGGTCAGCGAGCACCAGATCAACACGTTGAATCGCCAGTTCCACCAGGAGGCGCACAAGTTTGTCTTCCCGGCAGACAATACGCACCGGTTCGGCAAGTGACATCGCCGGGGTCAACAGGCGATAAGCGATGGATTTGGGAACCGCATCGTCAACTCCCACCCGGAATTGGATCGAACGGCTTTCGGGACGGCTGCGCAAGGCCTCTTCCAACTCGTTTCCGATCTGGAAGACTTCATCGGCATAAGAAAGCGCAAGCCGGCCGGTCTCCGTCAATTCAAGACGTCTTCCAACCCGCAAGAATAGCGCTACCCCGAGCGCCTCTTCCAGGAGTCCGATCTGGCCGCTCAGGGTCTGCGGCGTGAGGTGCAACCGCTCGCTGGCCCGGACGATGCTGCCGGCCTTGGCGACGGCCCAAAAATAATGCAATTGCTTGTAATTGAGCACTGGCGCGCCTCATACGGTGGACAGTATTCGACAATAGTTCGTAAAAATCGATGATATTATCAGACATATACTACTTTCATTGATGCAAATTTTACTCTAAACTTCAAAATTCCTGGTAATTCCCGGTTTTGCTCTTTTTGGGCGGAACATCGCGTAACTGTCAACGTCTGGCACATTCAGGGGGCGGCCGTCTCGGTCCTTGTGGCGGTATTCAGGTAATGGGTTTGAAATGCCGGTTGGTTCACGGCGATTGAGGCGAGTTTCATTTCTTTTGGAAATATAAAGGTAGTAGATGCACATATCACCCTGCTCGCGCATCTTGCTGAGCCTGATTCTCATCGTTACATCCCCGGTAGTCTCAGCGCAAGATCCCGCAATGATGCCCCCCATCACTTCGCCCCCTACTTTCGCGCCCGCACCTCCGCCTCCACCCGCCCCCGATATTCCCACGCGCGCGCCCGTACCGCCCGCCACGATACCTTATACGACTGTACCTTCTACAATACCGTCCTATACGGTTCCGTCCTACACGGTGCCTCCCTCCGCGTTGCCTTACCGAATACCTTCCACGGAACCTTCCGCCACGGTACCGCCGGCCACGGTGCCTCCGCCGGGAGCGCCTTCCGCCACGGTGCCGTCCACTATGCCGTCCACCTCGGTACCATCCACCGTGCCCGCTCCGGGGCGGCCGTCCGGGATACCGTCTGTCACCATACCTTCCGCCGCGACGTCGCCTCCCGCTCCCCCCGGCGCGCTCTCCATCGACGCGCTGCAGAGGTTGGGGCTGGAGGCCAACGGCATGGTCCGTGCCGCACAATCGCAAGTCGATGCCGCGGCGGCCGGCGTCGTCGGCGCCGCGGCTTATCCTAATCCGCAAGTGATGTTGACGGGCGGTCCTCAGCACCCGAGAATCGCGGCAGCCAACCCGGCGACGAACCACCGCGCTGTGACTATCGCGCAGAATATTGAAAATCCCTGGCTGCGCAGTGCGCGCATCGATGCGGCCGAGGCGGGCGTCGATGCCAGCCGCGCCAGTTTCGAACAGGTGCGCGCGGATTTGGCGGCGCAATTGCGGGTGCGCGCGTACGAGCTGCTGCTGCGCCAGGAAATCGCGCGCATGGAAGGCAGTATTTTCGAGCTGATGGAGGAGGTGCGGCGCCGTATCAAAGTGGCTGTGGGTATTGGGGAAACAGCACGCTTCGAACTGGTCCGATCCGAGGCCGAAGTGTTGAACGCTGCCAGCCGTAAGGAGGCGGCGGAGCTGGCCACCTTGCGCGCGCGGGTTGCGCTGATCCAGTTTACCGCAGGAGCCCTGCGGCCCGATTTCGCGATCAACGCATCCCTGTTCGATCCGGTCAACCTGCCTCCGCTGGAAGAGTTGCGGCAGGAGGTGCCGGCGGTCAATCCGGATGTGGTGCGCCTGGAAGCCGAGCAGAACCGCGCCCGCCTGCGGATCGACCAGGAGCGGGCATCAGTGTATCCCTCGATACAGATCTTGCTCAGCAATTTTCAGGAAGCCCAGTACACGTCGAACACGGCCGGATTCAACGTCACCGTTCCCGTATTTTACCGTCGCCGCGGCGAGATCGACGCAGCGGTTGCGGATTCTGCGCGGGTGCGGGAAACGCTGGAATACCGCCGCTTCGAGATCGGCCAGCTGCTCGAATCTGCCTGGCAGGCCCTGCAAATTGCACGACGCAGGGTGGAGATGTTCGAAGGCGGAATCATCAAGGAAGCCGAGAACGCGTTGCAGATTGCCCAGGCGGCTTACCGCTTCGGCGAGCGCCCGTTGATTGAAGTCCTCGACACCCAGCGCGTGTTGCGAGGAATACTGATGGAGTCGTTGCAGGCACGTTTTGATTTACAAGCCGCCGCGGCTGAAATTGACCGGTTGCGGGCTTATTATCCCAGGGAGAGTGTCCTTCAATGAAAACCACGATACGGATCGCCGGTGCGGTGATCATTGCCGCGTTGCTTGCCGCGGGGTGCGGCAGCAGCGAGGAGGCTCCCGCCAAAGACGCCGCGCAGAAGGAGCCGGAGGATATCAACAGCATCACGATCAGGCCGGAAATGGAGCCGCGCATCAAGCTCGGCTACCCTGCCATGGTCGATCTAGCCGATAAGCTGCAGGTTCCGAGCCAGGTCGAGGTGGACGAGGAAAGGCTGGTTCGTATCGGGTCCTACGTGACGGGACGTATTACCGACCTATACGTCATTCTGGGTGACACGGTTGAGGCCGGACAGCCTCTGGCGCGACTTACCAGCCCTGAATTGACCCAGGCACAGCTGGCCTACCTGCGTGCGTTTTCGCGCACGGTCCTGACCCAAAAAGCGGCCGAGCGTGCCCATCATTTGCTGGCCGCCGACGTGATCGCCATCGCCGAGGTGGAACGGCGCGAGTCGGAACTGGAGGTCGCTCGCGCCGAACTGGGTGCGGCGACGGATCAATTGCGGTTGTTGGGCGTGGACAGCGCGGTGCTGAAAGAATTGGCGAAGGAGGGGCATATCCTGCCCTCCGTCACCATCAACGCACCCAGGCCCGGCATCGTTATTGCACGGAATGTTATCATCGGGCAGGTGGTGCAACCGGCCGATCCGCTATTCGGAGTGGCCGACCTATCCTCGGTCTGGGTGGTGGGCGATGTGCCGGAGGCGATCGCGCGTAATGTGCAGGTCGGCCAGCACGTGGAGATCCACGTGCCGGCACTGGGCGAGGCAGCCTTCGACGGCCTCATCATATTCGTTGCCGACACCGTCAATCCTTTGACCCGCACGGTAATGGTGCGCACCATGGTGGAGAATCCGCAGCGCAAGCTCAAGCCCGATATGCTGGCCACCATGCATATTGTCGATAATCCGGAAAGAAGCCTGGCGGTGCCGGAAACGGCGGTGGTGCGTGAGGCCAACCAGGATTATGTATTCCTGTCTCAAGGCGATAACCGGTTTCTGCGTGTCCCGGTCGAGCTGGGCCCCGAAGTCAATGACGTGTATCCCGTGCTGAAAGGGGTGACCATTGACCAGAAAATTGTCGTGGATGGCGCCTTTCATCTGGACAACGAGCGCAAGCTCGCCGAACTGGAGTAAGTCATGTTTGCAGCAATCGTGCGCACCATGCTCAAGCAGCGCCTGCTGGTGGTGGTGGTCGCGCTTGCCCTGTGCGTCGCAGGCGTTTTTGCTGCAAAGAGTCTTTCGGTCGATGCCTTCCCCGATGTGACCAACATACAGGTCATCGTCGCCACGGTGTCGATCGGCCGCAGTCCTGAGGAGATCGAGCGGCTGGTGACGGTACCGGTGGAACTTGCCATGATCGGCCTGCCGGGGCTGGTGGAAATGCGTGCCATAAACAAGAGTGGGCTGTCGCTCATCACCTTGGTGTTTACCGATGAGACCGACGTTTTCTTTGCGCGCCAGCTGGTGATGGAACGGCTGATCGAGGTTACGCCCAGGCTGATACCGGGCATCACGCCGGTGCTCGGCCCGGTCACCACCGGTCTGGGCGAGGTCTACCAGTATACGATCGAACATCCTGATGACGGCAAGCGTGCGCTCACGGTCGCAGAGCTGACGGAACGGCGCACCATCCAGGATTGGGTGGTGCGTCCGCTGCTGCGTGCCACCCGCGGGGTGGCGGAAGTCAACTCCATCGGGGGCTTTGTCAAGGAATACCACGTGCTGGTCGACCCGAATCGGCTGCGCCATTATGATTTGACACTGACAGCGGTCGACCGGGCTATCGCGAACAACAACGCCAACGCCAGCGGCAACATCCTGCCGCTGCACGCGGAGCAGTATTTGATCCGTGGCGTCGGTCTGATCCAGACACTGGATGACATTCGCAACATTGTCCTCAAAGAGATGGACGGTGTGCCGATATATGTGCGTGACGTGGCGGAGGTAAAGTTCGGCGAGGAGGTGCGCCAGGGAGCCAGTGTCAAGGGGGGTTATACCGAGTCGGTCGCCGGTATCGTCATGATGTTGGCCGGGGGGAATGCCAAGGAAATCGTCGGGCGCCTAAAGGAAAAAATTGCCGATATCAATGAGCGCGGCCTGTTGCCGGGCGGGCTCCAGATCGTGCCTTTCTATGACCGGACTGATCTGGTGGACGCTGCCTTGGGGACAGTTTACAGCACGCTGATGGAATCCATGGTCCTGGTGGTCGTGGTCTTGTTTGTTTTTCTCGGTAACCTGCGCACCAGCCTGGTCGTGGTGTCGACACTGGTTATTACCCCACTGATTACGTTTATGATAATGAACCAGCAGGGTATCGCTGCCAACCTGATGTCATTGGGGGGGCTGACAATCGCCATCGGCATGATGGTGGACCCCACCATAGTCGTGGTGGAGAATGTCTTTCTCCGTTTGGGCCAGGCCCGCGGCACCGGTGAGTCCAAGCTCGAAACGATTGTCAAGGCAACCGCCGAGGTAGGGACGCCCGTGATCTTCGGCGTTATTGTTACTGTCCTGGTGTTCCTGCCGCTGATGACCCTGCAGGGCATGGAAGGCAAGACATTCAGCCCGCTTGCCGTCACCATCGCCATCTCGCTGATGGTAGCCCTGTTCGTTTCGGTAACGCTGTCGCCGGTGCTAAGCCATTACATCTTGAAAGGCGGAAGCGAGCAGGACACCAAGATTGTGGCCACCCTCAAGTCCGTATACCTGCGCGTGCTTGACCGGGCGCTGGCGAGCCGGAAGATCACGATCATTATCGCGCTGGGTGCTCTCATGCTGGCGTTCTCCTTGTTTCCGCTGCTCGGCAAGTCGTTCATTCCCATCATGAAGGAAGGCGCGGTGACGCCCGTGATTATCCGTGTCCCCTCGATTTCGCTGCCCAAAGCGATCGAGCTAGAGATGGAGGCGACGAAACTGATCGCCGCGGTGCCGGGAGTTGCAAGCGTGGTGTCCAAGCTCGGCCGTGGCGCGGAACCCGCCGACCCGGCATCACAGAACGAATCCGATCCCATTGCGGCACTGGATCTGGAGGGGTCCGGCCGCACCCAGCAGGCGATCGAGGAGGATATCCGCAAAGCGCTGACGGTGCTGCCGGGCGTGAATATCGCGCTGTCGCAACCGATCGCGCAACGGGTGGACGAGATGGTGACCGGCGTGCGCTCGCAGATGGCGGTCAAAATCTTCGGCGACGATCTGGAAGAGTTGCGCAAGCTGTCGGAGCAGGTGGCGCGTATCATCAAGTCGACACGGGGCGCACGCGACATCCGTCTTGAACGCCTGTCGGGCCAACAGGAATTGATGATCGACATCGACCGCCGGGCCATTGCCCGTCATGGTCTCAACGTTGCCGATGTGAATGAGCTGATTGCAACGGCCATCGGCGGCAAGGCCGTCACCATGGTTTTCGAGGGTGAGCGGCGCTTTGTGCTTCTCTTGCGCTTTCCCGAAGAGTTCCGCGACGATGTCGAATCCATCCGCGATCAGTTGCTGCGCCCTCCCGGCAGCGCCGGTCCCGGCGGGCTGGCGGCGCGCGGTGGCGTCTTGGTGCCATTGAGTGCGGTGGCGGATATCAAAGTCGTCGATGGTCCGGCGATCATCTCGCGCGAATACGCCAAACGCCGGGTGGTGATCGGCGTCAACGTGCATGACCGCGACATTGGCGGTTTCGTGGCCGAGCTGCAGGAACGCACAGCGAGGGAAGTCAAGCTGCCTACCGGCTATTACTTCGTTTGGGGTGGGCAGTTCGAGAACATGGAGCGCGCCATGGCGACGCTCTCCGTGATCGTGCCGATTACCCTGGCCACTATCTTCTTCCTGTTGTTCATGTTGTTCAATTCGGTCAAGCTTGCCACGCTCATCTTCCTGGCGTTGCCATTCGCCTCCGTCGGCGGTGTTGTCGGACTGTTCATCACTGGTGAATACCTGTCGGTCCCGGCGTCGGTGGGATTCATCGCGGTATGGGGCATATCGATCTTGAACGGCGTGGTATTGATTTCTTTCATCAAGGAACTGCGCGAGCAGGGGCTGAGCATACCCGAGGCGGCGAGAAAAGGTTGCGAGGCGCGCTTCCGTCCTGTGCTGATGACCGCGGCCACCACACTGCTGGGCCTGGCGCCATTCCTGGCAGCCACCGGCTTGGGCTCTGAAGTGCAGAAGCCGCTGGCCATCGTGGTGATCTTCGGGCTGACCACTGCCTCCATGATGACGATGGTGCTAATGCCCATGATTTATCCCTGGTTCGACGACCCCGCTGCCAGCAAGCGTGACGAGCCTGGCGAACCTGGCGAGAGCGCGACAAAAGAGGCCGGTTCCCGTCCCGGTTTAATCGCCAGGATACGCGCGAGGTTCAGGAAGAACACCCCAACTCCCGGTGCATAATTCGCTAACGAGCCATGCCCCTATCCCATTCGACCGCACAAGATAAAGCCAAAACCCTGGCTGAGGCGCTGCCGTATATCCAGCGCTTCCATGGCAAGACCATCGTCATTAAATATGGCGGCAATGCCATGATCGAGGAACACCTCAAGCAGGGTTTCGCCCGCGATGTGGTGTTGCTGAAGCTGGTGGGAATGAACCCTGTCATCGTTCATGGCGGAGGACCGCAGATCAATGAGATGTTGCGCCGGGTTGGCAAGCAGGGGGAGTTCATCCAGGGGATGCGCGTGACTGACGCCGAAACGATGGATGTGGTGGAAATGGTACTGGGGGGACTGGTCAATAAGGATATCGTGAATCTCATCAATCGCCATGGCGGCCTTGCCGTGGGGTTGACCGGCAAGGACGGCGGTTTTATTCGCGCGAAAAAAATGCTCATGCAGGACAGGGAGAAAATCGGCGAATGGATCGACATCGGCCAGGTTGGGGAAATTGAAAGCATTAGTCCGGCCTTGATCGAGTTGCTCGAAACAAGGGATTTCATCCCGGTAATCGCCCCGATTGGCGTGGGCGAAAATGGCGAATCCTATAATATCAATGCCGATTTGGTGGCGGGCAGGTTAGCCAGCGTTCTGAATGCAGAAAAATTGATACTGCTTACTAACACTCCAGGAGTGCTGGACAAGAATGGGAATTTATTGACAGGATTGACGGCGGAGAGGGTGGATGCGTTGTTCGCCGACGGAACCATCTCCGGCGGCATGATGCCAAAAATCGGCTCGGCGCTGGAAGCAGTGAAAAGCGGCGTCAAGTCCTGTCATATCATCGATGGACGCGTGGAACATGGATTACTGCTGGAAGTGTTGACGGATAAGGGTGTGGGGACGCTGCTAAAGGCGGGTTAATGTAGCCACTCGATACGGGTTTTAGGATAGGCTCGACTTGAAGCTTCGCATATGGTGCAATGCGCTATGCTTATTGCACCCTACAATCCTGTGTTTTACCTTTGTAGTGATCCGCCATAAGTATAAGTGGCAAAGGCGAATATCAATGCAGATCGGTAATCATCTCTTGCTCTCGATCGATTGCCAGCTGCTTATGTAAAAAATAGGGTGTAATAAGCGAAGCGCATTACGCCATATGATATTCCATCAATACCAACCCCACATCTGTAGTCCCAAAAGCCGCTGTCGTGGGCCGGTCAGTATATGGGCGAGAGGCTACTGGATTGAATTAACAGTGTTATCGAAGAGAGAAGTCCATGCCAGCCAAGCCCGGTGAAAGGAAAGATCAAATCCTCCAGGTTCTGGCGGGGATGCTGGAGGAACCCCGTGCGGGTAAAATTACAACAGCCGCATTGGCGGCCAAGCTCGATGTCTCGGAGGCGGCGCTCTACCGCCATTTTGCCAGCAAGGCCCAGATGTTCGAGGGTTTGATCGGGTTCATCGAAAAAACCCTGTTCAGCCTTATCAACCAGCTGACAGCGGAAGAGAAAAGCGGTATCCGGCAAGTCGAAGGGATCATGTCCTTATTGCTTGGTTTCGCCAGGAAGAATCCGGGAATGACGCGGGTTTTGATGGGCGACGCGTTGATAAATGAGAATGACCGCCTGCAGACACGCATTAATCAGCTGCATGATCGGCTTGAGGCAACATTGAAACAGGCGCTGCGTTTTGCCGCCAGCGAGGGAGAAATCGCGTCCAATCGGGATGTCTCTGCTCACGCCAATTTGCTGATGTGTTATGTGGCGGGCCGCTGGCACCAGTTCGCTAAAAGCGGCTTCAAGCGCGATCCGATGGAATATTGGGAAGCGCAGCGCAAAGAATTGCTTTAAAGCGTCACCGTCTCATGAACGCACACGGTGCATGCCGGATCTTTATTTAACTTGATTGTGTGCCATTCCATCGACAAACCGTCAAGCAGCAGCAAACGGCCATCCAGGGTTTGTCCAATATCGAGCAGGATTTTTAGCGTTTCGGCCGCTTGTACACAACCGATAATGCCCACCAGGGGCGCAAATACACCCATCACCGCGCACCGCATATCCTGATCTTCCCCATTCGCGGGAAACAGGCAGTGATAGCAAGGCCCCTGCGTATGACGAAGGTCGAATACCGCGACTTGTCCGTCAAAACGCACCACCGCCCCTGACACCAGTGGCTTTTTGCGGATCATGCAAACGCGATTGATGGCGTAACGGGTGGGGAAATTATCGCTCGCATCTACCACCACATCGGCATTCGCAGCCAGTTCCAGCAGCCTGCGCTCATCCATGCGCTCGTTCAGCGCAATGACGTTGACTTCCGGATTAATGCTGGCGAGCGTTTTTCTGGCGGAACTTGTCTTGGGCATGCCAATGCGATTGGTATTATGAGCGATTTGCCGTTGAAGATTGGTCAGATCAACCTTATCTCCGTCACAAATAGTCAGGTTACCGACCCCGCTCGCGGCAAGGTATAGGGCAACAGGCGACCCCAATCCCCCTGCGCCGACCAGGAGCACGTGAGACCGGATTAAAGCTTCCTGCCCCTGAACGCCAATTTGCGGTAGCAGAATATGGCGGCTGTAACGCAGCAGTTGATTGTCATCCATTGCGTACAGCGGCGAAGCTGCGAATCAGGTATGACTGCAGGATTGATGGAATTCTCATACGACGTAATGCGCTCCGCTTATTGCACCTTCCACCGAAACCGTCTGCAAACCGTGCTTGCAGCAGGCGTAGGGCGTCAATAAGCGAAGCGCATTGCGCCATCTATCAATATCAGTTAACCGCCTTGGCAGAGTTATTGCTCGGCATTGGCGGACCGTCTTTAAAATAACTCATTGCCTGGATCAGCAATTGGTCCTCGCTGGAACCAAATTCCGGTGGTGGCTCACGCTTCTTGTTCGCGTCATCGCCGTTCTCCGGTTTAGCTGCCTTGGCGGCAGGCTTCGGCGCCACTTTCGCAGCCTCGGTATCAGGTTTGACTTCCCCAGATTTTTCCGCCTTTTCCTTTTCCTTTTCCGTCTTTCCATCTTTCCCGTTAGACAGATGTCGATCCAGGTCGGCTTCACGCAAGCGCTCGGTCTCTTCTTTCGCCGATGCGTCAAGGATATCCGGCGTGATTCCCTTGGCCTGGATGGATTGTCCGTTGGGCGTGTAGTAGCGCGCGGTGGTTAGTTTGATTGCGGTGTTGTTGCCCAGCGGCAGTATGGTTTGCACAGATCCCTTGCCGAAAGTTTGCGTTCCCATGACAACGGAACGTTTATGGTCCTGCAACGCTCCCGCCACGATTTCCGAAGCGGAAGCCGAGCCGCCATTCACGAGGGTAATCATGGGCACGGTCTTGACCGCGGCCGGCAAGCGTTTCAGATAATCGTTTTTTGTATCGCGCAGATAGAATTCGGGGCTGGCTTTCAGCTTCATCTTGGCGTCCTCGGTGCGGCCGTCGGTATAAACCACCAGTGAATTGGCCGGCAGAAAGGCGGCAGAAACCGCAACTGCACCATTCAGCAACCCGCCGGGATCGTTACGCAAATCCAGCACCAATCCCTTCATCGGAACGGGGCTTTCCTTAAACAATTTATCTATGGCCTTGACCAGGTTTTCTCCGGTCTGTTCCTGGAACTGCGTGATGCGTATATATGCATACCCCGGCTCGATCATTTTCGACTTGACGCTCTGAATCTTGATAACGGCGCGTACCAGTGTAAACACCAGCGGCTTGGGCTCGCCTTTGCGCAGCACAGTCAGGGTAATGGAAGTGTTGGGCTTGCCACGCATGCGCTTGATCGCGTCGGTGAGCGATAGGCCTTTGACCGCGGTATCGTCCAGCTTGATGATCAGATCGCCGGGTTTAATACCGGCACGAAACGCGGGAGTATCCTCGATCGGCGAGATAACTTTGACAAACCCGTCTTCCATGCTGACTTCAATACCCAGTCCGCCGAATTCACCCTGGGTGCCGATTTGCAGTTCCTTGAAGGCGTCGGTATCAAGGTAAGAGGAGTGTGGATCGAGACCGGTCAGCATTCCGTTGATGGCTTCCGTAATCAATTTCTTGTCTTCCACCGGTTCAACGTAATCGCTTTTAATGCGGCCGAATACCTCCGTGAATGCGCGCAGCTCCTCGATTGGAAGTGGACGCAGGACTTCCTGGGTCTCCTTGTTGGCGACAGCAGAAAAATTGAGGCTGAGCATTACGCCGGCTACCGCGCCGAAAATAACCAAGCCAAATTGCCGCATCTTGTTACCCATTAAACTTTTCTCCACATTTGTCAAATTCATTGCTCATTTTATTCTGACCCAATTCA
This sequence comes from Nitrosospira sp. Nl5, assembly GCF_900102495.1. GTDB lineage: Bacteria > Pseudomonadota > Gammaproteobacteria > Burkholderiales > Nitrosomonadaceae > Nitrosospira. Next base: position 6,688 of record NZ_FMVQ01000019.1, on the reverse strand, counting down.
AAGGGTCAAACGGTTTGCCCTGGTGGCGTAGTTCAAAGTATAAACCGGATTCCGGGTTGCCGCCGCTGTTTCCCACCGTCGCGATTGTATCGCCACCACGAACAGCGTCCCCCGCCTGTTTATGATTGGTCTCGTTGTTGCCGTAGAGGCTCATGTAACTGCTGCCGTGGTCCACAATCATAAGATTTCCAAATCCTCTCAGCCAGTCGGCGAAAACGACGCGCCCTCCCGCAATGGCTTTCACTTCCTCGCCGCTAACCGAGCGGATGAACAGGCCTTTCCAGATAATACCCCCATCAGCACGTGGACTACCAAAGCGGTTCGCAAGTTCCCCTCGCACCGGCAAACTCAGGCGGCCTTTCAACGCGGAGAATGGATTTCCATCCGTCGATGCGTCAGGTAGTCTGCTGTTGCTCAGAGATTTGGCGCGATTTTTGCTAGCGAGCTGCTTGGCGATTTTTTCCACCAGGCGCGCGAGCCGTTCTTCATCACGCTTGAGCTTGTCGATCTCGCGTCGCTGCTGATCAGCCTGCATCGAGATACGTGCAAGTAATTTCGTCTGCTCGGCTTTTTCCTGCTCCAGATGCTTTTTTTGCTCGGCTTGCTTCATCTGGATCGTGGCGATTTCCGAGCTTTTCTCCCGGCTTTCGCGAGTGAGCGCATCGAGTTGTTCGAGATTAATGCGCAGTGTATTAATGTTATCCGAGTGCGCTTGCGAGAGATAGCCGTGGTAATGCAGATTACGCGCAATCTGGTTGGGATCCTGCTGGTTGAGCAAGAGGCTCAAGTACTCCTTTTGCCCGCTTCCATTGATATATTGCCGGTAAAGCAATTTGCTTAGTTGCAACTGCTGGGCTTCAACATGATTTTTGATCTGCCTGGATTGACTCTGCAATTGATTGAGCTTGTCATTGGCTTCGCGTTGGGCGTTGGTCAAGGCGGCTAACTTACGGGTGGCGTCATTGACGGCCCGTTCCGATTCACGCAGTGCGTTCGCTGCTTCCGATTTAGATTCTTCCGTACCTGCCAGTGCTTGCTGTAGTGATTCAATCTGGTTGCGTAGCTGCTTCAGGTCTTCCTTGTCAATTTTTGGAGCAGCATGAAGCGGATGCGACAATATCAGTACACAAGCCGGGATAAGTTTGCGAATGCTATTCAACCAGGGATTAATACGAATCAAGACTGAGTTTTTCCAGCATGTTTTTACCGAAAGAAATCATACACGCAAACAAAACGGGTGGGATCATAGGTGAGGCAGTATTTTCCCCTGATTGGCCACTACCCGCATGGCTTGTTCGATTGTTGCCTGATCCCCAAGATAGTAATTCCGGATTGGCTTCAGAGCATCGTCAAGCTCGTACACAAGCGGGACGCCAGTGGGAATATTGAGTTCCAGGACGTCTTGATCGGAGAGATTGTCGAGATACTTGACTAGCGCCCGCAGAGAATTGCCGTGGGCAGTGATAAGGACGCGCTGTCCGGATTTTACCTGTGGGGCAATCGTCTCATTCCAGTACGGAAGGAATCTTGCCACGGTATCCTTGAGGCATTCAGTCAATGGAATATCCTGTTTGGCCAGGTTCCGGTAACGCGGATCGAACCCGGGATAGCGCTCATCCTCCGGCGTCAGGGCGGGTGGCTGAATATCGTAACTGCGCCGCCAGATCAGGACCTGTTCTTCGCCATATTCAATCGCCGTCTCTATCTTGCTCAGGCCTTGCAGCGCGCCGTAATGGCGCTCGTTCAATCGCCAGGACAAATTGATGGGGATCCACATCTGGTTCATTTCATCCAGCGCGATCCATAATGTGCGAATCGCGCGTTTCAATACGGAAGTATAGGCAACGTCGAACGCGAACCCGTTTTCTCGCAATAGCCGACCGGAGTTTCTGGCTTCTTCCAGACCTTTTGGTGATAAATCCACGTCTGTCCAGCCAGTAAAACGGTTCTCCTTGTTCCAGGTACTTTCTCCATGCCGCAGGAGAACGAGTTTTTTCATACTGTTCTTTATAAAAGGGATGAGATTTTCTGTGAAGCGGTTTGAAATGCTGTAGCATTTTAATATATTTTGACGTCGCCCGCAGCATGCAAGGCCATGGACTTGTCCCCAGCCATCCTGGCCGCGCTATACCAGGACGGGAATTCGGAGAATCCGGATATCAGTTGGATCAATCGGCGGATTTTATGTTCCATGCCTCAGAGGCCGCCGGAACGAGAGAATTCCGCTACATTCCCGTCTCTGATAAAATCCCTGGTTGAGAAAATTGAGGAGTATGGAAGTGACATTCTTGCAGAATAATATTGCGCTGATTGTGGCCGCCCTGCTGAGTGGCGGCATGTTGCTGTGGCCGCTGCTGTTTCGCCGCTCCGGCCATGAGGTGGATACGCTGGTAGCGGTTCAACTGATTAATTACAAGGACGCGCTGGTGCTGGATGTGCGCGAAGGCAGCGAATACGAGTCGGGCCACGTGCCTAATTCAAAGCATATTCCCGCTGACAAGCTTGAAGAACGCATGCATGAGCTGGAAAAATTCAAGAGCAAGCCGATCGTATTGATACATCGCAGCGGGGTTAATTCCACCGGCAAAGCCGGATCGATTTTGCGCAAGCACGGGTTTGAGCATGTGCATAACCTTGAAGGAGGCATCGATGTATGGCGGCAGGCCAATTTGCCGATAGTGAAGAAATGATGAGGATGTCATGAAGGTCGTTATGTACTCATCCGGTTTCTGTCCATATTGCATAAGAGCGGAACGCCTGCTGCATTCCCGGGGTGTGACGCAAATCGAAAAAATCCGTATTGATCTGGATCCTGCCCGGCGTGCCGAGATGATAAAAAAAACCGGGCGTCGCACCGTTCCACAAATCTACATCGGCGATACCCACGTAGGAGGGTATGAGGATTTGGCACGACTCGACCGCAGCAACGAATTGGTAAAGCTCCTGACAGTCCAATCACCGGGTATGCAAAAGAGCGGAGACATCGGGACTCCGGCAAATTGATTGCCCGGAATACCCTGTAATACCTGTGTGCCGTGTTTTTCCGAGCGCATTATGCGTTTTTCATTGCATGAATACTGTAGCGCGGTTTTTTGCGGTAACATCCTATTTTGATGACTCCATTGGAATCCAACATGAGCGACCAGCAGCAACCCGTTTTCGGCATTGAAAAAATCTATGTCAAGGATTTATCCCTTGAGATTCCCAACGCCCCAAAAATTTTTCTTGAGCGTGAAACGCCGGAGGTGAACATACATCTGCACACGAAGGGCGAGCGTATCGATGAGGGGATGTATGAAGTATTGTTAACCATAACCGTTACCGCGAAGGTCAAGGACAAGACCATGTTTCTGGTGGAGGTGCGGCAGGCGGGAGTTTTCCAGATTCGCAACGTGGCGGAGGCTGAATTGGATCCGGTGTTGGGAATTGCATGTCCCAATATTCTTTTTCCGTACTTGCGTGAGACCGTTTCAGACATCGTCACCCGCGCCGGCTTTCACGCGGTAATTTTAAGCCCGGTGAATTTCGAGGCGCTTTATCAACAGGGAAAGCAGCAAGCCGAGACGAAGGCCGTGGCAGGGGAAGTACCGGAAGAAGAGAAGAAAACAACTCACTGAAATGAAGCACGCCTGTGCCACGTTTCTCGAAATGCTATTCCCACTGCGCCGGGATCTGACGGCATTGCTGGTCGGCGTGTTGTTGTTTCCGGTATTTCCAGGATACGCCATTGCGGCGTTTGAGTTTTATTCGATCATTGATAATGCTACCGTCATGTATGACGCGCCGTCGTTCAAGGCGGATAAAGTGTATGTGGCGAGCCGTCATTTGCCGGTAGAGGCGGTCGTGAAGGTTGAAGGCTGGGTCAAGGTGCGCGATAGTGGAGGCACTCTTGCCTGGGTGGAAGAAAAGGCATTAAGCGAAAAACGCTATGTGATTGTCACCGTGCCACAGGCCGACGCTTATCAGGCTGCGAATGCGAGTTCGACGCTGGTATTCCGGGCTCAGCAAAACGTTGTGATGGAACAGTTGGAACCCGCCGCGAATGGTTGGGTCAAGGTGCGCCACCGCGACGGACAAATCGGTTACGTTAGAACGCAACAGGTCTGGGGTTCGTGAGAATAGCCGTTCTCGGGGCCGGTGCATGGGGCACGGCCCTGGCTATCAGCCTCAGCGCAAACTCCAGTTCAAGCCATCAGGTAACCTTGTGGACCCGAACCCCCGGCCATCTTGCCGAGCTTGTTTCACAGCGAATCAACCGGCGTTATTTCCCAGCCTTTCCCTTGCCTGATTCTCTGCGGCTGACCTCCGCTCTTGACGTCGCCATTGAGTTTGCCGAACTTGCCCTGATCGTTGTGCCAATCGCCGGTTTACGCGATACGCTACGTCAGATGGCCGCTTGCGGAAAGACTATCCCGGTGGTGTGGGGCTGTAAAGGATTCGAGGCGCAATCCGCCAAGCTGCCTCATCAAGTGGCGCAGGAAGAGTATGCCGGCGTTGCGTCCTGCGGTGTATTGTCGGGGCCCAGCTTTGCGCAGGAAGTTGCGCAAGGCCTTCCCACTGCCCTGACGTTGGCATCGCATGATGAAAAGTTTTCCCGGAATGTTGCGGCGCAATTGCACACTACCCGGCTGCGGGTCTATTCAAGCAAGGATATCGTAGGCGTGGAAACGGGTGGGGCGGTCAAGAACGTCATATCGATTGCCGCCGGGATTTCGGACGGCATGGGTTTTGGTCACAACGCCCGGGCCGCATTGATTACAAGAGGGCTTGCGGAAATTACGCGATTGGGCCTCAAGCTCGGCGGCTGTATGGAAACTTTTATGGGCTTGACCGGTGCAGGCGATCTGATACTCACGTGTACAGGCGACCTGTCACGCAATCGGCGGGTGGGCCTCATGCTTGCGGCAGGCCATCCACTGCCCAATATTCTGCGTGAACTGGGACACACCGCGGAAGGAGTTCCTACCGCAAGGGAAGTGCTGCGGTTAAGTCAGGAATTAAAAGTTGAGATGCCGATTACGAAGGCTGTATGCAGCATACTATATGCCGGCGTATCCGCGGGAGCGGCCGTGGAAGCCTTGCTCGGGCGTGAGCCGAAGACAGAAAATTATTGACCTGAAAGTTCGCTATCGAATACCGGAAAAACACGTTTTGTTTTTGCTGGTTATACTCCTTTCTCGAATTTCATCTGCCGCCATGCTTCATAAATGACTACCGCGACCGTGTTGGATAAATTGAGGCTACGGCTTCCGGATACCATGGGCACACGGATAAGATGCTGTTCGGAAAAACTCTCCAGTAATCCGGATGGCAGTCCCCGGCTCTCCGCACCGAAAAGAAACGCGTCTTTGCTGGTATAAGCGGGCAAATCATAGCGTTGTTTTCCCTTGGTGGAAACGGCAAAAAAACGGTGTCCTTGCAAACGCTCGGCACATTCTGTCCAGTTTTCATGGACGCTCATGCTGGCAAATTCGTGATAATCCAGCCCGGCGCGCAGTAATTGCTTGTCTTCGAGGATAAAGCCCAGCGGCTTGATGAGATGCAACCTTGCGCCGGTATTGGCACACAGCCGTATGATATTACCGGTGTTGGGCGGAATTTCCGGTTGAAATAAAATCACGTCAAGCATGATGCTGGTCAACTTTGCCGAATTTTATTGCAGAGCCGGAGCACACGATATCCCACCGATTTAAAAAAGCACGATTACACATCGCCGGGCAGCGTTCGTGCGATCACCCACCCGCTCACATACGTAGCGCCGCCCTTGCGTAGTACTTTTGCGAGTTCGTTGAGAGTTGCGCCGGTGGTCATGACGTCATCCAGTATGGCAATACGCTTACCTGTAAGGTCCGTTTCGCACGTGAATGCATTCTGGATATTTTTTGCGCGTTCCTTCCACGGCAACCCGGTCTGGGAGGGCGTATCCCTGATGCGCTCGCAGATGGCGGGCAATAGTGGAATGCCGGATTTCTTTGACACGTTTCGGGCGATTTCCAGTGCCTGGTTGAAACCTCTTTCACGCAGTTTAGCGGGATGCAACGGCATCGGCACGATGAAATCCGGGCACGCAATACCGTCAATCCGTGCCAGCAGTAAATCAGCCAGTACGAGCGCCATCGGAAGATTTGCCTGGTATTTAAGCGAATGAACAAGAGCGTCCACTGGAAACGCATAACGCAATGCCGCCACGGTTTGATCAAACGCCGGCGGGTTTGCGAGGCAGGCGCCACAAATACGGGATTCCGACGCAGGCAGTCCGCATACAGCACAACAGTGAAGCGGCGGATGAGGCAGGCTGTCCCGGCAAGGCGTGCACAAGTCATTATCACTGGTGGTGCCGCAGAGCAGGCAGTATTGCTTGAATAGTGCCTGCATAATTTTTGATCTATTGTTCAATAATGCTGGATGAAAAATTGACAACTATGGCGTAATCCGTGATGATTCTACCAGGCAACGAAGAAGTGAGTCGCTTCTGCCGCGTTGGCGGCGAGACGATCACGCATCGTTTCTCCAAAAAGAAAACGATATAAGGACATAGTATGAATCAGTTTATCTCCGACATCACTGCTAACCTCGATATAACCGAAAAGCAGCCAGCAAAAAAACAGCCGGAGGGCATAGCCGGGGCAGAAACGGGATCACCGCGCTGGAGCGTTTCTCAAATCCAGGCATTGCTGGACTTGCCGTT
>NZ_FMVQ01000007.1 GCF_900102495.1 Nitrosospira sp. Nl5 | reverse complement strand
TTTGTACCACTTCGAGTCGTACCACAACGACATGTCGTAATCGCGTCCACCCGTGCCGGCGTGGCTGCTCGACGTTCCTAGTGTTGTTGCCATTTTTAATGCCTCCTATTGCGTTAATCGAGAATTCCTTGCTTCGCGTCCCGCGCCTTGCCGCTCCACCCGCGCGTAACGCCCACTACATTACCAATACATTACATACCCACAACCCTGTAAAGACTATCCCCGAAGATGTCCTAAGTCAAGCAGTTTGTCGGAACAACAGGGAACATTTCCGCCCTTCGCTTGTCCCGCCAGTTGACCCAAAGCTATGACTTCGCTTGCCGGGGATTTTACTTCCGTTCCTATCTGTTGCTATCTGTTGCGGGGAGGTAAAATTGTAATATAAATCCATCTTAACAGAAAGGTCATTTTTGGAGGAATCCTCAGTACTATTTTGGCTTGATGCAACCACAGGACTGGAGCAGTGTCTTCCGAAGAGGGCATAACGACACGCAAGCGTATACTTGAGGAAAATACTGCGCGTTATCCAGGCACCTCCTTTGAAATACTTGGGAGCAGATGAGAACGTTAACGCGGCCATTCTGAAAACATGAGTAGGTTGTTTCTATTAACCAGTTAAAAAAGCTACCGGGAAATGCGATATCTCCAGCATCTTCACCCGCGATATGGACGAAGATGTGAGAGATAGCCGACCTTCGGCACTTGCCGATAGTGCGCCCCCCTCAACCTATCGTGGCCGCTTCGCTCCGTCTCCCACCGGGCCTTTGCATTTCGGCTCTCTCGTCACCGCGGTAGGCAGCTATCTGGAAGCAAAATCGCGTCATGGAAAATGGCTGATCAGGATTGAAAACCTGGATCGATCACGCGAAACAACCGGTGCATCAAAGGAAATCCTGGGCGCACTTGAAGTATTCGGAATGGAATGGGATGGTAAGGTAATCTATCAAAGCGGGCGAAACAAAGTCTACCAGGCCGCACTTACCCTACTCGAAAAACAGGGCCTGATTTATTCCTGCTTTTGTAGCCGCAAGGAAATTGCCGATTCCAGTATTGTGGGCATAGAGGGTCCAATTTATCCTGGCACTTGCCGTGGCAATTTAGGCAATGAAGAGCAGCCTGGAGCGCGGCGAATACGAACTGATAACCGGCTGATTGAGTTCAAAGACGGGTTGCGGGGCCGGGTTCGCCAACGCCTGGAAAGAGATATTGGAGATTTTGTCTTGCGCCGGGCCGATGGCATTTTCGCTTACCAATTGGCGGTAGCGGTGGACGATGCCGATCAAGGTATCACCCACGTAGTGCGGGGGGAGGACCTGCTGAGTTCCACTTCTCGCCAGATTTATCTACAAAAACTGCTGGGTTATTCAACTCCTTCTTATATGCATCTACCGGTGGTAGTTAACGCTCAGGGTGAAAAGCTCAGTAAGCAGACTCACGCCGCACCTGTCCCCACATCTGATCCGGTCTCGCAATTGGTAATGGCAATACGTTTTCTTGGCCAGACGCCACCGGCGGAATTAACTGAAAGCGACATCACGTCATTCTGGCAATGGGCAACGAGAAATTGGAAGTCAGAAAAGATTCCCCAAAAAATATTGCCGCCTCGCGAGCGTGCGTCGAATCAAGGCAAAATGTAACGACTCAATCAAAATATTCGTGCTACGCTGTTCGTTGACCTGCTGTAGGGGCCGCTGCGGTTCATTAATTGATGAGCGCCCGATTTATTTGAACTGCATAGATGAAGCCAGCTGTTTCGTTTAAACAGGGAATGGTGGCGAGCGTTGAGCTAGCGTTGATCTTGTATCTGCAAAGGAGAGACAGTGCCTTTTCTGCCATTTTATATCCCCGGGCAAAAACAACTTAAAATTGTGATCGTGGGAGGCGGTTATGCAGGAATCGCGGCATTGGTGACGTTTTTGCGCCACATGCCGGACGCCAACATTACTATCGTTGATCCGCGATCCAATCATCTCAAGATCACCCATCTACACGAAACTTTCAGGTACCCGCTTGAAGATTTTTTGGTACCGTTCTCGGTTCTGGAAAACCGCTTTGGCTGTCGCCACGTCCGCGCCCCACTAATTCCGCAGGAACTCACTCTCAGGCAATGGCAGAACGATAAATTTCTTACCGTCAATGACGAAATCCTGGAATTCGATTATCTCCTGGTCACTTCCGGTTCCGCAGTTGCATCGATGGATAAAGCGGAGAACATTTTCGATCTGCATGATTTTATGAACGCTTCCGGCTTCGCCTTGATGGAGGGGCTGCCGGAAACGAGCGGAAAAGGCGGAAAAGGCGAACGATTCATTTCAGTGATAGGCGGTGGAGCTACCGGCATTCAATTCCTTTTTGAAATTTCCCATTTCCTTCGGCGGCGGAAAATTGAAAGTAAACTGCGCTTGATCCACGCCGCGGATCGCGTGCTCGATCAGTTCACGACAGGTTTCTCCACCTATACGCAGGCGCGCATGTCTGAACTGGATATTGATTTCCACCCGAATACCCGCTATCAGGAACAACAAGCTGACAGGATTTTGTTGGAAGAAAGTGGAACGGGACGCAAATTTGATCTGCCCTCCGCAATGTCGTTCCTGTTTCTCGGCAAGAAACCTGAAACCCTGCTCTTCGCCAATGCCTTTGGACAAGTTATGGTTGAACACGAAGCGCTGCAGAGCATCTTTACCGCGGGCGACTGTTCCATCTACCACTCTCTCGGTTCCCATACCATGACAGCACAAGCCGCGGTCCGTAAAGGAAAGCTGGCGGCACGCAATATCTTGCGCCACTCGGGCTCCCTTAAATTGCTTGAACCTTACTTGCACCGCGATTTAGGTTACGTTATCAGTCTTGGACCGGCGGATGCGGTAGGCTGGTTGGCGCTGGAAGGCAACGTGGTGGGTGGCATCCCGGCGCTGATGATTAAGGAAGTGGTTGAGGCGCAGTACGATCTACTGCTGACAGGAACCGATACTTATGTGATTTGAATAAAATCTCCATTCAAACGTGCTGTCCGATTCGTTTAACAATGACTGTAATTTGACAATACAAGCAATTCAGCGCCTTGCCAGAATGGACGATACAACCAGCCCCTGCTGAAACCATTTCTCGATTACATACTCATAGAACTCCGGATTGTGCCTGGCATCGCGAACGGCAGCGAGAGACTTTCCCAAATCAGTCAAGAGGACGTGACCCAAATCCAGTTGATTGTTTGTGTCCTGGGGAAACTGTATCTTCGTCGGTCTGCCATGATAAAACAGGCGAGTGTGCCTCCCGAATCTTTTCTTTACGTATCCCTTCGACTCCAGAGATATCAGGCCAATAGCTTCCAGGTGTTTCAAAGCCGGTAAGTTGATCCCCTGCTTCGTATAGATTTCATTTTCTAGTTCATAAATCAAAGGCAGCGGCTCTCCCTGAACCCATGCAAACTGGCAAAGCGACTTAAAGAGCTCAGCATCCTCATTATCAGATGTCCAGGAACTCAGCTCTTTATCCAATAGACGCCGGGAGCGCGGACCAGCCGGATTGTTTTCCACTGTTACTGCAATAATCGCGTCGGTGGATCGGCCCCAGCCATGGCAGCAAGCTGGAAGTCGATCTCAAAATTTAAGGCCGCGACGAGTCATTTCCTGATCGAGTTTTTCGAGAAAACCTATATTTTTTTTACGCTGCTTATCGCCTTTGTACCACGAAAAACAGGCAAGAACGCCGAGGACGATCAAGAGAACATTCGGCGCAGTCGGCCCTCCGAAAAAGATATCGGTGAGTCCGGTGAGGAATGCAAAGGCGCCCGCATACCCAGTCCAATTCAGAAATTTATTTCCCCAGGTCGCCGCTTCACGTTGGCGGCGCCATGCGTGGAGTTTCTCGCGTACCGAAATAAGTTCCGCGTCCGTCCAATCCGTTAGTTCCATCAGAACGATCTCAATTAAAATAAGACATGCTAACTGATTCAGGCCTGTGTCGCACAGGGCCAATAATGTTCTTTGCGTACACTCAATTTCCCGATCAGGGTTATTTATTTTACAAATAGTGGAAGAAGTTCAGGAAATTCTTTCTTGCGCCACCCCACGCACGGTTGATTATAGGCTCTTTACGCGTAAAAAAAGCCGGGATAACCCGGCTTTTTGCTGCCTGCAACATGGGCAATCTATGTATCACCTTTCGTAACCGCAGGTTCAACTACAGGCTCCGGACGATCCAATAATTCGATTAGTGCCATCGGCGCATTATCACCGATACGGAAGCCGAATTTAAGAATGCGCAGGTAGCCGCCGTTACGTGCCTGATAACGGGGACCAAGTTCAGAAAATAATTTGCCCACCATGTCGCGGTCCCGCAAGCGATCAAATGCCAGGCGCCGGTTAGCCAGCGACGGTTTCTTGCCGAGCGTTATCATCGGCTCGATTACCCGACGCAACTCTTTGGCCTTAGGCAGTGTTGTCTTGATAACTTCATGCCGCAACAGCGAATTGGTCATGTTACGCAGCATTGCAAGACGATGACTGCTGGTTCGATTCAGTTTTCTCAGTCCGTTATGGTGCCGCATGGCTTGTTTCCTTTTTACTTTTTTCAAGATTGGCAGGCGGCCAGCTTTCCAGTTTCATTCCCAGCGTTAGTCCACGTGAAGCCAATACCTCCTTGATTTCATTGAGAGATTTTCTTCCCAGATTAGGAGTCTTCAGTAACTCGGTTTCGGTGCGCTGAATCAAATCGCCAATATAGTAGATATTCTCGGCCTTAAGGCAATTGGCAGAACGCACGGTAAGCTCAAGATCATCCACTGGACGTAATAACACCGGATCGATCTGTGGCAACTTTGGTTGTTCCACCGGCAACGGGGTGCCTTTAAGATCTGCAAATACCGAAAGCTGCTCTACCAGCACTTTTGCGGCATAACGAATCGCTTCCTCGGGATCGACAACACCGTTAGTTTCAATATCCATAACAAGCTTGTCAAGATCGGTACGCTGCTCGACACGCGCGCTCTCCACAGCGTAGCTTACGCGCCGCACTGGGCTGAAAGAAGCATCCAGCAAAATGCTGCCGATAGTACGGCTTTCGCTTGCCAGCTGCCGCACTGTTCCGGGTACATAGCCGCGCCCCAGCTCCACCTTGATCTGCATGTCCAACTTCCCACCTGCGGTAAGATGCGCAACAACATGGTCTGGATTAATAATTTCCACGTCGTGCCCGGCCTCGATATCTCCCGCGATAACGGTGCCTTCCCCTTGCTTTTTTAGAATCAGCACGGCTTCAGTACGATTGTGTAATTTGAGAACGATGCCCTTGAGATTAAGTAGGATATCGACCACATCCTCCTGCACACCGTCAAGGGCTGAGTATTCATGCACCACCCCACTGATCTGCACTTCGGTCGGTGCAAATCCCGGCATTGAAGACAATAAAATGCGGCGTAACGCGTTCCCGAGCGTGTGCCCATAGCCACGTTCAAACGGTTCCATGGTGACTTTGGCGTGCAGCGGTGAAATATTCTGAACGTCAATAATGCGAGGCGTAAGAAAAGTGTTACTTGGCATAGCCTGATCCTTTTGCGGAAAGCTTGGCGGTTGATTACTTGGAATACAGTTCAATAACTAATGATTCGTTGATGCTTGAGGGTAAATCGGACCGTTCTGGTTTAACCTTGAACGTCCCCTTCATGGCCTTTACATCCATCTCGATCCACTCTGGAAAATTGCGCTGCTCGGCGGCTTCAACCGCGGCTTTGATGCGCAGATGGCTTTTCGCCTTCTCGACAACTTCGACCACGTCACCCGGCTTCACCTGGTAGGACGGAATGTTGACCCGCCGGCCATTTACCAATATCCCGTTGTGGCGCACGATTTGTCGTGCCTCCGAACGCGATGCACCGAATCCCATGCGATATGAAACCGTGTCCAGGCGGCATTCAAGCAACTGCAGCAGATTCTCGCCGGTAATACCCCGCTGCTTGTCGGCCAGTTCGTAATTATTGCGGAACTGGCGCTCCAGTATTCCATAGATACGGCGGAGCTTCTGCTTCTCCCGCAATTGCACCCCGTAATCGGATAGTCGCCCACTTTTCTGCCCGTGTTGACCGGGCGCATAATTTCTTCGTTCGATAGCGCACTTGTCGGTAAAACATTTCTCGCCTTTCAGGAACAACTTCTCCCCTTCGCGGCGGCATTGGCGACATTTTGGATCAAGATTTCTGGCCACAGTCTACTCCTTAAATACGGCGTTTCTTCGGTGGGCGGCACCCATTATGCGGAACCGGCGTCACGTCCGAAATGCTGGTGATTTTAAAGCCTGCTGCGTTCAACGCTCGCACCGCAGATTCGCGCCCCGGACCAGGGCCTTTGATACGCACTTCCAGATTCTTCACCCCGCATTCCTGCGCGACCTTGCTTGCCTGCTCGGCCGCTACCTGAGCAGCGAAGGGAGTGCTTTTGCGCGACCCCTTAAAACCGGCGCCGCCAGAAGTCGCCCATGACAAGGCATTACCTTGCCGGTCGGTGATCGTAACGATAGTGTTATTAAAGGAAGCATGAACGTGGGCGATGCCCTCTGCTACATTCTTCTTGACCTTCTTGCGTACCCGCGTGGCTGCTTTTACCATGTGTAATTGTTCCTTTGCGCTACGGTTCAGTTGCTATCAGATATTATTTATTTTGCTGCCTTTGCGCTGGATGACCGAACTGCCTTGCGTGGTCCTTTTCGGGTTCTGGCATTCGTGCGGGTACGCTGACCCCGTACCGGCAAACCACGCCGATGACGCAATCCACGGTAGCAACCGAGATCCATCAAGCGTTTAATATTCATCGAAACTTCACGCCGCAAGTCGCCTTCCACCGCGAACTTGGCAACTCGGTCCCGCAGTTTATCCATTTGTACATCGGTGATATCTTTGATCTTGGCGGACGGGGAAATTCCGGCTGCCGCACAAATTTCCCGCGCGCGGGCCCGGCCTATACCGTAAATCGAGGTCAGCGCGATTTCGGCATGCTGATGATTCGGAATATTTACTCCAGCGATACGGGCCATACGATTTTTCCCTACAAAAAAATTTTAATTACCAAGCGCCCTTGCCCTATTTGATCAACCCTGGCGCTGCTTATGCCTTGGATCTGTACAAATCACCCGCACCACGCGGTTACGCCGAATAATTTTGCAATTACGGCAAATCTTTTTTACTGATGCCAATACTTTCATTTGCGTTTCCTCTTCTGCTATTTGGCGCGAAACGTAATTCTCGCCCTGCTTAAATCGTACGGCGTCAAATCTACCGTTACTTTGTCACCCGGTAAAATCCGAATGTAATGCATGCGCATCTTGCCGGAAATATGCCCCAGCACCACGTGCCCGTTTTCCAGCTTGACACGGAACGTCGCGTTGGGCAATGTTTCCAGTATCTCGCCTTGCATTTGTATCGTTTCTTCCTTGGCCATCCTATCCTTGAATGCAGCTAGCTATCTTGCCGGCAATCCGCCGCCGCCCTTGAAATTAGTCTTCTTCAATAGACTTTCGTATTGGTGAGACATGATATGAGCCTGTACCTGAGCCATGAAGTCCATGGTTACCACAACAATAATCAGCAACGAAGTCCCGCCGAAATAAAACGGCACATTCCATTTCAAGATCAGGAACTCCGGCAGCAAGCATACAAGCGTCACATAAATCGCCCCTGCCAAGGTAAGCCGGAGCATGATGCGCTCAATATATCGGGCGGTCTGATCACCGGGACGGATGCCAGGAATGAAGGCGCCACTTTTCTTCAGATTTTCCGCGGTTTCTCTGGGATTAAATACCAGCGCGGTATAAAAGAAACAGAAAAATATGATCATCGCCGCATACATAATCACATAAACCGGCTGACCTGGAGATAGCGCACCGCTTATGTCTTTTAACCAATTCATCGATTCGCCGCTGGCAAACCACCCCGCCAACGTAGCCGGAAATAATATGATGCTGGAGGCAAAAATCGGTGGAATCACTCCGGCCATATTAAGCTTCAGCGGCAGATGCGAACTCTGGCCACCATAAACCTTCCGCCCCACCTGGCGTTTTGCATAGTTCACCAGTATCTTGCGCTGACCGCGCTCGACGAAGACTACGAAGGCTGTGACCACCGTTGCTGCCAGAAAAATCCCCAGTGCCACCAGGAAATGCATGGCGCCGGTTCGCACCAGTTCGAGCGTGCCTCCGATTGCGCTGGGGAGTCCAGCGGCAATGCCGGCAAAAATTATCAGAGATATACCGTTCCCAATGCCACGTTCAGTAATCTGCTCTCCCAGCCACATCAAAAATATCGTGCCGGTGACTAGCGTTATTACCGTTGTCAACAGGAACATCGGTCCAGGCTCGATTACCAGTCCGGCCTGGGACTGCAAGGCGATGGATATTCCATAACCCTGTACCAGCGCCAGTCCCAAGGTGCCATAGCGGGTATACTGAGTGATCTTTCTGCGCCCGGACTCCCCTTCTTTTTTCAACGCTTCCAAGTAGGGAAATGCCACTGTCCCCAACTGCATAATGATCGAAGCCGAAATATACGGCATAATCCCCAAAGCAAAAATCGAAAAACGGGAAAGCGCGCCTCCCGAAAACATGTTGAACATGCCGAGAATGCCACCCTGCTGCGACTCGAACAAATCTTTCAGCACTACCGGATCAATACCCGGTACCGGAACATGCGCACCGATACGATAGACAATCAACGCGAGCAACAAAAACCAAAGACGACGTTTCAAGTCACCAAGTTTTCCGGAGAGTCCTCGCAGCGATTCGTTAGCGGCCAATCTTTGTCCTCTTGAACTTACTCAATACTGCCGCCAAGCGCTTCAATAGCGGCTTTCGCACCCTTGGTTGCCGCAATCCCCTGCAATTTCACCGCGCGCTCGATCTTCCCGGAAAGTATTACCTTAGCCGTCAAAGCCGATCCGGGAATGACCCCCGCCTGCTTCAAAACCAGGATATCGATTGTATCTCCCGACAGTTTTCCCAGCGTAGACAACCGCACTTCAGCGACGCCTTTTTTGGAGGGGGAAACAAAACCGCGCTTGGGCAGGCGACGCTGCAGAGGCATTTGCCCGCCTTCGAAACCCACTTTGTGAAATCCCCCAGCCCGGGATTTCTGTCCCTTATGACCGCGTCCCGCAGTCTTGCCAAGGCCGGAACCGATGCCGCGTCCCACGCGCCGCCTGGAGCGCTTGGCGCCGGTAGCCGGTTTAATGGAATTCAGCTGCATCTATGCCTCACTCTTAACCAGATAATAAACATTCTTGATCATACCTCGCACTGCTGGAGTATCTTCCAGTTCGGCGCTACTGTTAATTCCGCGCAGTCCCAATCCACGTACGGTTGCACGATGTGACCGCTTGGTCCCAATGAGGCTCTTGATCAAAGTTACCTTGATTTTTTTTGCGCTTCCGGTCATTTTGCCAGCCCCATGATTTCTTCTACGCTCTTGCCGCGTTTGGCTGCAATTTCCGCCGGAGAGTTCATCGCCTGCAAGCCGTGCAGAGTAGCGCGCACCACGTTATAGGGATTGGTTGAACCGATACACTTCGCCAGAATATTGTGTACGCCCATCACTTCAAATATTGCACGCATTGGACCTCCAGCAATGATGCCGGTCCCCTCGGAAGCGGGTTGCATATACACTTTGGCGGCACCGTGCCTGCCTATAACCGGATGATGCAGGGTACCGTTCTTGAGATTCACTTTGATCATTTTGCGGCGCGCCTCATCCATCGCCTTTTGGACTGCAACCGGCACTTCGCGGGATTTCCCCTTGCCCATGCCAACGCTTCCATCTCCATTTCCAACCACGGTCAGCGCGGCAAAACCGAGGATGCGTCCACCTTTGACCACCTTAGTAACGCGGTTGATCGCCACCATTTTTTCCTTGAGACCATCGCCACGGTCGTCGCCTTGGGGTACCTTTCCCTGCATTCTTCCTTGCATTTTAGCCATTATCTATTCCTCGCTTAGAATTTGAGGCCATGCTCACGCGCTGCCTCGGCCAATGCCTTGACGCGTCCATGATACTTGAAACCCGAGCGGTCAAACGCAACCGTCTCGATACCCAGGCCTCGGGCCTTCTCAGCAACGCGCTTACCAACAGCAGCCGCGGCGGCAATTGTCCCGCCGTTGGGCAACTCTTTGCGCAACTCCGGTTCCAGTGTGGATGCGCTGGTCAACACCTTACCCGCGGCACCATCTATCAGTTGCACATAGATATGGCAATTACTGCGATGCACCGCTAAACGCACCGCCTTCAATTCGGCGATCTTGGCACGGGTACGGCGCGCACGGCGCAAACGGGCTTTTATCGGATTCGGCATAGCTACCCCAGTTATTTTTTCTTGGTTTCTTTCATTACGATGACTTCGTCGGCGTAGCGCACGCCCTTGCCCTTATAAGGCTCCGGCCTGCGATAAGCCCGTATTTCCGCCGCCACCTGGCCGACTTGCTGCTTATCTATGCCCTTCACAAGAACCTCGGTCTGGCTTGGCGTTTCCGCTTTCACGCCCTCGGGCATTCTATGGGCGACCGGATGAGAAAATCCCAATGTCAGGTTAAGAACTTCCCCGGCTGCCTGCGCGCGATAGCCCACACCTACCAGCGTCAGCTTTTTCTCAAAGCCATTGGTCACTCCGTGGACCATGTTAGCCAGCAGCGCGCGCATTGTACCGGACATCGCGTTTGCATGCTTGGAATCATTAGTCGCCTTTACCAGCAGGTTATTGCCGTCACGCTCAATGGAGATATCCGATACAAGGTTGCGCCGTAACGTACCCAATGGCCCTTTAACCGATACTTCTGAAGCCGACAGATTTACCTCGACGTTTGCGGGAACTGGTACAGGATTTTTACCTACTCGAGACATTTTCTATACCTTTAGGCCACTATACATAACACTTCGCCGCCAACACCGCTGGCGCGCGCCTTTCGCTCGGTCATTACACCCTTGGAAGTCGAAACGATTGCTACGCCCAGACCGTTCATCACATCAGGAAGCTTTTTACTGGCTTTATATATACGCAGACCGGGACGGCTTACGCGCTCGATTTTTTCGATTACGGGCCGGCCGGCATAATACTTCAGACTGATATCCAATACCGGCTTTCCGTCGGCTTGATGAACCGCAAAATCATCGACATAGCCTTCATCCTTTAATACTTGGGCGATGGCTGCTTTCAGCTTGGAAGCAGGCATCACGACGGAGGTCTTTTCCGAGAGCTGCGCGTTACGTATTCGCGTCAGCATGTCAGCGATGGGGTCACTCATACTCATCTAGGGGCACCTCTGGCAATCCAATTTTTATAACAAGCTAATACGCCATTTCTGAAGCTACTTGCATTCATCATATTGGACCCGCTCCCTGAAATATGACTGGGTTTCGTCCGGCATTTTAAATATTCAAACGGACCCATAAATACCTTCCTTATCACCAACTGGCCTTTGTCATACCGGGGATTTCGCCGTTCATGGCTATATCGCGAAGCTTGCCGCGACCCAGGCCAAATTTGCTATATACGCCACGGGGACGGCCAGTCAACGCGCAACGATTGCGCAGCCGCACAGGACTTGCGTTGCGAGGCAACATCTGCAGCTTGATCCTGGCGGAATGCCGCTCCTCATCACTCATTTTGGCATCGTTGATAATAATGAATAACTCAGCGCGCTGCGCGGCAAATTTCTTTACAGTCTCCCGACGTTTCAGGTCGCGGTTAATTACAGCTACTTTAGCCATCCTGTTCTCTCAATTTTTGAAGGGAAATTTGAACGCTGCCAGCAACGCCTTGGCTTCCGCGTCCGTTTTCGCGGTGGTGGTGATTGTAATATTCATTCCACGCAGCGCGTCGATTTTGTCATATTCGATTTCGGGGAAAATAATTTGTTCCTTTATGCCCATATTGTAATTGCCGCGCCCATCAAAGGCTCTGCCGGAAATACCACGAAAATCACGAATGCGGGGGATCGCCACGCTTACCAAGCGATCCAGAAATTCATACATGCGAACACGACGCAATGTCACCATGCAACCGACTGGATAGCCATCGCGCACCTTAAAGGTGGCAATCGATTTTTTTGCCTTGGTCACCACCGGCTTTTGACCGGCAATTTTTTGCATGTCGCCGACGGCGTTGTCCATGATTTTCTTATCGGCCACCGCTTCGCCCACGCCCATATTCAGCGTAATCTTGCGAATACGTGGCACTTCCATCACCGACTTGTAATCAAATTGCTGCATCAGCTGTTTCACTACGGTATTACGATAATATTCCTGTAAACGCGCCATATTCCCCTCTTTACCCTCTTAGGCGTCAAGCAGCTCGCCATTCGATCTGAAATAACGTACTTTGCGCTTGTCTTCCAGAATCTTGATCCCGACTCGGTCGGCCTTCTGTGTGGCCGGATTAAAAATCGCCACATTGGAAATTTGAATAGGCTTCTCCATCTCAATAATTCCGCCCGCCGCTCCTTTATTCGGATTGGGCCGCTGATGCTTCTTGACTTTATTGGCTCCCTCGATCACTACCAAGTCGGCATCTACCATACGCAACACTGTACCGCGTTTGCCCTTGTCTTTACCGGTGATGATGATAACGTCATCCCCTTTCCTTATTTTTCGCATAGTGACTCCCTTATCGCGCGCCTACAGCACTTCCGGCGCAAGCGAAACGATTTTCATGAAACGCGCATTACGCAGTTCACGCGTAACCGGGCCAAAAATGCGAGTACCAATCGGCTCCAGCTTGGCATTCAGCAGCACGGCGGCGTTGCCATCGAACCTGATCAGCGAACCGTCGGCACGACGCACTCCTTTAGCGGTACGCACTACCACAGCGTTATATATTTCGCCTTTCTTCACACGCCCCCGCGGCGCCGCATCCTTGATGCTGACCTTAATCACATCACCAATACCGGCATAGCGCCGTTTTGAGCCGCCCAGGACTTTGATGCACATGATTAAACGTGCACCCGTATTGTCGGCGACCTGCAGAATAGATTGCATTTGAATCATTATTTACTCACTCTCTCCAACTTTTCCAGGCCAAATCTGAGCGCGCGGATAGTATTGGAACCCGTTCGGGGTTGTGGCGCCGCCGACGATCTGCGGCAAAAAATTAAACGTCTGAAAATCAGAAGATTAAGGAGGGCAGATTATACAGTCGTCCCATCAGGAAAACAAGCAAACAAAACCGGTTAGTCTGATTTGCTGCTCAACTAAACTGTACGGCCTTCTCTATCAACTTGGTTACGCGCCAGGCTTTTGTTTTGGAAAGAGGCCGACATTCCTCAATGATTACCATATCGCCCGGATGAAATTGATTATTCTCATCGTGGACATGATACTTTTTCGAGCGAACCATGATTTTGCCATAGAGCGGATGCTTAACTTTACGCTCGACCAGAACGGTAATGGTCTTGTTCATCTTATCACTCACCACTTTTCCGATGAGAGTACGGCTTAAATTAGCTTCACTCATGACTGCTTCACTTTTTGGCTAAGAATAGTTCTTACGCGCGCAATATCCCGGCGCGTATTACGCAACTGATTGGTGTTGCCTAGCTGCTGGGTTGCATGCTGCATACGCAGGCCGAACTGGGCCTTCAGGAGCTCCAGCAGCTCCTGCTGCAGTTGCGCCGGATTCTTGGCATGTAGTTCATTGACTTTCGTTTTCATAATTAACCGCCTACTTGTCGGATAACAAATGTGGTCTGGATCGGAAGCTTGGCGGCAGCCAGGCGGAACGCTTGTCGCGCCAGCACCTCGTCAACACCGTCCATTTCATACAACATTTTACCGGGTTGAATTTCCGCCACGAAGTACTCCGGATTTCCCTTGCCATTTCCCATCCGCACCTCGGCTGGTTTGTGGGAAATTGGTTTATCAGGAAAAATGCGGATCCATATCCGCCCACCGCGTTTTATGTGGCGAGTCATCGCACGTCGTGCGGCTTCAATCTGCCGCGCAGTCAAACGCCCGCGTCCAATCGCCTTGAGTCCATACTCACCGAAACTGACCTTGGCACCGCGGGTAGCAATCCCCTTATTACGGCCTTTTTGTTGTTTGCGGTATTTCGTTCTAGCTGGCTGCTGCATCTTTTGCTCCTGGCTTCACTGTCTTTTTCATCGCGGCTTTGGTCGTCGCTTCCTCAATCGCGCTTTCAGGCTTCTTGCCAACTTTCTTTTCGTTGATCCTGGTTTCAGTGTTGGCCTCGATTCTCGCAGCCGGCTTTGCTCCTGCCGCGACCTTGGTTATGCTTGATGCCGGTTTTCTGGCAGGGCGCTTTTTCTCGGGTTCACCAATCGGACCCGGCGCTTGCATCGGGGGAATTGCCGTCGCGGGCTGGTCATTTCGACCAATGACTTCACCCTTGAACACCCATACCTTGATTCCGATGACGCCATAGGTGGTCTTGGCTTCCGAAGTGCCATAATCGAGATCGGCACGCAACGTGTGGAGTGGCACACGTCCTTCACGGTACCACTCAGTGCGGGCAATTTCGATACCATTCAATCGTCCGGCGCTCATGATTTTGATGCCCTGGGCACCCAAACGCATGGCGTTCTGCATCGCACGTTTCATAGCCCGGCGGAACATAATACGCTTTTCCAATTGTTGCGCGATGTTGTCGGCAATCAGCTGTGCGTCGATTTCAGGCTTGCGGATTTCCTCGATATTTACGTGAACCGGAACACCTATGAGCTTCTGCAACGCACCCCGCAGAACTTCGATGTCTTCGCCTTTCTTGCCGATCACAACACCAGGACGCGAACTGTATATCGTGATACGCGCATTCTTGGAGGGCCGTTCGATAATCACACGCCCTACCGATGCATGCGCCAGTTTCTTTTTCAGATATTCTCGTACCTTGATATCTTCATTCAGCATTCCGGGGAAATTCTTTCGGTTCGCGTACCATTTCGATGACCAGTTTTTCAGCACGGAAAGCCGGAAACCTGTCGGATGTATTTTTTGTCCCATAATACTTTCGCCTATCCTTATTTTTTGGCGCCGGTTTTGTCGCCGACAGTAAGAAGAATGTGACAGGTTGGCTTGACAATGCGATTGCCGCGCCCCTTGGCACGCGCACTGGTCCGCATCATTGATGGCCCGCGATCCACATATATTGTTGATACTTTTAATTCGTCTATGTCCGCGCCATCGTTGTGTTCAGCATTGGCAATGGCAGATTCCAGCAGTTTACGAATGATGACGGCACCCTTCTTTGGGCTGAAGGCAAGCAGATTAAGTGCACGGTCCACCGGCAATCCTCGAATCTGATCGGCGACGAGCCGTCCCTTCTGTTCGGACAATCGAACTCCGCGCAATACAGCAGTTGTTTGCATGTTAATCGCTCCTATTTCTTCGAGCCAGCCGACGCTGCTTTCTTGTCGCCCGAGTGTCCCTTAAAGGTACGGGTGTGGGAAAACTCCCCAAGCTTGTGTCCTACCATGTTCTCGGTAACATATACCGGAACGTGCTGCTTGCCATTGTGCACGGCGATAGTCAGGCCGATAAAATCCGGCAGAACGGTTGAGCGACGCGACCAGGTTTTGATAGGACGCTTGTCGCTGGTTGCACGCGCGGCTTCCACCTTGGCTATCAGGTGCAAGTCGACAAATGGGCCCTTTTTTACGGAACGTGCCATGATTTACTATCCCTTTTTTGAATAACGACGACGTACGATCATGCCGTCAGTGCGCTTGTTGGCGCGGGTGCGGAAACCCTTGGCAGGTGTTCCCCACGGGCTGACCGGATGGCGTCCGGCCGCAGTTTTACCTTCGCCACCGCCATGTGGATGGTCTACCGGATTCATCACGACACCGCGTACTGTCGGCCGGATACCGCGCCAGCGTTGTGCACCTGCTTTGCCGATGGAGCGCAGATTATGCTCCTCGTTGCCGACCTCGCCAATGGTGGCGCGGCAGTTCACATGTACCTTGCGAATTTCTCCGGAGCGTAAACGCAACTGCGCGTAATCGCCTTCGCGCGCAAGAAGTTGCACCGACGTACCAGCCGAGCGGGCCAACTGTGCGCCCTTGCCGGGCATCATCTCGACGCAATGAATGGTGCTACCTACCGGGATATTGCGTAACGGCAATGCATTACCGTTCTTGATTGGCGCGTCCACGCCACTCATCAACTGCATTCCGGCGACAACTCCACTTGGTGCGATGATATAGCGACGCTCGCCATCGACATAACACAATAGCGCCAGATTGGCACTGCGGTTTGGATCGTATTCCAGTCGCTCGACCTTGGCAATAATGCCGTCCTTGTTACGTCGAAAATCCACCATGCGATAATGCTGCTTATGGCCCCCACCCATGTGTCGCGTGGTAATTTGGCCATTGTTATTGCGCCCGGCGGTATGATTTTGCTTCTCTACAAGTCTGGCGTAAGGCGCGCCCTTGTGCAAACCGGAATTGACCACCTTGACGACGGCACGGCGGCCAGGAGAAGTCGGCTTGACTTTAACCAGTGCCATTATTTGACCTCCCCTTGCCCAATTTCAGAAAAATTGATTTCCTGCCCGGTCTTGATGCTGACATAAGCTTTCTTCCAGTTGCTGCGGCGGCCCATGAAGCGACCAAAGCGTTTTTCCTTTCCCTTGACGTTGGCCACTTGCACGCCTTCCACCTCAATATTTTGCGCCTTCCACATCAACTCGACAGCGGCTTTGATTTCAGCCTTGGTAGCATCCTGCACCACCCGAAAGATGACCTGGTTGTATTTCTCAACGATATAAGTCGCCTTTTCGGAAACCTGGGGCGCCAGTATTACCTGCATCAGGCGCTCCTGGCTAAATGTCTGCGCACTCATGCAAGTAACTCCTCGATTTTTGTCAGCGCCCCACGCGTCATCAGTACCGTGGCAAAGCGCATCAGACTGACGGGATCAGCATGGCCAGCCTCCACTACCATCACGTGTGGCAGGTTGCGAGATGAAAGATAAAGGTTCTCATCCACGCTGTCGGTGATAATCATGACTTCATCCAATCCCATATCTTTCAATTTCCGAGCCAACGTCCCGGTTTTTGGCGTATCCACGACGAAATTTTCCACCACTGATAAACGGTTCTCACGTACCAACTGAGACAGGATGGCGCCGATGCCGGCACGATACATTTTGCGGTTGACCTTGTGGCTGAAATTCTCCTCGGGGCTATTAGGGAAAATTTTTCCGCCGCCACGCCATAATGGACTGGAAGCCATACCGGAACGCGCGCGGCCTGTCCCTTTCTGACGCCAGGGCTTACGCGTGGATTTGGCAACATCCGAGCGTCCTTTTTGGGCGCGATTGGCGCTACGGCCATTGGCCAGATACGCGGTCACCACTTGATGGACTAAAGATTCGTTGTAATCGCGGCCAAACAAAGCATCAGAAACGGAAACCGTTGCAGCTGACTGACCATTATCATTGATGAGCTTAAGTTCCATTATGCACCCTTCTTACCGGACTTCGTGCCACTTTTCGCACCCGCTTTAGCGTCGCTCTTGGGGGCTGGCTTTGCGCTGATTCTGGCGATTTTCACGCTCGGATGCACGATAACATCGCCACCTCTCGATCCGGGAATCGCGCCCCTGATGAGCAGCAAGCCACGTTCGGCATCAACCCGCAGCACTTCCAGGTTCTGAGTGGTGCGCTGCACACTTCCCAAATGCCCGGACATGCGCTTGCCAGGAAATACGCGGCCGGGATCCTGTGCCATGCCGATGGAGCCCGGAACATTGTGTGATCTTGAATTGCCGTGGCTGGCGCGGTTCGAGGAGAAACCATGGCGTTTGATCACCCCCGCATAACCTTTGCCAATGGAGGTGCCGGTGACATCCACCCTCTGTCCGGCCTGGAAAATGTCCACCCCTATGACCGCGCCAGGCTTAAGGCTGGCGAGTGCTTCCTGCGTTACGCGGAATTCCTTGAGCAAATGACCCGCTTCCACCGCAGCCTTGGCAAAATGTCCGGCTGAAGGTTTGTTAACGCGACTGGCCCGACGCTTCCCAAAGGTCACCTGCACAGCGGAATAGCCGTCGGTATCGAGGGTTTTGATTTGTGTGACACGGTTATTAGACACGTCAAGCACTGTAACCGGCTGGCTATCGCCATCGTCGGTAAAAATGCGAGTCATGCCAACCTTGCGGCCGACAAGTCCTAAGCTCATTTTAATTACCTTTTCTCAAAAGGTGCCGATTGCAATTGACCGGCAGTTTATCTACATCTTGAACCAGGAGCTGTTATCCGTTGAAAAACAGTTAACGAAACCCGGCAGTCAAAACTCACAACTTTATTTCTACATCCACCCCTGCGGGCAAATCAAGTTTCATCAAGGCATCCACCGTCTTGTCGGTGGGATCCATGATATCCATCAGCCGTAGATGAGTTCGAATCTCGAATTGATCGCGCGAAGTCTTATTAACATGTGGAGAGCGCAATATATCGAAGCGCTCGATGCGCGTCGGCAGTGGTACAGGACCCTTCACCACGGCACCGGTGCGTTTGGCGGTTTCAACGATTTCCATCGCCGATTTATCTATCAACCGGTAATCAAACGCTTTCAGGCGAATACGAATTTTCTGGCTTTGCATAGTCAAACCTCAGGTTGAGGACTGGATTCTGAATTGGCGATCAATGCTAACGACCTGTCGGACTTAGAGGCATCTAAAGGAAATCGCAAAAGCATCTGGCTGATCAACATTCCTCACCCAGTCACTTTTTTGCGTCGATTCTTCAAGCCTGACAGACTACTGGCACTTAATCTTAAATCCCATCCTTGATCCTGTTATTACTCAATAATTTTTGCCACCACACCGGCACCAACAGTTCTTCCGCCCTCACGAATGGCAAAGCGCAGACCTTCTTCCATGGCAATCGGTGCAATCAGGTTCACCGTCACCGAGACGTTGTCGCCCGGCATGACCATTTCCGTCCCTGCCGGCAGTTCAATCGCGCCCGTGACGTCGGTGGTGCGAAAGTAGAATTGGGGACGGTAACCCTGGAAAAAGGGTGTGTGGCGACCCCCTTCTTCTTTGCTCAGTACGTAGATCTCGGCACTAAACTTGGTATGCGGGGTGATGGAGCCGGGCTTGGACAATACTTGGCCACGCTCGACTTCTTCACGCTTGGTACCGCGCAGCAGGACGCCGACGTTGTCGCCCGCCTGGCCCTGATCCAGCAGTTTCCTGAACATTTCCACGCCGGTGCACACGGTCTTGAGGGTGGGCTTCAAGCCGACAATTTCGATTTCTTCGCCTACTTTGACAATACCGCGCTCAATCCGGCCGGTCACGACGGTGCCGCGTCCAGAAATGGAGAAGACGTCTTCCACCGGCATCAGGAAGGCGCCGTCAATGGCGCGTACCGGTTCCGGGATGTAGCTGTCCAGGGCATCCGCCAGTTTGAAGATGGAGGGCTCGCCAATGTCGCTCTGGTCGCCTTCCAGCGCTTTCAGGGCAGAACCAATGATGATCGGGGTGTCGTCACCTGGAAAGTTGTATTTGGCCAGCAGTTCGCGCACTTCCATTTCTACCAGTTCCAGCAGTTCGGCGTCGTCCACCATGTCGGCTTTGTTCATGTAGACGATGATGTAGGGCACCCCTACCTGGCGCGCCAGCAGAATGTGTTCGCGCGTCTGCGGCATCGGGCCGTCGGCAGCCGATACTACCAGGATGGCGCCGTCCATTTGCGCCGCACCGGTGATCATGTTCTTGACGTAGTCGGCATGGCCCGGACAGTCAACGTGGGCGTAGTGGCGGGCCTTGGTTTCGTATTCAACGTGGGAGGTGTTGATGGTGATGCCCCGTGCTTTTTCTTCCGGCGCCGAGTCAATCTGGGCGTAGCTCTTCGCTTCACCACCAAATTTCTTCGCCAGTACCATCGTCACCGCCGCCGTTAATGTGGTCTTGCCATGATCCACGTGACCTATCGTCCCAACATTCACGTGCGGTTTCGTCCGCTCAAATTTGCTCTTCGCCATGATCTGCCCTTTACTTGATGGTTATTTCTTATTAATCACTGCTTCAGCTACGCTTTTCGGTGCTTCAGAGTAATGCTTGAATTCCATGGTATAGGTCGCGCGTCCCTGAGTCGCGGAACGTAACGACGTTGAGTAGCCGAACATTTCCGCCAGCGGGACTTCCGCGCGTATGACCTTGAGACCAGGTAAATCATCCATACCCTGGATCATGCCGCGACGCGAGGATAAATCTCCAACGACGTTCCCCATGAAGTCCGCTGGTGTTTCCACTTCCACTGCCATCATCGGTTCCAGTAGTGCCGGATTAGCCTTTCGCATGCCATCCTTGAATGCAATTGATGCAGCCATCTTGAAGGCATTCTCGTTCGAGTCCACATCGTGATAGGAGCCATCGAACAGCGTGACCTTGACATCCACCACCGGAAAGCCCGCCAATACTCCATTGGGAAGAGTCTCGCGCAAGCCTTTTTCTACCGCCGGAATGTATTCCCGTGGCACCGTTCCACCCTTGATGGCGTCGACAAACTCAAAACCCTTACCGGCCTCATGCGGCTCCATCTTGAGCCAAACGTGACCATACTGCCCGCGCCCGCCGGATTGCTTGATGAATTTACCCTCGATCTCCACTGATTTCCTGATCGCCTCGCGGTAAGCCACCTGCGGAGCGCCAACATTGGCTTCCACGCCAAACTCCCGCTTCATTCGGTCTACAATAATTTCCAGATGCAATTCGCCCATGCCGGAGATGATAGTCTGGCCGGATTCTTCGTCGGTACGAACACGGAAGGACGGGTCTTCCTGCGCCAGACGGTTCAAAGCAATCCCCATTTTCTCCTGGTCGAGCTTTGTTTTTGGCTCCACCGCAACGTGAATCACCGGTTCTGGAAATACCATCCGCTCCAGGGTGATAACGTCGCTGGGATCGCATAGCGTATCGCCGGTCACAGCCTCCTTCAAGCCTACCGCGGCCGCGATGTCGCCGGCGCGGACTTCCTTGATTTCTTCGCGTTGATTGGCGTGCATTTGCAGCAACCGTCCAATTCGCTCCTTCCGTCCCTTGATGGGATTGTAGATGGTATCGCCGGATGCCACCACGCCGGAGTAAACGCGAAAAAAAATCAACTGACCGACATAGGGATCAGTGGCGATCTTGAACGCCAGACCCGCGAAAGGCTCTTCGTCGTCTGCATGGCGTTCGCCGGGCTCGCCATTCTCTTTTTCGCCATTAATCGCGCGAATATCCAGCGGCGAAGGCAAGTAGTCAAGCACGGCGTCAAGCATGGCTTGCACGCCCTTGTTCTTGAATGCGGAACCACAAAGCATCGGCACAATCTCGTTACTAATAGTACGAATGCGCAATCCCTTTTTGATGTCGGCAGCGGACAAATCTCCTTCTTCAAGATATTTGTTCATCAACTCTTCATTCGCCTCAGCAGCTGTCTCCAGCATCTTTTCACGCCACAGCTTGGCATTTTCCAGCAAATTGGCGGGAATATCACGCTCCTCAAACTTCATCCCCTGGCTTGAATCGTCCCAGTAAATTGCTTTCATCTTGATCAGATCGACAACCCCTTCGAATTTTTCTTCGGCGCCGATCGGCAGCTGAACAGGCACCGGATGCGCTTTTAAACGCGTCTGCATCTGTTCAAGGACGCGCATGAAATTCGCGCCGGCACGATCCATCTTGTTGACAAAAGCAAGGCGGGGAACCTTGTATTTATTGGCTTGACGCCATACGGTTTCGGTCTGCGGCTGTACGCCGCCAACCGCGCAGAATACCGTGCACGCCCCATCTAGGACGCGTAGGGACCGCTCTACCTCAATAGTGAAATCAACGTGTCCAGGGGTGTCAATGATATTGATGCGATGATCGGGATAGTTATTTTCCATCCCTTTCCAGAAGCATGTGGTGGCGGCGGAGGTAATCGTAATACCGCGCTCCTGCTCCTGCTCCATCCAGTCCATCGTCGCCGCGCCGTCATGCACTTCACCAAGTTTGTGCGACACACCCGTATAAAACAGTATGCGTTCGGTAGTCGTGGTTTTGCCGGCGTCTATATGCGCCATCACACCGATATTCCGGTAACGTTCAATGGGAGTTTTTCTTGCCACAGTATGTAAACCTTAAATTTGAATCACCAGGACGCCCAAAAAAAGAAGCACCGATGAGTAAGAAGAGGCAGTCTTCAACCGATAGCGGTATGGTCATGAATCCAGGTAAATTATCTTTACCGCTATCCAGCACTAACGATTAGTTGCATTAGAACCGGTAATGTGCAAACGCCTTGTTGGCGTCTGCCATACGATGAATTTCCTCGCGCTTCTTGACCGCCCCGCCGCGGCCTTCCGCTGCTTCCGCCAATTCACCGGCAAGACGCGCACCCATGGATTTTTCGGCGCGTTTACGTGCGGCATCGCGTAGCCAGCGCATCGCCAGGGCATTTCGTCGAATCGATCGCACCTCCACCGGGACCTGATAGTTGGCCCCCCCGACACGGCGGCTTTTTACTTCCACCATCGGTCGAACATTTGATAGAGCCTGCGTAAATACTTCCACCGGGTCCTTTCCGGTTTTCTTTTGAATCTGATCCATGGCGCCGTAAATTATCCTCTCTGCTACGGATTTTTTACCCCGTGTCATCAATACGTTGACGAATTTCGCCACCTCCGTATTATGATACTTGGGATCCGGTAAAATTTCGCGTTTTGGAACTTCTCTCCGTCTCGGCATTCTCTAACCTCGGTGTTTAATGATCCAGCATTAGGTGGATCAATGCTCGTCTGATTTATTCGGCACTAAAGCGCTCAAACTGCTCTTAAGCTGCTTTCGGCTTTTTTGCGCCGTACTTGGAACGGCTCTGCTTGCGATCTTTTACTCCGGCGGTATCTAGGCTACCGCGAACTGTATGGTAGCGAACCCCCGGTAAATCTTTAACACGGCCTCCACGAATCAGCACTACGGAGTGTTCCTGCAGATTATGCCCTTCCCCGCCAATGTAGCTGGATACTTCAAAACCATTGGTCAGTCGAACCCGGGCGACCTTGCGCAAAGCGGAGTTTGGCTTTTTTGGCGTAGTGGTATAGACCCGGGTACAAACCCCTCGTTTCTGGGGGCTATTGCCCAATGCCGGCACCTTGCTCTTCACGCGTCTCGCTGCACGAGGTTTACGCACTAACTGACTAATTGTCGGCATTTTATTTCCTAAAAAAACGGGATGGCAATATAACCGTCCCGTTGCCATGTGAGTTCTGGGGATTCCACCGACCGGTTACTTCTGTCCAGGGGCGGCTAAAAAGACTGCGAATTCTATGGGGTTTATCCTACTATGTCAAGTTACACTCCCTTTATGTATGGAGGTTCCAAGACGGCACGGACACGAGTTTTACCGCTCCTTTTATTTTGTCCGGTTGGTTTCATGGCGCCACGTATGCCGGCGAAAGCGCAGCTGCTAGATGGTGGCCGCGCGGCCCTCGCGCCGCTTCGCGGTAAGTGCATGGCTCCCCAGCTTCTTCAATACTTCCCAAGCCGGCCCGGGAAATTTGTGCAGCTTCACCATCACATCCTCAAGCGCTTCCAGAAACCAGTCCACATCGGCGTCGCTGATATTCAAGGGCGGCAGGATTTTGACGATAGGCATAGCGTGACCGGCCACCTGGGTGAGGATATGATGATCATCCAGGAGCGGGAGAACTATCGCCTGGGCAAAAAGATTTTCGTCCATCTTGTTGACCATGCTCCAGGCTGCCCGTAGCGAAATCGACTCCGGCTGACCAAACTCGATAGCAATCATCAGGCCCCGCTGACGTACGCCCTTCAGGAATTCAAAGCGTGGCACCATTGCCTCGATACCGTTGCGGAAGCGTGCGCCGAGCTCGTTGGCACGCTCGGCGAGATTCTCGTCGTCCAGAACACTGAGCGAAGCCAATCCTGCCGCCATCGCCATATTACCCATACCGAATGTGGAGGCATGAACGATGGCCCGATGCATGGTATCGTAAACGCTGTCGTAAACCGCCCGGCGAGTAATCGTTGCACCGACCGGAATATAGCCGCCCGAAAGTGCTTTAGACAGACAAATAATATCGGGCCGCAAATTCTCGATCCACTGGCTCGCCAGGAAGCGTCCTGAACGTCCCATGCCGGATTGCACTTCATCGCAGATCATCAGTGTGCCGTATTTCCGGCATAGATCCTGGGCACCAAGGAGATACTCGTTACTGGCAATATTAACGCCCTTTCCTTGAATTGGCTCAACGACGAAGGCAGCCACATCGCCCCGAGCAAGACGTGCTTCAAGACCGGAGAGGTCACCGAGCTTCACCTCTGAACTGCCTGGCAGCATCGGTTCAAAACCCCTGCGAAAACTTGCTTCCCCATTCAGAGAAAGAGCACCCATGGTCAAGCCGTGAAACGCTTTCGCAAGGTGCGCAGTGCAAGGCCGGCCGGTATATGCACGCGCAAACTTGATTGCTGCTTCGATGGCTTCGGTTCCCGAATTGCTGAAGTAAACAGTATCCAGACCCGGCGGCATGCGTTTTACGAGTTCACGCGCCAGAGCGGCGGCAAGTGGAGGAGCGTCGAAGCCGACCCATCCCGGGAAATCGGAGTCCAGTACTTGCTGTAATGCCCCGCGAATGGCGGGATGGCGGCGACCAAAATTGAAGACGCCCCAGTTGGTAAGAAAATCCAGATAGCGCGTGCCAGCCTCGTCCCAAAGATAGGGACCCTCGCCGCGCACCCACGAACGGTTGAATCCGAGGGTACGCAATACTTTGACGAAGACCGGATTCACATGGTCTTCGAAAAGTTCGAAGTTCCTGCCACGGGTCTCGGCAAGTATGGCGTTGATGTCAAGTGGCATAATTCAGACCTTCGATCCCTGCTTTAACCTAAATCCCGCATTGAACAGGACAGTGATCCCGGTCTCCGATCCGCGCCGGATCCTAACTGATGCTGTTCCCCTCGCTATCAACGACGCGATCAAGTTGGCCTGCCTCATTTGATCGCTTTATTTGATCCCCTCAGGGATTGTGAGTTATCCTTGATCCGGTAGTGTGACATTACTATCCTTCCTCAATATGCGTGCGGACTTATCTTGCTCCCAATACTTTGAACCCCTGCGTTCGCCCCCCAATGAGAAATACATATTCCGCATAGCAGTGGCTGACCTCATCTCCGCTGGATCTTAGACAGTATATCCCTTGTTTCGCATTTCCCCCGTGTCTTCTTCACTGAAACTATGGCTCTCATCGGCGTTTAACAGCTGACGCTGCTTCTTGCGGGTATTGTGAAAAGCCAGTCCGGTACCTGCGGGAATGAGCCGCCCGACGATGACATTTTCCTTGAGGCCACGCAAGTCATCCTTCTTGCCCATAATAGCGGCTTCGGTCAGCACACGGGTGGTTTCCTGGAAGGAAGCAGCGGAAATAAACGAATCAGTGGAAAGAGATGCCTTGGTGATACCCAGCAGCATGAATTCGTATCCCGCTGTTTTTTTGTCCTCTATCACCACACGTTCGTTTTCCGCCAGCAGGTCCGCGCGCTCAACCTGCTCACCTGGAATAAAGCGTGTATCGCCGGCGTCGACGATTTGCACCCGGCGCAACATTTGCCGCACAATCACCTCAATGTGTTTGTCATTGATCTTGACGCCCTGCAGGCGATACACGTCCTGGACCTCGTCAGTGATATAACGTGCCAGCGCTTCCACCCCCAGCAGGCGGAGGATATCGTGAGGATCAGCGGGCCCATCGACGATACTTTCCCCCTTGTTCACCACCTGGCCATCATGCGCAGTGACGTGCTTATCCTTGGGAATCAGGTATTCATGCGAAACGCCATCCAGATCGGTGATAACCAGGCGTTGTTTCCCTTTGGTGTCTTTGCCAAATGATACGATACCCGTCACCTCCGCCAGCACGCCGGCATCCTTGGGGGAACGAGCTTCAAACAATTCCGCCACCCGAGGCAGGCCTCCGGTGATGTCGCGGGTTTTCGAGCTTTCCTGAGGAATACGCGCCAGCACTTCACCGACACTGACCTGTTGGCCGTCCCGCACAGTAATAACTGAGCCGATCTGAAACGTAATATTGACGGATAAAGTGCTGCCGGCAAGTCTCACTTCCTTGTCTTCTTCGTCCAGGAGTTTCACCAATGGACGCAAACCTTTGGTTTGGGCTACGCCGCGCCGTTTGGGGTCGATCACGACTAATGTGGACAAGCCCGTTACTTCGTCTATCTGCTTAGCCACCGTCACGCCTTCTTCAACGTTCTCAAAGCGAACCCTGCCGGCATATTCAGTAATAATGGGGCGAGTATGCGGATCCCATGACGCCAACACCTGCCCCGCCTTGACGATTTCTCCGTCACGGACCAGCAATGTTGCTCCATAAGGCGCTTTGTGACGCTCGCGTTCGCGGCCGTTATCATCATGTATCACGACTTCACCGCTACGGGAAATCGCAATCAATTCGCGACGGGAATTGGTAACATACCGCATGGTGGGAGAATAACGTACAACGCCATTGGATTTGCTCTCCACCTGGCTTGCCACCGCGGTTCTGGAAGCGGCCCCGCCGATGTGGAACGTGCGCATTGTAAGCTGCGTGCCCGGCTCGCCTATCGACTGCGCTGCAATGACACCCACCGCTTCGCCAACATTTACCGGCGTGCCCCGTCCAAGATCGCGTCCGTAGCATTTAGCACATAGGCCGTGGCGCGTTTCACAGGTAAGCGGCGTACGCACTTTCACTTCATCTATACCAAGAGATTCAATGGTATCCACCGCACTCTCGTCCAACAGTATACCGGCCGGATAAATGACTGCCTGATGCTCCGGATTGATGACGTCATTTGCCACGACTCGTCCGAGTATACGTTCGCGCAGCGCTTCAATGACTTCACCGCCCTCGATCAATGCCTTCATTACAACGCCGTTGCTGGTGCCGCAGTCGTCCTGCGTCACAACGAGATCCTGGGTCACATCCACAAGACGACGAGTGAGATAGCCAGAGTTTGCGGTCTTCAGTGCGGTATCGGCCAGGCCTTTACGGGCGCCATGAGTGGAAATAAAATACTGCAGTACATTCAACCCCTCACGGAAATTTGCCGTGATGGGGGTCTCGATAATTGAGCCGTCGGGCTTGGCCATCAAGCCGCGCATGCCGGCTAGCTGACGAATCTGGGCGGCGGAACCGCGAGCACCGGAGTCGGCCATCATGTAGATGGAATTAAAGGATTCCTGTGTCAGCGGCTTGCCTTTCTTGTCTTGTTTGACTTGCCCGGTTAGCGGATCATGCACCGGCTCAACACCGAGCTGATCCATCATGGCCTTGGCCACCTGATCGCCGGCCCGGCCCCATATATCCACTACCTTGTTGTAGCGCTCGCCCTGCGTCACCAGACCGGAGGTGTACTGAACTTCAATCTCCTGCACCTCCTTCTCGGACGCGCTGATAATGTCATTCTTCTGTACCGGTGTAAGCATATCGTCCAGGCAGATCGAGATGCCGGCGCGGGTAGCATAAGTAAAGCCCGAGTACATCAGCTTGTCCGCGAAAATTACCGTTTCACGAAGTCCACAGCGACGGAAGCTTGCATTAATGAGCTTGGAGATTTCTTTCTTCTTGAGTACTTTGTTAATTAGAGGAAAGGGCAACCCGGCGGGGAGAATTTCAGACAGCAGCGCCCGCCCCACAGTGGTGTCATAACGCGTGGTTTTCTCGCGACGTTCACCGTCGATGTCCACTTCATATTCCGTTATCCGCACCGTGATTCTGGCATTCAGCTCAATGATGCGGCTCTCATAAGCGCGCGATACTTCGCTGATGTTGGAAAACATCATGCCCTCGCCATGAGCGTTGACCTTCTCCCGGGTCGTGTAGTAAAGCCCCAGCACGATATCCTGCGACGGCACGATAATGGGTTCTCCATTCGCCGGTGACAAGACATTGTTGGTGGACATCATGAGGGTGCGGCATTCCATTTGCGCCTCCAGCGACAACGGCACGTGAACCGCCATCTGATCGCCGTCGAAGTCGGCGTTGAATGCCGCGCATACCAATGGATGCAACTGTATCGCCTTGCCTTCTATCAGTACCGGCTCGAATGCCTGGATGCCCAATCGATGCAGCGTCGGGGCCCGGTTTAGCATGACCGGATGCTCCCGAATGACGTCCTCCAGGATGTCCCAAACGATAGGGCTTTCGTTTTCCACCTCACGCTTTGCTGCCTTGATGGTGCTGGCAATGCCCATTATTTCCAGTTTGTTGAAGATGAACGGCTTGAATAATTCCAATGCCATTTTCTTCGGTAAGCCGCACTGATGCAGTTTGAGCTGCGGACCGACGACGATTACCGAGCGCCCGGAATAATCCACACGCTTACCCAGCAGATTCTGCCGGAAACGCCCGCCTTTGCCCTTGATCATATCCGCAAGCGATTTTAGCGGCCGCTTGTTCGCCCCGGTCATGGCCTTGCCACGACGGCCGTTGTCCAGCAGTGAATCCACCGCTTCCTGGAGCATGCGCTTCTCGTTGCGTACGATGATTTCCGGCGCTTTCAATTCAAGCAGACGTTTCAGGCGGTTGTTGCGGTTGATGACGCGGCGATATAAATCGTTGAGATCGGAAGTGGCGAACCGCCCGCCATCCAATGGCACCAACGGACGCAACTCGGGCGGGAGTACAGGCAACACCGCCAGGACCATCCATTCCGGCTTGATGCCAGATTTGTTGAATGCCTCCAGCACCTTCAGGCGCTTGGAGATTTTCTTCATCTTGGTTTCAGAGCCGGTTGTTCCCATCTCGCGTCGAAGGTTGTCAATTTCAACACGAATGTTCAAGTTACTTAATAAATCACGCACGCCTTCCGCGCCCATGCTGGCACGAAAATCGTCACCGTACTCTTCTGTCTTGGCGCGATAGTCGTCATCCGTCAACAACTGGCAGCGAGCAAGCGGCGTCATGCCAGGATCGGTTACCACATACGCTTCAAAATAAAGAACCCGCTCGATATCACGCAGCGTCATATCCAGTACCATACCCAGACGCGACGGTAGTGATTTTAGAAACCAGATGTGCGCAACTGGCGAAGCGAGCTCGATGTGCCCCATACGCTCACGCCGCACCTTCGATAGCGTCACTTCGACGCCGCATTTTTCGCAGATCACGCCGCGATGCTTCAGGCGTTTATATTTTCCGCACAGACATTCGTAATCCTTTACCGGACCGAAAATTTTTGCGCAGAACAGCCCATCCCGCTCCGGCTTGAATGTCCGGTAGTTAATCGTTTCCGGTTTCTTCACTTCGCCGTAGGACCAGGAACGTACTTTCTCAGGGGAAGCCAGGCCGATTTTGATCGAATCGAACTCTTCCTTCTGGGTAACCTGTTTGAATAAATCAAGCAGTGCTTTCATTTGTCACTCCTGTTGATCAGGGATCCGATACAAAAAATATCCCGCAAAAAGCACGGAAAACGAAAAGGTATTTGGCCCTCCGCCCTTACCGCTGCAACAGAACTGCTAATGCCGATCCAAATCGATATCCATCGCCAGCGAACGGATTTCTTTCACCAGCACATTGAATGATTCCGGCATGCCGGCATCGATCTTGTGGTCACCCTTGACGATACTCTCGTACACCTTGGTACGCCCGTTCACATCGTCGGACTTGACCGTCAGCATTTCCTGCAGGGTATAAGCAGCACCGTATGCTTCCAGCGCCCATACTTCCATTTCGCCAAAGCGCTGACCCCCAAACTGGGCCTTGCCACCCAGCGGCTGCTGGGTTACCAGACTGTAAGGACCGGTGGAGCGCGCATGCATTTTATCGTCCACCAGGTGATGCAGCTTCAGCACATGCATATAACCCACTGTCACAGGGCGGTCGAAAGCCTCCCCGGTTCTTCCATCGTATAACGTCACCTGGCCGGACCGCGGCAGACCGGCAAGGGCCAGCATATCCTTGATTTCGTGTTCGGTAGCCCCGTCAAATACCGGGGTCGCGAAAGGCACGCCATCCTTGAGATTCTCCGCCAGATCCAGGATTTCCACATCGGTGAGCGAAGCAATATCTTCCCGTTTGCCGCTGGTGTTGTAAATCTTGTCAAGAAATTTACGGATCTCCGCGGTCTTGCTTTCAGCACGCAGCATATCGCCGATCTTTCTGCCCAAACCTTTCGCTGCCCACCCCAGGTGGGTTTCCAGAATCTGGCCCACGTTCATGCGCGACGGAACACCCAAGGGATTCAGCACGACATCGACTGGTGTCCCATCGGCCATGTAAGGCATGTCTTCCACCGGCACGATCTTGGAAATCACACCTTTGTTGCCATGACGTCCCGCCATCTTGTCTCCGGGCTGCAGGCGCCGTTTCACGGCCACGTAAACCTTGACCATTTTCTGCACGCCCGGTGGCAGCTCGTCGCCCTGTGTAAGCTTCTTTTTCTTCTCTTCAAATGCGGCGTCGAACGCCTTGCGTTTCTGTGCAAGACCTTCCTCGATCTGCTCAAGTTGCAGACTCGTCTCTTCGTCCGAAAGCCGGATATCGAACCAGTGGTGCGGATCGATGCTGTCCAGATATTCCTTGGTGATGCTTGCACCTTTGGCGAGTTTTTTTGGACCCCCGGTTGCCGCCTTGCCCTTAAGCAAACGCTCTATACGCTCGAATGCATCGGCTTCCACAATTCGCATCTGGTCAGCCAGATCCTTCTTGTAGCGTTTCAGTTCATCGTCAATGATCTGCTGCGCGCGCTTATCGCGCTCGATTCCTTCACGCGTGAATACCTGCACATCGATGACCGTACCTGAAATACCCGATGGTACACGCAGTGACGTATCCTTTACATCGGAAGCCTTTTCGCCAAAAATAGCGCGCAGGAGCTTTTCTTCAGGCGTCAACTGGGTTTCGCCCTTAGGGGTAACCTTTCCAACTAGCACATCGCCGGCTTCCACTTCGGCGCCGATGTGAACAATACCTGAGGCATCCAGCCGTCCGAGCTGCATTTCGGACAGATTGGAAATATCGCCGGTAATTTCCTCCGTTCCCAATTTGGTATCCCGGCTCACCACCGATAGCTCCTCGATATGAATCGAGGTGAAACGGTCCTCGGCAACAATGCGTTCCGAAATGAGAATCGAATCCTCGAAGTTGAAACCATTCCATGGCATGAATGCTACCAGCATGTTCTGCCCCAGCGCCAGTTCACCCTGGTCGGTGGAGGCGCCATCCGCCACCACATCGCCCCGCGCAATCACGTCTCCCACCTTCACTAGTGGACGCTGATTGATGTTGGTGTTCTGGTTGGAACGGGTATATTTAATCAGATTGTAGATGTCCACGCCCACTTCGCCGGCACGTGTTTCGGTATCATGCACCCGCACCACGATACGGCTGGCATCCACATAATCCACTACTCCACCGCGTACCGCCTGTACTGCGGTTCCGGAATCCACTGCCACCACACGTTCGATGCCGGTGCCAACCAGTGACTTCTCCGCACGGAGGCAAGGCACTGCCTGGCGTTGCATGTTGGACCCCATCAATGCGCGGTTAGCGTCATCATGTTCCAGAAATGGAATCAGTGAAGCAGCGACCGACACGATCTGCGCCGGTGCCACATCCATATACTCGATACGATCCGGTGTCGCCAAGGTAAACTCATTCTTATGGCGGCAGGAAACGATGTCGTTGGTGAATTTGCCCTGGCGATCAAGCTCCGCATTTGCCTGGGCAATAACATACTGGCCTTCCTCTATCGCCGACAGATAGTCAATTTCATCGGTGACGCTGCCGTTCTTCACCTTGCGGTATGGCGTTTCCATGAAGCCATACTCGTTCGTGCGAGCGTATAGAGCGAGGGAATTAATCAAACCAATATTAGGGCCTTCCGGTGTTTCAATCGGACATACACGGCCATAATGGGTAGGATGCACGTCGCGCACCTCGAACCCCGCACGCTCGCGCGTCAGTCCGCCCGGTCCCAGCGCCGAGACGCGGCGTTTGTGAGTAATCTCGGAAAGCGGATTCGTCTGGTCCATAAATTGCGACAACTGGCTGGAGCCGAAGAATTCGCGCACCGCCGCCGATACCGGCTTCGCATTGATCAGGTCATGCGGCATCAAATTATCTGATTCAGCCTGGCTGAGACGTTCTTTCACCGCCCGTTCGACCCGCACCAGTCCGGAACGGAACTGGTTTTCTGCAAGCTCACCGACAGAGCGCACGCGACGGTTACCGAGATGATCGATATCGTCGATCTCACCGCGGCCATTGCGCAGTTCAACCAAAATCTTGATGACTGCAATGATGTCCTCATTCGACAACGTGGTGGAACCGCTCAATTCTGTCCTGCCCACGCGGCGATTGAATTTCATCCGTCCCACTACAGAAAGATCATAGCGTTCAGGCGCATAGAACAATCCGTGGAACAGCGCTTTTACGGCTTCCTCGGTAGGAGGTTCGCCGGGACGCATCATCCGGTAGATGGCGACCTGTGCGGCCATCTGATCGGCAGTCTCGTCTATCCTCAAGGTTTGTGATATGTATGCGCCTTGATCAAGATCATTTGTATAGATAGTGTGAATCTCTTCTATATTGGCCTCGTGCAGTTTGGCGAGCAAAACTTCCGTGATCTCATCGTTGGCGAGGGCCACCACTTCCCCCGTTTCCTTATCCACCACGTTATGACCCAGTACCCGCCCAAGCAGAAAGTCTTCCGGCACCGCAAGCTTATCTATGCCGGCTTGCTGCATTTCACGGACGTGCTTGACGGTGATACGTTTGTCTTTCTGGACGATGATCTTGCCGCTTTTGGCAGCAATATCAAAGCGCGCCATATCGCCCCGCAAACGTTCCGGTATCAGTTCGAACAAGATGCCTTTTTTGGACAGATGAAACGTATCAAAAGAAAAGAAATCCGTAAGAATTTGCTCTGGCGTATAACCTATCGCTTTCAGCAATGCGGTAATCGGCATTTTACGGCGGCGATCAACGCGGAAATAGAGATAATCCTTGGGATCGAACTCGAAATCGAGCCAGGAACCGCGATAGGGGATGATACGCGCGGAAAAAAGCAGTTTGCCGGATGAATGCGTTTTGCCCCGATCATGCTCAAAGAATACACCCGGTGAACGATGTAGTTGAGACACAATCACGCGTTCGGTGCCATTAATGACGAACGACCCCGTGTTAGTCATGAGCGGAATCTCTCCCATATAGACTTCCTGCTCCTTCACTTCTCTCACCGTGGGTTTGGAAGCCTCCTTATCCATGATCGTCAGCCGCACTTTGGCACGAAGCGGAGAAGCATAGGTAAGACCACGCTGCTGGCATTCCTTGACATCAAACGGAGGAGCACCCAGCACATAATTGACGAAATCGAGCCGCGCATTTCTGGAGTGGCTTTCGATCGGAAAAATCGAGATAAACGCCGCCTGCAACCCGTGATTGGGGCGACGATCAGGCTCAACTTGAGCTTGCAGGAAAGCTGCGTACGATTCGATCTGGGTAGCGAGAAGAAACGGAATCGGCAAGACACTGGCGCGCTTGGCGAAACTTTTACGGATACGTTTTTTCTCGGTAAACGAATAGCTCATGGAATCTCCGGAAGGTCAGAAGACGGGTGGACAGAAAATGGGAGCAAAGTACCTGTTGTTAAGCTATCGCGCTAAATGTCCCGGGCACAAAAATGCGTGAATCCTGCGCTGAAAAAACCAGAATCTGACGGCGTCTCTTCAACCGTCAGCTGGTCTCGTCACCTTACCGCTATTTAATTTCGCAGGTCGCACCGGCTTCGGCAAGCTGCTTCTGGATGGCTTCAGCGTCGGCTTTAGGGATACCTTCCTTGACTGCTTTGGGTGCACCGTCCACCAGATCCTTTGCTTCTTTCAAGCCCAGGCCGGTAACCGCGCGCACAACTTTGATCACGTTAACCTTGCTTTCACCGACCGTGGTCAGGATCACGGAAAATTCCGTTTGCTCCTCCACAGCCGCAGCAGCGGCACCGCCTGCGGGAGCAGCGCTCGCGACAGCCACAGCGGCGGCGGAAACACCAAACTTTTCCTCCATTTCCTTAATCAGCTGTGAAAGCTCAAGCACCGTCATATTCGCAATCGATTCTAAAATTTCTGCTTTGGCTATCGCCATGATTCTCTCCTGATAAATTTAAGCTTCTGGTTATATGGTGATTTCAAGTAACTTGAACCTGCTAAGCGGTTTCTTTCTGATCGCGAACAGCGGCGAGGCCGCGCACAAAACGGGTTGGCACTTCGTTGAGCGTCCGTACAAAATTGGCTATGGGCGCCTGCATCGTGCCTAACAGTTTCGAAAGCAACTCGTCGCGGCTCGGGAGGGACGCAAGATTTGCAATCTCCTGGCCGGACATGACGAAATTCGCCATGGCCCCGGCCTTGATCACGAATTTGTCATTGCCCCTGGAAAATTCGTATAGCACTTTCGCCGCCGCTACCGGATCACTGCCAATACCA
This sequence comes from Nitrosospira sp. Nl5, assembly GCF_900102495.1. Taxonomy (GTDB): domain Bacteria; phylum Pseudomonadota; class Gammaproteobacteria; order Burkholderiales; family Nitrosomonadaceae; genus Nitrosospira. The sequence goes on along the minus strand of NZ_FMVQ01000007.1, from coordinate 130,523 downwards.
TAGGCGAGAGGTCCCACCATGTATTCGGAAAGTCCGGTAAAAGGCGTGTCGGTAACCGCGCGCCGCGCAAGTGAGTTCTTGAGCACCCGAAAATATATCCCTGATTGACGTGCCTTCGCACGCAATTGGGTCATATGCCCGACTTCAAGCCCACGATACTCGGCAATGATGATCGCCTGGGCCTTTGCCACTTGGGCGCTCACTTCAGCGACCACCGCTTTTTTCTCTTCTAGATTTAGACTCAAGGCACTTTCTCCATCTGTTAATACGGTTTGAGTTTTAGTTCGAGTAATGTGAAAAACTCGCGACCTCGTCTCAATACCGAGAACCGGCGACCTTAAATCAGGAGATAAACCTGTTCCTGTTTTTGGGGTACGCCATCTGCGCTGGGTGCTGAAAATAGTCGAAAGTCAGAAGCAAGAGATGACGATATACGCTCTGCCCAACCATTTCCCATTTCATTTGCAATTAAGTTTTCAAGCGATAGCCTGACTCAGTAATTAAATGGCTTTGCAGCTTATTATTTACTGCCCACCTTCGCTCAACAACCCCAACGGTCTTTGACAACCTACCGGTTTAGCGACATTCGCCTCCCGATAGCCCAAAGTCTTACTATTCATTCGTAAATTGTCAGCGCATGCTGGTCTGATCCACCCGGACCCCTATGCCCATTGTGCTGGAAACTGATATCTTCCTCAGATAAATACCTTTGGATGCAGCAGGTTTGGATTTGTTGAGCGCATCCACGAGCGCCAGCATGTTTTCCTTTAGCGCATCCACGCTAAACGACGCGCGACCAATGGTGCACTGAACAATTCCGGCTTTGTCGGCGCGATATTGCACCTGCCCCGCCTTGGCGTTCCTTACCGCGCCCGCGACATCCGGTGTCACCGTCCCGACCTTGGGATTTGGCATCAGGCCGCGCGGCCCAAGTATCTGGCCCAACTGACCCACGACACGCATGGCATCGGGACTGGCGATGGCCACATCAAAATCAATATTGCCTGCTTTGATTTGTTCCGCTAGGTCTTCAAACCCGACGATGTCGGCGCCCGCCGCAAGCGCTTCCTTAGCCTTATCACCTTGGGCAAATACCGCTATTCGCACAGTCTTGCCAGTACCCGCCGGCAAGACTACCGAGCCGCGTACCGTCTGGTCGGATTTTTTTGCATCAATACCGAGATTGACAGCCACGTCAACGGATTCATCAAATTTCGCTGTGGCCGTCTCCTTGATAATCTTGAGTGCATCCGGCAGCGGATAGGGCTTGTTACGATCCACCTTCCCGGAGATTTCCTTGAAACGCTTGGATATGTGCGCCACGTTATATGCCCTCCACTTCCACGCCCATACTGCGAGCGCTGCCGGCGACAGTGCGAACCGCCGCGTCCATATCGGCTGCCGTCAGATCGGGCATTTTTATCTGGGCAATTTCTTCCGCTTGCTTCCGCGTTAACCTGCCTACCTTATCCGTATGCGGCTTGGGGCTACCCTTGCCCACTCCCGCCGCTTTCTTGATCAGAACTGTCGCGGGCGTAGTCTTCATGATGAAAGTGAAGCTCTTGTCGGCATAAGCGGTAATAACGACCGGTACCGGCAGCCCAACTTCCATTTTCTGCGTAGCGGCATTGAACGCCTTGCAGAACTCCATGATGTTGAGTCCCCGCTGGCCAAGCGCGGGACCAATAGGCGGGCTGGGGTTGGCTTTGCCCGCCGGCACTTGCAACTTGATATAGCCGACTATTTTCTTCGCCACAATGATTCTCCTCTTGGGTGCGAACGAGCGCAGATGCGCTCTCCCCGTTTAATAAACAACATAGCATCCCTTGATGGGAATCACCTATTCGTTTTCAAGCTTTTTCGACCTGGCTGAAATCCAGTTCTACCGGGGTTGGGCGGCCAAAAATGGAAACCGACACCCTGATTTTGCTTTTGTCATAATTGACGTCTTCGACATTGCCATGAAAATCGGTGAATGGACCTTCCTTGACCCGGACCGCCTCCCCCGCTTCAAAAAGAACCTTGGGCTTGGGCTTTTCCACGCCTTCCTGAATCTGATGAAGGATATTCTGGACCTCTTTCTCGCTGATGGGCGTCGGCTTCATCGCCGACCCCCCGATAAAGCCGGTCACCTTGGCCGTGTTCTTTACCAGATGCCACGTCTCATCCGTCATCTCCATCTCGACCAACACATAGCCGGGAAAGAATTTTCGTTCGCTCAGATTCTTCTGGCCGCCTTTCATTTCAACCACTTCTTCTACCGGAACCAGTATTTGTCCAAATTTTTCCTGCATTCCGGCGCGATTAATTCGCTCCTTCAATGCGCGCTGCACACTCTTCTCAAATCCGGAGTAGGCGTGAACCACAAACCATTTTTTATCCATCACCCCTCCTGTCCCATCATATACCTCACCGCCAGCAGCAATCCCGCGTCCACCATCCATAAAAATATGGCCATCACCAGTACAAAAGCAAACACAATACCGGTGGTTTGTACGGTTTCCTTACGGCTCGGCCATACTACCTTCTTGGTTTCTTCCGAGGATTCCCTGCTGAATGCATAAAATTGCTTACCTTGCGTGGTAAACCAGACCGTCACCGCCGCCAGAACGAAACCGGATAGAACTGCGAGGACACGAATTACCATGGCGCTATCGCGCAGGTAATAGAAACCTGCAATACCCGCAATCAACAGCAGAAGCGCGAACCCCAACTTGATCTTATCCACTCTATCCCACTCTGCCTTTAATGCTTATCAGTAAATGAAACCTTGCGGGAACCGATTATGCAAATTGCAACTCAGCCCACAGAACCATGGTTATTCAATGCGCTTGTGACACGATGAACTTTGTCTAACTGGAAATAAGCGAGATTGATAGTTCAATGAATATCCTTGTCTTGGCAGGCCAGGAGGGCATCGAACCCCCAACCTTCGGTTTTGGAGACCGACGCTCTGCCAATTGAGCTACTGGCCTATATTCCCTTCTAGAACAAAGATAGAAATCAGGAAATTCATTGTATTAAGCATGGGAACAAAAATCTTCAACTCCTGGACTGATCCTTGATCCTGTTATTACTCAATAATTTTTGCCACCACACCGGCACCAACAGTTCTTCCGCCCTCACGAATGGCAAAGCGCAGACCTTCTTCCATGGCAATCGGTGCAATCAGGTTCACCGTCACCGAGACGTTGTCGCCCGGCATGACCATTTCCGTCCCTGCCGGCAGTTCAATCGCGCCCGTGACGTCGGTGGTGCGAAAGTAGAATTGGGGACGGTAACCCTGGAAAAAGGGTGTGTGGCGACCCCCTTCTTCTTTGCTCAGTACGTAGATCTCGGCACTAAACTTGGTATGCGGGGTGATGGAGCCGGGCTTGGACAATACTTGGCCACGCTCGACTTCTTCACGCTTGGTACCGCGCAGCAGGACGCCGACGTTGTCGCCCGCCTGGCCCTGATCCAGCAGTTTCCTGAACATTTCCACGCCGGTGCACACGGTCTTGAGGGTGGGCTTCAAGCCGACAATTTCGATTTCTTCGCCTACTTTGACAATACCGCGCTCAATCCGGCCGGTCACGACGGTGCCGCGTCCAGAAATGGAGAAGACGTCTTCCACCGGCATCAGGAAGGCGCCGTCAATGGCGCGTACCGGTTCCGGGATGTAGCTGTCCAGGGCATCCGCCAGTTTGAAGATGGAGGGCTCGCCAATGTCGCTCTGGTCGCCTTCCAGCGCTTTCAGGGCAGAACCAATGATGATCGGGGTGTCGTCACCTGGAAAGTTGTATTTGGCCAGCAGTTCGCGCACTTCCATTTCTACCAGTTCCAGCAGTTCGGCGTCGTCCACCATGTCGGCTTTGTTCATGTAGACGATGATGTAGGGCACCCCTACCTGGCGCGCCAGCAGAATGTGTTCGCGCGTCTGCGGCATCGGGCCGTCGGCAGCCGATACTACCAGGATGGCGCCGTCCATTTGCGCCGCACCGGTGATCATGTTCTTGACGTAGTCGGCATGGCCCGGACAGTCAACGTGGGCGTAGTGGCGGGCCTTGGTTTCGTATTCAACGTGGGAGGTGTTGATGGTGATGCCCCGTGCTTTTTCTTCCGGCGCCGAGTCAATCTGGGCGTAGCTCTTCGCTTCACCACCAAATTTCTTCGCCAGTACCATCGTCACCGCCGCCGTTAATGTGGTCTTGCCATGATCCACGTGACCTATCGTCCCAACATTCACGTGCGGTTTCGTCCGCTCAAATTTGCTCTTCGCCATGATCTGCCCTTTTTAAAGCTCTTTCTATCCCGATTTGTAAATTACATACCTATGGAGCCCATGGCCAGGATTGAACTGGCGACCTCTCCCTTACCAAGGGAGTGCTCTGCCACTGAGCTACATGGGCAGGCGCCTTTCCTGCCAACCACCAACTTCGCACCAGTTTTGCAATGACTTCCTTACCAATAAACCTTAGAAACCTTAGCTTTTCTCAAGCGTCGAACCTGGAGCGGGTGAAGGGAATCGAACCCTCGTCGTAAGCTTGGAAGGCTTCTGCTCTACCATTGAGCTACACCCGCATCTAACAATCGATTTGGATAGAAGCAACCAATCAACCTATACGGAATCAACCATCGCCGCTTTCCCCAAAGGATCGCCAATAAGCTCGCAAAGAGTCGTTAGGCCACTGACCCGGCCCGCCTTCAGCAACTATCAGCCACCTGATTTGGTGGAGGGGGAAGGATTCGAACCTTCGAAGGCAGAGCCGTCAGATTTACAGTCTGATCCCTTTGACCGCTCGGGAACCCCTCCAAATAAAACCGCTAATTGTGAATGTTTTAGGTGCATAAGTCAACGTGGATTTTAGGATTGTTATACCCCATGCTCAGCACCCGGCCGTCGATGCGTTTTAAGTGGTCGCTTTACAATTCTTGCCGGTCATCCATTCGTTTTGCGAGATCCGCCGCAAGGATTCGCGCACTTAATATCGAATATAACGATGTTCAATGGGGCCTTGCGCCATCACATAAATGATATCAGTGCGTCGATCCTTGACGCAGGCCTAATAGCTCAACATCGAATACTAAAGCCGCATTCGGTGGGATCACACTACCCGCTCCGCGTGAACCATAGGCCATTTCCGCGGGAATAATCAACGTGCGCTGTCCCCCGACTTTCATGCCCGTAACCCCCCGGTCCCAGCCCTTAATTACGCGTCCGGCGCCCAGCAGAAATGAAAAAGGCGTGCCACGATCGCGGGAACTATCAAATTTTGCACCCTTCTTCTCCGGAGCGGCCGCATCGTAAAGCCAACCGGTATAATGAACTTCGACTGTTTTGCCGACGACCGCTTCTTCTCCAGTGCCTATTTTTATATCTTTTTTGACGAGTTCAGTCACGTTTGGGGCTCCTCTTTTAGTTTCGGAAAATGCGAGCTGGGGCAGGAGAAGTATGCCGAATATCAATATGCTCAAATTAATCAGTGTGCTTGCTTTAGCCATGGCCACCTCAAAAATTAAATTTAAATCATTTGATCGGCCCTTGCTCGGAAGAGGGGCCGAATACTCTATCGGGTTTGTCGGCAGAATCAGTTTTTCTGCGTCCAGACTCTCTCAATATTATACCCGGTATGTTAGTCTGCGCCGCAGCCAATGACACAGCCTGTCAAGCCCGGCAATGCCGCAGATAACCGGATGGAGGTCCCACGCATGGGGGAACGCTCAAACGAGGAGATACGCCAAGAGGAACCAGAGGCATATTCGGCGCGCCTGCATGACTCGAGGGTGGTCCGTGGCCTGTATTTAACAGTGGGTTTTGCAGCTCTGATATTGGGCGTGGTAGGAATAGTACTGCCGGTACTCCCCACCACCCCTTTTGTGCTCCTGGCCGCCGCCTGCTTCGCACGCAGCTCAAAACGCTTTCACGACAAGCTCCTGGCCAACCGTACCGCCGGTCCGATTATCCGCGAATGGGTCGAACACCGCAGCATTCGCCGCCAGGTCAAGCGCTGGGTGTATCTGCTCATGGCGTTGTCATTCAGTAGCTCCATCCTGATGCTGACATCTTTTTGGCATCAGGTGATGCTGGCTGTGCTGGGTATCACCCTGGTGGCATTTATCTGGCGCATACCGGTGAGAGATTCCGATCCCGATCCATAACCCTTCGTAACCAGGTACTCATGCCAGGCGATAACCGGAATACACATGTCGCCGTTTCTCGTGACTGATATGCATGCCGTGCAAAAATCGCTCTCACGAGTTCAAATTACTACGTATGCGAGAACCGTTTCATCCCCGGGGGTGGTGCATGGCATGTATTTGTTTCAGCCGCTCACGTGCCACATGCGTATAGATCTGGGTAGTGGAAATATCGGCATGACCCAGCAGCATTTGCACAACACGCAGGTCAGCGCCGTGATTGAGGAGGTGAGTCGCAAAGGCATGACGCAGCGTATGTGGCGACAAAGCCTTTGCGATCCCCGCCCGACGCGCATAGCGTTTGATCAGATGCCAGAAAGCCTGGCGTGTCATGGCTGAGCCACGAGAGGTAACGAACAGCGCATTACTGGTTTTTCCGCGCAGCAGCACGGATCGGATTTCTTCTATATAACGGATGACCCATTCCAGCGCCTCCTCACCCAAGGGCGCCAAACGCTCCTTGCCACCCTTGCCCGTCACGCGTATGACGCCCATGCTCAGGCTGAGTTGCGCGACCTCAAGACTAACCAGCTCCGATACCCGTAGCCCGCTGGCATATAGCACCTCAAGCATGGCACGGTCTCGAAAACCCAAGGATTGTTCTACATCAGGCACATTAAGCAGCGCTTCCACGTCGGCTTCGGTCAGGCTTGCAGGCAGACTGCGGGGAAGCTTCGGCGTATCAATATTGAGACTGGGATCAGCCTGGATTTTTCCCTGCCGCAGCAAAAAGCGGTAGAACCGCTTCAAACTCGACAGCTCGCGGCTGGTTGTGCTCGCCTTGACCTTGACCGAAACCTTATAGGCGAGAAACCCAAGCAGATCTGAATGCGTGGCGGCTACCAGCGCGCTGTCATTCCACTTTTGCTTCGCGAGCCAGTCGCCGAATTGCTGCAGATCGCTGCGGTAGCTCTCAAGGGTGTTGCGAGATAGCCCGTCTTCCAGCCATAGGGCATCGGAAAATTCATCCAGAAGGCCTGCGTTAAGCTCGGATGCACTCATGCTGCAATAGCCAGCGCTTGATACCCAGCGGTACTCCATCCCTTGCATTCATGAAGCCGCCCAACCCGCCGTTCCTGGCAATAACACGATGACATGGAATGACGATGGGAAGCCGGTTGGCACCACACGCCTGCCCCACTGCACGGGGAGCGGAATGCAGTTGCGTCGCGATATCGGCATAACTGCGGGTTGCACCGCTGGGAATGCCCTGTATGGTATGCCATACCCGGCGCTGATGAGTGGTGCCGCCAATGTGAAGTGACAAATCAAATACAAAACCAGGATCAGCCAGATACGCGCGCAACTGCTGGCAAACTTCCTTGGCAAGGGGACCGTGTGGCGCAAGCAAGGGCGTGTCCAGCGGCAGATATTCGATATCGGTCAACCAGTCTTCTTCGATGCGAAGACCGAGAATGGCAACAGGTGTAGCGATTTTCGCTTGATAGTCATCTGCTGGTTTTGCTTGCAAGTTAACTCTTTGTTTGTTCATGATAGCATCGGTTATATTGTCATTCATCACATAAAAAGCACAGGCGCATGAGTGCTTCCGCCAACAAACACCCGGGCTTCACGTTTCGCACTAATGTGTCAAATCCGGTTGCGAAAGTTTTTTCTCAGCCGTTTTATGCTGCCTGCTTTGACTTTATGCGAATAGTCCGGCGATAATCGGCCATTATCCGGTTTTGAGAAATCTGCGGGCAAGACCATGAAGGAAGGAGCTAGTAGTGAAATTTAGCATAAAAAGCGAGAACCCGGAGAAACAGCGCAGCGCCTGTGTGGTGGTTGGCGTATTCGAGCCGCGCAAGTTGACCGACGCTGCGCTTGCAATGGACAAGATCTCCAATGGTTATATCGGCGGTATCTTGCACAGTGGCGATATGGAAGGCAAGACCGGCTCGGCATTGGTGCTGCACAATGTGCCCAATACTTTGTGCGAGCGAATACTTCTGGTGGGCCTCGGCAAGGAAGGCGAGTTCGGCGATAAAGGATATCGTGATGCAGTGCGCACTGCTTTCAAGACACTCCATGAAACCGGAGCCGCGGACGCTGCCCTGTTTTTAACCGGGATACCGACAGAAAAGCGCGACAACGCCTGGAAAATTTCCCAGACAGTAATCGTGGCGATGGAAAGCATCTACCGCTTCGATCGCCTCAAAAGCAAGGTTGAAGAAAACAAACCGCGTCTGCGCGAGGTCAATCTGGGTATCATGAATTCCGGCAACCAAGCCGAGCTGGCCGCGAACGAGGTAGCCATGCAACAAGGACTTGCCATTGCCGAAGGCATGAACCTGGCCAAGGACCTGGGTAATCTCGCACCCAATATCTGCACCCCAACCTACCTTGCGGAGCAAGCCGCGGGGTTGGCGAAGACTTATAAGCTCAAGGTTACCATCCTGGAAGAGAAAGATATGGAAAATCTCGGCATGGGGTCGTTGCTGGCGGTTGCACGCGGCAGCCGTCAACCTGCCAAGCTGGTCGTGCTGGAATACTGGGGACGAGCAAAAAAGGACAAGCCCGTGGTGCTGGTGGGGAAGGGTATTACCTTTGATACTGGCGGCATTTCATTGAAGCCCGCAGCGGAAATGGATGAGATGAAGTACGACATGTGCGGTGCAGCCAGCGTGCTCGGTACCATTACAGCAATTGCGCGCATGCGACTTCCGATTAATTTAGTCGGAATCATTCCCACTACCGAGAATATGCCCGGCGGCAATGCCACCAAACCCGGCGACGTCGTCACCAGCATGTCAGGACAAACCATAGAAATCCTCAATACCGATGCTGAAGGACGGCTGATCCTGTGTGATGCGCTGACTTATGCCGAGCGCTATGACCCGGAAACGGTCATTGATATTGCCACCCTCACTGGGGCCTGTGTCATCGCGCTGGGGCATGTGGCGACGGGTCTGCTTAGCAATGATGAAGAACTGGCGGAGGAGTTGATGCATGCTTCCAGCCAGGCGGCCGACCGTGCATGGCGCCTGCCATTATGGGACGATTACCAGGAGCAATTGAAAAGCAATTTTGCCGATATCGCCAATATCGGGGGACGCGCTGCTGGAACCATTACCGCAGCCTGCTTCCTGTCGCGCTTCACCAAGAAATATCGATGGGCTCATCTGGATATCGCTGGCACTGCATGGAAGTCCGGCAAGGAAAAAGGTGCAACAGGCCGCCCGGTACCACTGCTGACGCAATTCCTGGTCGGGCGGACGATGAAGAAAACTCTGTAACACATCCATGACCGAGATCGACTTTTACTCCGGCGGTGGCGATCGGTTACAAACTGCCTGCCGTCTTGCCGCCAAGGTGGTCCGGCAAGGCCTCAAACTGATGATTTATACGCCTGATGCAGCCATGGCCGAGCGCTTCGACAAGTTATTGTGGACTTTTTCGCCGATCGATTTTATTCCCCACTGCCGCGGCGAGGACAAGCTGGCCAGTGTGACTCCGGTGGTAATCGGCCGTCAAGCCACGAAAACTCTACATGATGACGTACTACTCAATCTGGATATCGAGCATCCACCTTTCTTCAGCCGTTTTCAGCGTTTGATCGAAGTCGCCGGAAGCGCGCCGGAAGATACGCACGCAGCACGAAAGCGCTATCGCTTCTATCAGGATCGAGGGTACGAAATTCGCCATCATAAACTTGGGATGGCATAGATGGGCTCAAACTCTGAATCCTCGTTTTGCTTATCACCGTCCGCCATGACTTGTCCTTCCATCCTTCCATCCTTCAATCCATCGCCTCATAGATCCTGGTATCCATGACAAATAGCAACGAAAGTTCGTCAGAGGCCGATTATGATGAAATCCTGAGCAGGCTGGATGCGCTGCTGCACAAACACGAGAGCAAGCCTCCAGTTTTGACCGAAACGGACACCCTCGCCTCCCTTTCGATTTCCCCCTCCGAGGCCGCGACGGAGCAGGCCTCGCTGACCGCAGCCGACAACATACCAACGCTTACTGAAACAGTCCTTTTGCCTCCGTCAATGCTGTCGGCTCATTCTGATATCTCCTCGCTACTGGAGCAAATTCTGGATTCCGCACTCAGGGATGTAGGCCTCGATCTCGATGCCAAAGGACGGATAGCATTGGTCCAGGCACTGGAAAACCGTCTATTTGGTCTTTAACGCTGTCTTTACGTTTTTGCCGCCCACTCTACAATCTCGACCATCGATTATCATTCGCCGTAGGCAGCACTTCGCTCAGCGATAACAATCCCTGCCTGCGTCTTCCATTATAATAATTGGTTTTCCGGCGCCGCCCATCTCAATCTTCATGGAACTCGAAAAAAGCTTTGACCCCCGGATAATCGAAAGTCATTGGTATCCTCACTGGGAATCCTCTGGCTACTTCAAGTCCATGTCGAATGGAACAGCCGCTGGAACAGCCCCTGCTTACTGCATCATGTTGCCGCCACCCAATGTAACCGGCACGCTGCATATGGGGCACGCTTTCCAGCATACATTGATGGATGCGCTCACGCGCTATCATCGCATGCGTGGAGACAATACGTTATGGCAGCCGGGCACGGATCATGCCGGCATTGCCACCCAGATCGTCGTCGAGCGCCAACTGGATCAGCAACACATAAATCGGCGTGATCTTGGACGCGACGAATTTCTCAAGCGCGTGTGGCAATGGAAAGAAGAATCCGGCTCCGCCATTACTCACCAGATGCGGCGCCTGGGAGCTTCCTGTGACTGGTCGCGTGAACGCTTCACCATGGATCAAGGATTATCCCGCGCCGTCACCGAAGTTTTCGTCCGGCTTTATCACGAGGGCCTGGTCTACCGCGGCAAACGTCTGGTGAACTGGGACCCGGTACTGCAAACCGCCGTTTCCGACCTGGAAGTGGTGTCAACGGAGGAAGACGGATTTCTATGGCATATCCACTATCCCCTCGAAAAGGGTGCGGGCGTAAACTCGAACGGGGCAGGAGCGGAAAGACTGGTCGTCGCTACCACCCGCCCTGAAACCATGCTCGGCGACATGGCGGTGGCCGTGCATCCGGATGATCCACGTTATCGGCACCTGATCGGCTGCCATGTGCGCCTCCCGTTATGTGAACGCAGCATCCCGATAATCGCCGACGCGTACGTCGATCCGGAATTCGGGACCGGCTGCGTGAAAATCACCCCCGCGCACGACTTCAATGACTACCAGATGGGACAGCGACACAAGCTCCTTCCACTCGGCATTTTTACACTGGATGGAAAGATCAATGATTGTGCCCCCACCGAATATCAGGGACTGGACCGTTTTGATGCCCGCAAGAAAATTATTTCCGATCTGGAAGTGCAGGGATTACTGGTTGAGACCAAACCCCACAAACTGATGGTGCCACGCGGCGATCGCACGCACACGGTGATCGAGCCCATGCTCACGGATCAATGGTATGTCGCGATGGAAGGTTTGGCAAAACGCGGGCTGCAAGCGGTAGCGGCTGGCGACGTGAAATTTACGCCGGAAAACTGGAGTCACGTTTATAACCAATGGCTTGAAAATATCCAGGACTGGTGCGTTTCGCGCCAGTTGTGGTGGGGACATCGGATTCCGGCATGGTATGACGATGATGGCAACATTTACGTAGCTAAAACTAAACAAAATGCATACGAGAAATACTTCGAGCGTCTCAAGGGTGCTGTAGGTCGGCAAACCTTACATGATAAAATTGCGATCCTGGAAGCACAGATTAAATTTGATGAAGACATTGAGCAAATAGAACAACACGCCGAAAAAACCGGAATTCCTCTTTTGCGCCAGGACGAGGACGTTCTCGATACCTGGTTTTCATCGGCACTATGGCCGTTCTCCACTTTGGGCTGGCCGGAAGAAACCCCGGAGCTCAGGACTTTTCTGCCGACTTCCGTCCTGATTACCGGTTTCGACATCATCTTCTTCTGGGTGGCGCGCATGGTCATGATGTCACTGCATTTCACCGGCAAGGTACCGTTCAACGAGGTCTACATAACCGGGCTGATCCGCGACGCGGAAGGCCACAAGATGAGTAAATCCAAAGGCAACGTGCTGGACCCGCTGGACCTCATCGACGGCATCACATTGCCGCATCTGATCTCCAAGCGCACAACCGGGCTGATGAATCCCACGCAGGCGCAATCTATTGAAGCAATTACACGCAAGCATTTCCCCGATGGTATCCCCGCATTTGGTGCCGATGCCCTGCGCTTCACTTTTGCCAGTCTCGCATCCCATGGCCGCGACATCAAATTCGACATGCAGCGCTGCGAAGGTTACCGGAATTTCTGTAACAAGCTGTGGAATGCCACCCGCTATGTGTTGATGAATTGCGAGGGAAAAGATACAGGTTTGATCACGGATTCGGCCACGGGTTTGTCCAGTGAACCGCCATTGGAGTATTCCGACGCCGACAGATGGATAATCAGCCGTTTGCAACAGGCCGAAAGCGCGGTGGAGCAGGCTTTTCACGACTATCGCTTCGACATTGCTGCACGTGAAATCTACGAATTTGTCTGGGATGAGTATTGTGACTGGTATCTGGAATTTGCCAAGGTACAGTTAAATAGCGGCAATGACTCCGCACAGCGAGGCACGCGCCGCACACTGGCACGGGTACTGGAGACGGCATTGCGGCTGGCCCATCCCATTATCCCTTTTATTACGGAAGAGTTGTGGCAGAAAATCGCCCCGCTTGCAGGCAGGCAAGGCGCAAGCATTATGCTACAACCATACCCTCGAGCCAATCCGGCGCATATTAGCGACGACGCCATCAGGCGTATTGTCACGCTCAAGGAAATGATCAATGCCTGCCGCGCGTTGCGAGGTGAAATGCATCTGTCTCCAGCAATAAGGATTCCTCTCCTGGCTGCCGGCGACCAGCAAACTTTGACTGATTTTTCTCCCTACCTCATGGCATTGGCTAAACTTTCGCATGTGGAAATCATGCAGGACGGTTTGCCGCATGCCGAAGCACCGGTAGCGATCGTGAACGAATTCAGGGTAATGCTGAAAATCGAAGTCAATATCGCTGCGGAGCGTGAGCGCCTGGCCAAGGAAATCAGCCGTGTTGAAGGCGAAACCACCAAAGCGGAAAACAAGCTTGCCAATGCGGGCTTCGTCGAGCGCGCGCCGGCCAAGGTAGTGGAGCAGGAAAAAGAGCGGCTTGCCAACCACAGCGCAACGCTGAAGAAATTGAAGGAGCAGTTGCGTCAACTTGATTGAATAATGGATTGTTTACGGTTATTTGAGTTGGCTAAAGCAGATGTTTTGTTTATTTTTTGCGCACCTGCGCTGAGGGCAAATGCAAAGCACGGACGGAATTCACAAGCTCGTCATCGCTGTGACTCAGTAAAAAATTTAGGTATCCCGCCTGGCTGCGATATAATCGCCGGACTCAAAGCATAAATGCTTCTCACTCTCTGCCGTTGCAGCAGGGAGTTTTATATTGGGAAGGGGGAAATAATCATAATTATTTTACTAGGCGGCCCCGGCGCGGGGAAAGGCACGCAAGCTAATTACATCAAGGAACGTTTCGGCATTCCGCAGATTTCCACCGGGGATATGTTGCGCGCTGCGGTCAAGGCGGGAACCAGGCTGGGTATGATGGCCAAGAAGATCATGGATGCGGGCGGGCTGGTTTCTGACGACATCATAATCAATCTGGTCAAAGAGCGCATTGCGCAGCCGGATTGCATAAAAGGCTTTCTGTTTGACGGTTTCCCTCGTACCATCCCGCAAGCGGATTCAATGAAAGCCGCGGGCGTACCGATCGACTACGTCGTTGAAATTTATGTATCCGACGAAGAGATCATCAAGCGTTTATCGGGTCGCCGGCTGCATCCGGCTTCGGGGCGCATTTATCACGTGATATTTAATCCGCCCAGAACGGAAAACGAAGATGATTTAACCGGCGAGCCGCTGATGCAGCGTGACGATGATAAAGAGGAAACCGTAAGAAAACGGCTCGAAATCTATCACGCCCAGACTGAGCCGTTGGTAGAATACTACTCGAAATGGTCAGCTAATGGCGAAAATGGTGCGCCCAGATATGTGAAAGTCGCTGGGGTTGGATCAGTTGAAAGTATCCGTGACACCATTTTCGCATCACTGAAATAACTTCGATCTAGCAGCCTGTCGGACAATTCGCGAACAGAGCAATACCGCATTGGCAAGACTCGGTATCCTGCCGAGCGCTATAGTGCCGCCGGCACTATAGCGCCATGGGAGCGTGCCTGGATATGTTCCGCAGCAGCCTCCAGGATTAAAACAGGATCTAAAAAGGATTTAAATAATCAGGAGAGAACCATGGCAGCAAAAAACGCTTTTTATGCTCAGTCCGGGGGGGTCACAGCAGTCATCAACGCGTCCGCCGCTGGCATTATCGAAACCGCGCGCCAGCAGAAAGGGAAAATAGGCAGGATTTATGCAGGCCGTAACGGCATTATTGGCGCGCTAACCGAAGACCTGATCGATACCGGCAAAGATTCCATCGCGGCAATCAGGGCACTGCGCTATACGCCATCCGGCGCATTTGGCTCCTGCCGTTACAAACTGAAAAGCCTGGAGCAGAACCGTCGCGAATACGAACGTCTGATTGAAGTATTCAAAGCGTATAATATCGGCTATTTTTTCTATAACGGGGGCGGGGATTCCGCTGATACCTGCCTTAAAGTATCGCAACTGGCCGACACGTTAGGCTATCCCATCCAGGCCATTCATGTTCCGAAAACCGTCGATAACGATCTTCCCATCACCGATTGCTGCCCTGGCTTCGGCTCCGTAGCGAAATACATCGCCGTTTCGACGCTCGAAGCGAGCTTTGACGTCGCAAGCATGTCAAAAACATCGACCAAGGTATTTGTGCTGGAAGTGATGGGACGTCATGCCGGATGGATCGCGGCTGCGGGTGGTTTGGCATCCGGCAAGGATTGCGAGATTCCCATCGTTATCCTGTTTCCGGAGGTCCCATTCGATAGATCGAAATTTCTCGCCAAGGTGGACAGTTACGTCAAAAAGTTCGGTTACTGCTCGGTCGTAGTGTCCGAGGGCGTGAAAGGAGAGGATGGCAAATTTCTCTCCGATCAGGGGGTACGCGATGCCTTCGGTCATGCCCAGCTGGGAGGCGTAGCACCCGTTGTAGCCAATATCGTGAAGGAAGGTCTCGGACTCAAATACCATTGGGGAGTGGCAGACTATCTGCAACGTGCGGCACGTCATATCGCATCAAAAACGGATGTGGATCAAGCCTACGCGATGGGCAAGGCGGCGGTGGAATTCGCCATCAAAGGGCATAACTCGGTAATGCCCACGATTGAGCGTCTCTCCAGCAAGCCTTACAAGTGGAAGGTCGGCATGGCTCCGCTCAGTAAAGTTGCCAACGTGGAAAAAATGATGCCCAAGAATTACATCAGCAAGGATGGTTTCGGTATTACCGACAAATGCCGGGAATACCTCACACCGCTCATCAAGGGTGAAGATTACCCGCCTTACAAGGATGGTCTGCCCAACTACGTACGACTGAAGAATGTGGCTGTCGTGAAGAAATTGAGCGACTTTACGATTTGAATCTCTTTAAACTGAAGTAAAGATGGCACAAAGCAGTCCATGTGTTCTGTATTTTTTTCTTGTGCATCCACTTACTGCGGAATTACGGGGCCGAAATTCCGCACGCATTTCCTGAAACGGCCTGATCTTAACTGGAGATTTTAATGGGTAATGGTCTAATCATCGCAATCGGTTGCGCGATGGCAGCACTCCTGTATGGAGCGTTTTCAATTAAATGGATTCTGAATCTGCCAACAGGAAACGAGCGCATGCGCGACATCGCCACCGCGATTCAGCAGGGCGCTTCCGCTTACCTTAATCGTCAATACACCACTATCGGTATAGTCGGGGTCATTCTGCTGGTAGCCATTTTTATGGCCCTAGGCTGGGAGACCGCCGTCGGCTTCGCCCTTGGTGCTTTTTTGTCGGGCCTGACCGGCTATATTGGCATGAACGTATCGGTACGTGCCAACGTACGTACCGCCGAAGCCGCCAGGAAAGGTCTTAACGCCGCGCTGGATGTTGCGTTCAAGGGTGGTGCGATTACTGGCATGCTGGTGGTGGGCCTGGGCCTGCTGGGCGTCGCTGGCTACTACGCTTTCCTTACCTCCGGAATGGGGGCCACGTCATCGGAAGCAACGCACGCTCTGGTAGGCGTGGCGTTCGGCAGCTCGCTGATTTCCATTTTCGCCCGCCTCGGGGGCGGCATTTTCACCAAGGGTGCCGACGTCGGCGCCGATCTGGTGGGCAAGGTCGAGGCTGGCATTCCAGAGGATGATCCACGCAACCCGGCGGTTATTGCCGACAATGTCGGGGACAATGTCGGAGATTGTGCGGGGATGGCTGCTGACCTGTTTGAAACTTATGCGGTCACCATTATCGCCACCATGCTGCTGGGCGGACTACTCATCACCGACGCTGGTCCGGATGCAGTGCTTTATCCCCTGGTGCTTGGTGGATTCTCCATCATCGCCTCCATCATCGGTTGCTACTTCGTCAAGGCACGCGAGGGGGGCAAGATCATGAATGCGCTTTACCGTGGGCTGGCAGTTGCCGGGGTGCTGGCGGCGGTCGCCTACTATCCCATTACAACCGTGATGCTGGGCGATGGCGTAATGATAGACGGCAAGCTGGTTACCTCGATGAACCTGTACCTTGCCGGGCTGGTAGGTCTGGTGTTGACCGCTGCGATGGTGTGGATTACCGAATACTATACTTCCACCGAGTATGCGCCGGTAAGGCATATTGCGCAGGCGTCCAGTACCGGTCACGGCACTAACGTCATTGCGGGGCTGGGTGTCTCCATGAAGTCTACCGCCGCTCCAGTCTTGGTCGTTTGCCTCTCTATCTGGTGCGCCTTCGAATTGGGAGGCCTGTATGGCATCGCCATTGCCGCCACCTCGATGCTTTCGATGGCCGGAATCATCGTAGCCCTAGATGCCTACGGCCCGATTACCGACAATGCGGGCGGTATCGCGGAAATGGCCGGTTTGCCGAAAGAGATACGGGATATCACGGATCCTCTTGACGCCGTCGGAAACACCACCAAGGCGGTGACCAAAGGCTATGCCATCGGCTCCGCCGGCCTGGCGGCGCTGGTGCTGTTCGCCGATTACACCCATGCGCTTTCCAGCGGCGGCAAGCTGGTGAACTTTGATTTGTCCGACCACATGGTAATCATTGGCCTGTTTCTGGGCGGCATGGTTCCTTACCTGTTCGGCGCCATGGCGATGGAAGCTGTGGGCCGCGCCGCCGGTTCGGTGGTGGTGGAAGTGCGCCGTCAGTTCAAAGAGATTCCAGGAATCATGGAAGGTACCGCCAAACCGGATTATTCGAGAGCGGTGGATATGGTAACGAAGGCGGCCATCAAGGAAATGGTAGTCCCTTCCCTGCTACCCGTAGCAGTCCCTGTAATCGTTGGCCTCCTACTGGGTCCGGTGGCCTTGGGTGGAGTGCTGATAGGTGCCATTATCACCGGGATTTTCGTCGCAATTTCCATGACTGCTGGTGGCGGAGCTTGGGATAACGCCAAGAAATACATTGAAGACGGCAACTTTGGCGGCAAGGGCTCGGAAGCGCACAAAGCGGCTGTCACCGGCGATACCGTTGGAGACCCTTACAAAGACACCGCTGGCCCCGCGATTAATCCTCTCATCAAGATTATGAACATTGTTGCATTGCTAATTGTGCCGCTGCTATAAAATCTGGCACTTCCGAAGCACGCCGGAACCTTCCGGCGTGCTTTATTTTTGGCTGTTGGATGAAATGGGCTTAACGCTGTTTTAACTTACACCCCCAGGTATTCGTTATGAATAATAAGCTCACGCTGACTCTCGATGACGCAAAAAAGATTGCCGCTGCCGCAGAAATAGAGGCCAGACGCAACGATTGGCCGGTCGTGATTGCTATCGTTGACGATGGCGCTCACCTGCTTCATCTGCTACGTCTCGACAACACGCAGTTCGGCAGCATTGAAGTCGCAATCCGTAAAGCTGGCGCCGCTATCGCCTTTCGCCGTTCCACTAAAGTGTGGGAGGAACATGTCTCGGACGGACGTATACGTTATCTCGGGCTGCCTGGAACCCTGCCGATCGAAGGCGGTTTGCCCATCGTGGTGGACGGTCAGTTCATCGGCGCGGTGGGAGTAAGTGGCGTAAGATCCAACGAGGATGCGCAAATTGCGCAAGCGGGCTTGGATGCGCTGCTGAAATCCGGTTGATATCCGGAAATTGCCGAGGCATGCTTTCTAGTAGTGCGCTTCGAATTGGTTGGACTAATAAAAGCGATGGATTTTTGTGTCAGGCTAGGCGCAAACCACAGCGATAGTCGAATCTATCGCGAGGATTTGCAACGATGCATGACGCGAAAAGCCGCGTTTTTAGGTTCAATTAATTGCGAAGCACACCACTAGCTTCGACTTGCAAGAGCAGCGAGGCTCGTTCGAAGGTATCAAAAAAATAGCGTCAGGCGGTTGTTTCGAATTGTTCTTTGGAAGAAGCCGTCATCGCAGCGGCATCTTGCGCATCAGCCACCGCCAGCGTAAAGAAAAACTTTGATCCGCAACCCGGTTCGGATTCAACCCAGATATTGCCGCCGTACCCCGCGACAATCTTCTGGCAGGTCGCAAGACCAATGCCGCTTCCGGGGTATTCTTCTCCGTGCAGGCGCTTGAAAGGCTGGAAGATTTGCGTGGCATATGAAGGATCAATGCCAATCCCGTTATCCGTCACGCCGATGACCCATTGCGCGTCTCTCCGCTTGACCGAAACATGGATGCGAGGCGGGTGCTGGCCACGATATTTCAGCGCATTGCCGATCAGATTCTGGAAGAGTTGCAGCATATGTGTCTCATGCGCCTCCACCACCGGCAGCGGGTCCGATGTGACTGTCGCGTCAGCGTTTGCTATCTCGACGCTTAAGTCGTCAAGCACCGCCTTCAATACCCCGTCAAGAGGTAAGCGCCCGGCGGCTGCGACATCGAAGTGACTCGCTCGGGCGAAAGACAGAAGAGCCTCCAGAAGCCGCACCACGCGGCTCACGCTATCGGTAATGTAACCAATCAACTCCTTGTCCTTGCCATCAAGCTGCTTCTCTAATTTTCGAGACAGCAATTGGGTCACGACGCTTACCGAATTCAACGGAGAACGCAGGTCATGCGCAGCCGCACTCACGAAATGCTGGAGTTCTTCGTTGGAACGCCGGAGTGCCGCCGACGCAGTCTCCAACTGACGTTCTGAATGCCTTCGCGCGGAGATATCCCGAAACACGAGAACCGTCCCGATGAGGTTGCCGTACTCGTCCTTAAGAGGCGCGGCACTGTCGTCAATGGGACATTGTCGGCCGTCCCTGGAGATCAGGTTTGCATGGTTGGCGAGTCCGACCGTCACGCCTTCTGCAAGGGCCTTTTCGAGCGGGTTATCGATTTTGATCTGCGTGGTTTCATTAACGATAGCAAATATCTCGCCGATGTGACGGCCCAAGGCTTCCTGCCCTTTCCACCCCGTCAGCTTTTGAGCCACCGGGTTAATGAAAGTGACAATGCCGCCGGCATCTGTCACGATCACGGCGTCGGCAATGTCCACCAAGGTGGTTGCGAACAATTTTTTGGCGGCTTCCGCCTCTTTGTAAAGCGCCTCACGGCGCGACATACCGCGAAAGTTGACCACCGCGGAGATAATGACGAAAGCAAATAGTAGCGCGCCGCCAAACGTACTCACGACCCTGAGGCGGTCCGAACTCTCGTTTTCAGCCGCGGCAAACTCCTCAAGGCGGGCATCCATGCTTTGCTCGATGGCGGCGCCATGCATTCGAATCTCATCCATCAATCTTTTTCCGCGACTCGTGTCGACGATCAGCAGCGCCTCAGCTTGTTTGTTCGCCCGGCGAAGCTCAACGGTGTTCTGGAGCTCGGCAAGTTTGGCGAGCACTAATGGTTGAAGCTTCCGTACACGCGCTGCCTGCTCCGGAGTCTGGGCAGCCTGGGCATCGAGCTGCTTTAGCAGGTCGGGAATCCCTGACACGGCGTTGTGATAGGGTTCGAGATATGGCTCTTTTCCGGTGAGAAGGTACCCTCGCTGGCCCGTCTCGGCATCCTTGAGCATAGACAGCAGATCCTTGCTCGCGTCCCTGACGCTCTGGGCGGTTTTACCCTGATCACTAGCCTGTTTGGCAGCTTCAATGTTCCGATATGACAGCAGCGCAATGGCGCAGACCACGAGCAGCGACACGCAGAACATCACAATTTGCGGCGCCCCGGATAGTCTCTCCCGCTTTTTGTCACTCATTCCCGCTCTGTCCCGGTAACGGGCGGCGCCGACGATAGTCCCAGCAACAAACCCTTTACGACTTCGCCAATTTTGATATACGCTTCGTAGCCCGACGGTTTACGGAAATATCCATTTGCGCCCATACTGGCAGTCTCCATCCTGTCCCTTTCGGAATCGGAGGAGGAAACGACCAGTACCAGGGAGTTTGCACAGTTGCGGCTCCGGCGCAGATGTCTCAGGACCTCGATTCCCGGCTTTTTGGGAAGATTTAGATCCAGCAAAACCAGGCAGGGACGAAGCGTTGCACCATCTTCATCCGCCTCGTCGATGAACGTAACCGCTTTTTCCCCATCGCTCATCACATGAAGGTTCGCATCGACCCCCGCCGCTTCCAACGCTTCGCGCATGAGAAACACATCCGCCTTATTGTCCTCGACCAGCAGGATATGGAAACGCGCCTGCGCGACGGCATCCTCGGGCAAACGTAAAGTAGAAGGTTGACCCTTCCCCTGGCCTGGATTCGACCCAGATGCTGCCATGATATCGCTCCACGATCCGCTGGCAGATAGCAAGGCCGATGCCGGTACCGGGATATTCATCACTGGTATGTAGCCGCTTGAAAATTCCAAAGATCCGCTCCTTATATTCGGGACTAATGCCGATGCCATTATCCCGGACTGAGAACCGCCAGTACCCATTCTGCTGTTTGGCTTCCACGTGTACAAGAGGGCGTTCGCCGCCGCGATATTTGAGGGCATTGCCGACAAGATTTTGAAAAATCTGCTGCAAGTGAATTCGATGCACCTGGACAGCCGGGAGCACATCGGAGGTGATCTGCGCATCGCTCTCGGCGACGGCATTGGCAAGGTTGGAAACCGCCGCCTTCAACGCCGCGTTCGCATCGGCTTCTTCGGACGGAAGGCGGAACTGGCTCACCTGCGTATAAGCAAGGAGGTCGCGGACGAGCATCTCCATGCGCGATGCCCCGCCCCTCAAATACTCAAGAAACTCGCGTGCTTCGCCATTCAGGTGGGCCTCATGGCGTTTGACCAGAAGCTCGCTGTATATACTGACGCTTCGCAACGGTTCCTGAAGGTCGTGGCTGGCGGAGTAAGCGAACTGTTCAAGGTCTGCATTCGCGCGCCTGAGCTCCTGCTCGGTTTCCAGCTGGGCCGTGATGTCCGTATTCGTTCCAAACCAGCGGACAATCCCGCCCTCCGCATTGCGAATGGCTAGCGCGCGGGACAGGAACCAGCGGTAGCTCCCATCCCCTCCCCGGAGAGGGAATGTATCTTCCCAGACTCTTCCAGTTTCAAAGCAATGGCTGATATGCTCGAGGACCCGGTCCACATGCTCCGGATGAACAACCTCCCGCCAGCCCCATCCCTGCATGTCTTCCAGCGTGGTGCCGGTATAGTCATACCAGCGCTGGTTGTACCAGGACACCCATCCCTTCTCGTCCGTCATCCATGCGAACTGAGAGATATTATCAGCGAGCGTGCGAAACTCTTCCTCGCTCTTGCGAAGGGCGTCCTCAATCTGTTTTTGCCTGGTCACGTCCCGCGACACAATGACGACACCCGCGCGCGTGCCGGTTCCGTCGCGAAGCGGAGCCTTGATGGAGTGGAAAAAGCGCATCCTGCCGGTAGCATCGGGGTACTGTTCCTCGGTCGACACTATTTTTCCCGTGCGCATTACCTCGCGATCCACGGCCATGATGGGCTCAGCGATCTTCGGATCGGCCAGTTCCCGGTCGGTGCGGCCGACAAGTTCGGCGACAGGCCGGCCGATCATTCGCGCCGTCGCCTCGTTCAAGGCAAGGTAGCATCCTTCCGGGTCTTTGGCGGCAATTACGTCGGGGCTACTGTCAAGAATGGTGGTAAGCAGCGCGTTGATGCGGTCGCGCTCCCTCTCCGCGTTCTTACGCCCGGTAATATCAATGTTCATCCCAACCCAGCCTTTGATAGTCCCGTCAGCCGCCTCAAGCGGCGCGCCGCGGACCGCGTTCCAGCGCCATTCCCCGCTCACGTGCCTGAGCCGGTACTCCAGGGAATAAGGCGCTCTTGTGGTCACCGTCTCACGCCACGAAGCCGCAGTCCGTGCACGGTCCTCCGGATGAATGTAATCAAGCCAGCCAGACCCCTTAAACTCCTCGTAGCTTTGCCCGGTAAAAGCGCGCCAGGAAGGCGAATCTTCAACCACGGCACCCTCAGCGTCCGTGCTCCACACAAACTGGGCTGAGGCCTCGACAAGCGCCCGAAACCGGGCTTCGCTTTCCTGAAACGCTTCCGTCGCCTGCTTGCGCTCGGTGACATCGCGGAAATAGACGAAAAGGCCGTCAGCCTTTGCGGGATAGGCACGGACTGCGTACCAGCGCGCCCAAGGCTCGTACCATACCTCAAACTCCACCGGCACGCGGTCGCGGGCGGCCCGGCGATACTCCCTCTCCAGAACGGTGCCACAGGTCGTCGGAAACAGATCCCACTGGCTCCTGCCGAGGATCTCACTGCGCGGTACGCCGGCCATCTGCTCCGCCGCTGCGTTGAAATAGATGAAACGCCACTCGCTATCCAAGGCGCAAAATCCGTCGGTAATGCTTTCAAGAATGCCTCTGGCCTGTTCCCCGATCTCATCGTCCGACCCCTTAGGCGAGTCTGTTCCACTGCCGCGTTCCAGAAACTCTGCAGCCGGATCATTACGATGTTCAATGCTGGAATTCTGGGCAGGATTGAAAGCGGTCTTTTGCTCCGATGTCATGCTGCGCTACCCATGCGGCTAGACGACGCACAATTGTTGCCGGCAATCTCCCTGACGATGGCGCCGAGCTGCATATAGTCGCTCAAGCTTGAGGGCTTCCTGAAGTAATGCGTAATGTGCTTCTTGTCATCATAATCGCGCGGCGCTTCCGAAGCCGTCATGACGATAACGGGTGTCTGCGAATAATGTTCCGTGGACCGAAGCCGGTTGAGAATCTCCTCGCCATCCCGCTTGGGCAAGTGCATGTCGAGCAGCAGCATGTCGAGGGGAGGCGCGGCCGGATCGGCATCGAGGCTTTCAATGAACTGGATCACCTGTTCGCCATCTTTCATGACATGGAGATTGCACGCGATGTGCGCCTCGTTCAAGGCCTCCCGAACGAGCAGCACATCCGCCGGATTGTCCTCAGCAAGGAGGATATGCAGCATAGGGATGTCGTTGTCCATCGCGGACTGGCATAGATATGGAAGCAATTATTATACGACGCCTGAAGCCAGGCTGCCCATTTCTTCCGAATTTTGCTCCTGCTGCGATTGTCCGGATAGAGCCAAAATAAAAAATATATTCATCATCCGAATATTGCGCTACACTAAAACCATAATTTAATTATGGTTATGCTTCCAGCTTGAACGGACCGACTGAATGTATCAATTTAAGAAGGAGAATCGTGATGAAAACGGATAAGACGTTAGTCGTTCTGATCGTGTTAATTCTCGGTCTGATATCACTTTTCGGAATATTGAATAGGTGGTTCATCGTGATGTAGCAACTCGGCAGTGCTTTTAGCTTGGCCAAAAACCTTGGGGCCTCCGTACAAACCCCGTGAGGGCTTTTGCAGCGCGACTTAACGAGACATCGCCCGTCCGTTCTTATCGATGAAAGGGACATTTTCCGGACAAACATCCGGCTCGTCTACAGCGGTTAGCAGGCATCAGAGACAATCCGAATAGCCGGTTGGATAGCGGCTTGGTTGCATGCCGTTTGTACTGCCTGCTCGCGCATCAAAGACTTAAATTAAAAAACGGCACAAATAAATGAAATAGCTGCTTTTTCATTTCGATTCCTCAAATCCGGCAGGCTGCCGGCATATGAACACCTCATCCCGGGTAATGCGATTGGCATACTTAGTCGCACTGCTTCATTTGGCAAGGCGTTCCCTCAGATACCTCGAACCCCGGCCAAGAAAATCCAGAGCGTACCCACGGTCTCACCTTCTTTTTCTCGCCCCACTGTCCTACTTAAGGCTAAGTTAAGGTAGGATTGGGTTACGAACTTAATAAGCGTCTTCACTTCATCACCCGGATTTTTATGAATTCCCCCGAGCTTCAGAAAAAAACCTTCCTGCTCATGTTGATCGTCGTCTCGCTGGCATTCGGATGGATTCTTCTGCCATTCTATGGCGCAGTATTCTGGGGCTCCATTCTCGCCATTATATTTATGCCGCTTTACCGGCGGCTGCTGGCCGGCTTACACCAGCGCCAGAATCTTGCCGCGTTCACCACCCTGTTGCTCTGCCTGATCATGGTGATTCTCCCGGTTACACTAATGACGATTTCCCTGCTACAGGAAGGGGTTGTTGTTTACCAACGGATCCGGTCGGGAGAGTTGAATTTTGGGGCCTATTTCTCTCAAATCATGAGCGCTTTGCCACCATGGATGGTCAATTTGCTGGAACGTTCTGGCCTCACAAATATTTCCGAGCTGCAGGAGATGCTGTCGACCGGCGTTTTACAGGGCAGTCAATTTCTTGCGATGCACGCTCTTAGCATCGGCCAGAATACTTTTGAATTCGTCATCAGCTTCGGCATCATGCTGTACTTGCTTTTTTTCTTGCTGCGTGACGGCGCCGCTCTCTCCGCGAAGATCAAGCAAGCGATGCCCCTCAGCATGGAGCACAAGCGGCATTTGTTCAGCAAGTTCACAACTGTTATTCGCGCCACCGTAAAAGGCAATGTTGCTGTTGCCGCAATACAAGGCGCATTAGGCGGCGTCATGTTCTCGTTCCTCGGCATTCAGGGGGCACTGCTATGGGGCTTTGTGATGGCCTTCCTTTCCCTGATACCGGCAGTCGGAGCCGGATTGATCTGGGTACCGGTAGCAATCTACTTCCTGCTTACCGGCGCCATTTGGCAGGGCGTGGTCCTCATCGCGTTCGGCGTATTTGTGATCGGGCTCGTTGATAACCTTTTACGACCCGTACTCGTCGGCCGTGATACCAAAATACCCGATTATGTAATCCTCATCTCGACGCTCGGGGGCCTGGTTCTTTTTGGTCTGAATGGTTTCGTTATTGGTCCGGTGATTGCAGCGCTATTCATCGCCTCCTGGGATCTCTTTTCTTCAACCAAGGAGGCGCCGAGTGATTGATTTACAGCAAGATAAATTTCCTAATGTGGCTTCCCCTCATACCGTCCCGATGTAGTGAGTCAGAGATATCGGTACATAACCGATCCAAATGAATAAACCGTGAAGGAATGTTAAAAATGACTAGATTGGCGTCAGACAAGGCGCGAGGACGCGCATAGTTGTTCATATGCAACGACGAGCAATGCAGTATGGCGGCAATCTAGTCATTTTTAAGTACCGATATCTCGGACTCACTACACGAGCATCCTAGAATTTCATTTGCCTGCGGATTACCCAGGCAAAGAGACGGGCGCCAAACAGCCATCTTGCTGCCGCGGCTAATTTTGCATCAAGGGGCAACGCATGTCGTACCGGCGGATTGGCGCTTGTAACGGCATCAAGCACCGCCTGCGCGATAATTGCGGGACCCGGCGACGTCGGTTCATTAGCCAGGAGATGATAAAGACCCTTAATAACTTTCTGGTAAGCGGGCGGATGCGCAACAGTATCGAGCAGCGCCAGTTGCCGGGGAACGAATTCGGTCTTGATCAAACCCGGAGCAATAAGCACGACCTCGATCCCGAATTCCATCACTTCGCCACGCACGGCATCGGTTAGCGCTTCTACGGCATGCTTGGAAGCCGCATACCAACCGAAGCCAGGAGTTGACATCTTGCCCATTACGGACGTCATGTTGACGATGCATCCTGACCTCTGCTCCCGCATATGGGGCAGGACTGTCTGCATGAATCTCGCATAGCCGAAAACATTCACTTCGAACTGTCGGTGCGCCGCTTCCATCGAAACACATTCGATAGCGCCCAATTGACCGAACCCCGCATTGTTAACCAGCACATCAATTCGTCCCTTGGTCGATATCACGTGATTGACAGTCATACGAATGGCCTCTTCATCGGTCACATCCAGCTCAACTGGCTCAATGTGATCAGAACGTATCTGTTCCAGCCTGTCCAGACGTCGCGCGGCTGCAAACACGTAATAGCCATTTTTGGCAAGAAGTTCCGCGGTCGCTCTCCCGATACCGCTGGACGCGCCGGTAACCAATGCAATTCGCTGGGTCATATCCGTCGTTCCCTGTAGTATTGGCATTCGTTTAAATTCTATATATGTGTTCGGTAAAAACTGTAGAGTCTCTTCACTTTGCGGTATTCGTCCACTGGCACTACCTGTCACAGCAGCAGCAAGGCACTCTGGTAAACCTCGAAGGATTTAGAAACGTGAAATAAACGTAAGGAGGAAACATGAAAACCACATTAATTACAGGCGCCAACCGGGGAATCGGGCTGGAGTTCGTCAGGCAATACGCCGCGGAGGGATGGCGCGTTCTAGCTTGCAGCCGCCAACCGGAAAAATCGGATATGCTCAACGCCCTCGCCGCAGGATACCCTGACCAGATTACAATGCACCCGCTTGATGTCGCTGATCATGCGCAGATTGAAACATTGGCACTATCACTAATCAACGAATCCATCGATCTGCTCGTGAACAATGCTGGAATCTATACGGCTACGCATAAGAACGATAATATCGATTATGAGGCTTGGGCGCACGCATTTCTCGTCAACACCATGGCTCCACTGAAAATGGCACAGACGTTTGCCACCCAGATCGGCCGGAGCAATCAAAAAATTATTGTGACCATCAGCAGCAAAATGGGCAGCATCGAGGACAATCGTGGCGGCGGCAGTTATATTTACCGGTCAAGCAAGACTGCGGTGAATATGGTTGTAAAGAGCCTGTCCATCGATCTGAAGCCAGCTGGCGTCATCGCGGTGGTTTTCCATCCTGGATGGGTACAGACCGAAATGGGCGGACCGAACGCATTGATTTCCACCACCCAAAGCGTGTCCGGCATGCGCCACGTCATCAGTCAATTGACTCTGGCCGATTCGGGAAAATTCATCGCTTATGATGGCCAGACTATTCCCTGGTAGCCGCTATTGCCCTTTCCCGCTTCCATCTTTGCGGTACCCCGCCAGCTTATGCCTTCAAATTTTGCTGATAGCGAACTCCTGTCTTCTGTCTGATGGCCCCGTTAAGTATTCCGCATGAGTTTGAGGAATCCTTACTCAATGGTCTCTACGATTACCGCAGTTCCGCTGGCGGAAACCATCAACATGCCGTTGTCCTTACCCATTATCTCGTAATCGATATCAATGCCGATCACCGCATTTGCACCAAGATCTTGGGCGCGCTGACGCAACTCTTCAAGTGCAATCTCGCGGGCCCGCTGAAGCTCCTTCTCGTAGGTTGCAGAACGTCCACCCACCAGATCCCGGATTCCTGCAAAAAGGTCTTTGAACAAATTCGCGCCGAGAATTGCTTCTCCGGCGATAACGCCGCAGTACTTCGTGACCCGCTTTCCATCAATGCCTGGGGTGGTTGTAAGTTGCATCACTCCTCCCTTTAAATTTCATCATTATTCGAATAGCATCACCCTGCCCGCTCCCATAATTTCGGGCAGGAGATGGGCCCCTGCGCGGTAAATCGGAAATGATTTGTTGTTAGCCGGGAAGAACGAGTGAAGAATGGACGGAAAGCGGCCCAATTCAGGTTATGGCGTACTTCCCGTACTTCCACTTCCTCCGCTTCCTTTGGGCGGCCGCTTGCGAAGCTTCTTGAGCGGCCTCTTGCCCTGCGTGCCATCACGTGGTTTTAGCTGCTGGCCAGCGGGAGTAGCAACCCTTCGGCGAGCGGCTTGCTCCGAAGTAACGGCGCGATTGACAGGAGTCAGAGTAATCTCGAGCTCGTTTATCTCATCCCATTGGGCTTCGCTCCGCTGCCTCTCGGGAATCGCAAGCAACTCTTGCAGGCGCTGATAAGAAGGATTCGGTTGTGGTTTATCCATGGTAGCGCGAATACCGTGCTTTACTGATAATTATTATCATTTATAATATAGTTGTTATTGACTGTTTCCGCTCTTTCAACTTTGGAGTGATAAAAATGCTGAGATCCTGCTTCAACCGCTATCTTACCGCAATGTTTTGCTGTGTCACGCTGTTTGGTGCCAGCGCCTCCCAGGCGGAGCAGATCGTTGTCTATTCGGCACGCATCGAACAACTTATCAAGCCAATGTTTGACGCTTTCACCAAAGATACCGGTATCACCGTAAAATTCGTCACCGATAAGGAAGGCCCGTTGCTCGCGCGCCTCAAAGCGGAGGGAAAAAACACGCCGGCAGACATGCTGATCACCTCTGACGCGGGTAACCTGTGGGAAGCTGCGCGGGAAGGACTATTGAGACCAGTAGAGTCAAAAACGCTGGAGGCCAATATCCCCTCTTATTTGCGCGACCCCCAGAACCGGTGGTTCGGATTGTCGGTGCGTGCCCGTCCCATCGTTTATAACATAGAAAAAGTGAAGCCTTCCGATCTTTCGACTTACGAAGCGCTAGCGGAACCTGAATGGAGAGGGCGGTTGTGTCTGCGCACTTCCAAAAAAGTATATAACCAATCCCTGATAGCAATGATGATCGCCGAGCACGGCGAAGCCAGGACCGAACAAATTGTAAAAGGCTGGGTCGCCAACCTTGCCACTGATCCCCTGTCCGATGATACTAAGGCGATGGAATTCGTCGCTGCGGGGCAGTGCGACGTGACCTTGGTTAACAGCTATTATTTTGGCCGCCTGATGGAAAAGAACCCATCCCTGCCATTGGCAATTTTCTGGCCTAACCAAGGGAGCAGCGGTGTTCATGTCAACATCTCCGGAGCGGGTGTTACCAGGCATGCCCGCAATGCCGGGGCGGCTGTCAAACTGCTGGAATTCCTCTCCTCGGAGAAAGCACAGAACTTGTTCGCCGACGTGAACATGGAGTATCCGGCCAACCCCGGCATAAAATCCAGCCCCGTAGTTGCAGCCTGGGGAACATTCAAACAGAATCCGATAAACGTGACCACGGCCGGCGAGTTGCAAACAGAAGCGGTTAAACTGATGGACCGGGCCGGTTGGCGATAAAGGCTTACCCGGCTCCCGCCGTTTCGCGCTCATTTTTCCAGCTCATCGATCGGTTAAGCGCCATGACCCGCAAAGGCCTTTTGCGCTATTTGTCTTTCACCTTCGCTGTGAATTCGCTACAACTGCCGGATTCAGATTAAAAGGTGAAGGGTGAAACGCGCAATCTAACGGGAAAAAGTAGCAGCACGAGAGCCGGTTTTTCGCACTTCTCATCTTCCGCTTATCGCGCTTCATGGGGTTGGCGTCTAATCCCTTTTTTGGTAGCCGTGCTGGTGCTGGTCCCTATCGGCACCATCATCTCGTCATTCTTCGCGCCAACTGGCGACGTCTGGCAACACCTGGTTGAAACCACACTGCCCGGCGTGCTGGTGAATACGTTCTGGCTTGCACTGGGAGTAGGCTCCGGCGCCGCACTCCTGGGAGTAAGTCTTGCCTGGTTTACCGCGGTGTGTGAATTTCCGGGGCGAAAATTCTTTTCCTGGGCGCTGTTGCTGCCGCTCGCCATTCCAGCTTACGTCACCGCGTTCGTCGCACTTGGTCTATTCGACTATACCGGCCCGGTCCAAACTACGTTGCGCTCCTGGCTGGGGCCTGATCTATTTTGGTTTCCAAATGTCCGCGGCAGGCTGGGCGTCATTATTGTCATGATTCTGGCGTTTTATCCTTATGTTTATTTGCTGGCGCGCAACGCCTTTCTTACTCAGGGCAAACGTTCCCTGGAAGCGGCGCAATCGCTGGGCTTCAATCGTACACAAGGATTTTTCAGGCTGGCATTGCCCATGGCACGGCCATGGATCGCGGGCGGAATAATGCTGGCGCTGATGGAAACCCTGGCAGATTTTGGCACGGTAGCGGTTTTCAATTACGACACTTTCACCACTGCTATCTATAAAGCCTGGTTCGGTATGTTTTCGTTGTCCGCAGCATCTCAGCTCGCCTCATTGCTGATCGTGATCGTCTTTGCAATGATCGTCATGGAGCAACAGTTTCGTTCGCGTATGCGCTATGCCGAACTGAAGCAAAGTGCGCGCGCGGGGCGCATAGCGCTCGAGGGGTGGCGCGCATGGTCGCTCACCGGGTTTGCGTCAGTCACATTGTTTTTTGCATTTCTGCTGCCGGTTGCGCAATTGGGTATTTGGGCGGCCGTTGTTTTTTCGCAGGATTTCGACCAGCGTTATCTGGAATTCCTCTGGCACTCGCTACTACTGTCCACCTTTGCTGCTCTATTGACCTGTTCTGTCGCACTGCTTGTGGTTTACGCGGTGCGCCGCTACCCCGATCCGGTTACCCGCGCCGCGGTAGGCGTTGCCACTATCGGTTATGCCCTCCCTGGCACCGTTCTGGCGATAGGAATTTTCATTCCGATTGCATGGGTAGATAACTGGCTGAGCGAAATAGCCATGCAACTATTTCATATAGAGACTGGACTACTGATCCAGGGCACGCTTGCCACGATGCTGATTGCTTATATGACGCGTTTTCTTGCGGTGAGTCATAGCCCGATAGACAGCGCCATGCAACGTATAACCAGTAGCATCGATGAAGCCACAAGGGGACTTGGTTTGAGCGGATGGACAATGCTGCGGCGGGTACATTTGCCTATTCTGAAAGGTGGAATATTTACCGCTGCCACGCTGGTATTCGTGGACGTGATGAAAGAAATGCCCATTACCCTGATGACGCGACCCTTCGGTTGGGATACGCTCGCGGTAAGAATTTTCGAAATGACTTCTGAAGGCGCCTGGGAGCAGGCCGCTCTCCCTGCGGTGGCGCTGGTACTGGCGGGCCTATTTCCGATAATATTGTTTGTGCGGCAAACTGAAAAATAAGTTCGTGAACCTAAATCCGGCAGTCGGCTACGCATTTTTCAGCTCGTGCCACGCTTCACAAGGATTTTTTTGCGCCATTGACCTTCACCTTTATAGCGCGTTCACTACTCCCTCCAATTGCCTCAGCTGAACTTCCGC
The DNA here is from genome assembly GCF_900102495.1 of Nitrosospira sp. Nl5. Taxonomy (GTDB): domain Bacteria; phylum Pseudomonadota; class Gammaproteobacteria; order Burkholderiales; family Nitrosomonadaceae; genus Nitrosospira. The sequence continues at coordinate 98,998 of NZ_FMVQ01000007.1, read as the reverse complement.
CATGAGCACACTTCTCGAACTTAAGAATATCCGCCATGCCTACGGCAAACAAGTAGTGGTGAATGATTTGTCGTTTACCCTGGAAAAAGGTGAGATAGGCTGCCTGCTGGGGCCGAGCGGATGCGGCAAAACGACTGTGCTGCGCTGCATTGCAGGGTTTGAACCGATATCGGCTGGCGAAATTCTCTTGAACGGCAAAGCGATAAGTCGTGCCAGCTTCTGTTTGCCGCCGGAGCAGCGACATATAGGCATGGTATTTCAGGATTATGCTTTGTTTCCTCATCTCACCGTCGTTGCCAATATCGGCTTTGGTCTGCACCGCATGCAAAAACAAGAACGCGCGTCTCGCGTCGCCGAATTGCTGCAAACCGTGGGCCTGGGCGATGCGGGGACCAAATACCCACATGAACTTTCCGGCGGTCAGCAGCAGCGCGTGGCACTGGCGCGCGCTTTAGCCCCGCGACCCGATCTGCTATTGCTGGATGAACCCTTCTCCAATCTGGACGTAAGCCTGCGCGAGCGTTTGAGCCTGGAGGTACGCGACATCCTCAAAAGCCAGAACGCTACCGCTATTTTAGTTACGCACGATCAGGACGAGGCATTCGCCATAGCAGACGAAATCGGCGTCATGCATCGCGGCGAAATCCAGCAATGGGATACGGCTTATAATCTCTATCACAGGCCCGCCAACCGTTTCGTCGCAAATTTCATCGGGCAGGGGGTATTCCTCTCCGGCAAGATGCTGGATCCGCGTCATGTGGAAATCGAACTGGGGGTTCTGACCGGCGATATCCCGCATCAATGCACGCCGGATTGCCAACTGTGCGGGGCAGGTAATCCCGTGGATGTATTGATACGGCCGGATGACATCGTGCACGACGACGCCAGTCCCGTCCAGGCTGCCGTAGTGCATAAAGCTTTCCGCGGGGCCGATATTTTATATACCCTGCGCCTGCCAGGCGGTGGCATTGCCCTGTCACTGGTACCCAGTCACCACAATCACGCACTAGGTGAAAAAATCGGCATCCGGCTGGAAGCGGATCACGTCGTCGCATTCAGCCAATCAGACCGCGCAGCAAATAATTAGGGGAACAGATGGCCATAGCTAATCTTAAATTCGAGATTGGCGATCTTGCAGTCATCGGCGACCGGCAAACCGCTGCCATTGTGGCGACTGATGGCTCTATCGTCTGGTATTGCCCAGGGCGCTTTGACCAGCCCTCTTTGTTTGCAACCTTGCTCGACTTGGAGAAGGGTGGTGCATGGACGATCGGCTTGCCTGACGCAAAACCCGGTGGCCGAACCTATCTCGAAGATAGCGCGGTGCTCGAAACCCGTTTCGAGCTGGAAGAGGGCGATTTCAAGGTAACGGATTGGATGTCTATCGGTGATGAATGGCCGCAGGGCATTTGCCGCCTGTTCTCGCCTCCACCTCGGCCTGTTGTCATTTCAGTGATGCCAGCGCCGGATTATGCAAGAATTCCTGCCGACTTGCGGCAGGTTGCGGGCGGCATATGTATTAACACGCACCAATGGCTCTACGCCTCCCATTCTCTGGCCGTGGAGGAAGGGGTTATCCGCCTTACATTGCCAGTGGGGGAAGAAAGCTGGGCAGTTCTGGTTGATGCTCCAATAGGAGCACCAACCCGCGCCCATGTGCAATCCTGGCTTGATACCACCCTTGCCAACTGGCGAGATATCACGTCGCGCATTACTTATCACGGCCCCTTCGAGCAGGAAGTTGCACAATCACTGCGTGCACTGCGCTTGCTGACCTACGCTCCCAATGGCGGCATTATTGCCGCTGCCACCACCTCTCTTCCGGAAGTAAAAGGTGGAAACCGTAATTATGATTACCGTTATGTGTGGATGCGGGATGCGGGGATGATCGTCAGTGCGTTGGTACGGGCTGGGAGCAACGGGCCGGATGAACGGCATTTCCTGGACTTTATCTGCAGCTCAAAACAGGAGGAAACGGGCAAGCCATTGCTGCCGCCATTTTTGTCTCTGGATTTCAAGCCTGCTCCGCCCGAATGTCATCTTGACCTCGCTGGCTATGAGGGAAGCCGTCCGGTTCGTATTGGCAATGACGCCAATAACCAGTTGCAGCTGGATGGATTTGCCAATGTGCTATTGGCAGCGAAGTTGATCTACGGCCGGCACAATACGCGCGAGCATTGGGAAACGGTAAGACAAATCGCGGATTTCTTGGCCGAGCATTGGCATGAACCGGACTATGGCATTTGGGAAGAACATGAGAAACGGCAATACACGACCGGCAAAGTCATCATTTCCTGTGGTCTTCGCTATATCGCTGACTATACTGATGACACGTCGCAGGCTGACAAATGGCGGGCGGCGGCAAAAGACGTCGAAGCTTATGTCGCAAGAAATTGTATCAACTCCGAAGGCGCATATGCCGCTTTCCAGGGCAGCGAACCGGTGGACATTTCCGCGGCTCTCTTCCCCACCTGGGGATATACAGCGCCTGATTCTCCAGAGATGTTGGCCACGATGCGGGTGCTGGAGAGGGACTATTCCGATGGACATCTATATTGGCGGCACCTGGAAGAGACTGGCCGCTACCAGGAAGGCGCTTTTGTTGCCGGCACGATATGGGTTGCACAATACTGGATCCTGCACAAAGATCTGGAGCGAGCCAGACAGATTCTGGAAACTACGCTTACTTACGCCAATGACCTCGGTTTTTTCGCCGAGGAAGCGGACCCGAAGTCCGGAAAAATGCTGGGGAATTTTCCGCAAGCTTTTGTCCATGCCGCTTTCATCGGCGCAGTCATCGACTACAAAAATGCATTGGACGGTTGAACGAGCCAGCCAACTGAATTAAGAAAATCATTTTTACCAGAGGAGCTTTACTGCTCCATCAATCCTTAAACATTTTGACCTGGAGAATTTCTTATGGATTCACAAAGACTAAAAGGCGAGATTGCCATTGTAACCGGATCAGACTCCGGCATCGGACAAGCGACCGCGTTCGCTTTTGCGAAAGAAGGCGCCAACGTGGCGGTGTCCTATCTGCATGACAAGGAAGGGGCTGAGCGAACCAAATTCGAGATAGAAGCAACCGGACGCCGGGCCTACCTCAGCCAACTGGATGTACGCGACCCTGGCCTGGTGGAAAATTTTTTCAAGGAGGTGCAGAACCAGTTGGGTACGCCGACTATCCTGGTCAATGATGCCGGTGTCGATGCAGCAGGAAAACCTGTCAAAGACATGAGCCTGGAACATTGGGATAACATAATTCGCACCAATCTCTATGGTCCCTTCTTTACCTGTCAGCAGTTTATCCGTGGCCTGGATGGTACTGGCAAGCACGGCACGATCATTAACATCACCAGCGTACATCAGGAAATTCCACGTAGTGGCGCGGCCGGTTACGATGTCTCCAAAGGCGGCTTGCGTAACCTGACGACAACGCTGGCACTCGAACTGGCAGAAAAAAACATCAACGTCAACAATATTGCGCCGGGAATGGTGCTCACCACCATGAACCAATCGTCGCTCGACGACCCGGAAGTCCTGAAGAAGCAGGTGCAATCGATTCCGATGAAGCGTGCAGCGCAGCCAGAGGAGATCGCACATGTTGCGGTATTCCTGGCATCGGAAAATGCCCGGTATATCCATGGAACCACAATTGTCGTGGATGGCGGGCTGATGCTGTTTCAGGGGCAAGGAGCCTAGAGGACACTTGGCCCCACATTAACCATAAACTGCTGCTCGAATTGCCGTCCCGTTGACCAGCAATCGTGTTCAATATTTTGTTTTTATCGCAAATCGGAATTCCGTGCCGCACGAATCTCTTCAGCCAGTTGCAACACCGACATGGCGTAATGCACGCTGCGGTTGTAGCGCGTGATGACAAAAAAATTATTAAAACCCAGCCAATACTCGTTCCCGGCAGTATTTGCCAACTCCACCAGCGTGGCCTGACGGTCGCTGGGAACATCCGCTGGTGATGTAACACCCAGTTTTCTCATTTCTTCCACTGTATACAACGGCTTGCTTCCCGCGAACAAGGCCTCGCGGTAATTCTCGCCGCTGACCAGGGCGGGAATCGCTATCGTTTTCCCTGTCTCCCAGCCAAAGCTTTTCAGATAATTCGCGACGCTACCTATCGCGTCTGCCGTGCTGCCAGATAAGTCGACCTTGCCGTCACCGTCAAAATCGATGGCATAACGCCGGTAGCTGCTGGGCATGAACTGCGGAATACCGGTCGCCCCGGCATAAGAGCCTTTGATATTGAGCATGTCCGCTCCCCGCTCTCGCCCCAGCAGGAGATATTGCTCTAATTCATTCCGAAAAAATCCAGACCGCTTTGGATAGTCAAACGCCAGTGTGGTTAATGCATCCAGCACGCGGTGTTTGCCGGTTTGGGTGCCATAATTGGTTTCCACGCCGATCACCGCAGCGATGATTTCCTCCGGGATGCCGAATTCCTTGCGGGCCCGCGCCAATGTCGTAGCGTAACTGTTCCAGAAAGCAACACCGCCCGCAATACGCCGCGGATTGATGAACACAGGGCGATACTCATACCACGGCCGGGAGGTTGCCGGCTGGGAAATCGCCTTGATGATAGCCGGCTGAAACTGCGCCCCCCCGAAAATGCTCTCAAGTTCAGCCTGCTTGAATCCGTGCCGCTCCACCATCTCGCCGATAAACGCCCCAATCTCCGGACGCGGTTGTACCGTTACGGCGGCCACGCCGGGTGCACTGGCCGCGGCGCTCCCAACCATCGCAAGGATTCCTAATGTACACAGCAACAGATGCATCATTACTTAATCAAGAAATTACCAGGCAATTGCTGATGATCAATGATTCCACTTGGCGCCGACATTTTCAACCTTTCCATCGCTGGACTCCTCGTCGCCCCACTCCCGCCATCCCTTTAGCAGCGGGAAGTACAACCCTCGTTTCACGGGTTGCCCGTCGATCAAGCGCATGAGTGCAGCGTAGCGGTCGAGCTGGAAACGGTATCGTTCCTGCTCGCGATCGAGAAAGCCCTCCACATCCGTGCCTTCATGGCTGCTGGTCTTATAGTCCACGACCCAACACTGCCCATTTGCATCACGGAACGTACGATCGATAACGAGATCCATGGGCTTTCCACCGATGACCGCCGTCATCCGCAGTTCGTTGTGGACATCTTGCTGGGGCCCAAGCAACCATTGTCCGCGCATATCGCTCACCGCATGGGTGAGCGCTGTCATTACGCGTCTGGTAGCCGCACTGATGTCGCCGTGGCTGCTGTCCATGCCGCATGCAACCAGCTGATACCCGAAAGTATCGCGCAAAAGTTGAATCCGCGCCACGCTCCAGTTTTTTACCCCATCTTCCGCGATGCGCTGCAGCCAGCGGTGCACGACGCTTCCAATACGGCGCGCAGTTTCGCCGGCCCACGAATATTCGATTTCCCCCTGCACCGAGGTGGCACAGTGCGGCGCGCTCCACCGCATAGGTGGCGGTGCGGCTGGTAACGCCCAACCGGATATCAGTCGGCGCAACGACCGATCGATCAAGTGTTTTTCTCCTTCCCTATTCTGTTCTCCATCAGCGATAAAAGATATATTCGAGGAGTTTTTTCTTGCTGCGGCTTCCGCGTAGACCGGCTGGACCACGGCCCAGAGCTTGCTTAGCAGCGATTTGCCAGCAGGAGACCGCAGCTCGAATGCGCCATCAGAACCGGAAACAAGGCCCGTAGCGCCGAGCAGGTGCAGGCGCTGTTTGGCGCGCGTTGCGGCAACGTAGAGCAGACGCTCGTCCTCAAAGCGCTCCTTCTCGCCTTCGAGTTTCTCCAGCCACGAATAGATGGGATCGGACTCCGCGCCAGTTTCCTGAATCGGCGCAAGCAACAAATCGTTGGCCGCATTTCTTTCTCCCACGGATAATGTGGCGCGCGGATGCTCCATCCACATGAACAGCCTCTTGTCGTTGCTGCGCGACGGCCGGCCGAGGCCAGGCACGATTACGCAATCGAACTCGAGTCCTTTCGCCTTGTGTATGGTCATGATCTGCAGGGTGGCGTCGGCTTCCAGGTCAGGTAACGCGTAGAGTCCGGTGAGCCCTTCCTCCAGGGCAGCAAGCTTGGGGATGCTGCCGGCCACCTCGTGCGCTTCAAGATAATCAAGGTAGACTGCGGCATCTTCAAGGTCCGTCGCGTCTTCCACACAACCGGGGCCTCCCAGCGCAAGCCATGCTGCCTCGACAGTCGCCCGGAAAGATTGACGGCAGCGGTTATCGATACAATCCTTCAGCACTTCGCGCACGCGCAGCAGGCGGCTGTAGCCATCGGTGGAGACCATCGCCATGCGCGTGTCATCATTCAACAGCTCCCAAACTGTTCGATTATTTTCTCCCGCGCTTCGTCCCTCTTTATCCATTGCGACTGCATCGTCAGTATCGCCAGGAACGGAAGCACCATGCGTTGAAACAAGTGCGTGAATGTCCGCCAGCGTGAGGCCGCACCACGGCCCGCGTAGCAACGCCAGCCATGCCAATCGATCCGCGGGATGCGCCAGTGCGCGGGTGAGTGCCAGCAAATCCTGCACCACCGGCCGGCGTCCCAGTCCTTCAATTTCGATCGCGCGGAAACGAATGCCGACTTCCTTGAGCCGAGGTATGATTTCATGAAGATGACTACGGTTGCGCACCAGAATTGCGGTTGTCGTTGTGCCGGACGGATCATCCTGCCGCGTTTGCAGGACTATCTCCACCACCTTCACCGCCTCGGCTGCATGATCGTTATTGAAAAAAGGGTGCACGCTGACTGCCGCACCTGGGAGTAAGTCGTGCGTTGCGACCGACTGCGTATAAGACACTGCACCGAGGGCGATATTTTCCCGTTCCGGCATCACTTGCGCAAACGTGGCATTGATCCATTCCACGATACCGCGCTGCGATCGAAAATTTGCGCAAAGAGAAAGCGGATGTAATGTGATGTTGCCAATCCCCAGCGTGCGGGCGCGCAGGAATAAGCCGACCTCGGCCTCGCGAAAACGATAGATGGATTGCATCGGATCGCCGACTACCAGCAGGCTTCGGCCGTCTCCCGGCTCCCATCCGGCGGTAAGCTTGGCGACCAATTCATACTGACTGATCGATGTGTCCTGGAACTCGTCGATCAATAGATGCCGAATGCGGTAGTCGAGGGCGAGCGCGAGATCGGTAGGCATCTCGGGTTCGCCGAGCGCACGCAGGGCAGCCTGCGCAACCTCGGTAAAATCCACCTTGTTATGCGACTGAAATACAAGCTTGAGCTGTCCGACCGCGCGCGGTAGAAGCCGCGTGATCGAGCCGAGCACTTCCCATTGCTTTTCCGTATAAGTTAGCGGCGGCAGGCGGCGAATAGCGTGGAGCGCCTGGCGTAGCGTATCGCCGTCGTTTTTGGCCAGCAGGTCGATCAAAGCGAGCGCTCTTTCTTTCCAGGACTTTGCGACTACTTTTTCAGCCCTGGTATTACCGGATGGAAAGCCGTCGCTGACCGTGTGCTGCTTGCGCCAGTTGCCTTCTTTTTTTGTGAGCAACAGATCGGCAACGGCATGCCAGCCCGCAACATCCTGTTCCGCATCTCCGGGCAACGCGCTGCATGCACCGCGTCCTTCATCCGCCACGGAAGGCATCTTCCCGCTGGCAGCGGATAAATTGCTGGCGGCATATGCTGCGAGCGCGATCAGTTCGTCTTGCGTGGAGGTAACATGTAGTCTGAATAGACCGCACAGGCGGTCGAGTGCCTCATGGCGCGCATTTCCCAACGCCCCTTCCAGTTCCTCACGATCTTTACCATGAATATGGCGCAACCACTGGTCCCGCCGCGCCAGCATTTCGGCAAGTAATGTTTCGACGCGGGCCACATCGTTGTCGAGGTGCTCCAGTAATCGCTGGATGTCTTGCGCCACAGTATCGTCTTCGTCAACCAGGTCGATGGTTGCGCGCGCCGCTTCAAGATATAAATCAGACGCGTCCTCAATGCTTTCCGGCTGCGAGCCGAATTTCGATAGCATTGGCATCTGGCGTGTCAAGGATGCACACAACGAATCGAGAGTTTGAATACGCAATCGTGCCGGATTTCCGGCGATATTCCAGCCAGCTTGGATATCGCGGCGCAAGACAGCATCAGCGAGCGCGAAGGTGAGTTTCTCATGGCTGCTCTCGGAAGTTGTGGACGAATTAAGCGTGTTGCCCGCTTGCGCAAGCGCCGCGATGACACGTTCGCGCATCTCTGCCGCCGCTTTCCGGGTAAACGTGATCGCAACGATCTCTTCCGGCTCATTGACCGCCGCCAGCAGCGTCAGGTAGCGCTGAATCAGAAGTCCCGTCTTGCCCGACCCGGCAGGCGCCTGGACAATGAAAGAATGTTCGGGATCGAGAGCACGGCGGCGCTCGGCGAAATCCGGTGCGAGAGGTGTAGAGGAGATAGGGGGCATAAGCGAAGCGCTGTTCATTCCTCGTCTTCCTGTTCCGGAAGCCCGCACTCGATTCGCTCGTCGATGCGGCAGAATGGCCGCAAATCGCAATAGCGGCAAGTGTGGGGAAATTGTTTGGGATCCACCTGGGCGTCTCCGCTGGCAAAGCTGGCGGCGATGTCAGCGAAATCAGTGCGCCAGGCATCAACCAGCTCCTCCCACGAACCATACCTGTCACCCAGGCGGGATTCGCCAAACGCTTTCACTCCGGGCAGCAAGTCGCCATCGCGCGCAAGCGTGGCAAACCGCATGTCGCCTCTTTTGACCTGGGCAAATGTGACTGCTACAGCGTCGGGCTCGGCGGCAAGGAGATACAAGGGCAACTGGGGTTCCTCCGGACGAGCGCCAAGCATGGCGTTTACCGATGGCGCCCGGGTCTTATAATCGATAATGAGGCGGCGTCCATCGCTGGATTCATCCACACGATCGAGGCGCGTCGACAATGTGAGCCCGCCAATCTCGATGCTGCGTTTATTCTCGATGGCTGTCACCGCAAAATCATCCCGCTTTCTCTCTTCGTTGAGCCACTCACGCGCCAATCGCACCAGGCGTCGCTGTTCAATTTGTGCAAAACGTCCTGAAAGCGTTATCGGGCGGTCCCGCTGGATGCTGGCAATCGCCTCTTTCGCAGCGTGCGCGAGCATCGCTTCAAGGCTGTCCTCGCTGATCGCGTCAAGCGCACTTTTGGTCTCAAGCTGGCTCCATGTTCGTGCGAGCACATGATGCACCAGTATACCGCGCTCCATCGCATCAAGCCCCGCCCGGGGAGTTCTGATACTTTCCGCGCCGAATCGATGTACCGCCAGCGAACGAAATGGACAAGCGGCATGATCTTTTATCACTGCGGTGCCGCCGCTGACATCGCCGTTTATTCCGCCAGGGAGATCAAGTGCCGGTGCCTTGTCATCATTGATGTACTCAAGCCGGCCCGCGCCATGAACAAGATCGCGGTGGCTTGCGTGGACAGGCAATATGAGCTCACGAACAGCAATGGGTGCGATCAGTGGACTAGGCATCAATTCGCGGGCATCGCGATCATCGCCGTGCCGCGGATGACTGAGGATAATCTCATCCGCGCTCGACACCCACCCATCGGTAAGCCGCTGCGCAAGTTCCAGCGACGCAACCGCCGAGCCCTGCGGCAACTTCGCCGCCCGCTGTAGTTCGATGGGTAGAAATGGATTCGGACTCGGTTGCGGCGGCCATACTTCATCGGATAATCCCATTACCCAAAGGTGATCGAACTGCATGCCGGCGGCTTCGAATACGCCCAGTATCTGGATCGGGACATCCGGCGTCTCGGGCTGGAACAGAGTCTCCGCAGCCATGCGGCGTAGACGCGATATCCCTTCGCTGTAGCCGGTGCGTGGCACAACGCGGCCGAGGCCCCCGAACTCGGCGAGAACTTCCTGCCATTTTCTCAGCGTCTGATATTCAGACGAATCCAGCTCGCGTTCGCCAGGAAAACCAACGATCCGCAGGGCTTCGGAAATAGCCCTGGCGAGCATTGATGGCGGTTGCGAGCCGAACAGCCTTGCTTTCCGAAACTCCGCAAGAGCGGACAGCGCTTGCACCAGAATCGGGCAGCTCGCGCCGCCATGTTCACGCTCGATCAGGACGAGCAACCGTTCGAGCGTAATCGCAGGCTCGGCACGTTTGCGCAACTGCGCATCGAGTCGCGCACGATCGGCCATTTCCGTCTCACCACCGCCGAGAAAAGGCGATCGGAGTAAAAGGCTTGCATGCTCGAATTCGATCTCTCGGCCGCCAAGCTCGAGCACCATTAGCGCTACGCCGATGAGAGGATACGAACTTAACGGCATGCCGAGCGACGCATTAAACGGCGTGATGCGCTTCGCGGCGCCCGGTAGCGATCGCTGAATATCCGGCTCCATGATGGAACCGAAAATACGCATAATCATGCTGCGATGCCGTGAAAATCCCGGGACAACGATACCAATACGTGTCTCGCTATCAGCCTCTATTCGGGTCCGCGCCCACACCGCCGCGCGACGAATCTCGTCACCGCTGTCATGACATGGCATGCGCCGGACACCCCCGTTACGCGGCTGAAGCTGCGACTGCGGACGCGTCAGCATCACCTCGCAGCCGGCTTCTTCAAGTTTGCTCAGCAGCGCCGCCTGCTGCGGCGTAATAATGTCGAAACCATAGCAGGCGACGCGCTTCGGTTTATCGGCTCCATGCTCACATAGCCCGGTTACCAGATCGTAAAGACGAGTCTGATCAATTTGCAGCGCGCGCCTGGTGGCTTGCTCGTAGCGCTGCGACCAGTCCTGAAACGCTTTGCCATCTTCATTTAGAGCGAAATTTCCGAGTTGCGGAACGAGATACCATGCATGGGCGAGCTGCCACGCTTCGCGGGCAAGCCGTGCGGCTTCCGCGACAGCAAGCAGCGCTGGACCCGTATCCGAATGGTTAATGGCATCCTCCCACAGGATCTGTTCCTGGGCGGGAGTAAGCAACATGGGTAACGCATGCGTCGGTCTGGAATAAAGCGCATCTTCGTACACGCGTTCGACGAATGCGGAAATCGGCAGGATATCGGCCGCGCCCCAGATAACGATCCCTCGGGCAGCCTGGGTTTTGTCGAACTCGCGCTTAAGGGCAATCGCGAGCCGTCGGTTGGGAGTCAGTACGGTAACCCCGGCTGTGGGGCCGGCGGCAAGGTCCGCAAAAATATCGGTGAGAAGAACCTGCGGAAATTTCGGAATGGAAGACATGCGGCGGGACAAGCTACCGCTGCCGGGTCATCGTTCCAGTTTGTCCAGCTTGCCTGTTATTTTTGCCCAATCGTCGGCGTCGGACAGCGCATCTTTCTTCTCGATAATCGGTTTCCAGGCTTTTGATAATTCGGCGTTGAGCGCCGTGAAATGCTGTTGATCCGTCGGCACATCGTCCTCGGCAAAAATTGCTTCCACCGGGCATTCAGCCACACACAGCGTGCAGTCTATGCATTCGTCCGGGTCGATCACCAGAAAATTAGGTCCCTCGCGAAAGCAGTCCACCGGGCATACATCCACGCAATCAGTGTATTTGCATTTGATACAGCTTTCAGTTACTACATAGGTCATGGCGGATCCTTGCTTGGCTCTTGGAGAATCCGCGATTTTACCAGAAAATTTACGGGCACCACTACAACTCTATCGCCAGTAACCACCCTATTATTAAGGTTTAAGAGCGGAGACAAGCGTACGTGGAGGCCTCATCGCGACGGGCTAGCAACAGGCATAGCATAATGCTGCGAGCGGCATAAAATGGAGACAAATTTATCCACGGGTAAAAGCTAGTGATGCCATTCCAACCGCTATTGAAACTTTACAACGGTTATTCCCCATGGCTTCCTTTCGTATTGAACTCCAGCGTAACGGACAATTCTCCCAGTATCAGCGGCCATTCCAACTGCAATGTTACTGCCTGCATGATTTTCTCGAATCCGCCTTCCGACTGTGATACGGAATAGTACGGCTGCGCGAACAATGTTGCCGGAGATGAGACATGCAGTACAACACTTCCAGCCAGCTCATCGTCATCCAGCGTGATATCGGTCATGGCGGATAATTCAAGTAATTGACCGAAACCGCCGGGGATTTGACCCTGATGAATGTAGCGTCCGCTCCAGCCCCCGCAACTCGGCATGGCAAGGTTGATTTCGGTACGGAACACGCCTTCCACTTCGCCGGCGAAACGATACGCTACATGCAGCCGGTTATCCGCAAGTTCAAAGCTTTTCTTAATATGCAGCGGAAACACATCCGCCCGGAAACACGCTCCATCCGCTACGCACGGTTCATGCCAATAGCTTACGAGAGTGCCGTTCAGACGATCCACGAACAGGCCGCGCGCATGTTCGTCAGCCTCCATATCCACAGCATCTATTTTCTGCTTGAAGTTGACTCGCTCGTGTGCTGAGGCGATGCCCGCACCGCTGTGCCCTTGCGCGTCGTTCCCGCTTCGATGAATTTTATGATAATAATGTTCTGGCTGGCGCTGCAATGTATCGCCAAAATTATGCTTCATTGCATAGGAATCAAGTTCACAAACACTGCCGATACCGTCGAGTTTCACTACGGCCTGGATCACGCCATTCTGTAAATACATTTCCTCCGTGCCGTCAAGATCGGTATCTTCCACAAATCGTGCCGGACGCGGCACGCAGGCATCCAGCATTGCTTCCAGTTCGACGATCGCTCGATATACCGCCCGCCGCAAATGGGGGAGGTACAACCCGCCGAACAAACCGTGCCAATAGGCATCGTTAGCCTGGGACTCATAGAGTTTATGCTGCATTGCCGCACTGCGCTGACATTCCGGCAAGGCAGCGAGCCGTGCGGAAAGGCCCAGCATACGCTTGTGCATCCAGTTGGATTCAGGATAGCGTGAGAAAAAGTTTTTCCAGATACCGCCGCGCAGGAACGCCTTGTCACGCTCATACCAGCCGCCTGTCTTGGCCTGCCGCACCAGCTCGGCATATACATTCGCGGGCTGCGCAGGCAGCGTCCATTCGTTCATTTCGATATAGGACGTAGTAGGTAAGTACACTATGCCGCGGGTTTTTACGGCAGCATGATAATCGCGATAGTGCTGGGTGTGAATTTTGGGCGAGGACAAAACCCCTTGAACGAACTTATCGAGCCAGCCCTTTTCATATACCCATTGGTAGGTTTCCGGCCAGATCCCGAATTTTTCGATGTCGTCAAAATAAATCGCGGCATTGCCGTCGCCGGCTGCGCCGTTTTCAGCCAGAGATTCGATGTAAGTCACCACTTCGCTGGCCGGAGAAAATGGCAGCCTGTAACGCAGTGCTTCAGAGATGGGAAATAGGTCGAGCCGACGCCCATCCTCCTCGGTGGTGAAATAACCATTCAATTCCGCCGTGGTTTTGCCAGCACAGAGAAAATGATAATCGTCCACGATGACGTAGCGGATAGCACAGTCCGCCAGCGCCGGAACCACCGTTGCCTCCCACACGCGCTCTGTCAGCCAGGCACCTTGGGGGCGCTGCCCCAGTTTCATTTCCAGCTTATTGGAAAAAGTCTGTATTTGTCCGATTCGGTCGCGGTTGGGTATCGCCGCCAGCACCGGCTCGGTATCACCTGCCCCGAACAACTCAACCTGTCCCCGTGTCACCATTTCCCGCAGCAACGCCATATCTTCAGGGTAGCTATCAACGAGATAATCCAGGAGCCAGCCGGAAATATGCATCGCGAAACAGAAATCCGGGTAACGGTAAAGTACATGCAGGAACGGTCGATAGCAGCGCAGATGTGCATCGGCCAGAACTTCCGGAAAATTACCAACAGGCTGGTGAGCATGAACCCCGAAAAGCAGGGAGATGGACTGGGACATCGAGTTACCCTCGAAAAGAAACGCTCGCCGGAGATTTATGAGACGCTTACGAACGCGACGTCACCGCAGCCGGAGCCCAATTTTACGTTTACCCCCCGCGTCGTCCGTCCGGAGCGACCATTTTGCAAAAATATGTGGCGGGAATGCCGTTCCGGTTGTTTCAGAAATAATCGCGTAAATTGAGATAGGCCCCGTTAGGGTATTTCCGTCTCAAGAGGCACGTCGCATTGTGCCGCCCGACTCGGGCCTTCCACTGTCGAGGTTTTCACTACCCTGATTGATAGGCTCAAGGACTGTTACCGGCACTGGCAGCTTCAGCAGACAGTAAAGGTTGGCCAGGTTATCCCGAAACAATTGGTCAAAACTCGATACCACGTATGGGGGGTTATAATCGCCTAACCACCAGAACCAGTCGGAACTTTCGCAGGACGCAAGCTGCCGCTCGGCTTTGGCCTTTTCTTCGTCGGTCAAACGCCCGCTTTGTACGACAAGATCGTAACTATGCTTGGCAGCACACAGCAGATCCCAGGCGTGATTCTTGTCCCGGTCGCCGATCCAGGTGGAGAATGTCCCGTACACCCAGCTACCCGCCGCCAATACTGGCAGAACAACCGCTTCGTTATGCTCCATCGATGCAATATAGTCGCGGTAAGTGGTGCAGCGAATCGAAGCGTGATGTTCAAGAATTTCATAAAGATCATTGAGGAAATAATAACCGTTGTACGGATAGTATTCCCACGCATTTTCCCCGTCGAGAATGACACTCACCACCGGATTCTCTCCCGGCGGCGCATTGCGACCGATATCTTCGAGGGAATGCACCAGATGCTCGGCGGCATCGCGTCCAAACCATTTTGCATATTCGAAGCCGATCATGTCGGACAATTTTTCATCGCGGAAAAAACAGGTAACGCCATCGGCTCTACCTTGTATCCGATATGGGCGATAGAGGTAGCGGCGGCGCTCAGGCAGGGGTTGGTCCGCATAGGACTGGCGCAGGCTGTTAGCGAGCACGCCCTCGCCGCTGGCGCTCCATTGGCAATTGTGTTCCGCCAGGATTTCCAGGAAGGGTGTTGATACCGCACCCTCGGCTGGCCATACGCCCGCCGGTCTTATGCCAAAACGCCCCACATGACTTTCGATGGCTGACTCGAGATGAAATGCGACACGGCTTCGCCCCCCGGGATAAGCCGCTTCCATTGGCAAATTCTCGCCTGGCATGCTATCGCGGGCGGAGGAGAAGTCAATCAGCAACGGGGCGAGCGGATGATAATGCGGGGTGGTAGACAGCTCTATCTGGCCCGACTCAGCCAGCTTGCGATAGCGCGGAATCAATCCCTGTATCAGTTCTCCAATCAGGTTGAGCAGTTGGGTCCGGTCGGCATAACTGAAGCCGCCGCCTTGCGTCATCAGCTGCACCACGGTCTCATTGTTTCTGCGCACGCTCTCACCGGTCCACGCCAGGTGATACCAGACCAGCAAATCCGCGAGGTACTGGCCGGAGAGGTAGGCCAATTCAGCTTCGCCGCGTCCCCGCAACGTCTCATGCATGTCATGCAGATGTTTGTATGCAGGGTACGGCTGCATCATCGTTACATGATTGCTCCGAAAGCAACTATCAAACACTCGTAGACGGTCGCATGTGGAGACCCGTTCCAGATCGGGCGTCGCGAGTAAACGCAGTAGCGGGTCTCTTATCCGGCCCTGGGCGAACTGCGCAGCGTAATCTTCCAACTGATCCAGCAGCACCGGCACAAAATTCACCACCGCCTTCATTGAAGGATGGGCTTCGAGGTGGGACACCATGTCGGTATAGTCCTTAATGGCGTGCAGGTACACCCACGGCAACATAAATTCACCGGTTTCATAATTGCGGTAATCTGGCTGATGCATGTGCCACAGCAGGACAAAATTTATTGATTGCATTTCCATGTAAACCTGATCAGGCCCTCCAACGCCCTAAGTTGTGCCTTAAGTTACTCATGTTTATGCTCCCGGTTTTGGGGCGCTCATCTTCTGCTTATCTGACATAATGAATTTTTTGCCCCAGCATCTCCGGGGTAACAAGCGTAATGCCATTTTCCGTGACATAAAACCGCTTACGATCCTCCACCGGATCAAACCCTATCATGGAGCCGGGGGGAATTTCACAATTCTTATCCACGACAACCCGCCGCAGGCGTACATTCCGGCCAATATCCGCGTTGGGCAATATTACCGAATCCTCGATACTGCTATAGCTGCGTACCTGTACATTGGAAAACAATAGCGAGCGGCGCACGGTTGAACCGCTGATTATACAACCACCCGAAACCATCGAGTCCAGCGCCTGGCCCCGCCGGTCATCGTCGTCGAATACAAACTTGGCGGGCGGCAATTGTTCCTGATGCGTCCAGATCGGCCAGTCCTCATCATACAAATTAAGGTCCGGCGTCACATGGGTAAGATCAAGGTTAGCCTCCCAGTAAGCATCAACCGTTCCGACATCTCGCCAATACGGCACCCCCGAAGCCATGTTAACGCAGCTGTCCGCAAAGCGGTGAGCGAATACCCGGTGGCGAGGCACCAGATACGGAATCAGATCTTTGCCAAAATCATGGGAGGAGCGCTGTTCATCATGGTCATGAACCAACTGTTCGAAAAGAAACGATGCATTGAACACATAAATGCCCATGCTCGCTAGCACCTGCCCCGGCTGGCCTGGAATGTGCGTAGGGTTCGAGGGTTTCTCGTCAAAACCGGTGACACGCCATTCATCGTTGACGCTCATGATACCAAATGCGCTCGCTTCCTCCGCCGGAATGTCAATACACCCAACTGTCATATCGGCGGATTTTTCCACGTGATCGGCCAGCAACTTGCTATAGTCCATCTTGTAAACGTGATCGCCGCCCAGGATTAGCACATATTGCGGGTCATGGCGGCGCAGAATATCGAGGTTCTGGAACACGGCATCGGCAGTTCCCTGGTACCAGGTCTCCTCGATCCGCTGCTGAGCTGGCAGCAGCTCGACGAATTCCTTGAACCGCCCGTCGAGAAACCCCCAACCGTGCTGAATATGGCTAATTAAACTCTGTGCCTTATACTGGGTGGCGATGCCGATACGGCGAATGCCGGAATTCACGCAATTGGAGAGGGGAAAATCAATAATGCGGAATTTACCACCGAACGGGACCGCCGGCTTGGCGCGCCAGTCGGTGAGTTGCCGCAAGCGACTGCCGCGCCCGCCAGCGAGTATCAGCGCGATGGAGTTACGTGTAATCTGACTGTGAAAACGTAAATCAGCTTCTTGTTTCATCGGAATTGTCGTCCGTATGGATGGTCTTGCTGTTTATACCACTTCTTTCCGGCTAATGCACATTATTGCGGTTGTGATGTGGGGGGATGTTTTTCCATGGGTAATTTGATCTCGGTCCCTGCCCGCGTGCAAGCTATAATCCAAAATCCGGCAGTTGACCGCTCATTTTCCACGCATTCTTAGTTCGTCGCCATGACCCGCAATAACTTTTTACATCACTTGACCTTCACCTTTTGGGCGAGTTCGCTACAACTGCCGGATTCAGGATCTTCCCGATCTTCCTGTAGATGTGGCTCAATCCGATGAAACCCGTCATGCCAGTCAAAATCAATCCATTGCTGGAATTACTATTGGCAGCGCGGCTGCATGATCCTTTCGCCTATCTCGGCGCTCGCATGGAGCATGATCGTGGTTTGGTAAGGGTGTTTTATCCCCATGCCGCGAATGTGTCGATCAATATCGCAGGGCGTTTTGAGCCGATGGCGCGAATCGATCCGGCGGGAGTTTTTGAATGGCACGGCAAAACGCTGCCGGCCATGCCCTATCTGTTGCGGGTAGAGGATAACAATGCGGCGCGGGAAGCAATTGTGCGTGGATATGAAACATATGACGCCTACGCTTTTTTACCGCAACTTTCGGATCATGACCTGTATCTGTTCAACGAAGGCCGGTTACGGCAGGCCTATCGCACTTTGGGATCTCATGCTATCGCAATCGATGGGGTCGCCGGTGTCTGTTTCTCGGTATGGGCGCCCAACGCCGAGCGGGTCAGCGTGGTAGGCGGCTTCAATCAGTGGGATGGGCGGATGCATCCGATGGCGATTCATGGTTGCAGCGGTGTATGGAAACTATTTATCCCCGGCCTTCCCCCCAATTCACTCTATAAGTACGAGATACGCAATCGTGGTAACGGTGAAATACTTCTAAAAACAGATCCTTATGCCACGCGTTACGAGTTGCGCCCAAACAACGCAGCGCACACGCCTGGTAGTGTCGAAACAGCCTGGCATGATGCCGGATGGATGGCAAACCGTGCGGGATGGGATTGGTTACGAGCGCCGTTGAATATTTACGAAATTCATGCCGGATCGTGGAAGCGGCACTTGGACGGGCGTTTTTACTCTTATCGTGAACTTGCCCAGCATCTGATTCCTTACATATGGGAAATGGGTTACACCCATATCGAGTTGCTGCCGATTTCGGAGCATCCCCTTGATGAATCCTGGGGTTATCAGACGACAGGCTATTTTGCCCCGACCAGCCGCTACGGCTCACCGGATGATTTAAGATTTTTTGTCGATGCGTGTCATCGGGCAGGCATCGGTGTCATCCTCGACTGGGTGCCCGCGCACTTTCCGCAAGACGCATTCGCCCTGTCCCGGTTTGACGGCACGGCGTTGTATGAACACGAAGACCCTCGTATTGGGCTACACCAGGATTGGGGCACATACATTTTTAATTTCGGACGTAACGAGGTGAAATCGTTTCTACTTTCCAGCGCCCATTACTGGTTATCGGAATTTCATCTCGACGGGCTCCGTGTGGATGCTGTCGCCTCCATGCTCTATCTGGATTATTCCCGCAATCAAGGTGAATGGCTACCCAACAGATATGGCGGCAGGGAAAACCTGGAAGCAATAGATTTCCTGCGTGAACTGAACATCATGGTGCACCAGGAGTTTCCTGGAGCATTGACCCTTGCGGAAGAATCCACCGCGTGGCCTGCTGTATCCCACCCCACCTATGTGGGCGGCCTGGGGTTCTCCATGAAATGGAACATGGGCTGGATGAATGACACACTTTCCTATATGCGGGAAAATCCCGTGCATCGGCGGTTCCACCATGATCAGCTGACTTTCGGCCAATTATATGCCTACACCGAAAATTTCGTGCTGCCGTTGTCGCATGATGAGGTCGTGCATGGCAAGGCCTCGCTGCTCGGCAAAATGCCCGGGGATGCGTGGCAACAATTCGCAAACCTGCGTCTGCTATTTACTTATCAGATGACGTATCCTGGCAGAAAGCTCAACTTCATGGGCAATGAATTTGGCCAGGGGCGCGAATGGAACGCCGGCCGGGAGTTGGACTGGTATCAGCTAAAGTATGCACAACACCGCGGCGTACAGGCAGCCTTGCGCGACCTCAATCGTCTGTATAGCAGCGTGCTCGCGTTACATCAGCTCGACTTTGTACCGGAAGGTTTTGCCTGGGTAGACTGTCACGACGCCGACAACTCTGTCATCTGCTATCTGCGCCGTGCAAACGATGACTCGTTCGCCCTGGTTGTTCTCAATTTTACGCCGGTACCGCGGACAAATTATCGTATCGGTGTTCCCGCCGGCGGGACTTATCAGGAAGTATTCAACAGCGATTCCTCATACTACGGTGGCAGTAACATGGGTAACATGGGGCATATCCACGCCACCGGCAAAGCATGGATGGGACTGCCGGATTCCATTGTTATCACGCTACCACCGCTTGCGGGACTGGTCCTTTCGCTTGAAGGCTCGCATCACATTACTGTACTGACAGATGAGGTATGACGCGGCCTGAAAGACTGATAATTGCCGCATAAAATAGATGATCTGAGGATTCACCCATGGCGCTCGTTTCATCAAATCCCGGGCTTCGCGTTCTTTTCATCACGCCGGAAGTTTATCCGCTGGTCAAAACTGGCGGGCTGGGCGATGTCAGTGCGGCGTTGCCAGCGGCATTGCGCGGACTGAAGGTGGATGCGCGCCTACTGATTCCAGGCTATCCTCAAGTACTGACGGGACTGAAATACAAACGTAAAATAGCGGAATTTACTGCTCAGGCTCCGTTTCCGCCATCAACGCTGCTATCCGCAAGATTGTCGTCAGGCACCTCCGCAGGCGTTCCCGTATTCGTCATTGATTGCCCCGCCCTCTACCAGCGCGAGGGTGGGCCATACGTGGATGCCGCAGGGCACGACTGGGCAGATAACGCATTGCGTTTCGGCCTTCTCTCAAAAATAGGGGCCATTCTGGGGAGCGACGCCAGCCCGCTTGCCTGGCGTCCGCACGTCGCCCACTGCAATGATTGGCAAAGCGGTCTCGTGCCAGCATACTTGCATTTTCATCAAGGCGAAAAAGCAGCGTCCGTGATGACGATTCATAATCTCGCTTTCCAGGGCGTGTTTCCTCCCGGTACCCTAACGCAGTTAGGGCTTCCCGCCTCCAGTTTCGATATAAATGGCGCCGAATATCACGGCAGCATGTCGTTCCTCAAGGCCGGGCTCTATTATTCCGATCACATCGTTACCGTAAGTCCCACCTACGCCAGGGAAATCCAGACGGCGGCGCTGGGTTTTGGCATGCAAGGTTTGTTGGCAACACGCAGCAAGCATCTCAGCGGAATCGTCAATGGCATCGATACGACCGAGTGGAATCCCGCGGATGATCCCGCTCTTGCGAAAAATTATACCGTCGGCAATCTTGCGGCCAAGGCAGGCAATAAAAAGGCATTGCAACAGTTGTTGGGATTGATCGTAGACCCTGCCATTCCCCTATTCGGGATGATCGGCCGTCTCACGCATCAGAAAGGTTGTGATCTGTTACTGCAAGCGGCCCCACAGCTCATCGAAATGCCGGCGCAGCTGGCTATTCTGGGCAGTGGCGAAGCAATCCTGACGCAGGAGCTGACAACGTTGGCAAAAAACAATCCTGGAAAAATTGCCGTACGAATCGGCTTTGACGAGAACCTTTCACACTTGATCGAGGCTGGCGCGGACAGCTTCCTGATGCCATCCCGTTTCGAGCCCTGTGGCCTGAACCAGATGTATAGCCAGCGCTATGGTACGCCCCCGCTGGTACATGCCACGGGTGGTTTGGTCGATACGGTAGTCGATTGCACACCCGCCACCGTGGCTGACGGTAGCGCCAGCGGTTTTTTATTCTATGATATGGCCCCCGGCAATTTCCTCAGCGCGATCCGGCGTGTCACCGTTACCTATAAAAATAAAACAGTCTGGCGTCGTTTAATGAAAAACGGAATGGCTAAAGATTTCAGTTGGCGCTCCAGCGCCGCCGCCTACCGTAACGTCTACTTGTCGCTACTATCCTGATGCAGTGATAGAAAATGTATCATAACCACACCATCATGCCCATTTCAAATGGGTGGGTCAGCAACGAATGATAGGGATAAACACGCATGTGATACTGCAGTTTGCCACATAAATCCGGAGTAAGATTCAGTGCAAACAAATGCTCGCCTGATTCTTCGAGGCCGGAAAACTCGAACCTGAAGTGTTTGAAGTCGCATAATTTGCTCTTCCTGAGCTGGCGGCAAATCAGCAGCTCCACCATCACATCCTCAGGCTGTAAGCCGTTCAGCCTGACTGCAACTTCAAACTTCAGCACGTCGCCAAAGCTGATGCGCTTGGATGGTGTATCCAACCGGCGTATTGTTACGCCACCCCAGGCGTTCCTCACAAAAGCTTTCCAGGCGGCGATTTTTTTTGCCCCACTAAAATCATCCCTGGCATAAAGTGCCCCCTGCCTGCTGGCTGGCACATAAAAATTCCTGGTGTACTCGCTCACCATGCGCGTGGAGTTATAGCGCGGCAACAACGACTTCATGGAGTTTTTGGCCATTTTCACCCACCCTGGCGAATAGCCGAATTTATCGTGACTATAGTAAAGGGGAACTACATGATCTTGCAGCGTCTCGTAGAAATCCCTGCTCTCTTCCTTGTCACGCAATGCGGGAGCCATATTCTCCGGCCCCGGCTTGATAGCCCAGCCATTCGCGCCGTTATAGCCTTCTCCCCACCACCCGTCGAGCACGCTCAGGTTGATCGTCCCGTTAATACCGGCTTTCATGCCTGAAGTGCCACTTGCTTCCAACGGATATACCGGGCTGTTAAGCCATACATCCACCCCCGCTACCAGCCGCCGGGCGAGACGCAGGTCATAATCTTCGACTAGCAGAAGCCGTCCCTCGAATTCCGGCAGGTGCGCGATCTGACTGACGCGCCGAATCATGTCCTGCCCGGGAACATCAGCCGGATGGGCCTTACCCGCAAAAACTATCAGCACCGGACGTTCGCGATCAAGCATGATTCTGCGCAACCAATCGAGATTCTCGAATAGCAGCGTGGCGCGTTTGTAAGTTGCAAAGCGGCGGGCAAAACCAAGTATCAAAGTATTTGGACTAATGGGATCCGTGAATCTGAGCAACCGGTCAAGATGCGCTTCAGAACCATGATTGCGGGAATTTTGTGTCGCGAGGCGAGCACGTATACCGAAAAGCATCTGCGATTTAAGTGTCTGACGCACGCTCCAGAACAAATGATCAGGTATCGTATCGATGCGCGACCAATAGTCGGTATTGGATATATTGTTGCGCCATTCGTAACCCAGATAGCGGTCAAATAACTCGGCCCATTCCTGCGCCAGGAAAGTTGGCACATGCACGCCATTCGTTATATAGGCCATGGGATTTTCTTCGGGCTCAATCTGCGGCCACAAATCTCTGCAGATGCGCGCCGAAACGTTGCCGTGTATCTTGCTCACGCCATTATGGGAACGCGACCCATGGACGGCGAGAGCGGTCATGTTGAAATCGTGGCTACCGGAGACGTGGCCCAGTGCCATAAACTCCTCGCGAGTGATTCCAAGATCGCGGCAGAATCCCTCGAAATATGCGAACATCATGTCATTGCTGAAATAATCATGCCCTGCCGGTACCGCGGTATGAGTCGTGAACACGGTATTTGCCGCCACTGCTTCCAATGCGCTGGGGAAATGCGCCCCCCCCTGCACCAGATCACGCATGCGTTCCAGCATCATGAATGCCGCGTGGCCTTCATTAATATGCCATACCGTCGGCTTCATTCCCATTTCCCGCAATGCGCGAGCGCCGCCAACGCCGAGTATGATTTCCTGCTCGATGCGTTTGGTCTTGTCGCCGCCATAGAGCTGATGAGTAATGTCGCGGTCTTGCGCGGAATTTTCCCGCAAATCTGTATCAAGCAGATAGAGCGTGACATGACCAATTTTTGCCTGCCAGACCTTTACCGTTACCTTGCGCTGCGGCAACTCCACTTCGATCTTCACTTCCGAACCGTTCTTGCGCAGTACAGGTCCCACGGGCAGGTCTTCAAAATCCGAATCGGTGTAA
The DNA here is from genome assembly GCF_900102495.1 of Nitrosospira sp. Nl5. Taxonomy (GTDB): domain Bacteria; phylum Pseudomonadota; class Gammaproteobacteria; order Burkholderiales; family Nitrosomonadaceae; genus Nitrosospira. The sequence continues at coordinate 75,712 of NZ_FMVQ01000007.1, read as the reverse complement.
ATGACTTGCTGATTACCCTGATTATCGATGGTCTGAAAAAAATACCCTTGCCGATAGAGCAGGCCGACACCGATAAATGGCAAGCGCAAGTCGCTCGCTGCCTTGCAGTGATCGCCGGCCAGAATACCGAGACCCCCCGAATAAATCGGAAAACTCTCATGGAAACCGAATTCGAAACAGAAATATGCTACCTGATCATCCGGATGCAAGCCGCCATTGCCGGCATTTCGCATCGGCTCGGAATGGTAGGAATCATAGGCTGAAAGAATACTGTTGTAATTGGCCAGGAATACCTGATCCTCCGCTGCTTTCAGCAACAGTGATTCATCCACGCGCTTGAGAAAAGCCTTCGGATTGTGCCCCACCGCACCCCATAGACCAGGATGTAGACGGGAAAACAGGGAACGTGTGGAACGGTCCCAGCTGTACCAAAGATCGTTGGCCAGTTCTTCGAGGCGCGCCAAACGGGGAGGGATCTTTGGATTAACGGCAATAGTGAAGGCGGTGCCGAGCGACATGCTTAATAATCCATGAAAAAGATGACAGGAAAGATTCTCTCGACCCGGCGAGAGAATTGCGTCTTATTGATTCTATGCCCTGATGAAATGTTCGCGGTAATATTTCATCTCGGCAATGGAGTCGTAAATATCGGCCAGCGCTTCATGCTTACATTGCTTGGTCAATCCCGCCGCGAGCTCGGGCTTCCAACGTTTTACCAATTCCTTCAGGCTGCTCACGTCAAGATTGCGGTAATGAAAATATCCCTCCAGCTGCGGCATCCACCGGGCCAGAAAGCGGCGGTCCTGACAAATCGAATTCCCGCACATGGGAGAAATACCGGGTGGAACATGCTCTTGCAGAAAGGCGACCATGCGCGCTTCCACCTCGGCTTCCACCAATCTCGATGTCTTGACCTTCTCGACCAAGCCCGATTTGGCATGGGTGGATTTATTCCAGCTGTCCATGCCATCCAGCACCGCTTCCGGCTGGGACACCACCAACACCGGCGCTTCCGCCACCACGTTCAGTTGAGAATCGGTCACGACCAGCGCTACTTCGATGATACGGTCATTGTCGGGACTCAGCCCGCTCATTTCCATATCTATCCAGATAAGGTTATTATTATCTTGTGCCATAATCGAATCGCCTTTCCTGAATTTTCAATATGTAATTGTGTCATATCGATAGTACGCCGTCACCTTTCGGCACATTTGCCAGCGCTCGCCGCGTTAACTGCCCATTATGCAAACTTTTACCGCTGTCTTTCTTGCCGCTCTGCTGCTCACCTTTTGCGCGCGGATGTGGCTGTCGGCGCGGCATATCCATCACGTCCTCGCCCATCGCAGCCGCGTCCCCGACGAGTTCTCTTCCCAGATCAATCTTGAGGCACACCAGAAAGCAGCAGACTATACCTGTGCAAAGACGCGTCTGGGTTATGCCAGCATATTGCTCGAAACAGCGCTTTTACTGATATTTACCCTGGCAGGCGGGCTAGATGCCCTGGCTGCTTTCTGGTCAAACTGGTTGAACAACCCCCTGGCCAACGGCATGGCACTCATCATCAGCGCTATGCTGCTTATTGGCACGGCTGAAATTCCCATAAGCTATTATCGAGTCTTTATTATCGAGCAAAAATTCGGCTTCAACAAAATGACGCCACGCATGTTCCTGGTCGATCTTGTCAAACGAACTGCATTGGGAATGCTATTCGGCATACCGCTTTTACTAGGCGTTTTGTGGCTGATGGAAAAAATGGGCGCGAACTGGTGGTTTTATGCCTGGCTCGGCTGGATGGGCTTCAACCTTGTGGTTCTGGCCATTTATCCAACCTGGATTGCGCCGTTATTCAACAAGTTCACTCCGTTGGAAGATGCCGCACTCAAGGCGCGTATTGAACAACTGATGCGTAAATGCGGCTTCAAATCCAGCGGGCTTTTCGTTATGGATGGCTCACGCCGCAGTAATCACGGCAACGCCTACTTCACCGGCTTTGGCAAGACCAAGCGGATCGTATTTTTCGATACCTTGCTTTCCCGCCTGGATGCGTCTGAAATTGAGGCGGTGCTCGCGCATGAATTGGGCCATTTCAAGCGCCGCCACGTCATCAAACGCATCGTTTGGAGTTTTGCCATGAGCTTGGTCTTCTTATGGATGCTCGGCTACTTGATGCAGCAGAGCTGGTTTTATCAGGGATTGGGAGTTTCCGTTTCGTCCGTCCCCTCAACAGCAGTGGCGCTTCTGCTGTTTTTCCTGGTTATGCCCGCGTTTACCTTTCTATTCCAGCCACTCGCAAGCCTATACTCGCGTAAGCATGAATTCGAGGCCGATGAATACGCCGCGTACAACGCCTCAGCCACCGACCTCATGCGGGCGCTGGTTAAACTCTATCAGGACAACGCCGCCACGCTCACCCCCGACCCCCTGCATTCAGCGTTTTATGATTCTCATCCGCCTGCAGCAATGAGAATAGCGCGGCTGCAAAACCTGGCGCATAATTAGCTTCCTCAGTGTCCGAATACCGACCAATTTGTCAATCATCAACCAGCAGGAGTGACAATGAACGCAACCATCAATGACCTCACAGCCAAACAATGCCGACCCTGCGAAGGCGGCATGCCCCCGCTTTCGTCCGCCGAAGTCGATGTATTGATGCAACAGCTTGATGGATGGGAATTTTCGGGCAAGCTCATCAGGAAAGTCTATAATTTCAGTAACTATTATCAGACCATCGCCTTCGTCAACGCAATCGCATGGATTTCTCATCGTGAAGACCATCATCCGGACATTACGGTCGGCTATAACAAATGCCGGGTGGAATACACTACACATGCCGTTAATGGCCTGTCCGAGAATGATTTTATTTGTGCAGCAAAAATTGATACCCTATTTCAAATTTGACCTCCACTCAACACTTCCCTTCCCCGTTAACAATTCCCGGACAGATAGTCGCCGCGTTCGGTAGGCATTTTCTTGTTAAAACCGCGAGTGATGCAGCGCTTACCTGTGTAATGCGCGGGAAGAAAGGGGGCGCCGCCTGTGGCGATCAGGTGGAAATTCAGCTCACCACGGCGGGACAAGGAGTGATAGAAACAATTCTGCCGCGCAGTGCGATACTCTACCGCAGCGACGTTTACCGCGAGAAATTGATTGCCGCCAATGTCACGCAGATAGTCATCGTGGTCGCGGCCATACCAAGTTTCAGCGAAGAATTAATAAACCGTTGCCTCGCGGCTGCCGAGAATCAGCGCATCAAAGCGCTAATCGTGCTCAACAAAACGGATCTCGGTGAACCGGCACGTGCTGCCGCTGCTTCTCTCACGCTTTACCGGGAGCTAGGCTACTCCTTGTTGCAAATCAGCGCCAAGAACGATGCCACGCCACTTTTGCCCTACCTGCGCGGCCACCTCAGCGTTCTGGTGGGTCAATCAGGCATGGGTAAATCCACCCTCATCAACACGCTCATTCCAGCCGCAAAACGCGCTACTGCGGGGATCTCCGTTGCGCTGGATACCGGACGTCATACCACCACCCATGCACGGCTCTACCATCTCGACGAGAACAGCCGCATCATCGATTCCCCCGGCATGCAGGAGTTCGGTCTGCATTACATTGATGGTGAGGATTTGGCGTGGGGGTTTATTGAATTTCACCCCTACATCGGGCAATGCAGATTCAACAATTGCCGTCATCGCGCTGAGCCCGGCTGTGCCCTTGCACAAGCGGTTCAGGAAGGAAAAATCAGTAGGCGGCGCCTCAATTTTTACCATAGGCTCGCAGCCTGTCGGACTTGAAGAATCCGCAGCAAGCAATCCTTCAAGTCCTGCCAGTTAACCAATAAGTCCGGTTTGTGGCGCTATGTGAAACATCTCCGGCGCCACCAGAATTCTGCGCCCGGATCATTCAGGAAAGCGGCGCCTCTTATGATGCCTCTCTGGCAAGCGGCCACGTGCCCTGGTTAAACTGGTGATAGTCTAGCGGTATATTACCGAATAACAGGGCTTCGCCCTCGGCACGGCGAGCGCTATTCGAATCTACCTGCGCTTCGAATGTTCGCAGCCATTCCACATACGCATTCGGCAAATCATGTTCCACCGCTCCGGCTATAACGAGGCCTTTATACCATTGATACGGGCGAAGCGGCGCTGCATCTTTATAGCGGGCGATGTACGTCATCGCCGGGCAATTATCCGTTGCGGTTACGACCTGGACGTTTGCTTCGCTATATGTTCCAAGGCCTTCCGCGTCATTTAGATTCGATCTGTCCTTTACGTTTATTTTGTAAAGAACCCCATAAACCCGGTCCTTCAGGTTGTTCGTTACTTCGATATCGCATTCTCCGGAACCATCGCGGCTTACCTTGCCAAAGGTGAACCGATGACCCTGAATGAAGCCAGTATCCATCGCGACCGCCGATGGCGCTGCATCTTGAATTCTGCGAGACAGCATGTTTGCGCCATATGCGAAATAAAGAAAGGTGTTAGCAGATGTTTTTAGCATGATTTAAATAATCCCAAGTAGTTGAAAAAACCGGAGTTTCACTTACCGGATACCTTGTAAAATCAATTGTTCAGTTACCGACAATCAGGACAGGAATTACGCATTCCATGTCACATATCCAAACAGCTTGTATCGTTCATCTTATTCAGGATATGTGACAATTCAGTACACTTTTCTAACATTTCTCCCTGGTTAACTCGTGAGTCTGGCATCTTGCGTTTGAAGGAGCCAAACTCCTCGAAACCCGTTTACTTCACAATACTTCACAAATTCTTGACATTTATTATACACATTCTTCACAACTGTAAAGAATTATTTTCGGATTGGTTTAATTCGTTTCCTGGGTGGCTCTCGGGAACATGGTAATACGGCAGACAGGAGAACCAAGATCTCAGAAATTAGCGGATGGAGAATAAAATAACTGGATTTATTCTTTATTACATTAGGTTGAGATTACATCGCATGAGCGGGGGGCCGCCCTCGGAACGGAAATTGGCAGCATCGGGAGATGGCTTTTCGGAACGTATGGGACTTATTCTCCATCAGGTCTAGCCGTGAAAGAAGCGCTCATGTTCATTAATACTTCACAACTACCTAACATTTAGCCAACATGCTCTTCACATCCACAAGTTTTTTTCGTCATCATCAACTTGCCCCGTAGCGACAGGAAATATATCTTTTCAAACGTCCTAAGCGATAGCAATATCCCACGATTCTTCAAGTGGCATCCTGTGAAATGCATCGTTACCACCGGCGAGCGGACACACCCTTTCCTTGGATTGCATTCAAAGCCATGTTTACCAAGGTTGAGCGAACCCGGGAAGAAGTTAAGGTGAGTTAACTGGATGACGCATTCAGCTGATGCCAAATGACGGGAATGTGGAGATGTGACGATTCTGTTCTTGACGGCCGGTCAGCCTGCCTGGGGATGCGGGATATCAGAGATCAGGATGATTCTGATTCTAGGGGAATGCGATGCACTAAGTCACTATGCGTTGTGGACCGATATGGATGATTCCATTTTGTGGTGGCGCTTTATTTCTCTTGGGCGATCCTTTTCCATGCCTGCATCACCTCCATATCCGTCCTCGGATGTTGTGCAAGCTTTGACCAGCCGTGGCGCCGAAGCAGCTGATAGACCGTCGACGTCGATACCGATCTACCCACACATCGTTCAAGTTCCGCTTTCAATTGTGGAATAAGAAGAACACCCGTATTTTGCGCTTGGGTAATAAATGGAGCAAGAAACTTTACCTCTTCATCCAGGCTCATCCGTGCGTGATTGCGAAGTCCTTTCTTGGTCTTGACCTGCTCCACCCCGATCTCGATACGCTGAAATCGGGTTCGCAGCTTCCCGGTCCGGCTCTTCGAGAGGCCAATGATGGTAGCCGTCTGTTCCAGCGATAGTCCAAACTCCAGCGGCAGAAGCAATGCTTGAGCCGCGCGCAATGCATCAACCGTTTTAGCCGTCGCGATTCTTTCCTTTGCCGCCTGCACAAATTCTCGTCCCGTCACAGGTCTCGCCATTGCATACCTAAATAAGGTTAATGTTGAATAAACTCCGGGTATCCACGAAATTCCTCGCCCAAAGCGATTCTAGGTGCTTGGTAAATCCCCGGACTAATAGTGATCGGCAGGTTTGAAGAGCCAGACTTGCCTGCGCCGAGCCCTAACAATCTGCCTGCCCGAAGCGGTAAAAGAACGGCTTTGTGGAGGGATACGGTTCGCAAAATTCGCAAGCCGTTCTTGCCGCTTGACTTCCTGACGTACTACCTCCAGGGCATTAAATCACGCGATTCCCGATCAAAATGCGAGAGGAGAGCAGCTCTACTCAATTCAAAATCTTACTCTCCGCGATCAATATCCATGCTTCCCTGGCCTATTCCCCGGCTTTTACCTTTTCCCTTGGGCTTGGTCGTCGGCTTGGCCGCGCGCAACACGGGGTAATGTTGGGTGAAGACCATGTCTTCGGCGGCATTAGCCTTGTGACATGCAGCGCAGGCATCATCGGGCTGTGCCGCGGCGGTCCGCTTATCGTCAAAACCAAAATACGCCCAATTTTCTGTCTTGTTCGGGAATCGCCTCTTGCTCTTGACAGCCGCTGCAAGACCGCCGAACTCCCCCTGGAAGTATCCATTTCCACTGGACGATTTTTTGTCTCCAACACTGACCATTTCCAGCACAAAAATGGTTCCGTCGCGGAATTTCCCGGTTCTTTTCCAGTAACGCCAGCTCGTCGGATCAATATAAACATTGTGGAATTCCGGGAATGCCGGCTTACCATCGTTCATATCTTTTGGAGTGACCGGTGAACCCACAAAAATCCACTCCCGATAATGGGCGGGACGGATTAATTCTCCGGCTTTGTTGAATTTGGCATAAGCGGTATCCAGCGCGTTTGCAGTAGTGGCTTGCGTGATTAGCATGCCGGACAGAAGTAAGGACGCAAGGCCGCCTAACAATGTTTTCCTGGAAAATGGTTGCTGTAGCATGATCAACTCCTTAGGTATTGGGAACGTAAAAACAAGGCCACACTTAACAATAATAGGCTATTCTTTAGTATAGCCTTGCTTTACCCATACGAATCGTCTCACTTCGATACCGGATCAGTATGAAACCGCAGGCCCAATTACCCATTGGCAGTCCGAGATCAGGCACATGCCGCCAAATTCCTTAAGTCTCGGGCGCAGTGTCATAATAAGCCTCTCCGCCTGCTTTTCCTCACAGGCGAGGATCACCACCGCGTTTTTTTCCTCCAGGCCGTAGTCGTCCGGGCGCCGTTCGCCGCGGGATCCGAGGCCGCCCGCATGATTGATGAATGTATAGCCACGCACGCCGGCTGTCCGCAATAGTCCCAGCAACTTACCCAGCGCCTCTTCATCAATGACGATTTCTATGCGTTTCAGTGGTATTAGAACGTCTGAACTCATAATCCGGTTTCTCCCAATAATGGTTACGCGATATTCCGCATTTGGATAATCTCAAATAATTTGACTTACTGTCCCGCCAGATACTGGGCCGCGGCGTAATAAAGGGGAATGCCGACCACCACGTTGAAGGGGAAAGTACATCCGAGCGACAGGGTCAGGTAGAAGGAAGGGTTTGCCTCGGGCACCGCCAGCCGCATCGCCGGCGGTACCGCGATGTAGGAGCAGCTGGCCGCGAGCACCGTTACCAAAGTCACGCCGCCTACCGAGTATTGCAGATAGTAGTGGCCCACCACCAACCCAAAAAAGGCGCCGATCAGGGGCATCACTATGCCGAAACCGACCAGGAAGAGGCCTACCGCCTTGAATTCCGACAACCTTTTCCCGGCTTCCATGCCCATATCGGCCAGGAACAGGCATAAGGCGCCCATAAAGATGGTTTCAAAAAATGGCTCAATCTTGTGGTAGCTTGGCTCCGAGACCGCCGCGCCGATCGCCATGGAACCGAACAGCAGCAGGATACTGCCATTCGTAAACGCCTCGATCATCAGGTGCTTCATCATCCCCTTTTCACCCTTTTGCGCTCCTCCCAGGATTTTACGGGAATAGCCGGCGAGGACCAGGCCGATCATGATCGCGGGAGATTCCATGATCGCCAGCATGATGACGGGATAGGCCTCATAGGTCACGCCAATCCCGCCCAAGAACGCCACCGCCGTCATGTAGGTGCCCGCGCTCACCGAACCGTAATGCGCGGAGATGGCTGCCGCGTTGAGCGGGTCGATTCTTCCAATGGCTCGCAAGATTATGTAGGCAATGATAGGCAAACCAATGCCAAATCCAAGCGCCGCCCACACGGCGGGAAGCGCATCGGCCATGTTGGATGTGGACAGCGCTTTGCCGCCATGTAGTCCAATACCGATAAGCAGGTAGATAACGACCATCTTATGCATATCGGGTGGAAATTTCAGATCCGATTTGACGATGCACGCGAACATGCCAAGGGCAAAAAACAGTATCGCGGGTACAAGAAGACTGGAAATTGACATTGAGATACCCCTCTTATTTAATTATTAATCCGGCCGCATCCTTACGGCCAGCCCTGCTTCCAAAACCGGCTGTCACGAGAGCGCCAAGGCGCTTGAGCCACGTCCCATAGCACCCCTTCGACTGCGGCGCAGAGATGGCACTCCTTCACGGATCGCATCCCCGCTTAACAGTTTTGCTTTGCTGTTCAAAGAAATGCTTGTCATGTATTCCTCCAAAGGCAAATGAAAGTTTCCGGATGACTTAGCTCTCGCTTCTAGGCAGCCTTAACTTCTTCCCAGGTTCCGTCAAGTTTGATAAAAAATAACTTTGGATCGAATCCCATGGAACGCGCGGTGTCCGCTGCCTTGAAAAGATCCTCCTTCACGGCGCCTGCGCCGCAATCCTCGTGCACGGAAAGCACAGCCATGCAGCTATCATGCAACTTCTTGGAGAGCCCCAAATGGATTTTGAGCTGCTCCATATTGGCTGCGCCTCCGGCAAAAGTGACCCGGTCAAATGTTCCCTCTGGAATATTCAAATGTTCAAGTAATTTTGTAACGGTCTTTTGAATCCGGAAGTCCATACACCCGACAACCGCATGGCTACATGTATGCATATGTTTACCCTTATCTCATCAAGTTTTTTAATGAATGCAACGTGACCGGAAGAACGGCGCCTCCATCCCCTCCAATTTTGGCGTGCTGCAGATTCAACGTCCCCTGGTGATCTATCTGTTTATTCAAACGAATCCCGCAATAGCCATAATTTTTTTCTTAAAACTAGTTAAATCATTAAACAGCGTCGTTCATTAAGGCTGCGTTAACATGTTACAAATGTATTGCAATGGTGCACAGATTGCCACAGTGTGTGTGAAGAGAATGTCGTGCATATGTGATTAATTTGTGAAAACAAGCAAAAAAATCACCTTTAAACCCTCCCAGGAAATAACGCCATTTAAAAATGGAATTTCCGGTATGATTTTCCTTATGAAAAAGAGATGTGCCGTGAAAGGCCGAATTTTTCGGGACCGGTTAAGCGAATGTAAAAATAGTTCGGGGCCGATACGAGGTGGTGCGCAAAGATGCGATCGGTAAAAGAAATAGGGAAGTAGCAGGCTATAAAGCGACGCGCTCCGCAGGTTCAGGCGGCTGGGAGAAGCGACCTGCGACCTCGGGACGATCACCGTCTTTGCCCTGAAAAAAAGGCATACCGCAATTAACAGGAAGTCTATGCGATTGCCGCGCCCTCGACAGTGAAGTACGCGCGTTTAGAGGGATGAGCCGGATGGGAGAGACGCCCTTGGCAGGAAGCACCGGCATGGTAACGCTGCGCCTGACAAGTTAACGAAGCAGAAATTCGCTTCTGCCCGTGTTCGTTCCAGCCACCGCTAATTATGGAAATGTAATGTGAAAGGTCGCGCCTTGCCCGGGAGTGCTGTCGACCTCGATGATCCAGCCATAGTGGTCGCAGATACGCTTGACGATGGCAAGCCCGATTCCCAGACCTTCGCCCTGCGCGGATCCGCGGAAGAAGCGCTCATACAGAAGCGGCAGATAGAACGGCTCGATGCCGATACCGGAATCGGAGATGGAAATGCGGTTCTGACTGAAATTTACCCGGATAAAACCACGCTCGGTGTATTGCACTGCATTGCGAAGCAGATTGACAAGCGCGGTATGCAGCGCTTGCCGGTTCAACGTGAGGACGGCCTTCGGCTCTACCGCCACCTCGAAAGTGAGGCGTTTGCGATAGATTTCGGTGCATACCGGTTCCGCGGCATCATAAACGCATTCGGCAAGCGCTACCGGTTCCATGATGCCTAGCGCCTGCTCGCGGGCAAGAAATAGCAAGGCCTGCAATTGCTCGCCCATGCGCGTCGCCGCGGCCTCGATCATTCCAATGCGGACACGCGACCTCTCGGAGAGACCTGGCTCCGTAACCAGAAGCTCGCAACTCGTCAGAATCGTCGTAATCGGGGTGCGGAGCTCGTGGCTGACATTGGCGGTGAATTCCTGCTCACGCCGCAGCATGCGGGTAATGCGGTTCTGATAGTCGTCCAGGGCATGGGCAAGCTGTGCCACTTCCTCGTCCTGCCCCGGCTGGATCATCGTTGCGCCCTGCACGTCGCCGGGCGCAAGATGTCTTACCCGCTCGGCAAGATCGGTAACCTGTTTGACGAGTAACCCGGCAAGCAGATATCCCACTACCAGTGCGACGCCGACCACCGACAGGAGGGACAGCACGATAAGAAGCCTGAGCTCCTGCTGCCGCTGATCGTGGAGCCCAATTTCATAGGCAACAAGAAACTTGACGCCGTCGACGTGCCGCACTGCGACCCGGACCTCCTCCGGCCCACGAAACACCTTATGACGCCTGTAGTTGAGTCCCTGCAGATAAGGGGGCAACTGGGATTCCTCGGCGGAATCATGAATGATGTATTTCTCCAGGTTGGACCCGACCTGCGGGACAAAATCGCCGCGCTCATGGTAACGCTGGAGAAGATAATCCATCTCGGTTTCGATAATCTGCTCGATATGCGCCTCTTCGATGTCATCGGAAGCAATATAAAGGCTGATACCGAGGGTTCCAACGACAACTATACAGAATATCGCAAATGCCAGCGCGACACGCAGGCGAAGGCCACGCTTAAATCCCGGCACGGGAAATCAGGCGGTAACCGAGTCCATGAACCGTCTCGATCGGATCGTAGCCGCCAGCCCGGGTCAGTGCGCGGCGCAATTCATGCATATGGCTGCGCAAGGTATCGCTGGTTCCCTGCGCGTCTCCCCAGACTTCGGATTCCAGCTCTCTCCGGCTGAAAACGCGGCCGGGCTCGCCCATCATCAGCGCAAGCAGGCGGATGCATTTCGGCGGCAATTTGACGCTTGCGCCAGCAAAACGGACCGACAGCGTTTTTGGATCGAAGGTCAGATCATCACTTTCCAGCGTACGGCTGGTAACCTTACCCCCGTGCCGTTTGTGCATCGCGACCAGGCGCGCCTCGACTTCCTTCAACGCGAAGGGCTTGACCAGGTAGTCGTCCGCTCCACAGTCGAAACCCTTCAGCTTGTCCGTCAGTGTATCGCGCGCGGTCAGCATCAGCACCGGTGTATCGAGATTCGCTTCCTGGCGAAGCTTTCGGCACAGCATGATTCCGTCCATGCCCGGCAGCCCAAGATCAAGCAGGATACCGTCGAATCGCTGTGTAACCGCGAGATGCAAACCCGTGATGCCGTCGGCCGCAGCATCGACACTGTGACCGCGAGCTTCCAGAAAATCATAAAGATTGGTGGCTATTGCCGGATCGTCTTCAATAATCAGTATGTGCACGAGATGGCCCTACGGAAAATTCGAAATTAATTCAGGCACTATAGTTTAAACCCTTTATATTTATAAAGGCGAATGCTGGCGGTACTTCCGGCTGATGCTGTGGACCGCTTCCACCAGTGTCAGGGCGCTTTCCGGCGGTGTGAATTGGGAGATGCCGTGGCCCAGATTGAACACGTGACCGTCGCCGCTACCGTAACCTGCCAGTATTTTTTCCACCTCGGCGACAATGACTTCCGGTGCCGCGAACAGCACGGCGGGATCGAGATTGCCTTGCAGGGCGACTTTGTGGCCGACGCGCCGGCGCGCTTCGGCTATGTCCACCGTCCAATCGAGCCCTACCGCATCACAACCGCTGTCGGCGATACTCTCCAGCCATAACCCGCCGCCCTTTGTGAAAACAATGTTGGGAATCCGCCCGCCGCCATGCTCACGCTTTAGCCCAGCCAATATTTGACTGATATAACGTAGAGAAAATTCCTGATAAGCAGCATGCGACAATGCCCCGCCCCAGGTATCAAAAATCATTACCGCCTGCGCACCCGACTCGATCTGCGCATTCAGATAAGCCGTTACCGCCTGGGCGGTAATATTGAGGATATGATGCAGGAGATCGGGCCGCTGGTATAACATGGTCTTGATTTGACGGAAATCAGTGCCACCGGAACCCTCAACCATATAGCAGGCAAGCGTGAATGGGCTGCCGGAAAAACCGATCAGCGGAATACGGTTATCCAGCGTCCTGCGAATTTGCGAAACCGCATCCATCACATAGCGTAAATGTACTGCGGGATCAGGTACTGTAAGCGCGCGAATTTCCCACTCCTCGCGCAAGGGCCGCTCGAACTTGGGCCCCTCGCCATCGGAGAAATAAAGCCCGAGGCCCATTGCATCCGGAATCGTAAGAATATCCGAAAATAGTATCGCGGCATCCAGCGGAAACCGTGCCAGGGGCTGCATGGTAACCTCGGTGGCAAAATCGGGGTTTTTGCATAGCGCAAGGAAATTACCGGCGCGGGCGCGCGTCTGGTTGTATTCGGGCAGATAACGCCCGGCCTGGCGCATCAGCCAAACGGGTGTGTACTCGGTAGATTGCCGTAGCAGGGCTCGCAGCAATGTATCGTTTTTCAGTTTTGTCATGGATCTGTTCTGTTTAAACGCGGTAAACGCGGAAGTCCGGCGGGAAAAGCGCTTTGCGGAAACTTATTCCCATTTTTCGGGATAATAGCCATCGCCGCTTGCAGCACGTTACCACTCTACCGAACTGCCGATATTACCAGTGAATGACTTCCGGGTACATTATCTCTGAGGCATATCACCAACCCCGGCGGGGTCAGCGTTCTCATACTTATCTGTTGCTTCCGTGCAGGTGAAGAATTTCGTAGTACTCAGATCTCCTTGATAGCGAACATGCGCCGATATTCGCGGATAGCGTAGCGGTCAGTCATGCCGGCGATGTAGTCGGCGATTGCCTGATGCCCATCCTGAGAATACTTTATCTGGTACAGCGGTGGGAGCAGGCGGATATCCGCACAAAATGCATGAAATAGCCTTTCGATGGTGTGACGTGCCTTGGCACTCATGCGGGCTACCTGGTAGTGCCGGTAGAGGTGGTCCCGCAGGAATTTTTTTAATTCCTGCTGCTCCTGCTGGATACTCTCGCTAAAACCAATCAACGGTGCTGCTGCCCGCACCGCGGGCAAGCTATCAGGGCGGGCATCGGTGATATTCCTGGCGCTTTGCTTGATCAGATCCCCCACCAGGGTGTTGATCATGCGCCGTATGGTTTCATGAATCAAACGCCGCCCTGTTATGTCGGGATACCGCTTTTTAGCCATCGCCAAATGCCTACGGAATAGGCCGACTTCTTCGAGTTGCTCCCGCGTGATAAGACCGGAGCGCAACCCATCATCCACATCGTGATTGTTATAGGCAATTTCATCAGCAACATTGGCGAGCTGCGCTTCCAGCGATGGCCGCTGGTTTGAGAGGAAACGTTCACCTACGTCTCCGAGTTTCAGCGCATTTTTCTTCGCGCAATGCTTGAGTATGCCTTCGCGAGTCTCAAAGCACAGATTCAGACCATCAAACGCGCCATAATGCTCTTCCAGCACATCCACCACGCGCAGGGATTGCAAATTGTGCTCAAAGCCGCCGTAATCTTTCATGCAATCGTTCAGCGCATCCTGCCCTGCGTGGCCGAATGGCGTATGACCCAAGTCGTGCGCCAGGGCAATAGCTTCAACCAGGTCTTCGTTAAGATGTAAATTACGTGCTATCGAACGGCCAATCTGGGCCACTTCCAGGCTGTGCGTCAAGCGTGTGCGGAACAGGTCTCCTTCGTGATTCACGAAAACCTGCGTCTTGTATTCAAGCCTGCGGAAGGCCGTGGAATGAATAATTCGATCACGATCACGCTGGAAGGATGTGCGCCCGGGGGAAGGTTCTTCCTCGATGCGGCGGCCGCGAGAATTTTCCTGTGAGACCGCATAAGGCGCCAGCTCATGCATTTGCGGTACATTCCAGAAGAGTTTCAGCGAGTACCGCAGCAGGTACATCGGAGCGGACCACGGCTTCCCCTATACGATTGAGTAGAATGAAACGCATTTTGCCCCCTTCCACCTTCTTGTCCAGCCCCATCAGGTGCAAGTATTTTTCCGGACCGAGACTGGGAGCAGCGACAGGCAGCCCTGCCTGCCTGTAGATATTCCGGATCCGCTCGACATCAACCTTTCCGATCATACCCATCCGTTGCGACAATTCCGCCGCCAGTACCGTACCTGCCGCAACAGCTTCGCCATGCAGCCACACACCATAGCCCATTGCGTTTTCAATGGCATGGCCAAATGTATGCCCGAGGTTGAGTAATGCCCGGACACCGCTTTCGCGTTCATCGGCTTCCACAATCTCCGCCTTATTCACGCAACTGCGCCTTATTGCTTCAACCAGCACTTCGGAATCCCGTGCAAGAAGCCCGGTCATGTTCCGCTCGATCCACTCCATAAAATTGGGATCGCGGATAAGACCATATTTAATGATCTCGGCGATGCCTGCGCGCAACTCCCTCTCAGGCAAGGTATCGAGCGTATCACTATCCGCTACTACCACCCGCGGTTGATAGAAGGCTCCGATCATATTCTTCCCGAGCACATGATTGATGCCTGTCTTGCCACCCACCGAGGAATCAACCTGCGCCAGCAACGTGGTTGGGAATTGCATAAATGGCACTCCACGCAGATAGGTCGCCGCGGCGAACCCGGCCAAGTCACCAACAACCCCCCCGCCCAGCGCGATGATGGGAGTACTACGTTCGCACCGGTGTGTCAGAAGCGCATCGAAAATAAGATTCAGCGTTTGCCAATTCTTGTGCTCCTCCCCGTCTGGAAGAATGATCGGCACCGACACCACGTCCTGACTTTCCAGCGTACTACGCAATTTTTCCAGATAAAGCGGCGCCACCGTGGTGTTGGTAACGATTGCAACCCGCTTCCGCGGCAAGAGATTCAGGATAATTCCTGTCTGGCTCAGAATACCATTGCCGATATGGATCGGATAACTCCGTTCACCAGGCGTTGCAGCAAGATTGACTGTAATTGTTTCCATGTTTCTTTATTGATTCAAAGCCATCTCGCCTCTCCTGAATTACCAAGACTTGGCAAGATCGATAGGCTTCGACTTTGTGGAATGAGGAGTGACGTGATTCTTAGAATGGTTTCACTACCACCAGTATTACCACGGAAATCAACAATACCACTGGAATTTCATTGAACCAGCGATAATAAACGTGGCTATGCCGGTTTCGATCATGCTTGAAATCAACGAGCAGTCTGCCGCAGTAGAGGTGATACCCGATCAACCCGATTACCAGCGCAAGTTTCGCATGCAGCCACCCGCCGGAGATGCCATAACCCAGCCAGAGCCACAGGCCGAAAAAGATGGTCAACACTGCCCCGGGCGTCATGATGCCATAATAGAGCTTGCGTTCCATCACCTTAAAACGCTCGACCCCTGGCGGGTCATTGCTCATGGCATGATAGACGAACAGGCGCGGCAAATAAAACAGTCCGGCGAACCACGTTACCATGAAAATTATGTGCAGCGATTTTATCCAGAGCATCTGATTTTTTTAAGGAGAAGCGATAGATCATTCATCGACGCCATGCCATGGCATCACGCTGACACGCAATAAACTCCCCACCAAGTCATCGTCTTTCCCGCGAAAGCGGGAATCCAGAGATTCTCTGAATTATTCATAATAGTATAGCCGATCAGTATCAGCGGAAGAATTGAGATTGCTTCGGGCTTGTCCCCGAGCCGTTTCAGAAACCCAAGGAACGTTCTCAGGAATAGGTTAAATTGTGGTTGACTACTGTTACGTGGTATTGCCTAATTACTGTATTCACTATTCACTATTGTAGTGACAGGCGATGATGAAGCTTGAACTGAAACGCGCCTACGACCCACCCAAGGACTCGGATGGGTTACGCATCCTTGTCGATCGTCTGTGGCCGCGCGGCCTTTCGAAGGCCGAAGCTAAAGTCGAGTTCTGGGCCAAGGAAGTCGCCCCATCGAATGCGTTACGGCACTGGTATCAACATGAGCTGGGGAAGTGGCCCGAATTCCGGCGCCGATACCTGGATGAGCTTAAGAGCAATACCGTGGCGGTAAAGGAACTCGTGGCAAAAATTGGACGCGGAAACACCACGCTTCTCTTCGGCTCGAAAGAACTCCACCACAACAACGCGGTGGTGTTGAAGGAGTACCTGGAGACGTTTCAGTAGAAGGGGATAGACTTATCAATCATTCCGCGGTTTGGCGTTTATGTAGGATGGGTAAAGCGAAGCGTAACCCATCAATTCGCAATACCGCTTACCTGGCCGCTGACCGTGCATCAGTCAGCGTTTTCGCGCCGGTTGCCGAACTGCATCCTGAAGGTGTGCAATAAGCTGGGAAACGCGTTGCGCAACTGACGTTCGGCGAATGTCAGGTTCCGCATCACTACATTGCGACAACCTCAAGATCCGGCTCTATCGACCTCAGCATATTCTGGATACCCCTGAGCGTACCCGAGATTGAGCTCGGACAAGTGCCGCAGGCACCCTGGTAGTGCACGCTGAGCTTGTTACCTTCGAGGCCGAGCACATGGAGATCGCCGCCGTCGTTCTGCAGATAGGGCCGTATCTCCTCGTCGAGCAATGCGTTGATGGTGTCGAGCCGCTGCTGATCCTCGGGACTTAACCCGGCGATGGCGGTGTTCGCCGCTGCCACAGCGGCGTCCGATTGGGCACCCGCCCCAGGCGCGGCGCGGATCGGGTCGGCGACCTCGCGCGCCAGATCCTGCCAGTCTGCCCCCCCGTCCTGGGTGATCGTGATCCAGCGGTCGACATAAAATACATTGGTCACATGATCGATGT
This sequence comes from Nitrosospira sp. Nl5, assembly GCF_900102495.1. Lineage (GTDB taxonomy): Bacteria > Pseudomonadota > Gammaproteobacteria > Burkholderiales > Nitrosomonadaceae > Nitrosospira. Next base: position 58,518 of record NZ_FMVQ01000007.1, on the reverse strand, counting down.
CAAACAACGCCGCGGCGAGTGGATCGTCCTTCGCTTGCTCAGCATTATCATAGGAGTGCGTCACACCCCAAGTCAAAGGTTCCTTGAGGATGAATTTCAACGCATTCCGATTCGGGGTACCCTCTATTTCAGAAATTTTTGGCATTTTCTCTTCCCATCAGTCAGGCATCGCCAATGGTGGCGTGCATTGGATCATCAGCAGCCTCCGTCGAGGTAGTGGTGACGGAATTGAGCGCCGCATGCAGCGTGTGCCACGGCAGAATCGCACATTTGACACGCGTTGGAAGATCACGTACTCCGGCAAATACCGTCAACCGCCCAAGATGGTGAGGACTGTCAAGGTCAAGCTTGCCCATTGCCATATCGCGAAATTCCTGAATCAGCGTTTCGGCATCGCTACGCGTCTTTCCTTTAACGACAGTAGTCATCATTGAGGCTGATGCCTTGCAGATCGCACATGACTCACCGTGAAACGCAATGCTGTCAATGAGATCCCGGTCTAGATTTAGCGCGATATTGAGATGATCGCCGCACAGCGGGTTATGACCGACGGCTTGATGGCTTGCCTTGTCGAGCGTGCCGTAATTGCGGGGCTTTTTATTGTGATCGAGGATAACCTCTTGATAGAGCGACTTGGTATTCATTACGTGAAAACTTTCTGCACTGTGCGAAGGCCCGTGATAAATGTATCCACTTCGGCCATCGTGTTGTAAAACGCAAATGAGGCGCGCGTCGTTGCCGGCACCTTGAGACGCAGCATCACCGGCTGCACGCAATGGTGACCAGTACGCACCGCGACCCCTTCCTGATTCAGAAGCGTGCCAATATCATGCGGATGGACGCCTTTGACCTCGAACGACAGCACTGCGGTCTTCACTGGGGCGGTGCCGATGATACGCACCCCCGGCAAATGGCGTATCTGCTCAGTCGCATAGTTGAGCAGATCAAGCTCATGCGCCGCGATTGCATCCATGCCGATCCCCAATAGATAATCAACCGCGGCACCGAGCCCGATGGCAGCCGCAATTGGAGGCGTACCGGCTTCGAATTTGTGCGGGATGGTATTGTAGGTCGTTTTTTCAAACGTCACCGACAAAATCATATCCCCGCCGCCTTTGAATGGCTGCATGCGTTCGAGCAGCTCAGCCTTGCCATACAGGATGCCGATCCCTGTCGGGCCGCACAGCTTGTGGCCCGAAAAAGCATAAAAATCGCAATCGAGATCCTGCACATCGACTTTCATATGCGGTACCGCCTGCGCCCCATCAATAAGCACCGGCACTCCGCGTTTATGCGCGAACTCAATCATCGATTTGATCGGGTTGACAGTGCCCAACGCGTTCGATACGTGCAGCACGCCGACGAATTTCGTGCGCTCATTAAACAGCTTCTCATACTCGTCGACAAGAAGTTCGCCCGCGTCGTTGATGGGGACGACACGGATCTTTGCGCCTTTCTCCTCCGCCAGCATCTGCCATGGCACAATGTTTGAATGATGCTCGAGCGTGGTAAGGATGATTTCGTCACCCCCGCCGATGAACTTGCGGCCATAACCATGCATCACCAGATTGATCGCATCTGTAGTGCCGCTGGTGAAGATGACTTCCCTATCTTCGCGCGCATTGATGAAGTACTGGAGTTTGCGGCGCGAATCCTCGTATTCGGCGGTAGCCGTTTCTGATAAATAATGCACGCCACGGTTGATATTGGCATGTTGCGTGGCCTGGTAGCGCACCAGACGATCGATCACCGGCTGCGGCATCTGGCTGGACGCCGCATTATCAAGATAAACCAGGGGCCTGTCGTTGACCTGGAGTTTGAGGATCGGGAAATCAGCACGAATATGCTCGACATCGAACATCGGCGCGAATTGAGGTTTCAAATCAGACTCTATCAGCTTCATGATTCAGTTTCTCTGGGTTTGCTCGAGCACTGCCTGCTCAAGCCGGTGTTTGAGTGAGGCAACGGATATGCGGTCGATAATTTCGGCGCCGAACGCGTACGTAAGTAGATTGCGTGCCGTGATTTCGGATAATCCTCGGCTCTTGAGATAAAATACTTCATCATTGTCGAGTTGGCCAACGGTTGCTCCGTGTGCGCATTTCACGTCGTCCGCGAAAATTTCCAGTTGCGGTTTGGTATCGACGCGCGCCTTGGCGTTCAGCAGCAAATTGCGGCTCGATTGCGACGAGTCAGTGCGTTGTGCATTCGGACGCACCAGGATCTTACCGTTAAACACCGCGTGCGCGGCCCCGTCGACAATGCATTTATGTGACTGACGGCTGATGCCATGGGGCTTTGCATGGTCAATGCAGGTATGCGTATCGGCGAGCTGGCGACCGGTGATCAATGCCAGTCCGTCAATTGCGCATTCGGCTTCCTCGGCCGCGAGCAGGGTGTTCAGGTTATAGCGCGAAATGCGTGCGCCAAGCGCGACACTGACCGATCGATAACGACTTGCACGGCCCGTCGACACTGCACAGTTTGCAATGTGAAACGCCTCCGTACTGTCGCGCTGAACCCGGATATGGTTGACCTGTGCATTGTCGGCTAGCGCGATTTCAGTCACCGCGTTCGTTACATAAGCGTCTTCCTGCAATGCAACGTAATCCTCGACGACCGTTATCGCACTACCGGATTCCGCAATCAATAGACAGCGCGGATGGCTTGCCGCCTCTCGTTGCGTCGCAACAAACAGCAGATGCACCGGCTTCTCGGCGACAGCATTGCGCGGCGCGATGATCAGCGCTCCATCCTGCAGGAATGCGGTATTGAGCGCGGCGAACACATTATCCCGGAACCCGGCATGACGACCGAGATGCGGCTCTATCGCTGTTGCATGCGCTGACAGCGCTGTCGACAGATTTGAAACTATGAGACCTGAGTCTGTGGCTTCATCCGGTTGCGTGGACAATTGCGGCGCATACGCGCCGTCGACGAATACGAGCCGAGTTGCAGCTTCTTCCAGATAGAAACGCTCGACATCCGCGGTTTGCAAGGATGATACAGCGCGCACCGGCTGGAACGACAGCTTGGCGAGCGGCGAAATATCGGTGAAACGCCATTCTTCGTCACGCGTAGTTGGCACTTTCAGCGCACCGACACGGTCGACCGCATCGGCCCGCAACTGATTAAGCCACGCCGATGGACTTGATGGCAGTTGCGGCTGCCCTTGAAGCAAGCTTTCGAGGTAGCTGCCGCCGGTCACCATGCTCACGCTCATGCTCTGGCTGCAGCACGTTGCTCGATGCTGACCCAATCGTAGCCCCGCGTTTCAAGATCGAGCGCGAGTTCTTTGCCGCCGGTCTTGATAATGCGGCCCCCTGCCATTACGTGCACGTAGTCCGGCTCGATATAATTGAGCAGACGTTGATAGTGCGTCACCAATATGATCGCATTGTCCTTGGTGGCAAGCTGGTTCACGCCCTTTGTTACAATTCTGAGCGCATCGATATCAAGACCGGAGTCAGTCTCATCGAGAATTGCCAGTTTTGGCTCAAGCAGCGCCATCTGCAATATCTCGTTTCGTTTCTTCTCTCCACCGGAAAAACCTTCGTTGACGCCTCGATCCAGAAAATCCGGATTCATTTCAAGCAATTTCATTTTTTCGCGTACAAAATCTTCAAACTCCAGCGGGTCAAGCTCGTCCTTGCCACGTTGCGCCTGCGTGGTATTGTAAGCAAGACGCAGAAAATGACTGTTTGCGACACCAGGTATTTCGATCGGATACTGAAAAGCGAGAAATACGCCGGCACGTGCGCGTTCCTCCGGTTCGAGATCGAATAGGTTGTTGCCTTCGAACGTCACTGAACCCCCGGTCACTTTATAAGCGTTGTGGCCCGCAAGCACTTTGGCGAACGTGCTTTTACCCGAGCCGTTCGTTCCCATGATTGCATGCACTTCACCGCTTCTGACCGTCAGATTGATCCCTTTGAGTATCTCGATGCCGTTAACGCTCGCTCGCAATCCGTGTACGTCAAGCAACGTCTTGCTGTCCTGATAAATCATCCGACGCTCCCTTCGAGCTTGAAGCCCAGCAGTTTGGTCGCCTCGACCGCGAACTCCATCGGCAACTGTTGAAATACGTCCTTGCAGAATCCGTTAATAATCATTGATACCGCTTCCTCACTGTCAATGCCGCGTTGCGCAAAGTAGAACAACTGGTCTTCGCCGATCTTTGACGTTGACGCTTCATGCTCGACTTTGGCGCCTTGGTTACGAACCTGAATATAGGGAAAGGTGCTGGCGCTGCACTTGTCGCCAATCAGCATGGAATCGCATTGCGAATAATTCCGCGCGCCGGTGGCAGTGGGGGCAATTCTGACCAGCCCTCGATAACTGTTATTGGAATGACCGGCCGAGATACCTTTGCTGACGATAGTGCTGCGCGTATTTTTACCGATGTGGATCATCTTGGTACCGGTGTCGGCCTGCTGGTAATTGTTGGTGACTGCCACCGAATAGAATTCGCCGACCGAGTTTTCGCCCTGCAGCACGCAGGATGGGTATTTCCAGGTGATTGCCGAACCGGTTTCAACCTGAGTCCATGAAATACGCGAATTAATGCCCTTGGCCAAGCCGCGCTTCGTGACAAAATTGTAGATCCCGCCCAAGCCATTTTCGTCACCTGCATACCAGTTCTGCACTGTCGAATACTTGATGTCGGCGTTGTCCAGCGCGATCAATTCGACCACCGCCGCATGCAATTGGTTGGTGTCGAACTTGGGCGCGGTACAGCCTTCGAGATACGAGACCGATGCTCCGTCCTCGGCAATGATCAGAGTGCGCTCGAACTGTCCCGATTCCTCGGTATTGATGCGAAAGTAAGTTGACAGATCCATGGGACATTTGACGCCTTTAGGAATGAAGCAGAACGTCCCGTCGGTGAAGACCGCCGAGTTGAGCGCGGCATAGTAATTGTCGCCTACCGGCACCACCGTGCCAAGATACTGTCTCACCAGGTCGGGATGCATCTGGACGGCCTCCGAAATCGAACAGAAAGTAATGCCGACCTCGGCAAGCTTCTGCTTATACGTGGTTGCCACCGAGACGCTGTCAAAAATCACATCGACCGCGACACCCGCAAGGGCGGCCCGTTCATGCATCGGCACACCAAGTTTCTCGAAGGTACGCAGCAGCTCGGGATCGACTTCGTCCATGCTGCTCAACTTCTGCTTCGGCTTTGGCGCCGAGTAATAACTGATGGCCTGAAAATCAATCTTCGGGTATTTAACGTTCGGCCATTTCGGTTCTTCCATCTTGAGCCATTGCTGATATGCCTTGAGCCGGAATTCAAGCAGCCACCCAGGTTCATTTTTCTTGGCCGAAATCAGCCGGATGGTATCTTCACTCAATCCTCTTGGCGCAACATCAGACTCGATCTCGGTAACGAAACCGTGTTTATAAGGCTGGTTGACCAGATTTTGTAATACTGCGCTCATTAGATTTACTCCAGTATCGTTCACGTCGAAGAAGAACCTTGAACTCATTGCCCGAGATTCTTTTACATCTTTCGTTCTCCTACCCCCACCCTCACACCTCGTTTTATCCTTTTTGCCTTGACCAGCTATACCTTCGCTGGTTCCTTCAGACTAAAACTTTCGCCACAGCCGCATGTGTTATCGACGTTAGGATTATCGAACCTGAAGGACTCGTTGAGCCCTTCCCTGATAAAATCCACGCGTGAGCCATCGAGGAACGGCAAGCTGCCGGCGTCGGTTATCACGTTGGCGTTATAGGAGACGAACATCTGATCGCCCGCTCGAACTTCGTCGGCGTAATCGAACGTGTAGGCAAAACCAGAGCAACCGACCTTCTTCACGCCGATGCGCAAGGCCAATCCCTTGCCGCGCTTCGCTAACTGCTTCCGGATCTGTTTTGCCGCATTTTCGGTTAATGTTATCGCCATCACTGTTCTCCTGTTACGATTTACACTTGGAGTGATCGAAATAAGCGTGGGCAATCTGTATCAATTACTGGGTCGATCAGGCCGAAACTGCACGGTGTTCACGTTCGGGCATGACACGTTCAAGTTCGGGCATGACCTTCCGCATATCCAGCATCTGCACTACGCCGCTTTGCCTTGCCTTCTGGTCGTCAACCAGCTGTTTCAGCGTTATGGCGCCAAGGTGATCGAAAATAAGATCATTCAGCTTTACCCACAAGTCGTGAGTCATGCATTTTTTGTCGTTGTTGCAATTTTCCTTTCCACTGCATTGCGTTGAGTCGATCGGTTCATCAACCGCAAGGATAATCTCGGCAATCGACACTTGCGCCATATCCTTGGCAAGGCAATAACCGCCTCCCGGCCCGCGTACGCTGTCCACAAGCGAGCGCTGGCGCAGCTTTGCGAATAGTTGTTCAAGATAAGATAGCGAGATTTGCTGACGCCGGCTAATCTCGGCAAGCGTCACGGGGTGAGGGCTGCGCTGCATCGCAAGATCCAACAGCGCCGTTACTGCAAATCGTCCTTTGGTGGTTAACCTCATGATAAACTCCTCTTCACTCTCGTAGTTTCAATGGAATAGAGATATTAAAATAAAGACCAGACAGTTAATACACGACTGATTTGGTCAACTATAAGATACTTGATCGATTTAGTCAACTATAAAAAGGGGGCAAGCAACGGGTTTTCAAGTAATCGAAAACGCAATGAGTATTGCTATCACCGCGATTTATGCCGCGAAGCAAGCGCGAAGTTGCAAGTATCGCCGTCGGGCAAATCAACGAACGCAAACTTGAATGATGATTTGAATTGAAGAGCCGGCCGACAACTGTCGGACTTGGAGGAGAATCAGCTGCAAAAGAGCTGCGCGTTCATATCTCGAGGCGTTCGGTCCTGGACGCCAGGAGGAAGAATATGCGTTTTCTTCAAAATCCGCGTCGCCCTCGTTTCTTTCCCCGATTCTTTAAGTCCGCCATGAGGCTAGCGATGGCGAAGCCGCATATGTGCTTTAACCAATTTAATCGCCTGGTAACGAAACCGGTTGCCATCCGTATCTTTCACCCACATATGCAGCAGGCCGATAAAGAATAGATGCGTATCCGTGGCTAACTGAGAGGGTTCGTGGGAAAGATGTAGCTGCTCTTGCGCTTTTGCACGCTCATAAACCAGTTTCAGCTTTTCTTCAATGCCGGAGCAATTCAATAAAATTTGCTGCAGGACGGCGGCGAACTCGTCTACGTATTCGCACTTGATCATCATGATTTCGTAAATCTGCCGGGTCTCCATACTCTCGGTGAGTAACTGGATGGTGCCGCACAAGAAATTCTCGATACATGTCAGCGGGTCTTCGGAACCTTCAATCAGCAAAGTATCGTCCATGCGATCAATCAATGACAGGAACACCTGTTCGCGCATCGCTTGAAACAGATCGATTTTATTGTTGAAATGCCAATAAATTGCGCCACGCGTGACACCGGCCTGACAGGCAATATGTTCCATCGTAGTGCGGCTGACGCCTCGCGTCAGAAAAACCTGGCGTGCCGCTTCGATAAGACGTTGCCGGGTTAACTCCGCATTTTCTTTAGTTTTTCGAACCACCGTTTAAATAGTCCTTATCCGCTATTTACATCGATCATCTTTTGTATATAATTTACATACATACAAGAATGTATGCAAGTTCTTTCGTCCAGAGCTGTTTTGCTTACCGGTATTGGAGTTAAAAAATGGCAGTTGCCAGATATAAAAACAAACTTCGGGATTTATCCGCGATTATCTATTCGAAAGCAACTATTGCACTGATTATAAGCGCTGTATTGGGCGCGTGTGGCAAAAACGACCAAGCGCCGGATCAGCCCCCCGGCGGCATGGCTCTTCCCGTCAGCATAATCGAAGTAAAACCGACCAGCGTGCCGATTAGTGCCGAAGCGGTTGCGCAAACCGAAGGCGCCAAGGAGGTCGAAATACGGCCCAGGGTGGGCGGTATTTTGCTCAGACGCCTGTACGATGAGGGGGCCGCGGTAAAAGCAGGGCAGCCCATGTTTCTGATCGACCCCGTGCCCTATCAGAATGCCCTCGCCCAAGCAAAGGCACAGCTCGCCGAGCAGAAAGCCCGCATCGTACAGACGGAGCGCGAGGAAAACCGCTTGCGCGATCTGCTCGACACGCAAGCTATCAGTCAACGGGAATACGACAATGCCGCCTCTGATAATGCGATCGCCACGGCGGCGCTGCAGCAGGCTGAAGTTCGGGTACGCGACGCCGAGCTTAATCTTTCATATACCACCGTAACAGCGCCTGTGAATGGCATATCAGGCCGCTTTCAGTTCTCTGAAGGGGCACTGGTGGAAGCGTATAACAGCCTGTTGACGACGCTTGTCCAGCTATCACCCATATGGGTGCGCTTCAGCCTTTCCGATAACGAACTGGCGCAGATCGGCGGCCCCCTGAATGAGCAAAGGGTAAAGCTGGTAACGTTGATATTGGCGGATGGCACGGAGTATGAAAAAGCAGGGGAACTGAATTTTGCCGCCAGTAAAATCGACCCCACGCTTGGCACGCAGCAATTACGCGCAACATTCGATAATCCGGATCAGCGCTTGCTGCCAGGGCAATTCGTGCGTGCGCGCGTCACCACGGGGCAACGCGACGGCGTTTTCCTCGTCCCCCAGGTTGCGGTGCAGACCTCTGATCTTGGCAAAAATGTCTATGTCATCAACGAAAAGAACGAGGCGACGATACGCACGGTCACAGCTGGTCGCTGGATCGGCAAAGACTGGGTAATTCTTGACGGATTGAAACCTGGCGATAAAGTGATCGTCGATAATATTATCAAACTTCGCCCTGGTACCCTCGTATCACCCCATGCGCCGGGAGAAGCGCCCGCCGAATCCCCCGCTCCACCGAAAGCGGATCAGCAGGCAAGCGGACAGAGGCATGAATCCTCATGACCAGGTTCTTTATCACGCGGCCAATTTTTGCGTCGGTCGTCTCCATTATCATCGTTCTGGCCGGGTTGGCGGCAGCGATGCAGCTGCCCATTGCCCAGTATCCGCAGATCGCGCCTCCGACTGTCCTGATAACCGCCACTTTTCCGGGGGCGAGCGCCGATACCCTGGCTAAGACCGTGGCGGCGCCGATTGAAGAACAATTAAGCGGCGTTGAAGACCTGCTTTATTTCAGTTCCAGCGCCGACTCGAGCGGCACGTTGACGATTACCGCGACCTTTGAAGTTGGTACGGATGTCGATCAGGCGACTTTCAATGTCAGTAACCGCGTGAATATTGCGCTGCCACGCTTGCCGGATGAGGTCCGGCGAACCGGCCTGATCATACAAAAGCGTTCCAACGATATTCTTCTTGTCTTTATGCTCGTCTCCAAGGAGAAGGGGAAATATGATCCCCTGTTTCTCAGCAACTACGCCACGCTTAACGTACTGGATGAACTGAAACGCGTCAAAGGCGTCGGCGAGGCGATGGTTTTCGGAGGAATGGATTATTCCATGCGTATCTGGCTGCGCCCTGATCGCATGGCGCAGTTAGGAGTCACCACAACAGATATTGCTGCGGCTATTCGATCGCAAAATGCGCAGTATGCGGCAGGCAAGATAGGCCAGGAACCGGCACCGGCCCATCAGCAACTGGTTTATACGGTCAACGCCAGGGGCCGGCTGCTGGAACCTGAGCAATTCGGCAATATCATCCTGCGTGCCGACGGGCCGGAAGGCGCTCTTTATCTCAAGGATGTCGCGCGTATTGAACTTGGGGCGCAAAGTTATGACGTTCGCACTGCGCTTAACGGTCAGCCCGGCGCGGGGATTCCCATCTTTCTGCAGCCCGGCGCCAATGCGTTGGAGACGGCGGACGCTCTCGTCGCAAAGATGGATGAGTTGAAGGCATATTTCCCTGAAGGGATGGATTATGTTGTGCCTTACGATACCAGCCTTTTCGTCAAAGCCTCCATGTGGGAGGTGGTCAAAACTCTCGGCGAGGCGATGATCCTGGTCATACTGGTGGTCTACCTGTTTCTGCAAAGCTGGCGCGCTACGCTGATTCCCATTGTCGCGGTACCCATTTCCCTGATTGGCACCTTTGCCGGCTTGTGGCTATTTGGCTTCTCCATCAATACGCTCACGCTCTTTGCCATGGTGCTGTCCATCGGCATTGTGGTGGACGATGCGATTGTCGTGCTGGAAAACATCGAGCGTTTGATGGACGAAGAAAATCTGTCGCCGATGAAAGCCGCCATTAAGTCCATGGAGCAGGTTTCGCGTGCCGTGGTCGCGATTGTGTTGGTGTTGTGCGCGGTGTTTGTGCCGGTGGCCTTCATGGGCGGCATTGCCGGCGAGCTCTATCGCCAGTTTGCCGTGACTGTTGCCGTCGCGGTGGTCATTTCCGGTATTGTGGCGCTGACGCTCACGCCGGCGCTGTGCGCCATCATACTGAAAACCACGCATGGCGAATCCGCGTTCTTTCGTGCGTTCAACAAGGGGTTCCGGCGGTTGACCAATTTCTATACCGAGACGGTCAGCCTCACCTTGCGTCATACCATTATCGGCACCTTCGCGTTCGCGGCAATCGTCGGCCTCGCCGCCTATCTGATTAAAACCGTGCCCGATAGCTTCGTGCCGCCTGAAGATCAAGGGTATGTGGTTGCCGCAACAATCCTGCCCGATGGGGCAACGCTGGCCCGAACAACCAAAACGGCTGAAGCCGTGCGTGCCGCCATTGCGGAAGATCCGGCGGTCTCCCACCAGTTCGTGGTGAACGGTTTCGATCTGATCGGCGGCGGCAATAAAACCAGCTCGGCAACCATGTTCGTGACATTCAAAGACTGGTCCGAGCGTACCGCTACAGCCGAAGATATCGTCAACAAGCTGTTCGGTATCGGCATGCAGCAGCCCGACGGCATAGCGATAGCATTTAATCCGCCCGCTATTCGCGGTCTGGGGACCGCGGGTGGTTTTGAAGTTTATGTGCAAGCCCGCGGCGGCTCGGATCCCCTGCAATTATCGGATGCCGTGAACCATCTCATCGAAGCCCTGAACCAGGAGCCGCGTCTTGCCGGCATCAACACTTTCTTCCGCCCGACGGTACCGCAATTCTTTATTGAAGTGGATGAAGCAAAGGCGATTTCGCAAGGCGTGTTGATCGCTGATCTGTACGCGACTTTGCAAAGCACCATGGGTTCACTCTATATCAACGATTTCAATAAGGCCGGCAGAACCTACCGCGTGCAATTGCAGGCGGAATCCCGATACCGCATGCAACCGGAAGATCTCGGCAGGGTGTACGTACGTTCCCAGTCCGGAGCGATGGTGCCCCTGTCGGCGGTGAGCACCATGAGCACTATCGTCGGTGCCGAGCAGCTTGAGCGTTATAACGGGCTTCTTTCCGCAAAAATAATGGGGAGCGGGGCACCGGGGGTAAGCTCGGGCGAGGCCATCAAGCTGGTGGAAGAGATTGCGGCAAAGAATTTGCCCGGGAACTACCAGATTGCCTGGACAGCACAGGCCTATCAGGAAAAACGCACCGGTTCCGCGGCCATCCTTGCTTTCAGTTTCGCCATCATTATGGTATTTCTCATCCTGGCCGCGCAATTTGAAACCTGGGGACTTCCGCTGGCCGTGATCATGGCTGTGCCCTTTGCGCTGACAGGCGCGTTGCTTGCCATTTTGGTGCGTGGAATGCCCAATGATATCTACTTCCAGGTGGGCTTGATCACGCTGATCGGCCTGGCCGCGAAGAACGCCATTTTGATCGTGGAGTTCGCCAGCCAGAAAATGCGGGAGGGAATGCCGGTTGCGCAAGCGGCGGTTGAAGCCGCGCGCTTGCGCTTTCGTCCAATCGTCATGACTTCCATGGCGTTTGTGCTGGGGATCGTGCCGCTGGTCATCGCCACCGGGGCCGGAGCGGCTGCCCGCCGTTCCATGGGTACCGGCGTATTTGGCGGCATGCTGCTCGCCACGTTCGTCGCGACCATCTTCATCCCTCTGTTCTTTACCTGGCTTACGCGCAAGCATGCAGACAAACCAGCCGAAAATGTGCAACAGGAAACAGCATAATGCGACACTATAACGCGTGGATCAGAACACTATCATTGCTCTCAACCCTGCTGATCGCGTCCTGCGCCATGGGGCCAGACTATATCCGCCCTCCGATCGAGACGTCCGAAAAGTTTCGCATGACGCAAATGGAAGGGCAATCCATCGCCAATCTCCCCTGGTGGGAACTCCTGCGCGACGAAGAACTGCAGCGGCTCATCCACCAGGCTTTGGCCGAAAATAAAGATCTCAAGCAAGCGGTGGCAAGTGTAGAAGAGCTCCAGGCGCGCAGCACCATCGCAAGCCTGGATTTCCTTCCCAAATTCGAGGTGAACGCCAACGCCCCGGCGTTCGGTACCCTTGGCGGGTTCCTTATCCGCGGATTCCCGACGCCTTACAGTTATTTCGGGCACGCCAATCTGAACTGGGAACTGGATATCTGGGGCAGGATCCGCCGCTCCAACCAGGCGGCCCTTGCCGAACTGATGGCCCGTGAAGAGAATCGCCGGGCGGTGGTGCTTACGTTAGTGAGCTCGGTAGCACAATCCTATTTCGATCTTTTACAGTTTGACATGCAGCTGGATATTGCGCGACGTGCCCTGTCATCGTGGGAAGAATCGGTCGCCATTGCCCAGGCGCGACTGCGGGGAGGATTGATTTCCAGGCTCGACCTGGATCAGTTTGAGGCGGAGCGAGCCAATGCGGCCACCAGAGTGGCGGAACTCGAACGGCAAATGGCGCAAAAGGAAAATGAACTGAGCGTGCTGTTAGGGAAAAATTCAGTTCCGATCCAGCGAGGCAGCGTTCTGACGGAGCAGCTTATGCCGCCCGACGTGCCGGCCGGTCTTCCTTCCGAACTGCTGCAGCGGCGCCCCGATATTCTCCAGGCGGAACAGACGCTGGCAGCCGCGACGGCGAGAATCGGAATGGCCAAGGCGGCCCGGTTTCCAAAGCTCTCGATCACCGGTTTTCTAGGGGTGGCCAGCCCGGCGCTGTCGAAGCTGCTGCTCTCCGGAAGCGAATTTGGGGCAGGCGGACTCGGGTTGGCTGGACCACTGCTCAATGCGCAAAGCCTGGGTTTCGAGCAGCGTGCCGCGGAAGCCCAGGCACGACAGGTACTGGCCCAATACGAGCAAACCATCCTTGTGGCATTCAAAGAGGTCGAAGATGCCCTGGTGGCGATTCGCACCGTTAGTGAGCAACGCAAGGCCCAGCAGCAGCAGGTCGAAGCGCTGCGCTCAGCTTTGCATGTATCCGACCTTCGCTACCACGGGGGTATTACGAGCTACGTGGATGTGCTTCTTGCCAAGCGAAATCTGTTCAGTGCCGAATTTGCCCTTACAGCCACGCACCGCTTTCACCTGGTGTCTGTCGTTCAGCTTTATAAAGCGCTGGGAGGCGGATGGCAACCGGAGTGATTCTGGCAAAAACCTTGGTTGCCTGTAATCTTCAATAACTAATCCTGCCCCGGAAGCGGGCATTACGCATAATGCGTGGTCAATTTACGACGCAGCAAGCGATAGAAGATATGACGGAGGAGATTAGGATATTCCCGTCGTCTTCAGGATAATCAAAATCAAGCATATGACTTCAATAATCCGATCGTTGGAAGCATTCATCATTGAAGGAACCGTCGCTGCTTGCATAAGGGGCGGACTCATCCTGATCCTGCTTGCCGGTTGCGTGGAGAAGCCCCCCACCAGCCCGCCTCCTCTTCCCCACGAAGTGGAGTTCATGACCGTCACCACGCAAACCGTCCCGGACGAACCGGAATTTATCGGGCAGACGGAGGCCTTTCGCCCAGTGGAAATTCGGTCACAGGTAACCGGGATTATCAAGGAGGTTTTTTTTACCGAAGGCCGGAATGTCAAGAAAAATGATCGGCTGTACCTGATTGACCCTGTACCCTTCAAAGCAGTCTATCTCAGCGGCAAGGCCAGAGTGGCCGAGGCTCAGGCCCGGCTGATACAGGCGGAGCAAGATTTGGCCCGGGTGAAGCCGCTTCTCGAGCAACAAGCCGTCAGCAGAAAAGATGTCGATGATGCCGTAGCCGGAATGTCGGGAGCTAAAGCCGCACTTGAAGCCGCGCAAAGCGATCTGGTAAAAGCGAAGTTTGATCTGGACAACACGCTGATCACCGCACCAGTGAACGGCCGAATCGGTCGCAGCCAGTTCTATGAAGGAAGACTGGTCTCCGCTCAGACAACGCTTCTGACCACCATCGACCAACTGGACCCCATGTATGTGAATGTGAGCGTTCCTGAAACCTACCTGCTCCGGCGGCGCCGCGAACTCACAGAGCATAAGGTCCAGCGGCCCGATATTTTTAAGTTAACGGGTGTGATGACCTTTTCGGACGGCAGCGTCTATCCGGAAGAAGGAACGCTGGATTTTGCGAACGTCGCCCTACGGCCTGAGACGGGGACATTGCAGGCGCGATTCACATTTCCCAACCCCGAAGGCGGCTTTTCTCCCGGGCAGTCCTATTTTTATCCTGGGCAGTTCGTCAAGATTCGCCTCAGGGGTTATATCCGGACTGACGCGATCCTCGTCCCCCAACGCGCCGTGCAACAGGGACCCAAGGGGTCGTTTGTCTACGTGATTGATAGCGGCGACAAAGCGGAGCTTCGCCTGATTCAGGCCAGCACATGGCATGGGGATAAGTGGCTGATCGAATCGGGTCTTCATCCAGGAGAGCGCGTGGTCGTGGAAGGGTTTCACCGGATCCAGCCAGGAGTTCAGGTAAAGCCCGTCCCGTACCGGAATCAAGAAGCGTCTGCGAATAGCCAGTCTGCAAAAGAAATGACGCAGAAGGCACCATGAACTTCCATTTTTTTATTGATCGGCCAATTTTCGCGTCAGTCCTGTCCATCGTTATTGTTGTCGTTGGCCTGGTCTCATTGAAAGCCCTGCCGATCGCGCAATTTCCCCAGATCACGCCGCCGATGGTGCAGATTGACGCGGATTATCCGGGGGCCAGCGCAGAAGTTGTAGCGGAAGCGGTGGCGCGTCCCATCGAGGTGCAGCTTCCGGGAATCGATAACCTTCTGTATTACGACTCCACAAGCACGAACGACGGACACATGACGATGCGGCTCACGTTCGAAATCGGGACTGACGTGGATATCGCACAGGTCCAGACGCAGAACCGGCAGCGCCTTGCGGAGCCCCAACTGCCAGACGAAGTCATACGTCAGGGTGTAACCGTGAAGAAAACGTCACCGGATTTACTGGCGGTCATCGCGCTGAGCTCGACGGATCCCAGGCACGACACGATTTTCCTCTCCAATTATGCCCTGATTCGAGTCCTTGACAGTATCAAGCGCCTTCCCGGTGTCGGTGACGCCATCATCTTTGGCGCCCAGAATTATTCGATGCGGTTAATTCTCGACCCCGTCCGCATGGCGCAACTCGACCTCACGCCGACCGAGATTGCGGCTGTCGTTCGCGAGCAAAACCGGGATTTCCCTGCTGGAAGGATAGGCCGCGAACCGACAGCGCACGGTACGGAGCTCACTATCCCGGTCATTACGAGCGGCAGGATGAGCGAGGTCAAGGAGTTCGAGGATATGATCGTTCGAGCTTATCCGGACGGTTCCATGGTAAGGATGCGGGACGTCGCGCGGGTGGAGTTGGGTGCGCAATCTTACGATCTTGAAGGCCGGTGGAATGGAAAACCCAATACATTTTTGCTGACTTTTCTTTCGCCTGGAGCCAATGCGCTCGATACGGTCCAGCAGGTCCGGCAGGAAATGGACAAACTGGCCAGGAGCTTTCCGGCAGGGGTATCCTACGATATTCCCTATGACACGACTACGTTCATTGATGTCTCCATCAAGGAGGTTGTGAAGACTCTCGCTGAAGCGACACTCCTTGTCATTCTGGTCGTTTTTGTTTTCCTGCAAAACTGGCGCGCGACCCTCATTCCAGCGGTCGCTGTTCCCATCTCACTGATTGGAACGCTAGCGGGGATGGAAGCGTTGGGGTTTTCGATCAATACCCTGACCCTGTTTGGAATGGTTCTGGCCATCGGCATCGTGGTGGACGATGCAATTGTCGTTGTAGAAAATGTCGAGCGCCACATGACCAAAGGCGGGCTTTCGGCCAGGGATGCGGCGAAAAGGGCCATGGATGAGGTGGCCGGGCCGGTGATAGCGATCGTCCTTGTGCTGGGCGCCGTGTTTGTGCCTGTTGCGTTTCTGGGAGGGATCACCGGGGAATTGTACAAGCAATTTGCAATTACCATTGCCCTGTCTGTCGCCATTTCCGGTTTCGTGGCGCTTACTCTCAGTCCTGCCCTTTGCGCCCTCGTCCTCAAACCTGGCCACGGCATGGCCCACAAAAGCTGGAAGGGCTGGAAAATTTTCAACCGGTCGTTCGACTGGACTCAGACGCGCTATGTTGGCGCTGTGAGAGCCATCCTGAGACGCTCTGCGATCGCTCTCGCCATCTTCGGCATTCTGATATTTGTCATCATTGGTTTATTTAAAACCATTCCGGGCAGTTTTTTGCCGGAAGAAGATCAAGGCTATTTTATTACCGTTGTCCAACTGCCGGAAGGTGCTTCCAAGGCGCGGACAATTGAGGTTCTGAGTAAGATAGAAAGCTACTTCCAATCGATTCCGGCAGTCCACTCGACGGATGCTCTGGCGGGGCAAAATTTTGTATTTGGAACCCGGGGGGCAAATCAGGCAACGATGTTTGTACCGCTGCAGCACTGGGATACCCGCACAAATCCCGGCGAACAAGTTTCCGGCCTTATTGCTGCGGCATTTGAGGAATTTGCCAAAATCCCTGAAGCGTTGATCCTGGCGTTTAACGCGCCCTCTATCCAGGGCCTAGGCTCCACCGGCGGGTTTTCAGTGCAGTTACAGGACCCGAGCGGGGGTGACTTCGCCGAGTTCGCGGCAGTGGCTCAGGAATTCGTGGCCATGGCTGTCGAACACCCCGCAATCGCAACGGCGAGCACGAATTTTCGTGTGAGCACGCCCCGGCTCTATGCCCAGGTGGACCGGGAGCGGGCCAAAGCGCTGGGCGTACCCATTTCGGAAGTCTTCGATACCATGCAGGCTTACTTTGGGAACCTGTATGTCAACGATTTCGTGAAATTCGGCCGTGTCTATCGCGTGCAAACGGAGGCCCTGCCGGAGTACCGGTCCCGTCCGGAAGATATCAGCAAAGTCTATGTACGAGCGAAAAACAATGCGGGTAGCACCATGATTCCACTGGATTCAGTCGTTACCACCAAGTTTACCAGCGGACCGGACCCGGTCACCCATTTCAATGGGTTCAATGCGGCGCTGGTATTGGGAGGCGCCGCACCAGGGTATAGTTCAGGGCAAGCGCTGGACGCACTGGAGCAAATAGCAAATGAAGTTCTCGTCCCCAAAGGTTATGCAATCGACTGGAGCGGCATATCGTTTCAGGAACGGCAAGCTGGAGGACAGTCGAGCCTGGTATTCGCTTTTGCTCTTCTCATGGTTTTTCTGGTACTGGCCGCCCTGTATGAAAGCTGGTCAGTTCCCTTTGCGGTCATCCTTTCGATACCCTTTGGAATTTTAGGCGCACTCCTGGCCATCTGGACGCGGGAACTGACCAATGACATTTATTTTCAGATCGGGTTAGTGACGTTAATCGGGCTGGCCGCTAAAAATGCGATCCTGATCGTCGAGTTTGCCAATCAACGATACGCTGAGGGTGCTTCGTTGGCTTATGCTGCGCTCGAGGCTGCACGTCTTCGTTTCCGGCCTATCATCATGACCTCCATGGCCTTTATTCTTGGGGTATTTCCTCTTGTAATAGCCTCGGGGGCTGGCGCAGCGAGCCGGAATTCCATCGGCACTGGAGTGTTCGGGGGAATGTTGGCAGCCACATTTCTAGCGATCTTTTTTGTGCCGCTCTTTTTTGTGGTAATTGGAAAGATTGCGCGACGAACCAAGCGCTCAGTGGCCGAGACCCGGGGAACTGCGGCTGATGAGTCCTCTTCTACAAAAGAAAAATCGTAATGGAGATCCGCAGGCGGTTGAAGCCGCGCGCTTGCGCTTTCGTCCAATCGTCATGACTTCCATGGCGTTTGTGCTGGGCGTCGCCACTTGGGCGCGGAGCGGCTGCCCGCCGTTCCTTGGTACCGGCGCATTTGGCGGCATGCTGCTCGCCACGTTCGTCGCGACCATCTTCATCCCTCTGTTCTTTACCTGGCTTACGCGCAAGCATGCAGACAAACCAGCCGAAAATGTGCAACAGGAAACAGCATGATTGCAGTCAAGCGATGGGATTGGATAAAATGGGTTTGATGGAATGGAAATAATAAGCCGAATGATGGGTGCGCTTTACTCCTAGTTGAAGACCGCATGGAGGATTAAGAATTACGCTTCTTCGGTCTTTCGCTCCTGTATTCCAGGCATCAACCCGGGTGCTTCCTTCAGCAGGAATTTTCTGAACGCCTGCGCGACGCTTGAAAGACGCTTGTTTCTTCGATGCACCACATGCCAATGACGCATGATGGGAAAGTCCTGCACATCCAGAATCTTCAACCGTTTCGTCTCCAGCTCCAGCTCCGCGGTGTGCAATGACATGATGCCAAGCCCCATTCCCGCTTGGACCGCCTGTTTGATCGCCTCGCTGGTATCTGTTTCCATGCCTCTGTGAATGGAGATGTGATGCGCCGCAAAAAAGCGCTCCATTGCGCCGCGCGTGCCGGAGCCGGGCTCGCGTACCAGGAATGTTTCCTGCTCCAGTCTTTTTACGGGAATTCGGCGAAGCTTGCATAGGGGATGCGTGGGCGGAGCGATCACTACCAGTGGATTTTCCATGAACGATTCGGTAGCGATATCCAGGTCATCCGGCGGCTGGCCCATAATCGCCAGATCGATCACATTGTCGGACAATTGCTTGAGTACCGTCTCCCGGTTAGAGACGTTAAGGCTGACGGTAATGCCGCTATAGCGCTGGCAAAACCTGGCCAGCAGGTGAGGAGCAAAGTAGTTGGCAGTACTGACCACCGAAATATTGAGCTTGCCCCGTTCGAGACCTTTCAACTCATCCAGTGCAAGCTCCATATCGGCCAGTTGCCGTGAAATCGCCCGGCTGTAATGATGGAGCTCGCGCCCGCTATCGGTCAAAAAGATCTTCTTACCCATCTGCTCGAACAGGGGCAAGCCGATGTTGCTTTCTAATTGTTTGATTTGCATGGACACAGCGGGTTGAGTCAGATAGAGTTCTTCTGCAGCGCGCGAGAAACTCAGATGGCGGGCAACTGATTCAAAAACTTTTAGCTGTCTTAGCGTAATATGCAGCATCGTCCTGCGGAACCAATTTTTTGCGTAATGATATATAAGGTAAACGTTATTATAACAATCAAAACACGTGACTGTTGTTTATAATAATTCAGACTACAATTATTCCGTAGTACCTTTATCTACCTTCATGAGGAGAATCGATATGAGTCAAGAAATAACCGGCAAGGAACGCTATAAATCCGGTGTAATCCCTTATAAGAAAATGGGTTACTGGGATTCCGATTATGTACCGAAAGATACGGATGTTATTGCCTTGTTCCGCATCACCCCCCAGGAAGGAGTGGACCATGAGGAAGCCGCCGCCGCTGTCGCCGGAGAATCCTCAACCGCAACCTGGACCGTGGTATGGACCGACCGTCTAACCGCCTGCGAACTTTATCGCGCCAAAGCCTACCGTTCCGAACTTGTGCCCAATACCGGCCCCGGCACCAAGAATGAGGCACAATATTTCGCCTATATCGCCTACGATCTGGATTTGTTCGAGGAAGGCTCCATCGCCAACCTGACTGCTTCAATCATCGGCAACGTATTTGGTTTCAAAGCAGTAAAAGCACTACGCCTCGAAGACATGCGTATCCCTGTCGCCTACCTGAAGACTTTCCAGGGTCCTGCCACGGGTATCATAGTAGAGCGTGAACGCCTCGACAAATTCGGCCGACCCCTGCTGGGAGCTACCACCAAGCCGAAACTGGGACTCTCCGGCCGCAATTATGGACGCGTGGTATATGAAGGCCTCAAGGGCGGTCTCGACTTCATGAAAGACGACGAGAACATCAATTCACAGCCCTTTATGCACTGGCGCGACCGTTTTCTCTACTGTATGGAAGCAGTCAACAAGGCTTCGGCAGCGACGGGCGAAGTCAAGGGCCATTACCTGAATGTCACCGCGGGCACCATGGAAGACATGTATGAGCGCGCGGAATTCGCCAAGTCGCTTGGCTCCGTCATCATTATGATTGACCTGGTAATCGGCTACACCGCGATTCAGTCGATGGCCAAGTGGGCCCGCAAGAACGACATGATTCTGCATTTGCACCGCGCCGGCAACTCAACCTACTCGCGCCAGAAAAATCACGGCATGAATTTCCGCGTGATTTGCAAGTGGATGCGGATGGCGGGTGTGGATCATATTCACGCTGGCACGGTTGTTGGCAAGCTCGAGGGCGATCCTCTCATGATCAAGGGCTTTTACGATACTCTGCGCGAGTCACGTACGCCGACAAGTCTCGAGCACGGCCTGTTCTTCGATCAGGACTGGGCCTCGCTGAACAAAGTGATGCCTGTCGCTTCGGGTGGCATTCACGCCGGCCAGATGCACCAGTTGCTGGATTATCTGGGTGAAGACGTCATACTGCAGTTCGGCGGCGGCACCATCGGTCATCCGATGGGCATACAAGCGGGGGCGGTAGCCAATCGCGTGGCGCTGGAAGCAATGATACTGGCACGCAACGAAGGCCGGGACTATGTGAAAGAAGGCCCCAAGATCCTGGAAACCGCTGCCAAATGGTGCACGCCGCTCAAACAGGCGCTGGATACATGGAAGGATATCACCTTCAACTATGAATCCACCGACACTGCCGACTTCGTGCCATCCACCACGGCCAGCGTCTAATCACTTCAAGGAGAAATCATTATGATGACCAATGTAGGAAATCGTGTCACGCAAGGGCAGTTCTCTTTCCTGCCCCCGTTGACGGATAAGCAAATCTCGGCGCAAATCAAATACGCGCTGAAGAATGGCTGGGCCATAGGTGTCGAGTATACCGACGACCCGCATCCGCGCAACACCTATTGGGAAATGTTCGGCAATCCGATGTTTGACCTGAAAGACCCCGCCGGCATCCTCTCGGAGATCAACGACTGCCGCAAAACCTATCCGAATCATTATATCCGGGTAACGGCATTCAACTCGACACGAGGGGTGGAAAGTCCGACCATGTCGTACATTGTCAACCGTCCAAAGACAGAACCGGGCTTTGGCTTGATACGCCAGGAAGGGGAAGGCCGTAGCATTCGCTACACCGTTCATTCCTATGCAACTGACAAACCGGAAACCGAACGGTATTAACTAGGTTCCCCTCCCCTTTCAGGGGAGGGGCCGATTGGGCGGGATACAAAGCGGTGAGTTGGATATCCTCATTCAACTGCAGCCGATCCTGAATTCGGTGTTAAGCCCACTCATTTACAAATCAGAATATAGTTAAGGCACGTACTAATAACCTCACGTGCTTTATGCGTGGATCAATCGTGAAAAAAACTTCCCAAGAGCTCGCCCCCTCCGATAATAGTTCAGTCGATCTGGACGCCGAATTTCGCGCTTCCAACATCAAGGAGGTGCTGGATAAACTTGACCTTGAATTGATCGGTTTGAAGCCTGTGAAAACCCGCATCCGTGAGACTGCCGCGCTGCTGCTCGTCGATCGTGTGCGCAAGAAGTTGGGGCTGACCGCCGGTGCCCCAAGTCTGCACATGTGTTTCACCGGCAACCCCGGTACCGGAAAAACCACTGTGGCGCTGCGCATGTCCGAGATTCTGCATCGCTTGGGCTACGTGCGGGAAGGACACCTCGTTTCCGTCACGCGTGACGACCTGGTGGGTCAGTACATCGGCCACACCGCGCCTAAAACCAAGGAAGTATTGAAGAAGGCAATGGGCGGCGTCCTGTTCATTGATGAAGCCTATTACCTTTACAAGCCGGAGAATGAACGGGATTACGGGGCGGAATCCATAGAAATCCTTTTGCAAGCGATGGAGAATAATCGTGAAGATCTGGTTGTAATTCTGGCAGGCTACAAAGACCGGATGGACAAATTCTTCCACAGCAATCCCGGCATGCGTTCGCGTATCGCCCATCACATCGACTTCCCCGATTACAGCGCCGATGAGCTGCTTGCAATCGCCAAACTAATGCTGGCCGCGCAGAATTATCGCTTCAGCCGCGAGGGCGAAGAAGCATTCGGCGACTATATCCGGCTACGGATGAAGCTGGAGCACTTCGCCAACGCGCGCTCGATTCGCAATGCCCTTGACCGGTCACGGTTGCGACAGGCCAACCGCTTGTTCGAGGGAGCAAAAAAGAATCTATCGCGTACCGACTTGATGACCATCGAGGCCGAGGACATCCGCGCGAGCCGTGTGTTCAAAGAAGGTGCAGTTGACCTGGACGGCGATGAAGGTGCGAACGAGGTATTATCGAACAGCTGACTTCGGCATATTCATGCGGAAAAAATACAGATTCCGCTAACCGGCAAGAAAAATAGAAAAGTAGAAAAAGAAAAATAGGGGACAGACCACGGTTTCCCTACACCTCAGATAAATTGTCAGGAGGTCTAGGGAAACCGTGGTCTGTCCCCTATTTTTCTAACTCTCCGAATTAACAATGCGCCCCACCCGCTTGGAGAAACCTTTAGCCAATCGTAACGACTGGCAGACTATCCGCTCCTTGCTGCCCTATCTCTGGGAATTTAAAGGCCGGGTAATTATTGCTTTGGCGCTCCTGGTGATGGCCAAGCTTGCCAACGTCGCCGTGCCATTGGTTCTCAAAGAAATTATCGACGCACTCGATCAGCCTCGCGCCCTGATGGCCCTGCCCGTTCTGCTGCTTGTTGGTTACGGCATGCTACGCCTTTGCAGCACGCTGTTTGGGGAGTTGCGCGATGCGGTATTTGCCAAGGTGACACAGCGCGCGATCCGGCGGGTAGCGATTAAGGTATTTGGTCATTTACACGCGTTATCCTTGCGCTTTCACCTGGAGCGCCAGACCGGTGGTGTGTCGCGCGACATCGAGCGCGGAACGCGCGGCATCTCCTTTCTACTTAATTTCATGCTATTCAACATCCTGCCGACATTGCTGGAAATCGGCTTGGTAGCGGTTATTCTCCTTTCCAGGTATGACATCTTGTTTTCGGTGGTCATCCTTGTGACACTGGTTGCCTACATTGCGCTCACGCTGATCGTTACGGAGTGGCGCATGATTTTCCGCCGAACCATGAATGACATGGACTCAAAAGCCAATACTCAGGCTATCGACAGCTTGTTGAACTACGAAACGGTCAAATATTTCGGCAATGAGGCCTGGGAAGCGCGGCGTTACGACGAACATATGCAGAAGTGGGAGGCCGCGGCGGTGCGCAACCAGACTTCGCTCGCCGCGCTCAACTCCGGACAAAGCGCCATTATCGCGATAGGCGTAACGTTGCTATTGTGGCTTGCGGCTGACGGCGTGATCAAAGGCAGCATGACTCTGGGTGATCTGGTGCTGGTCAATGCTTTCATGCTGCAGCTATACATGCCATTGCATTTTCTTGGGTTTGTCTACCGGGAAATCAAGCACTCCTTGGCGGACATGGAAAAGATGTTCAAATTACTCGCCGAGAATGAAGAAATCAAAGACAAGCCGGGTGCGGCCAGCCTCATCCCGGGAGGTGCGGCGGTGCGCTTCGAGGGAGTCAGTTTTAGCTACGAACTCAATCGCCAGATTCTGTTTGATGTAAGCTTCGATATCCCGGCCGGACGTAATATTGCCGTAGTGGGACATAGCGGCTCCGGAAAGTCCACACTCGCACGGCTGCTATTCCGCTTTTACGATGTCACCTCCGGCCGAATTCTGATCAACGGCCAGCATATCGCCGATGTAACGCAGCAAAGTCTGCGTAAGGCCGTGGGTATCGTCCCGCAGGACACAGTCCTGTTTAACGATAGCATTTATTACAATATCGCTTACGGGCGCCCGGATGCGAGTCATGAAGAGGTATTCGAAGCTGCCAGATCAGCGCACATTCACGATTTCATCGAGAGCCTGCCGGAAAAGTACGAAACCATGGTAGGAGAACGCGGATTAAAACTTTCCGGGGGAGAAAAGCAACGTGTCGCCATCGCGCGCGCGATTCTGAAAAACCCTGCAATACTGATCTTTGACGAAGCCACCTCGGCGCTGGACTCGAAATCGGAAAAAGCCATCCAGGCGGAACTAAAACGTATCGCCGTCAATCGCACCACGCTTACTATCGCCCACCGGCTGTCCACCATCGCCGATGCCGACCAGATCCTGGTCATGAACAAGGGCAGCATTATTGAACGCGGCACGCATCGGGAGCTTCTTGCGGCAAACGGTACCTATGCGCATATGTGGGAACTTCAACAGCAGGAAGAGCAGACGCGGTTGCAACTGGCGGACGATCAGGAGCGGAAACCCGATATCATGGTAGCGACAACCGCTATCGCTTCCAAAACTTAACCATCATTCAACTTCATCGATTTCACGAGCTTATGGATTGACTCAGCGTCAACCGGTTTCACCAGATGATGTATGAACCCCGCATTCCTGGTTCGCTCCAGATCATCAGGCTGTCCGTAGCCGCTGAACGCAATCAGTACGGTCTTCTGCGTCTCGGCCATTTTCTGAAATTGGCCCGCCAGCTCTAATCCATCAGGTTCCGGCTTGCTCAAATCAAGCAGCGCGACATGCGGGACGAAGGAAGCTGCCTCTCGCAGGGCCGATCTGAAGTCGTAGGCCGTGCGAACCTCATATCCGTACGTAGTCATCAGCATGCTGATTGAATCCGCGCTGTCTATATTATCGTCGACGATCAGGATGCGTTCCTTGTCTGCCGACTCAGGCGCCACGCTTGTTACCGCGGCTGGAGCAGTCACGAAATCAACGAGGGGAAGCCGAAGCACAAACTCGCTCCCTTGGCCGAGCCCTTTGCTCGACGCCTTGATGGAACCGCCATGCAGGGCAGCGAGCTGGAACACCAGCGAAAGACCAATACCGAGCCCACTGCTTGATTTTCTGATAGCGCGTTCTTCCTGCATGAAAAGCGTAAATATTTTTGTCAGCATACGTGGAGATATGCCGATACCGTTATCCTTGATCGACATGAGAAACTCATTCCCTTCACGGCAGGCATCCAGCGAAATTTTGCCGCCTTCTTCGGTGAATTTCGCGGCATTGGTGAGCAGATTCTCCACGATCTGGATAAGGCGGACAGGATCGCCATTGACAAAAAGCGGCTCATCCCCGACTGTGACTGTTAAATCGTGTCCCCGCACATCAAGCAGCGTCTTCGTCGATTCCACCGCATGATGCACGACAACCGCCATATCTACGGTTTCCTTCCGGAGCGTCAAGGTGCCCCGGGTGAGCCTGGCAATGTCAAGCAAATCGTCCACCAGACGCGCCATATGATCCACTTGCCGCGTAATGGTTTCCCTTGCCCATACAAGGCGTTTATCGCCTGAATCAACAAACTGCAGCGCCTGAGCGGCGTTACGTATGGGCGAGAGCGGATTCCTGAGCTCGTGCCCCAGTATGGCAAGAAATTCATCCTTGCGCCGGTCGGCATTGCGCAGTTGTTCCTCGGCATTCTTGTGATATTGGATATCGACACTCGAACCGACAAAGCCAGCCAGCCGCTCCCGTTCAAACCGTGGCTCACCGACAAATTGCATCCAGTTATAGGCGCCATCCGCCTTGCGCAATCTCAATTCATGATCGTAGCCCTTGCACGCGGTTTCCGCGCTGGCGAGAACAGCCAGGTAACCCATCAGGTCGTCAGGGTGGACGAGGCTCTGCCATTCCGTTCCGAGCAGATCTTCAGTGGCTCGCCCTGTCTCGTCCACAAAACGGCGATTGACGAATTCGAGCTTGCCCCCGAGGCCGCTGATCCAGATAAATACGGGAGCATTGTCGGCAAGCGTGCGAAAACGTTTCTCGCTCTCCCGAACTTCCTGTTCCGCACGTTTGAGCGCATCAATCGGGACAAAGGTAACCACCACCCCTTCAATACGATTTTCTTCAATGCGGTAAGGCAACACACGGCGCAGGTAAAAATTTCCCTCGGCGGCACGGACTTCGTTTTCGGCCACCGACCCCGAGTTCTGAACCTGCTCCGCCACCGTTATCAGATCAGCTGGCTCGAGCCTGGATGCAAAATCGCTGATCGGGCGGCCCAGGTCGGATGGAATAAGGCTAAAAAGCCTGCAGGACGCGGGCGTGAAGCGCTTGATGCGAAGTTCGCGGTCGAGGAACAGGGTAGGCAGGTCGCTGCCGGCCAGCAAATTAGCAAGGTCATCGTTCGCCACGCGTAGTTCGTTGACGGTCCGCTCCAGATCATTATTGACGGTACTCAGTTCTTCATTCACCGACTGCAGTTCTTCCTTGGAAGTCTCCAATTCCTCATTAGCGGATTGAAGCTCCTCGTTCATCGACATCGCCTCTTCGTTGGCAATGCGAAGTTCGACATTGTTCGCTTCGAGCGCTTGAATCGAGGCTTCAAGATCCAGGCGCGTGGTGCGCAGGTCGTCCTCCAGCTGGCGTTTCGCCCACGATTCGGCATCGGCCACTGCCCGGTCCGGCTCGTTGCCGAGTGCCTCATGCTCGAACGAAATGAGCACAAGCCCGGTGTTCTCATCTCCAGCTTTGATGGCCCTGATACGTAACTGGCGGTTTCCTCCCGGTTGCGAGGGCAGTATGATTTCCCCCGTCTTCCCTTCGTTGCGAACCGCATGGATCACCGCTCGTAGCGCGCTGCGCATCTCATCCGATACCATAGCCAGCAGGTTCCGTGTTGTAGCGCCTTCCGGCTGCCATATGAATTCCTGGGTAGGTCCGTAAAAATATAATACTTGAGAGTCCCGGTCGATCAACACCGCAGTGGCGGAGCGCTGCCTTAGCAGAAGCTCCCGCACCAGTTCGGCGTGAGCCGCCCGCTGCGGCTGCCCCGTCCCCAGATTTGAGCCTAGCCGTGTCGTTAAGGTGTCAGGTACCAATGGGAGCTTGACCGGCATCTTCCGCTCGGTAGGTAAACAGCGATAAAGACGGTGTTGCTTATCGACCGGCGTAAATAGCTCATGGTGCTCGCCAACTGTTTCGGACTTTCCAAGAAACAGGTAGCCTTCCGGGTTTAGCGCGAAGTGAAACATCCGCAGAAGCTTGTCTTGCACTTCAGGCTTCATGTAAATCAGAAGATTCCGGCAGCTCACCAGGTGCATGTGCGAAAACGGCGGATCGGCCAATAAATTATGCTGCGAAAACATAACAGATTCTCGCAGTGCCTTGCGGACCATGAACTGGCCATCTTCGCTCCTGATAAAGTAGCGAGCCAGCAACTCGGGTTTTAATACCCTGCTAATGCTTTCCGGATACCTGCCGGCCCGGGCAATCTCCAGGGATGCATGGTCGAGATCGGAACCGATGATATTCAGTTTTATGCGCAAACCACCCTTGCCCATCAATTCAAGCAAGGCGATACCCATGCTATAGGCTTCTTCTCCCGTGGCACAACCAGCTACCCACGCGCGTAGCGCTTCGCCGGGAACAAGAGTTTCGATAACCTTTGGCAAAACCTGTTGCGCGAATGCTTGCCATGCCTGCGGTTCGCGGAAGAATTCGGTGACTTTAATCAGAAAATCCGCGCCCAATGCCACAATTTCGGGGGGAGCGTTCCGCAGGTAATCGGCATAAGCGTCCAGGCTGGTCAGTCCCTGCAATGCCATGCGCCGCTTCGTGCGGCGCATGAGCATTCCCTCTTTATACCCCCGAAAATCCCCGCCTCCATGCGTGCATAGCAGCGCAACGATTTCCCTCAGCGCATGCACTTCCTCGTCCGTCGGCGCCGCGGAGAGCTCAAACTTCCATAAAGAGGAATTGTCGATATATTGCGCAAGCGTCTGCCCCATCTCTTCGATCGGCAACACATAGTCGACCAGACCGGTATGTACCGCACTTTCCGGCATGCTGGGATGCTGGGCCGTCTCAGGCAACTGCGCCATAACCATTCCACCCGCTGCCTTGATGGCTTTGAGGCCCACAGTGCCATCATGATCAGCACCGGTAAGGACGATACAAATGGCCCGTTCCTGCTGTTCTTCCGCAAGCGACGTGAATAAGCAATCGATAGCCTTGGGCAAAGGACGTGGCTGAGGCATCCGCTGAAGACGTAGAAATCCGCTATCCAAAGTAAGATAATGATTGGGCGGAATGACGTAAACGCGGTCAGGCTCAACGGTTATATCGCCGAGAACCTGGATAACCGGCATTGAAGTACTCTTTGCCAGAATATCGGCCAAGCGGCTGGGATGAGCCGGGGCAAGATGCACTACCACAATGTAAGCAATGCCACGGGTCGAAGGGAGAGACTTGAACAATCTTTGCAGAGCCTCCACACCCCCCGCCGAGGCTCCCACTCCTACTACTGGAAATGGTCTGGGCTCGTTCCCCGTAGATCTGTCGCTCGACTGGGTATCTGGAAGGCAACTTTCCATTGGAGAATTGCCTGGAATGTTGGCAATTTGGAGGGATTTTTTGTCGTCAGCTTCTGTCATAGAGAAATAACCTATAGCAGCTGATAGCCTAACTGCCCGATAGCCCGACAGCACGATACTTAAGGCGGTACAAAAAAACAGTGTAGCACGTGCAAGCAAAAACGTTAGACATTCGAATCAACGCGGTGTGTCGTACACAAGTTCCGATTTGATCGGTTTTATATTCGTAAACCGGCAGGCATGATCATTTCAATCATATTAAGACTTAATTAACGCAAGCTATTATAATTCCCCACTATTTTTGCTTCAGGTATCCCAACGTGTTCACTGCTCTTTCAGTATTTCCTCAATATCTGCTACCCAAGCAGGCAATCACCGAGTTGGCGGGCAAATTTGCCAAAGCCAATGCCGGCCGGCTTACCACATTTGCCATTCGCCGTTTCGTCAGGCATTACAGGGTTGACATGGACGAAGCGGTTAATCCTGATATCCATAGCTATCGCACGTTTAATGACTTTTTTACGCGCGCGTTGTTACCGGAAAAGCGTCCCATTGCCGATGCGAGCTATATTTGCCCCATTGACGGGGCCATAAGCCAATTAGGGGTGATTCGCAGCAATCAGATAATTCAGGCTAAAGGGCATAATTACTCCACTATTGCCCTGATAGGCGGCGACAGCGAATTGGCCGAAAAATTTTATGACGGCAGCTTCGCGACCCTGTATTTGAGTCCGAAGGATTATCACCGGGTTCACATGCCATGTGCCGGCCGGTTGACGCGGATGATTTACATTCCCGGCACGTTATTTTCAGTGAATCCTGGAACGGTCCGGGGCGTGCCCGGGCTATTCGCGCGCAACGAGCGGGTGGTTTGCGTGTTTGAATCGGCCTCCGGCCCGTTTGTATTAGTACTGGTGGGAGCCACTATTGTAGGAAGCATATCCACTGTGTGGCATGGCGTGGTCAATCCTCGACATTCCCCCGGTAGACGCAAGGTTCGGGAGTGGCGATATGATTCACAAGCTTTGATGTTCAAAAAAGGCGATGAAATGGGCCGATTTCAGCTAGGTTCGACAGTGGTAATGTTATTCCCCAAAAACGAAATGGCGTTTAACCCGCGCTGGACGCCTGGGCGAACGGTTCGCTTTGGTGAAGCGATGGGCGCGAAGACCGGGGGGAACGGTTAAAGCCGGTCGAGCGAACCATTTCTATTTACACGCCCTTATGAGCGCAGCATGGGGTACGCTACTCGCTTCACCCGCCTACAGATAGTCAACTGGAAGTAGTCAATGGGACCTGCCTATAACCCTATGGCAGATCATGCTTGTCCAGAACATTTGGCACAACATCGTTATAGTCAGGCACTCTTTAACATTGCAGCCGGCCGCGTATCCAGCTCGTTTTTACTTACGGAATCAGAGGAACACGAAGTCTCGCTAATGAGTTGTTGCGCGACGCGCAGCAATGTTTCACGAAATTCCCTGCCTACCTCCGGATGCTGCAAGCCGTATGCCATCGTCGCTTCCAGGAAGCCTGCTTTACTCCCGCAGTCATAATGTTTACCCTGATAGCGGTAAGTCATCACCGGTTCCGATTTCAGAAGACGTGAAATTCCGTCCGTGAGCTGAATTTCTCCTCCAATCCCTGGGTCCAGATTTGCAATGCATTCGAAAATTGCGGGTGAAAGAACATAGCGTCCTACGATAGCCATGGTCGATGGCGCTGTGTCAGGAGAAGGTTTTTCCACCACGCTGCGAATCCTCGTACTAAAACTTTCCGCATCCGGGTGGACCGCGTCAACAATACCATAGCGGCGGGTATCTTCGCGAGGTACCGATCGGATAGCCACCAAGCTGTTCGGCACTCGTTCATACTGGGAAATCATCTGTGCCAGTGCCGGGGGCTGGCCATTAATCAGATCATCCGGAAGCAGCACGGCAAAAGGCTCGTCACCAATCAGATGCCGTGCGCAAAGAATTGCATGCCCCAGTCCTCTGGGCTCTTCCTGGCGGACAAAACTGAACTTAATACCACACGGTATTAACTGCCGTAACATTTTCAATGAAGCAAATTTTCCCTGCGACGTTAGCTCGCCTTCAAGTTCCACTGCGCGATGCAGGTGGTCCTCGATGGCGCGCTTGCTGCGATGCGTTACAAAAATTATCTCTTCAATACCAGCCGCCGCCGCTTCGTCCACAGCATACTGAATGAGCGGGCGGTCCACGATGGGCAACATTTCTTTAGCGATTGCCTTTGTCGCGGGCAGAAAGCGGGTACCCAGTCCCGCGACCGGAAATACTGCCTTACGTACCGCTTTCACGGGCTTGCGAAAAGACGAGCCATTCAATGAAAGTGCTTCCTTCCGGTTTATCGGTGCTGGTGTCGCGGAAATGCTCATAAATATCTCCTTGGTTATTTCGTCTTTTGATCGGATGACGCCATCATTGAACTGCAAAGATCCGGCTGGTCGTAAAAGCGGTCTCATAATTGCCGCATGTAGGCGACAAGATCAGACTTCTCCTCGTCGGTAAGCTTCAGTTGCAACACCAGATTGAAGAACTCAACGGTATCTTCGAGGGTTAATAAACGGCCATCGTGCAGATAAGGGGGACTGTCTTTAATGCCCCGCAAGGTGAAAGTTTTCATTGGCCCGTCACCCGGCTCATTAACAAAACGCTCAAGCTTCAGATCATGCATTTGATGGTCAAGGAAAGCGGGCGGCTTATGGCAACCCGCACACTGGCCTTTCCCGAAAAAGAGTTTCTCGCCGCGGAGTTCCTTCTCGTTTGCCTTGGCCGGATCGAGCCGCCCTTGGCTATCCAGTTTTGGCGCGGGGGGGAAATCCAGCATGTTCTGCAGCTGTGCCATATGGCTCACATGGATTCGATCGAAAATCGTGAAACCCTTTTTCATGGCATGAATTGGATCACCATTGAAATAGGCTGTGCGGAACTCAAACTCGGTGAAGTCCTCCACCGAGCGCAAGCTGCGCTTCGAACCATGAATCTGCTGGTTATACAGTCCGCGCAGGCTGGTGGTATCCAGCCGGAAACGTCGTTGCTCCGGTCTGTTATCAGGGTTTAGATGGAACTGTCCCGTCGTATGGCCGTTCACATGGCAGTCAAAACAGGTAACCCCCAGGCTGGGTTCCTTACTTTTACGATCATCGGTAGGGTTAAACTCTTCTTGTGGAAAAGGGGTCAGCAGCATTCTCAGGCCGTCCAACTGCACAGGCGTCAGAATATCCTTGAACAAACGGTAAAAATTGTTGATCGAGACAATCTCTCCGCGCGAAACATCTCCCAGCTCAGGCCGGGTTTGAAGAAAAATAGCGGGCGGAAACTCGGGCAGGAACGCGTCGGGCAAATCAAACTCGACGTCAAACCGCTCCAGCCGCGGGAACATATTAACCTGAACTTGAGGGAAAACCTGTCCGCCGGGCGATTGTTTAGGATGAGGCAATGAGGGGTATGGAAATACCTTCTGGCTACGTATGTCCGACGGAGACATACTGGCCAGCTTTTCCCAGCTCATCCCGGCTGCTAGACGAGCAGTGGGTCCCACGGCCAAAGGCTTCCCGCGCGACATCTTTGCCTCCGGATCAAGCCTTGGTGTCAGATCATATCGGCGTAACAGTAGCTGATGCTGCGTTTTCATGACCTTGGCACGCTCTGCCACGTCGGCTTTCATGGTCTCTTCAAACGTTTGCATCGGTTTCTTGGCATTCAAGGGATCACGATAAAAATCGAATCCTAGTATTTTTCCATCATCAGGCTGATTCTCAAAAGCGGGGGAAGAAGGCATCGCATTCGGCGCGGCAAAGACGTTGGAACGGTCGTGTTCGCTCTTCTTCTGTTCGGGCCGCGTCACGGAGGTCTCGCGCACTGTCTGAGCCCTGACGACAGCGTCGCGCGATTGGGCGCTTGCCGAGCGCGCTTCGTCGTCGTTCTGGGCCGTGGCGCTGTTCATTCCCGCGCCAAAACTGACCAGCCCCAAACCTAGTATCAGAACATTCATCTTTTTCATCATGGTCTCCATTATCGACTTGGTATTTCAACTTTTGGATAATGTCCAAATGGGTATCCGGCTACAGGTATCCGGCTGGTAACGCCGACTACATATTCTTCCTCATTAATGGAGACATATCTGTACGACACCGCACACACTAGGCCCGAATATTTCCCCGATCGCGGCTGGGAAATGAAGCAGCGTGGGAAAATGGCAGGGCTAGCCCCGCCGACAGCGAATTAACAAAAAACGACGGAATGAGGAGAATTAAGGATTTTGGAGAGCAATAGGACTCTATCGGTCAAAAGGACGGGTACTGGCGCTTTGCAGCAATTTGCGGCAGGCTTCTGACTCAGAAGAAAATAATCGGAACCATCTGCAATGGCATCAGGTTTTGATTAAAGAGCTCTGCCTGGTTTCTTGAAAATATCCTTCGGTCGTTTTTTGCGAAACGTCGTCGGAAGCAATGTTGATAGCCGAGGGGAAAGGCCCCAGCAAGCGCTCGTACTCCTTCCTTACCAGCATATAACTCTCGCCTGCGCTAGCTTCCAGCTGGCGGCGGTCCACTACCGCAAGATGACCGCGCCTGCAACGGATCGCGCCGGCCATTTGTAATTTATTTGCGGCTACCGTTATGCTTTCCCGGCGGACACCAAGCATAATTGCAACTTGTTCGTGCGTGACATGAAGTTCGTTACCGGACAGGCGATCCAGATTCATCAGCAGGAAATAGCTCAACTGTTGGTCGATGGTATGGTATCGGTTACCAACCGCAATCTGCTCTGTTTGGATTATCAGCGCCTGTGCGAACCGCAAAAGAAGCCGCCGTAACTCTCCACTTGCCTCAAATTCCTTTTTGAGAAAACTTGCCTTAATGCGGTAAGCATTGCCTGCGCTTTGCACGATCACGCGTGCCGGACTGGTTTCGCTACCAAGGAGAAAAGGGATACCGACCAAGCCCTCGTTGCCAATGACTCCAATTTGTGTGGATGACCCGTCTTCCATCTCATACAGGCGCACGGCAATACAACTGGCGGGAAAATACAAATGATTAATCGGAAGGCCGGGCTCGTAGATCGCATGGCCTACCGGCAAGTGCACAAATTCAAGAAGAGGTAATAGGCGCGTATAGTCGCCAAGGGATAGTGCTGCAAGTATCCTGTTCTGCTTCGGGCTTTGTCTCGGATTTTGGGACAGGGACATGACGGACCTCTCAATATCAGCACTAGCAGCGCTTCAGACTCTTTTTTTATCCATGAATCTTCTTCGTCGAAGATCGGTAAAAAAAGGAGGCGACTCACCTTTTCTCTTACCACCCGGCCTAACTATTCTAGCCGCTGCCGACCTTCCACTCGCAGCGTACGAGCTTACGCTTCCGTTCCCCCTGCGCCTGTTCAAGTATGTGCGACAGGTTGACGTTCTGGAACTACCTCCACTTAAAAAGTGGCTGAAGATCGTGTCATATTAATAAGCGCGATTACTCAAGACTGTACGGCGACACACATAAGGCGAAGAAGTCGGTTTATGCCTGCTCGCCAATGGAAAAGCAGGAGTGCTAGTCGCGGATACGAATGAGAGAAATCAACAGTCTCAATGACGAATGAAAATATCCCGATATTCGGGACCATGTCCCTGGCAGGCTGCAATCAAGCCGTATAGGAAATGACGACGAAATGTGATGGATTACGGGAACGGCGCTGACAGCCTGTCGTTCAGGCCGGCATAGACTTGCCGTCATTGAGTGCGGTCCAGCCGCGGATAATGCGGTAGAACACCCAGAGACCGGCGCCCACAGCCAGAATGTAGGCAAATATGATGCCAATCACGGTGACGAAAAGAATCGCTGCAATCACCAGCCAAAACAACGTATACCAGAATGTGCGGATCTGCCAGCCGAAATGGGAATCGAGATAGGTGCCACGCACGTCATCGCGCTTTGCGTAGTTAATGATTACCGCAATGATGGAAGGCCAGCCGGTGAGGAAAGTTGTAATAATAAGCGCCGGTCCGAGAATTCCCATCAAGACACTGAAACCGTGCAGCAGATAAATAATATGCGTGAGACGAACGAGGCCGCGCTGAGGGACGACAGATACAATGCGTGAATTGCTTTCGAGCATTCCCTTATACCTCTACTTCTACGCCAGCCCTGCCGGATTTTCCGACAATCTAACCTCCCATCCGCCGTCCGGCAGCGCGCTGGGAATTCATCCGGTTTTTCCTGCATCTTCCGTATCCGCCGTATTCAGAGGCTGATCCGTGTTCTCATCGGACTGTATCTTGGCTTTATCAAGCTTACGCTGCCTTTTTTCTTCTTGTTTCTTCTTTTTAATTAAGTCCCTTTGACGTTTCTCATATTGAAAATTAGGTTGTGCCAACTTATACCCCTTTTAGAGAGATTCTTAAGAGAGATTCTCGATGTGAAAAATTTTCGAGAAAGGATTCTTTAAGGTGATTCTACACATAAAGATTAAATCGTCAGAACAAAATGAGTATCCAGACAGGCCAGCAGCTTGCTGGACCTGAAGAACCGAAGCGAAAAGACGAGCGGACGAAGATAGATTCTGACGATCTTGCTGGTCAATCTGGTGAAAAAAACGCAATAGGGACCGGTCAAGCGTTTTTGTAGCCGATTTCCTTAAGTCGGAAAGGCTGCCAGATAACAAATACCGCCCTCAAATTTCATCACATGGTGGAAAAGATTGCAACTTTTACCAGGGGTGCGGCAGCTTGGAAAACCATTGCAGGAGATATGAAAACCGCTGGGCATGCATGATTGAAACCATTGAATCAAACCTTGACGTATCAGAAGCGGTAACTTGAGTGCACGACCATTCAGCTTCTACACCGCTTTCACCATCTGTGCACCATCCTGCAGACCGAAGACTCTGCTGGATGCATACATGGACTGAAGATCCCGTTTTGGCATGTACTCCTTTATTCAAATTGTAACCAGATTCATCCGTTTCAACTCGTCCGCCACGCTGCTCAGGGCTTTAAGAAAAGTTTCCACTTGCGCCAGGGAATTATTACTGCCCAGGCTGACCCGGACCGCACAACGCGCCAACATCGGCTCCACTCCCATCGCTTCCAGCACGTGGCTTTGGCCAGGATTCACGCTGGAGCAGGCGGCGCCGCTCGCTACTGCGAAACCGGCCTTGTCGAGACGAACCACCAGCGTATCACCTTCGATGCCCGGCAACGCGAAGTAGCACGTATTGGGAAGACGTGTCGCGCCAGAACCGAAAATAACAGCGCCCATTTCAACCAAGCCCTGTTCCAACCGCGAACGCATGGCCACAATACGCGCAGTCCTTTCCGCTAACCGCGTTTTAGCTAATCCGCAAGCGACACCGAATCCCACTATGGCGGGAACATTTTCGGTACCGGAGCGCAACCCGTTCTCATGGCCACCCCCGTAAATCAGCGGTTTCAACAATAGCCGCTTGTCCATGATCAGTGCTGCTGCGCCTTTGGGACCATAAATCTTGTGGGCGGACAGCGTCATGGCGTGTACCTTGAGCGAGGTGAAATCCACCGGGATTTTGCCAAATGCCTGTACCGCATCGGTGTGCATCCATGCCCCGCGTCCCCTGGCTTTCTCTGCAACTGCGGACACGTCCTGAATGACACCGGTTTCATTGTTCGCCAGCATCACCGACACCAGGCCAGGCTGTTGCTCCCTCATGGCGTCATCGGCGTCAGCCAGATTCACCCGGCCCAGATTATCGACCGCCAGGCGCCGCAAGTTCCACCTCCCGTTTGCGTTGCGTGCCAATTCCTGCGCCGCCCGCATGACACACGGATGCTCAACCGCACTAACGACAACGCTCGCCGGTTTCAGGTAGCCTGCCGCCCCGTGGATGAACAAATTATTCGCCTCCGACCCGCCACTGGTAAAAACCACTTGTGCGGGCTGCACGCCAAT
Source organism: Nitrosospira sp. Nl5 (assembly GCF_900102495.1). Taxonomy (GTDB): domain Bacteria; phylum Pseudomonadota; class Gammaproteobacteria; order Burkholderiales; family Nitrosomonadaceae; genus Nitrosospira. The sequence continues at coordinate 22,036 of NZ_FMVQ01000007.1, read as the reverse complement.
CGCGTCCGCCACCTGCTCCCGCGCCTGGTTCACCGCCTGGCGGGCCGTCATGCCGCTAGCATGGCGGCTGGAAGGATTGCCGGACTCCTTTTGAAAATACGGCAGCATCGCATCCAGCACCAGGTCATCGACTGCGGTTGTAGCATTATGGTCGAAATATACGTGCATCACTTATTCTTCATTCTCGCGGAATGCCATTCTTTGGCGCGCCTCGATTCCAAAGAAAATCCAACTCTCGATACGCTATCGGCAATGAAACCTCGCACTCGCACTCAGGTTAAGCCAGCGCCGTTTCTTCTGGTCGCTTGTATGCTCTCATGTCTTGCAATACCGCAATATCCTTCACCTTAGGGCTTGCCACCAGTTGCTCCAGGGTGACCAGCGCCAGGTAATCACGTATCCGGGCATTGAGACTGGCCCACAAATCGTGCGTCATGCAACGCTGGTCATTGTGGCAGTTTTCCTTGCCCCCGCATTGGGTCGCATCAATTGGCTCATCCACCGCCAGAATAATATCAACGACAGATACTTCACTCATTGGTTTCGCGAGACAGTAACCACCACCTGGACCACGCACGCTGCCTACCAATTTATTGCGTCGCAGTTTTCCGAATAATTGCTCCAGATAAGATAGTGAAATCTTTTGGCGTTCGCTGATGCCCGCCAACGTAACAGGCCCTTCTCCACTGTGCAAGGCGAGATCAATCATCGCCGTTACCGCAAAACGCCCCTTGGTCGTCAATCGCATTTTTTGCTCCCAACAGAATTAATATCTCGTTCAAATTTGCTGAATCATCGTAGTTAATACCCGACAATGTTGGTCAAGTATATAAAGTCCCTTTAACTCGGTCAACTATTTTGTTCCAGTGGCCGGGATCGAACGCATCCCTACGATTCAAGAAGTGGACTCATGCGCATGCAGCCGGCGCTTAAAATTCATCCCCGGAGAGAGTGAGGTTACATCCATTTTTCAAGGGTGCTCAAGACGCCTCGAAGTACATTCACTTCTTCTTTTTCCAATCGGGCACGGGCAAACAACCGCCGCATCCGCTGCGTAAATCGTTTGGGTTCCCGCGGATCCAGAAAACCACTACGAATCGCAACCCGTTCCAGATGATGGTGAAATAATTCAATCTCATTGAAACTTGCCGGCTTGTTTAACGCTGGAGAAACAGATCCGGGTTCCGGCAGGGCCATGCGTAATTCATACGCCATTACCTGCACGGCGCTGGCGAGATTAAGGGAGGAGTAGTTTGGGTTGGCGGGAATATGCACAACAATTTGGCACTTGCTCACTTCCATCGTGGTGAGGCCGGACATTTCCGTACCGAAAACCAGAGCTACCGGATATTGCCGCGCATGATCGATCAATTCCACTGCCCCGTGGCGTGCATCAAAAACTTCATGGGAGAGATCGCGCGGACGAGCGGTAACTGCCGCCGCCAGAACCGTATCACGCAAAGCCTCGTCAAGATTTGCGCAAACTTTCGTATTGTTCAACACATCCCACGCTCCGGCAGCGCGTACTTCCGCTTCCTTGTCGGGAAATGACTTGGGGTTCACCAGATAGAGCGAGCACAGCCCCATCGTTTTCATTGCCCGCGCCGTTGCGCCGATATTACCGGGATGGCTGGGATGGCTTAACACCACGCGGACGTTATCAAGGGGGCAGGAGGGGTTCATATTAAACCCGGATATCCATCAGAAATAATCCATGCAGCGGCTCCTCAAGCCTGCCCGAGTACGGCCAGCTTGCGGCCATTTTTGCCGTTTGTCCGGCCTCCATAGAGCGGGCGATAGACTTCTCCCGACCAACAAAAACCGTCTTGTAGACTGCCTCGCCATCATCTCGCGTCCTGATGGATTATCTGGGTTAAAATCGCACTCTCCTAATTCTGAATCCACAAAATGCATCCTATGCTCACCACAGCGGTCAAAGCCGCGCGCCGCGCAGGCGGAATTATCAATCGTGCCGCGCAGAACCTCGATTTGTTGCACGTTTCGCGCAAGGCGCATAATGATTTCGTCAGTGAGGTGGATGGCGCGGCGGAAGATGCCATCATCAAAGTGCTGCTGGATGCCTACCCCAACCATTCGATTCTAGCAGAAGAAAGTGGTGCTCAAGGTGATCCGGGAAATTCCGAATACCAATGGATTATCGACCCGCTCGACGGCACCACCAATTTTCTTCACGGCTTTCCCCAGTACTCGGTGTCGATCGCGCTGATGCATAAAAACATACCGGTCCAGGCAGTCGTATATGACCCCTCCGCCAATGAATTATTCACCGCCAGCCGCGGACGCGGTGCTTATCTCAACGATCACCGGCTGCGCGTAAGCAAGCGGACGCAACTCGCAGACTGCCTGATCGGCACCGGTTTCCCGTTTCGTGAATTTTCGCATGCGGAGGCCTATCTCGCCATGTTCAAGGACATCATGCCCAGGGTCGCCGGCATTCGTCGTCCCGGTTCGGCAGCGCTGGACCTGGCCTACCTCGCCGCGGGACGCTACGACGGTTTCTGGGAAATGGGTCTATCGCCGTGGGACATCGCTGCCGGTTGCCTCCTCATTACTGAAGCGGGCGGACTGTTAGGCGATCTGGAGGGCAACGCCACGTATATGGATAGCGGCAATCTGCTTGCCGGCAATCCAAAAATATTTGGACAACTGCTGCAAGTGATTGCACCGCACCTGACACGAGAGCTAAAAACAAACTGAGAACGGCCCCATTCATGGGAGCAGTCCGACATAGTCGGCAAACAGAACTGCCGGATTTCGTCGGTTTCGATCGTGCAATCTGTTGCGGTCCGCTACAGGCCGGCCGCCGTTAACCAGTTGCTGGCAGCGGTGCGGTTGAACCGTCCGGGTTTGTTTATCTTGAATCGTTCCGGCTGGACCGCTGATGCTTTGTCATCGGCGACCTGATGTGAAGCACGTCCGGCTTCGGAGACGCAGCAAGGGCAAAAGAAAAAGAGGAGTAATGACATGTCCAACCAACCGGATGCGGAGCAGCAGCGGCTGGAAAACCAGCGGCTCGCCACAGAAGATTGGCATTTATGGGGACCATATCTGTCCGAGCGTGCATGGGGAACCGTGCGCGAAGATTACAGTCCGGACGGCAATGCCTGGGAATACTTTGATCACGATCAATCCCGTTCTCGCGCCTATCGCTGGAATGAGGACGGATTGGGCGGCATCTCGGACAAGACACAGCAACTCTGTTTCGGGCTGGCGCTGTGGAACGGTAAGGACCCCATTCTCAAAGAACGCGCTTTCGGTCTCACCGGCAATCAGGGTAACCGCGGCGAGGATGTGAAAGAATACTATTTCTATCGTGACGCCACCCCTTCGCACGCCTGGCTTCATTATCTCTACAAGTATCCCCAGTCCGCGTTTCCTTATGCCCGGTTAATGGAGGAGAACGCGCGCCGCTCGCGTCAAGACCCGCCGTTTGGCCTGATCGATAGCGGGGCTTTCGCCGGGGGAAGCTATTGGGACGTGGAAATACTTTATGCGAAGGCATTACCCGAAGAATTGCACATCCGTATCGTCGTCAGCAATCGAGGGCAAAACGACGCTACATTATGGCTATTGCCGCAGCTCTGGTTCCGCAATACGTGGTCGTGGTCGGAGAAAGGCGCCAGGAAACCATTTCTGCACGCCATAGCCGCCCCTTGCGGCGCCGCGTGGGCGGTTGCTGCAAGGCACCCGGTGCTGGGGACATATAGTCTCTATGGGCAGCAGCGGGCCGGCGTGCTCTATACCGAGAATGAGAGCAACAGCTCCCGATTGTGGGGCTTGCCCAACGACGGACCTTATGTCAAAGACGCATTTCATCGCTACCTTGTCAATGGCGAGCAGGCAGCGGTGAATCCGGATCTGCAGGGAACCAAATTTGGCGCTGCCCACCAGCTCACGGTTGCATCGGGGCAGACCGGCACGATTGAACTGGTTTTATCGGCCACGCCCCTGGCTCAACCATTCATCCATCACGAACAGGTCTTTGCCCAGCGCCTCTCGGAAGCCGATGCCTTTTTTTTGGGCCTGCTACCGGAGGCTGCTGCAGAGGATCAGCATATCCTGCGCCAGGCATTGGCGGGCATGATCTGGAATAAGCAGTTCTTTCACTATGATGTGTCCGCGTGGCTGAAGGGTGACCGGGTGCCTCCACCACCATCGAGAAAACATGGGCGCAACCACAATTGGCGCCATCTCAAGGCGAGCCATGTGATTTCGATGCCGGACACTTGGGAATTTCCCTGGTTTGCCGCCTGGGATCTGGCTTTCCATTGTGCCGCGCTTGCGCTCATCGACGTGGATTTCGCCAAGGATCAAATCGAACTGCTGCTGCATGAAAATTATTTGCACCCCAACGGACAGATTCCGGCCTGTGAGTGGGCATTCGGCGACGTGAATCCACCGGTGCACGCGATGGGGGTCCTCAAGGTGTTCCGTGCGGAGCGCGTGCAACGTGGCAAGGGCGATATCGCTTTTCTCAAGCGTGTGCTGCACAAACTGCTGTTGAATCACACCTGGTGGATCAATCGCAAGGATGCCAACGGCACGAATGTGTTTGAAGGCGGTTTTCTCGGGCTCGACAACATCTCGGTATATGACCGCTCGCAGCCGCTGCCGCCTGGCTATTCGTTGAAGCAGGCCGACGCTACCGGCTGGATGGCGATGTTTTCCCTGCAACTTACCGTCATTGCGCTCGAAATCGCCGTTGAAGACCCGGCCTATGAAGACATTGCTATCCAGAGCTACGACCAATTCCTGGCGATTGGCAACGCCATTGCCGGGCATACCGGTGCGGGCGCATCGCTTTGGGACCGCAGGGATGGCTTCTTTAAGGATCTCCTGGTCAACCCGGATGGCACGGAAAACCGCATCGATGTTTATTCCTGGGTCGGCATTATTCCGCTGTTTGCCTGCGAGGTGGTGGATAAGCGATTGCTCGCGAATTGTCCGCGCTTTAACGCCCTGCTCCAGGAACACAAGGGTGGCATGTTTGATGGGAGCGTCATATGCGCGTGTCCGGTGCATACCAATGAGCGTGGCGAACATCTGCTGTCGCTGGTAACTGCCCCCATGCTCCTGAAAATGCTGCCGCGTATTTTCGACGAAGAGGAGTTCTTATCTCCCCACGGCATACGCAGCGTCTCCAAGCACCATGCGACAAACCACAATGCGGAACATATCCCCGGAATCGGCAACGCCTTCATCCGGTATGTACCGGGAGAATCCCACTCGCCCCTGTTTGGCGGCAACTCCAACTGGCGCGGGCCGGTATGGATGCCAACCAATTATTTGCTGGTTCAGTCTATCGAAAAGATGCATCGCTACCTGGGGGACGCATTTACTTTTCCGGCGCCGTGCCTGAACGGCTACGAGATAAATCTAAAATACGCGGCCACGCTGTTGGCCGAGCGGCTCGCGGATATTTTCCGGCGCGACGAATCCGACTTGATCCCGGCCTTTCCTGCAGATAGTCCGCATCAGACCGACCCGCATTGGCGGGAACTGCTGCTATTCCATGAATATTTTCACGGTGAAACCGGGCAGGGCCTGGGAGCTTCCCATCAAACGGGGTGGAGCGGGCTAGTGGCAAACCTGGTGATGCGCCGCTACCATCAGAACATTCCGGAATTCTGGAGGCAGCAAGAGGCTATCCACATATCGGAATCATAGCGGCCCGGCCACAAGCGCTCTCCGTAAATCATTTACTGCTACCGCAGCGGTACTTGATAAAGCAGGTAATGGATATCGCTGGCACCCTCATCAGATCGCGAACAATCATGCAGTCAGAAGGAAGTTTCTTGAACAAAGATCATACTCCCATGATGCAGCAATACCTGCGCATCAAGGCGCAGCATTCCGGCATGCTGATGTTTTACCGCATGGGAGACTTCTACGAACTATTCTTTGAGGATGCGGAAAAAGCGGCCAGGCTGCTGGATATTACATTGACGCGGCGGGGCACGTCGGCGGGGGAACCGATCAAGATGGCCGGCGTGCCTTACCATTCTGCCGAACAGTATTTGGCAAAACTCGTCGGGCTTGGGGAATCAGTGGCAATCTGCGAGCAGATTGGCGATCCCGCTACTGCCAAGGGTCCCGTGGAGCGCCGGGTCACCCGCATTATCACGCCAGGGACGCTGACCGATGCGGCGCTGCTGGAAGAAAAGCGCGAAAGCGTTTTGCTTGCGTTGCTCGTGCATGAAACAACGCTGGGATTGGCGTGGCTCAACCTAGCGGCGGGGCAATTCAGCGTGATGGAGACTTCGCCCGCTAATCTGGCGGCAGAGCTCGAACGTCTGAAACCTGCGGAAATTCTTTTGCCGGAATCGCTGGACACGCTTGCCGGTCTCAATGATGGGGGCACGCTTCAAAAATTGCCCCTTAAGCGTTTACCAGCATGGCAGTTCGATGTTCATGCCGCTGTTCACATTCTCTCCCGGCAATTTGAAACCCGTGATCTTTCAGGGTTCGGCTGCGACGGTTTGCATGCATCACTCGGCGCAGCGGGCGCGCTGCTGGAATATGCTCGCCTCACGCAGGGCACAGGTATCGTCCATATCAAGGCGCTACAGGTGGAGCGGGACAGTGCTTACGTGCGCATGGATGCGGCCACCCGCCGCAACCTGGAAATTTCCGAAACCATACTTGGCGCAACATCGCCCACTTTGCTATCGCTGCTTGATACGTGTTCAACCAACATGGGTAGCCGTTTGCTGCGGCACTGGCTACATCATCCGCTGCGCGACCGCGTGACCATTCAAAAGCGGCTCGATGGCGTATCGTTCTTAATCGGGGAAGCTGGATTGGAGCCGTACCGGCCGGTGCGCGAATCCCTGAGGCATGTGGCCGACATCGAGCGCATCACTGCCCGTATCGCGCTGGCGTCCGCCCGTCCCAGGGATTTATCGGGATTGCGTGACAGCCTGAAGCGGTTGCCCGATGCAATTGCCGCCATTGGCGCGCCAGCCAGCGAGCATATTGCTGCGCTGGCACGGCTGATGGTGCCGGATACGGCGCTTGTCGGACTTCTGGAGGCATCGTTGCGCGAAGAGCCAGGAGTTGTGCTGCGCGGGGGAGGAGTGATTGCCGATGGCTATGACGGCGAGCTGGATGATCTACGCGCCATCCAGAATAATTGCGGCGAATTTCTGCTGGCGCTCGAAGCGCGCGAAAAAACGCGCACCGGCATCTCGAATCTCAAAGTGGAATATAACCGTTTGCATGGTTTTTATATTGAAGTCACCCACGCTCACAGTGAAAAAATCCCCGATGACTATCGCAGAAGACAGACGCTGAAGAATGCTGAACGCTATATTACGCCGGAACTCAAGGCTTTCGAGGACAAGGCGCTGTCCGCTCAGGAGCGCGCGCTGGAACGAGAGAAATTTTTATACAATGCGCTACTGAACCTTCTATCGCCGTACATCGGCCATTTGCAACAAGTTGCCCGGAGTGTCGCTGAACTGGACGTTCTGGCTGCGTTCGCCGAACGCGCGCTCACGCTCGATTACATCTCACCGATTTTTACCGGCGAACCCCTTATCGAGATTGAGGCAGGGCGTCACCCGGTGGTTGAAAAACAGGTGGAGAATTTCATCGCCAACGATGCACGGCTCGGCGCATGCGACTCTGGCAGTGATCGCAGGCGGCAAATGCTCGTTATTACCGGCCCCAATATGGGGGGGAAATCCACTTATATGCGTCAAGTCGCGCTAATCGCGCTACTCGCCCACTGTGGGAGTTTCGTTCCTGCAAAAAGGATGCGCATTGGCCAGCTGGATCAGATTTTTACCCGTATCGGCGCATCCGATGACCTTGCCGGAGGACGCTCGACTTTCATGATGGAAATGACCGAGTCTGCCAATATCCTGCACAACGCCACTGCGCAAAGCCTGGTACTGATGGATGAAGTAGGACGCGGCACTTCCACCTTCGACGGTCTGGCGCTGGCATTCGGAATTGCCCGCCATTTGCTGGAAAAGAATCGCAGCTATACATTATTCGCGACCCATTACTTTGAACTGACGAGGCTGGTCGAGGAATTCGCGCAGGCAGTGAACGTGCATTTGCAAGCGGTGGAACACAAACACCATATTGTATTCCTGCATGCGGTCAATGAGGGACCCGCAAGTCAAAGCTACGGCCTCCAGGTAGCAGCGCTGGCCGGTATACCAGAGCCGGCGATCAAAGCAGCAAGAAAATACCTGGTGAAACTTGAGCAGGAAAGCGTGGACAGGCAGCCGCAACGGGATTTGTTTTCAGAAGCAGCCCACATGACGAAAGAAACCTCACAAGAGCACACCGTTCTGACGCTGTTGCGCGCAATCGAGCCGGACGAATTAAGCCCGAAACAAGCGCTGGAAAAACTCTACGTACTGAAAAACTCGGTTGGGAAAGAATAGCCCGCAGCGGCAATCCCTGCGTTACGCCGCCACGATCGCGAATCCATCTATCCGCTTTAAATTACCGGGTGGTTGAAGCAAGCAAGAAGGAGTTACAGCAGAGGTCCGGGGAAATCAATGTTCATGCCCATGAGCCCCGTGAGCATGACCGTGGGAAAGCTCCTCTGCGGTAGCGGGACGTACCTCGGTAACCGTACAATCGAAACGCAAGGTCATGCCGGCAAGCGGATGATTGCCGTCCACCACCACTTTGTCTTCGGCGATATCGGTTATCGTGAAGATTAAGACCTCATCGGAGCCTTCCTCACCACCTTCAAACTGCATTCCGACCACGACGTCGTCCGGGAAGGCATCGCGCGGCTCCACGCGTACGAGTTGACTGTCATACTCGCCAAAAGTGTTTTCCGGCTCCATGTAAACGGAGCAACTATAGCCGACCTCCCTGTTATGCAGCTTCTCTTCCACCATTGGAAAGATTCCGTCATAACCACCGTGCAAATAGCTGATCGGTGAACTGGGTTTCTCCATGACTTTACCAGCCGAGTCCGACAACTCGTAGCTGAGTGACACCACCATGTCTTTTTCGATACGCATAATATTCAATCTGTAATTTAAGTTATTGCAATAATCGTCACGATCAGCCTAAACATTTCTTGTATTGTTTTCAACACACCGCCGGACTCACAGTTTCGCTGGGGGAATTTCAATGACTGGGGGCAAGCATTATTACATTAGTAATGATGAAAGGGAATAAAGTTCCTTCCCACATAAGGGATTAAACTTTACCATTGGGCATCACATCCCGGACGGGTGCAAAACTGCGCCGATGCACGACCGACGCGCCGTGAACACGTAATGCCGCAATGTGTTGCTCCGTCGAATACCCTTTGTGCCGGTCAAAGCCATAGTGTGGGAAGCGCTTATGCAATGCCACCATTTCAGCGTCCCGCGCCGTCTTTGCAATAATGGAAGCGGCTGAAATTTCCGGTATCAGGCTATCGCCTCTGACAATAGTGCTTACGGGAAACTTCAGGCGAGGACGATGATTTCCGTCCACCAGTATTCTGTCGGGAATAAATGACAGGCGTTCGACCGCGCGTTTCATCGCCAGCAAGCTCGCCTGCAGGATATTTAACCGGTCGATTTCTCTAACCGATGCTGAGGCGATGGCCCACGCCACCGAATATGTCTTGATGGCAAGGGTCAGGCTATTGCGCTTATCCTCGCTGAGTGTTTTCGAATCCGCCAGCCCCTCAATTTTATAGTCCGGATTGAGCACCACGCAGGCAGCGAATACCGGTCCTGCTAGCGGTCCTCTGCCAGACTCATCCACACCGCAAATCCAGGTAAACCCCTCGACCGGCATTCCTGACTCCCCATTTTCGATCTCTGATTGCAGCGCTTTAACACGTGAAAGACTGCTGGCGTCCTAACTTATGTGAACGATTGCCGTGGCGCTTAATCCGGCTACGGCTGCTTGCTTCGCACGGTGCACATCAACTCGGCCTCGGTAACGATGCGGCCTTCCACTTCCGCCTGAGTGGAGTATTTCCAGATTCCGATTCGCTGCCGCTCTATTGTTGCCTTGAGTATCAACTGGTCCCCTGCCTGTACCGGCTGCTTGAAACGCGCCCGATCTATGCCGACAAAATAATATATGGAATTTTCATCGGCTTTCATATTCATGGTTTTGAGAGTTAAAATCGCCGCGGCCTGCGCCAGTGCTTCAATAATCAGTACGCCCGGCATAACCGGATGATGAGGAAAATGACCGGCAAAGAAAGGCTCGTTAATGGTCACATTCTTGAGCGCGGCGATATTTTTTCCTGGTTCACAGGATAGAACCCGGTCTACCAGCAGGAAAGGATAACGATGAGGCAAATATTTCAGAATTTCGTGGATATCCATGGTGTTCACGATTTCTTCCTTTAATCTTTGATATCTTTTTCTATCATTATGTGCAGGCAGTAATTACGTCTTTCGCGGACAATTACCTTGAACATGAAGGGTATTGCTACTTATCGGCCAGCGCCTTGATAACCTTGTCGGTAATATCCATGCGCTGACTGCGGTATACCAGGTCCCGCAGCGGCAGTATCAGATCGTATTTCTCTGCTTCTGCGATGATCTGAATCGCTTTGCTGGCGCTCAGTTGCAGCGTGGCAACTTCATCGTTCTGGCGCAGGCTCAGATCTTCGCGCATCTGCCGTTGGGCACGCTGGTATTCGCGATTAAGATTGGCTAGATCGCGCTCCTTGTTGCGCCGATCCGCTTCCGGCATGGTCTTGCCGTCTTTTTCCAGCAACTCCTGAAGGGCCTTCGCCTGCGAAGCCATCTCCTTGATTTCCTTATCCCGCGGGAGGAATTCCTTTTCTATTTTTTTCAATGCCCTGACTGCCGGCGCCGATTCGGCGAGAATTCTCTCGGTATCGACAACACCGATCTTGATATCATTTGCGTAGGCGCCAAAGGACCCGCTAACGGACGCAAGAACGATGCAGGCCGCCGTTAAGGTTCGTCGCCATTGAAACTTGTGTTTCACTTTTATCTCCCGATTGTTCGTTTTTAGAACTGCTGCCCAAACTGAAACTGAAATCGTTGTAAATTGTCGCCAGGCTGGTTGTTGATCGGTTGTGCGACGCTGACTTTGAGCGGCCCCATTGGAGAAATCCAGGTCACAGCGATTCCTGCGGAATAGCGCATCCCTTCCTGCTCCGGTCTTGCCCCGCCACTGCCCCATACCGTGCCACCGTCCAGAAAGGTGCTCAGCCGCACTGATCTGTCATTCTTCATGCCGGGCATGGGGAACAGTATCTCGACATTGCCCACTGTGCGTATATTGCCTCCCAGCGCTCTATTATTATCGTCACGAGGACCTAGCGAGCTGATCCTGTAGCCGCGAACCGAGGTATTGCCACCGGCAAAGAAGTTCTTGAAGAACGGCAGCTCTTTTCCGTTATAACCATCCCCGTATCCCAACTCCCCTTTCAACATAAGAGTGAAAGTATCCGAGAGAGGATAATACCAACTGTGGTCATAACTCACTTTGTAATAAGTGAGATCGACGCCAGGCATGCCCGCTTCGGCAAATACTCTCTGCGTATGGCCTGAGGTCGTCCAGATAGCGCTGTCACGGCCGTCGCGCCGCCAACTGACCGTTAAAGGTATATTGTTGGTACTTTCTCCGAATTTATTTACAAAATCGATATTACGTTGCGGACTGTTGGGACCAAGTTCGATGACCGTATTTTCGGCTCCCAGCCCGACCTGGACACTATCATTTTCGTTAAGCGGAATGCCGACGCGGAAATTGGCGCCGGTGGTATCGGTATTAAAGTTCATCACCGACTGCAGTGAACTTGTGTTAAGAACGCGCTTGTAAATATCGAATCCTCCCGTTACTCCATGACGGGTAAAATAAGGGTCGGTATACGATAGTGAATAAACCTTGTTAACGCGGCCGGTATTGACCATAAGGTTGACAAATTTGCCAGTGCCGAATATGTTGTCCTGGGCGACCGAACCGCTCAATATTATACCTTCCATGTTGGAGTAGCCCGCGCCAAACATTACAGCACCGGTGGCCTTTTCCTTGACCTGGACATTGACGTCAATTTGATCGGTGGTATTGGGAACGGCTGGCGTTTCCACGTCGACAGCGAGAAAATAATTCAGCCTGTCTATGCGTAGTTTGGAACGGTTGATCTTGGAGGTTGAATACCACCCCCCTTCGAACTGACGCATTTCCCGGCGAATCACCTCGTCGCGAGTGCGATTATTGCCGGTGATGTGAATGCGCCTTACATAAACACGGCGGCCGGGATCGATAAAAAACGTAAACCCTACTTGTTGTTTTTCTTTGTCCAGTTGCGGCGACGCATTGACATTGGCAAACGCATAGCCATCATCGCCAAGGCGGTCGGTAATGAGCTTGACGGATTCAGTCAACCGCTCCCGTGAGAAGACGTCCCCGGATCCCAGTTTTATGAGCTTGCGCAACTCCTCTTCGGGCAACAGCAGTTCACCCGCAAGCTTGATGTCGGAAACCTTGTATTGAGGTCCCTCGACAATATTTACCGTGATGTAAATATCCTGCATGTCGGGAGTGATTGATACCTGGCTGGATTCAATGCTGAATTCCAGGTGGCCGCGATTGAGGTAATAGGTGCGCAGCGACTCCAGATCGGCGGATAACTTCTGCTTCGAATATTGATCTTCCTTGGTGAACCAGGTCAATAACCCAGGCGTTCTCAATACGAACGCGCTCAGCAGGTCCTTTTCCTTGAAAGCTTCATTGCCAACGATATTGATCTTGCGAATCTTGGCGGTTTTTCCTTCATCCACCTGAAAGTTGATTCCCACGCGATTACGGTCAAGCGGTGTCGTCGTAGTGGTGATTTTTACCGCGTATTTGCCGCGGCTCAGGTACTGCTGCTTCAATTCCTGCTCGGCCTTGTCCAGCATGGAGCGGTCAAAGATGCGTGATTCCGCCAGGCCGGCCTGCTTCAAACCTTCTTTCAGTTTATCCTTCTCGAATTCCTTGGCTCCGACAATGGTGATCTGGGCGATAGCCGGGCGTTCTTCCACCACCACAAGAAGCACGCCATTTTCGGATTCCAGCCGCACATCCTTGAAAAAGCCGGTAGCATAGAGGGCCTTGATGGAAGCCGCGGCCTTTTCGTCGTCGAGCACGTCCCCCACCTTCACCGGTAAATAATTGAACACCGTTCCCGCTTCGGTGCGTTGTATGCCCTCCACCCGAATGTCCTTAACTACGAACGGCTCGCGCGCCCATGACACCGAAGCGCATAAGACAGCAGCAAGCGCCACGAGATATTTGACTTTCATACTTGACATTCATACTTAACCGGAGATGAGCCGACTGACATCGTTATATATGGCGAAAGCCATCAGGGTAAATAACAATACCATCCCGACCTGCTGGCCAATCTCGGTGGCTCTGGAAGAAAGCGGACTGCCTTTGACAATTTCGACCACATAATACATTAAATGCCCTCCGTCCAGTATGGGGATGGGCAACAAATTCAGCACTCCAAGACTGATGCTGATGAGCGCAAGAAATCCGAGATAAGAAGCAAGCCCCATTTGCGCCGACTTACCCGCATAGTCGGCGATTGTAATAGGCCCGCTCACATTCTTCCATGAAACTTCCCCCGCCACCATTTTCCATAGCATCCGCAGCGTGAATACAGAAGTTTCCCATGTTTTCTTGATTGCCAGGATCATGGCCGTGCCGGCTGGATAGTTGACTTCTATCAGGAGTTTTTCCAGTTCATCATGATCAATTTGCGGCCCAATCCCGATTTTTCCGGTCTTTTCTCCATTTTCGTTAATCGTATCGGGAATCACCTCGATGTCGATAGCCGTTTTGTCACGTTGAATCTCCAGCACTAATGGGATTCCGGGACTGGCTTTTATCTTCTCTACCAGCTCTTCCCAAAGAGTAATCTCCCTACCGTTTATCGCCAGGATCTCATCCCCCGCCAGCAAACCGGCGCGGCTGCCGGCGCTATTAGGAATGACTTGAGCAATAATGGGTTTTATTGGTGGCAGATAACTGCTCAGGCCGATCTTCTTCAGAAAATCTCCATCCAGGTCGTCAGCATCAATGCGGCTTAAATCCAGCTGATGCCGGATTGTTTCTCCGCTCTGGCCAAGAGCTTCCACGGTAACGGCGGGCGATCTGTCCACCGCATGCGACAATAGCAGCCAGCGGACGTCCTGCCACGACGCAATAGGTTCGGTTCCGATTTTTGTTATGGTCTCGCCCATCTCGAAAGCCGCAAAGGCGGCGGGTGTTGCGGGAGTTACCGGCCCCAGAATCGGCTTCATACCGCTGACACCCACCATGAATAGCAACCAATAAAGCACAATTGCCAACAAAAAATTAGCAATTGGACCTGCCGCGACGATTGCGAACCGAGGTGCAACCGGCTTGCGGTTGAATGATCGCATCAAATCCTCGGGCGGGACTGCATCTTCACGCTCATCCAGCATTTTGACGTAACCGCCAAAGGGAACGGCAGCAACCACCCATTCGGTTTGATCTTTTCCCCAGCGCTTGCTCAACAAAGGTCGGCCAAACCCGACTGAAAAACGCAGCACCTTGACTCCACACCAGCGTGCCACCAGATAATGGCCGAATTCGTGAAATACAATCAGCACACCCAAAGCCACCACAAAAGCAATTATTGTAAAAAAGAATGTCATACCGTTGCCCCATGTCTGCAATCGTGAGCCAAAAGGGGTTTCAGCAAATTGACGATATGCGTTGTCCTCTCGTGAAGAAGGAGATCAAAACAGCAGAGACGGGAAGAAACGGTCAACTGGGCTATCGAGTATGGCGCGAGCAAGGGCGTGTAGACCAGTTGCGATGAATTTACCAGCCGCTTGCGGGCATTCCGCCCGCTGCTCCTGATATCAGTCATGGTCGCACACGGCGAGAGAAGGTATATTGCGCTTGAAATCCTTGCCACGGTTTGGGTTACGTCCACGTCGCCCCACCACCTTGTTTTTGGCCTGCAAGGTATCCATTCCGCATCCGGCAGTTGGACGGATTATATGCAACGGCTGGTAGCGGGCGCCGATGGCGCGTCCGAAGGCCAATGATTCCGGCAATTTATACCAAGCATGCCAGCCATTCATGGGCGGCTTCACGCGCTTCGCTATCCGCTGTCAATACATCGTTAAGCGTGGCGATTTCCTTGCGGAAAACTGTTCGCATGACTTCTTCAATCATGGCTGGAATCGCGGTAAATGGCATCCGGCATTTGAGAAAAGATTCCACCGCCACTTCATTTGCTGCATTGAGTATTGCCGGCGCGCTACCCCCGGCGGCCAACGCCTGGTATGCAAGCCTCAGACATGGAAAGCGCTTAAAATCGGGTGCTTCGAAATCGAGCCGGGCCACTTTGAACATATCCAGCGACGCCACTCCAGTTTCGATTCGCTCCGGAAAACCTAGGGCATGCGCAATTGGGGTTCGCATATCAGGATTGCCAAGTTGTGCCAACACCGAACCATCCACATATTCAACCATGGAATGAATAATGCTCTGCGGATGGATGATTACCTGGATTTGATCGGGAGCGGCATCAAATAGCCAATGTGCTTCGATGACTTCCAAACCCTTGTTCATCATTGTGGCCGAGTCCACCGAAATCTTCCGCCCCATGACCCAATTGGGGTGGGCGCAAGCCTGTCCCGGCGTTACTTCTCCCAGCGAGCTTAACGATAATTGCCGGAATGGCCCGCCTGACGCGGTCAACAGAATGCGGCGTACCCCGACCGCTCCCAGATCCCCTGAAAAGTTCTGCGGCAGCGACTGGAAGATAGCATTGTGTTCGCTGTCTATCGGCAGCAAAGTGGACCGATTGTGTTTGACCACATCCATAAAAATCCGCCCGGCCATAACCATCGTTTCCTTGTTGGCAAGGAGCACACGCTTCCCTGCGCCAGCGGCAGCAAACGTAGGACGTATACCGGCGGCTCCGACAATCGCCGCCATCACCGTATCCACCTCGGGAAGCGACGCCACTTTCTCCAGCGACTCGATACCGGATAGCACTTCAGTGGCAAGGCCGGCCGTGCGAATTTCTGCCTGTAGCCATTCGGCGCCTGCTGCATCCAGCATTACCGCATAGCGCGGTTGGAAGCGACGGCATTGTTCCAGTATTTTTTTTGCATTGTTATTGGCGGTCAGGGCAACAACATGAAACCGGTCAGGATGACGTGCAACCACATCCAGCGTATTCACGCCGATGGTACCGGTAGAACCAAGAATGGTGAGATGACGAACGGCTTTCATAGTTGAGTCTGTAAAAATAGAAGTGACAAAACAGCGATAGGCAGGGTTGAGGTGAGCGCATCGATACGATCAAGTATACCACCGTGGCCGGGCAAAATATTTCCGCTATCCTTTACCCCGGCATGGCGTTTCATGAGGGATTCGAATAAATCGCCAATAATGCCCATCATCGCAAGCACCAGCAGCAATGGCGCCAGTAACGTGATGCGCGCCTCTTCTCCGACGACGAGACTCCATGCCAGCGCATAAATAGAAACCGCGACTAGCGCTCCCGCTACACCCTCCCAAGTCTTGCCGGGGCTGATACTCGGCGCAAGCTTATGTTTCCCCAGCGCGCGCCCGGTAAAATACGCGGCAGTATCCGAAATCCAAATGGTAGCCATGAAACCTAGCAGGAGTAGCGGATTAATGGCTCGCAACTGGTACAGGGCGAGGCAGGTCGGCAATAGCAGTAGCCAGCCCGTTAACGCCAGTAAGACCGGGTTCTTGAGTGGGCGGTTTGATTTCAAAAAAAAGGGGACGACCAGCATCCAGAAGGCCAGCGAACCGGCATAAAGCCACAGAAATGACCTGCTATATGGATCGGCCAAAACTTTTTCGCTCAATAAGAATAGAAGTTCTCCTCCCAGTATTACGGTTAATAGCAGATAAGCGATAGTGTAGGGAGTGGAAAATTTTGCAAGCGTGCTCCATTCCCGTGAGCCAGCCACTGCCAGCGCAAGTAGCAATACCATCCAGAAAATTGCCGATAAGTAAAACAATGCTGCCAAAAAAAAGAATAACAAGGTGGCGGCGGTAAGAATCCGGGTCTTAAGCATGACGGGAAAAGTCTGGGCAAAAAATATTACCGGGGAGGAAATTATAGAAGCCGGGAACCTCTCGGACTTGAAGAATCGAAGCGAAAAGTTGACTGGGAGAGGATCGGTTCTGAGGGTTTTGAAAGGCTAATAGTTGTTCTATTAGCTGGAAAAGCGGTGAAACATGGAGCGGCCAGATGCTTTTACAGCCGATTTCCTTCGAGTCCGACAAACTGCTACGCCGTTCTTTTGGCGGCAATTTCTCTTCCCTCATGGGGAGGCTGTACTATTTGAAGCTGTTCACTGGTGCGTCCAAAACGGCGCTCTCGTTTCTGATAGGATTGAATGGCGAGGTTAAGTGCGCGGTCATCAAAATCCGGCCACAGGGTATCGGTAAAATACAGCTCCGTATAGGCCAATTGCCATAGTAGAAAATTGCTGATGCGCTTTTCACCACCGGTGCGGATAAACAGATCAGGCTCGGGAGCATAGTTCAATGCAAAATATGGCATCAAGTCTTTTTCGTCGAAACAGGTTGCCAATTCAGGGCGCTGTCCCAGCATTTTGCGAATCGCTTGCATGATATCCCATCGTCCGCCGTAATTGGCTGCGATGGTTAGTGTAAACCGCGTGTTAGCCGCAGTCAGCGTCTCTCCTTTACGAATAAATTCGACGATATTAGGCTCGAATTTTGACAAGTCACCGATTACTTTGAAGCAGATACCGTTCTCGTGCAGCTTGGCAACCTCCTGCTCTAGGACGGTGATGAAAAGTTGCATGAGAAAAGTGACTTCATCTGCCGGCCTGCGCCAGTTTTCGCTGCTGAAAGCGAATAAAGTAAGATACTCCACACCGCGCTCAACACAGGCCTTGATAGCGGTTCGCACCGTCTCCACCCCGCGTTTATGCCCTGCCACGCGGGGCATGAAGCGGTTTTTCGCCCAGCGGCCATTGCCATCCATGATGATGGCAATGTGCCGGGGAATCATGCCGGTTTCGGGTATTTCGCGCGTTGAGCTGGTGGTAAGAGGCATGGAAGGTTCAGTTGAGTTAAGAGCGTCTCAAATCTAAAATTGCGGATATCCGCTTCGCGAGTAGCTGCTTTACCCAGCGTTGTTGCAAGTACTTCGTTTTCCCAGAAATAATTTTTAAACAAGTATCTGCGGTATATTTTTTGCCCACCTCCGTCGGGAGCGAGTCGGCGGACGAGCGCCAACGCCTTTGCCGGGAGGACAGCTGGATTGGTAGCCGGACGCCTGACATCAGATTGCCATCAATTCTGCTTCCTTGGTTTGCAGCAGCTTGTCTATCTCCGCGATGTGACGGTCGGTAAGTTTCTGAATCTCATCCTGGCCACGGCGTTCGTCATCCTCCGCGATCTTTTTCTCCTTGAGTAACTCCTTCAAATGGGCATTCGCGTCGCGGCGTACATTGCGCATCGCTATACGGGCGGTTTCAGCTTCATGCTTCACTATTTTAGTTAAGTCGCGGCGGCGTTCCTCGGTAAGTGGTGGCATGGGTATCCGAATCATCTCGCCCACGGTTACGGGGTTCAATCCCAGGTCGGAATTGCGAATCGCTTTTTCAATCGCGCTCAGCATCTTTTTTTCCCAAGGCGCAACCGTGATAGTTCGAGCATCCGCCAAGTTCACATTGGCCAACTGATTTATGAGCGTGGGGGCGCCATAATAGTCGACCGTGATATGGTCCAGCAGACCGGTGTGCGCCCGGCCGGTTCGTACCTTGCCCAGATCCAGTTTCAGTGCCTCCAGGCTTTTCTGCATTTTTTGTTCAGTGGACTTCTTAATATCGGCGATCATAATCCTAAATCCGGAAGTTGGACGGGATGACGCAAAAGTCTTATTAAATCATAACACCAAATTGAAAAATGAGCGGTCGACCGCCAGATTCAGGAAAATGTACTGACGACAAAAAAGGCGAAATGAACGCACAGATTCTTCTTTGTTAAAATTTAAGACGGCAAGAGAAATTCAAACCTGCACCAGCGTCCCCTCGTCTTCACCCATCACTACCCGTTTCAATGCGCCGGCCTTGAAGATGCTGAATACATTGAGCGGCAGCTTCTGATCGCGGCACAAAGTCAATGCGGTAGCATCCATCACCTTCAGGTTCTGAGCGATAGCCATATCAAATGACAGGTTCTGATAGCGAATGGCGTTTGGATTTATCTTGGGATCAGTAGTGTATACGCCGTCCACCTTGGTCGCCTTGAGCACGATATCCACGTTCATCTCCATTCCGCGCAATGCGGCCGCTGTATCGGTGGTAAAGAAGGGGTTGCCGGTACCAGCGGCAAAAATTACTACTTTCCCCGCCTCCAGGTAGCGTATGGCTTTACCGCGAATATATGGTTCCACCACTTGATCAATACGTAGCGCGGATTGAACCCGACTTATCAGCCCACTGCGGCGCATGGCATCCTGCAGTGCCAGGGCATTCATGACTGTAGCCAGCATACCCATATAATCGGCGGTGGCCCTATCCATACCATCTTCAGCCGAAGTCATGCCGCGAAAAATGTTGCCCCCGCCGATGACGACAGCCACTTCGACGCCTAGCTGGCTCACTTCCTTGATTTCTGTGACAATTCGCTCAATGACGACGCGATTGATGCCGTAACTATCGTCACCCATCAGGGCCTCGCCGGAAAGCTTCAGCAGAATACGTTTATAAGCGGTGGTCGTCATGGCATATCTTTAGTTTGATTGCGAGGCCTTGTCTTCTTTGATCTGGCTCACTTGGGCCATTACCTCGGCAGCGAAGTCGCCAGACTTCTTTTCAATACCCTCCCCTACAACGAACAAAGTAAACCCATTAACTTTGGCGGATTTTGCCGCAAGCAGCTTTTCCACCGTTTGATCCGGGTCCTTGACAAAAGGCTGGCCGAGCAGTGTCACTTCAGCGAGATATTTCGCGATACGGCCATCTACCATTTTTGCAACGATATCGGCAGGCTTTCCGCTTTCCGCCGCTTGCGCGGTATAGATCAGTCGCTCACGTGCCAATAGATCGGATGAAACCTGCTCTCTTGAAACGCAAATCGGCTTGCTAGCCGCAACATGCATCGCCAAATCCTTACCCAGCGTCTCATCACCGCCGGTGTAGTCAACCATTACACCGATTTTCGCACCATGCAGGTATGAAGCAAGACGTCCCTGGGCCGCATGACGCGCGAAGCGGCGTATACTGATATTTTCACCCAATTTCATTACCAGGGCTTTTCGAAGCTCATCCACATTTTTGCCATTTGGCAAGGTAGCGACGCCCAATCCTTCCGTATCCGTCGGACTTTTCATTGCCACCAACTTTGCGAGGTCGCGGGTGAAATTGATAAAATCCTCGTTTCGGGCAACGAAGTCGGTTTCGCAATTGACTTCCACCAACGCTCCGCTCTTGCCATCAGGTGCGACATACGCTCCTATCATGCCCTCCGCCGCCAGGCGCGTGGCGGCCTTGCTCGCCTTGGCGCCGCTCTTGATCCGCAACAGATCCTCTGCCGCTTTCATGTCTCCGCTGGTTTCGGTCAACGCTTTTTTGCACTCCATCATCCCCAGACCGGTCATGTCCCGCAACTCCTTTACCATTTGCGCGGTAATATCCGCCATACTCTCTCCAAATACAAAATTAGCTAAAATGCCTCCGCTACCCACGCTCGGGCGAGGCTCTGTAGAATCAGCGCGACTGGAAAAAGAAAATGCATGCACCCCTATCTGCGCTTGCTGCGTATTCGATTACTCTTCCGCTGCTATAGTCTCGTCCGCTTCGTTTCTGACGATTTCCTGGACAATCTGGTTGCGCCCCTCCAGAATGGCATCGGCCACGCCGCGCGCATACAAGCGTATCGCCTGGCTGGAATCGTCATTGCCGGGGATTACGTAATCCAATCCCTCAGGACTATGATTGGTATCTACGACACCAATTATCGGAATACCGAGTTTTTTGGCTTCGGTGATCGCACCTTTCTGATACCCCACGTCAATCACGAACATGGCATCGGGAATTCCCTTCATGTCCTTGATACCGCCCAGGCTGCGATTCAGCTTTTCCAGTTCGCGCTGGATATCCAGCGCTTCCTTCTTGGAAAGCTTGTCGAGAGTGCCATCTTCCGCCATTGCTTCCATTTCATGCAGGCGTTTGACGGAAAGTTTTATCGTCTTGAAGTTGGTCAGCATCCCGCCGAGCCAGCGCTGATCAACGTAGGGCGCACCGCAGCGGAGTGCTTCCTCACGCACGATATCGCGCGCCTGCCGCTTGGTGCCAACGAATAGAATATTGCCCTTGTTAGCCGATAGCTGACGCACGTATTTCATCGCGTCCTGATACATCGTCAAGGTTTTTTCCAGATTGATGATATGAATCTTGTTACGATGGCCAAAAATATACTGGGCCATTCTTGGATTCCAGAAACGGGTTTGATGTCCAAAATGGACGCCCGCCTCGAGCATTTGTCGCATGGTTACTGACATGAATTTCTCCTCTAGGGTTGAGCCTCAATCCGCCATAGTCGCTCTACCGGAGAGCACCCTTGGAATTGACGGATTTGCGAATTTAATCCGGTCACGGTAACGGGAAAGTAGCCGTAAGTCCGGATTAGCGCTGGATTATATCATTTTTGCCGCGGCTCGCTCAATTTGAACGCTTGAAGTATCAACATGCCCCACGCCTATCAAATAAAAATTGCAATGAGAATAAAGAGTGGATAATCGGAACAGTGAAATCAACTCGATTATGTGTGTCATCGTACATACTGCAGTTGCCAATTGCGGGAAACTGGATGCTGAAATACGCATATTTTCAATGACAAAAAGGAGTGAACCATGGCAACTGATACCACCAACAAAACGGGTGAGGCACAAGCTGAGGCAAGAAACGCGGTGAATCATGCAGGCAGGGCGACACGCAAGGCAGGCGAAGCCGCCAGCGACGAGCTCTCCAACCTGAAAGCCGATCTGGACGACCTGATCTCCCGT
>NZ_FMVQ01000009.1 GCF_900102495.1 Nitrosospira sp. Nl5 | reverse complement strand
CGCGTAACGCCCACTACATTACCAATACATTACATACCCACAACCCTGTAAAGACTATCCCCGAAGATGTCCTAAGTCAAGCAGTTTGTCGGAACCGGGGAGCCGGAATAGTAGCTTGGCAGGCTTGAAGAATCAAAGGGAAGGGGTGGCTGTTAAGGCCGAATTCAGGCGATCTTGAAGGCAAGAGCTTGTTCTATTGGTTGAAAAAAATGGCGGAAGACAGACCGGGCCTCACGTTCAGCCGACAGTTCCTTAAGTCCGGCAACTGCCGGCGGCTGTTAGCACCAATTTACACTGCATTCGCGCATTCGTGAATCGCCCTGAACCACTCACTCGTTGGGAGCCCAGACGAAACTCCCGGTAATGCCGATGCAAATTGAATATAAGATGCTGCGGTACTCCGGTATGCTAATTCCAAGCGAATAACAGCAACGAACCCTTTCTGCTCCTTTACCTATATTGCATAAGCAAACAGACGGGTATCCTTTAGTGAGCATTGTGTGGCACGCTTCCAATTTCTGAAGCCCAGGTCATAGGGGATGCGTGAGAAATGGCTCTCTCTAAAAAGCTCACCACCGGGACAAGATGCCGTCCAATTGCTCCAGGCTGCTGTAATGAATTATCACTGTTCCCTTGCCCTTTTTCCCGGAATTGATGATGACTTGCGCGCCGAGCTTCGCCGAAATATTTTCCTGTAAGCGCAATAAGTCGCGATCGTGTTTGGGACGCTGTTTTGCTATTGGCTGTTCTATTCGATGTACCAGTCTTTCGGTCTCGCGTACCGAAAGCTGCTTGTGTGCCACGAGATTTGCCGCTTCTATTTGCTTGGCCGGCGGCAATGAGAGCAGCGCCCGGCTGTGCCCCATGTCGATTTTTCCCTGCATTAACAATTCCTGTACAGGCGCCGGCAGATTGAGCAACCGCAAGAGGTTGGATACCGCGCTCCGTGAACTGCCCAAAGCCTGGCTCGCTGCTTGGTGAGTCATGCCGAATTCCTTAATGAGCCGTTGAATGCCCATCGCTTCTTCCAGCGGATTTAAATTCTCGCGCTGAATATTCTCGATAAGCGACATCGCCAGCGCAGCCTCATCCGGCACTTCACGGATCAGGGCGGGGACTTCCACAAGTCCGGCGATTTGCGCTGCCCGCCATCGCCGCTCTCCGGCGATGATTTCGTAACACCCGGGAGAAACGGGCCGGACCAGCACGGGCTGCATCACGCCCTGTGCTTTGATGGATTCGGCAAGCTCCAGCAGAGACTCCTTATCCATGCGAGTACGCGGCTGATATTTGCCAGGCTGCAGCAGCGATATTTTCAAATTCCGGAGCGACTCCCCAGCCTTGGCACTCTCGACGTCACCCGACAACAGCGCGTCCAGTCCTCTTCCCAATCCCTTCGATTTCATCGTCTTCTGCCCCATTCCAGGTCTTCCTTTATTTCTGATCCTTGTTCGGAAGCTTTCATGCTGATGCTGTGCCGGTGGCGTGCCGGTTAAGCATTTCTCCCGCCAACGCCAGGTAAGCTTGCGTCCCTTTCGACAGTTTGTCGTGATATAGCGCCGGGGTGCCGAAGCTCGGTGCTTCCGCCAGCCGCACATTGCGTGGAATCACGGTGCGGTAGACCTTGTCGCCAAAGTGCTGCTGCAGCTGTTCCGATACCTGTTGGGCAAGGATGTTGCGCGGGTCGAACATCGTGCGCAACAGTCCCTCGATCTCAAGCACCGGGTTCAGATTGGCGCGTACTTTTTTTATGGTATTGACCAGATCGCTTAGCCCCTCCAGCGCATAATATTCGCATTGCATTGGAATCATTACCGCATAGGCGGCGCACAAGCCATTAAGCGTAAGCAAATTGAGCGCTGGAGGGCAATCAATGAGAATAAAGTCATAGTCACTTTCCACTTCCTGCAAAGCTTCTTTCAGACGCATTTCTCTCCGCGGCAAATCCACCATCTCTATTTCAGCACCAGCCAGCTCACGATTGGCGGGAATCAGGTCATATTTACCCTTGGTATCGACCACGCGCACTTCTGCGATGTGCTGACTACCCAGCAGCGCTTGATAAACCGTATGTTGCAGGGTGCGCTTGTCCACCCCGCTTCCCATGGTCGCGTTACCCTGCGGATCCAGATCTATCAGCAACACACGGCGCCTGGCAGCTGCGAGGCTCGCGGCCAGATTAACGCTGGTTGTTGTTTTTCCCACCCCGCCTTTTTGATTGGTTATCGCCAGAATTCTTGCCACCGCCCGCTCCCAAAACCGGCACTGCCGGAAACCAAATAATCAAACAACACAAAGTGACGGTGGAATGTGGAATGCCTATTAATGACGATCGGCTAACGGCTCACACATGCTTCATCATAACCAGGTGCCGTTTTGCCTCAAGGCCGGGAACTGCAACTGATAATACGTCCTCAACCACGAATTGTGCCGGTAATTGTGCCAGCTCCTCGTCGGGATAAACGCCTTTCATCGCCGCAAGCCTGCCGCTGTTGGTCCCTTCCGCGCAAAGATGCCCCGCAAGATTGACAAAGTCGCCCAGATCGGAAAAAGCGCGCGAAATTACCGTATGGAACCCGTCGGTCGAGTGAAAATTTTCGACCCGCTCGGCCACTACCTCAACATTTTTCAGCGCCAATTCGATACGTGCCTGGTGAAGAAATACAGTTTTTTTATGATTGCTTTCCAGCAAAACCACATGCCAGTCTGGCCGTGCCAAGGCCAAAGGGATTCCCGGAAAACCCGCGCCGCTGCCCACATCGATGACGCGCGGCCCGGCGATGTACGGCAAAATAGACAGGCTATCAAGCAGATGCCGAATCAGCATCGTTTCCGGTTCACGTATCGCCGTCAGATTATGCACCCGGTTCCACTTTCTGACCAAGGCAAGATATTCCAACAAGCGGATTTGAGTTTGCTGCGGAAGCGCAAGCCCCAACGCTTGGATTCCGTTAGCGAGACATGCCGTTGAATTCATGCGTTTTTCTTTTTTTTGGAGCAGAAAAACCGCGTTTCACGTGCACCAGCAATAATGAAATCGCTGCCGGCGTAATGCCGGAAATTCGTGCCGCCTGCCCCGCTGTTTCCGGCTTGTGTTGATTTAATTTTTGCTGTGCCTCGGCTGAAAGACCAAGCACGGTCGCATAATCGAGATCTTGCGGCAAACGGGTTTCCTCGTAATGCGCGTTACGCGCCACTTCATCCTTCTGCCGCTCAATATAACCATGATATTTCGCCTGAATCTCAACCTGATCCGCAACCAGTGGATCGGAGACAATTTCGCCGGCCCCGGGGAGCGTCATCAGGCTCGCGTAGGAGACGTCGGGACGGCGTAGCAGCTCATGCAGGGAATAATCACGCTCGATGGGTTTGCCCAGCACCCGCAGCACCTCCTCCGCGCCTGCCGAAGGCCTGGAATTCTTCGCACTAAGCCAGACGGTTTTCAATCTATCTTGCTCGCGAGCAATCGCTTCCCGCTTGGTATCGAATGCGGTCCAGCGCGCATCGTCCACCACGCCCAGATTGCGCCCCGTTTCGGTAAGGCGCAAGTCCGCGTTATCCTCGCGCAGTTGCAAACGGTATTCCGCCCGGCTGGTGAACATGCGGTAAGGCTCGGTAACACCGCGCGTAATGAGATCATCCACCAGAACCCCCAGATAGGCTTCGTCGCGGCGCGGACACCATGCATCACGGTTCTGCGTTTTAAGTGCCGCATTGATGCCGGCCAGCAATCCCTGCGCGGCAGCCTCTTCATAGCCGGTAGTACCGTTGATTTGCCCGGCGAAGAATAACCCCTCGATTGTTTTGGTTTCAAGTGAGCTTTTCAGCCCGCGCGGATCAAAATAATCGTATTCGATCGCGTAACCAGGACGGGTGATATGGGCCTTTTCCATTCCCCTGATGGAATGTACCAGCTCAACCTGGATATCGAATGGCAAGCTGGTTGATATTCCGTTGGGGTATACCTCATGCGTGGTCAGTCCTTCCGGTTCAAGAAAGATCTGGTGTGCCTCCTTGGCAGAAAATCGAACCACCTTGTCTTCGATGGAAGGGCAATAACGCGGTCCCACACCTTCAATTACGCCCGAGAACAGCGGCGAGCGATCCAGGCCATCCCGAATGATATCGTGCGTGCGCAGATTCGTGTGTGTGATCCAGCACGGCAACTGACGGGGGTGCTGGGCGGCGCTACCCGTAAAGGAAAAGACCGGCGTAGGGCTGTCGCTCAGTTGTTCGGTCATCACCGAGTAGTCTATGCTACGTCCGTCTATACGCGGCGGCGTGCCGGTTTTTAACCGCCCTACCGGCAGTTTCATTTCGCGCAAACGCAGGGCAAGACTGATGGATGGCGGATCGCCGGCCCTCCCGGCGTGAAAATTAGCCGATCCGACATGCGCCAGTCCAGCGAGAAACGTACCGGCGGTCAGCACCACGGCGCGCGCTGAAAACTTTATCCCCAACTGGGTCACAACTCCGGTGACGCGGTCACCCTCAAGCGTAAGGTCGTCCACCCCTTGCTGAAACAGCCACAGATTTGGCTGGCTTTCCAGGCGGTGGCGGATCGCCTGACGATAGAGTACCCGGTCGGCCTGGGCGCGCGTCGCGCGTACCGCCGGCCCCTTGCTCGAATTGAGGATGCGAAACTGGATGCCGGCTTCGTCGGCGGCGGCAGCCATTGCACCGCCCAATGCATCAACCTCCTTAACCAGATGCCCCTTGCCGATGCCCCCTATGGAGGGGTTGCAGGACATCTGGCCCAGAGTTTCGATATTGTGCGAAAGCAGCAGCGTTTTTTGCCCCATTCGCGCGGCGGCAAGAGCCGCCTCGGTGCCTGCATGCCCGCCGCCAATTACGATGACATCGAAATTTTCAGAAAA
The DNA here is from genome assembly GCF_900102495.1 of Nitrosospira sp. Nl5. Taxonomy (GTDB): domain Bacteria; phylum Pseudomonadota; class Gammaproteobacteria; order Burkholderiales; family Nitrosomonadaceae; genus Nitrosospira. The sequence goes on along the minus strand of NZ_FMVQ01000009.1, from coordinate 131,116 downwards.
AGTCATTGGTGTCGCCGCTTATGGCGCTTGTGAAACGCCATGGAAAGGAAAGGCATTCTACGGCAAAATAGAATATGGCGTAAGGGCCGCTCAGCTTCCCGTCTGGGAAACTGACCTTGGCTTATCAGCCCTTCCTTGTGAATGTTTCACGTGAAACACCGGCCGAACCTGCTCTTCGACCCTGCGCCGGGGCGCTTGCAGATCTCTGCTGGACGCTGTCACAATATACGCACCTTCAGCCATATAAAGAGCGGTATCCGCGTCCATTGCCGCAGACGGTTTTCAGCCGCTTTATCGGGCACGGGCTCGCGCAGCGAGGCGATTGCCAAGCCCGTTTTCTCCATTGCCGCCATATAGTCCTGCAAAGGTTGCGACCAACCGGAGAAGTGCATACGTAATCCACTGTGCTCTTCCTCACCTTCGAACCGCTCCCTGCCGTAATAGGTACCTTCGAGGATGAAGGCGGCATCTGGCTCAGGACCTGCGAAGCGGCCACGATCGCGGAATGGATGAACGAGCGATATGAACAGCAAGCCCTTCGGCTTCATCACCCGCCGGGCCTCTTGTAGCGCTGCCGATACATCATCAACGTCCATCAGGACGTTATAGGCCATCACCAGATCGAATTGTTTATCATCAAATGGAAGATCGCTCGCTCCTGCAACGGCATATTGATCGGCCGAATCGGATTGTCGTGCGGCGTCGACCATGGCGGCAACGGCGTCAGTCGCCGTGACGCGATAACCGAGTTTCCTCAGTTCGCGACTAACGCGGCCTTCTCCGCAGCCGATTTCGAGCGCGTCGCCAGCATTCGGGCCAAGGAACTCGACCAATGCGTCGCGATATGCCCAAAAGACGTCATGCTGCGGGGAACGAGCCCATGCAATCCACTGAGGGGCAACCTGTGTCCAATGCGTTTCATCTGCCTTTGCTACCATTTGCTTTTCTCCATTAAACTTTGTGTCGTCTTTAGGCAGATCAAAAATTCGGACCGATGTTTTCATTACAAGAGACGGCCGGCCATATCCATTCTACTATTTCTACCCCAGATTGATTTCCAAAGAGACGACATCATGGAGGGTTACAAATTCGATCTCAACCACTATGCGGGTTTTGGAGACTACTGCAGCTGTCCTTAAACGCCCTCAGAATTAACATTATTTCCCAATACAAAAGCGGGAAAATATTTCGCCAAGCAAGTCATCAGCGCTGAATTCGCCGGTAATCGAAGAGAGGGCCCATTGCGCAAGCCGCAGCTCTTCGGCTAGCAGCTCCAGTTGAATCCCGCGCTCGGCCAGGCCGATCGCATCCTTGAGATATTCTCTTGCTTCCGTCAGTGCCTGCAGATGTCGGTGACGCGCCATGAAGATGCCTTCCCCCATGGAATGTGGCTGCCAGCCGGCCATTTCAAGCAGCTTTCGGCGGAGCAATGTGACCCCTGCGCCGGTCTTGGCGGAAAGGTAGATTTCCGGCTGACCTTCGCAATCTTTGATGTGCGGGAGCCTGTTCAACAGGTCTATTTTGTTATGAACACGGATTACCGGCAACCCGGCGGGAAGGCTATCGAGTACCGATTGATCCCCCGGGGTAACGCCCAAGCTGTCGTCTATCAGCAACAACGCCAGATCCGCTTTTTCGATAGCCGAGCGCGTGCGGGCAATACCTATTTTTTCCACCGCATCGTCTGTTTCCCGTAATCCGGCTGTGTCCACCAGATATAGAGGCACGCCCTCTATTTCGATTGTTTGTCGAATGGCATCGCGCGTGGTGCCGGGAACCTCCGTGACGATAGCCGCCTCTTCCCCAGCCAGCTGATTCATCAAACTCGATTTGCCGACGTTGGGTTGCCCCACCAGCACCACGCGCACCCCCTCTCGCAGCAGGCTGCCTTGCCGGGCTGACGCGAGAATATGCTCCAGTTGCATCTGGATGGCTCCTAGCCTGGCATAAATATCCCTCTGCCCGGAAAAATCTATTTCTTCCTCCGGGAAATCCAGCGTCGCTTCTATGCGCATCCGCAGGTTAGTGAGCGCTTGCACCGCCGTGCGTATCGCGGTGGAAAATTCTCCTTGCAAAGAGCGCAAGGCACAGCGGGCTGCCTCGCCGGTACTCGCGTCGATGATATCAGCCACGCCTTCCGCCTGAGCAAGGTCCAGTTTGTTATTTAAGAACGCGCGCAGCGTAAATTCTCCCGGCTGCGCTAATCGGGCACCGGCGGCGAGGCAGCACGACAGCACCAGATTGGTTACCGCAGGGCCGCTGTGGCCTTGCAGTTCCAGCACATCTTCGCCGGTATATGAATGGGGAGAGGGGAAATAAATCGCAATGCCCTGATCTATGGCACGCCCGCTTTCATCGAGAAATCTGCTCAAGCTGGCATAACGCGGCTCCGGAATACAGCCGATAATCTTGAGCGCTACGGGTTGCAGATTTTTGCCGGAGATCCGCACTATGCCGATGCCGCCCCGTCCTGGCGGCGTTGCGATGGCGGCAATGATGTCATTATTTCCCATTCGGGCGAATGTACGCCGGAAGCGGCCAGTTAAACGTTAACTATTTCCGTACCGGGTAGCGGCTGGCAGTTGGAAGAGATGCGGATCTTCAATGGCTTTATTTCTTCTTGATTGCCGGGGTAGCGGACTTGGCCGCCGCCCCTTCGATCATGCGCGTGATTTGCCATTGCTGGGCGATAGAAAGCACGTTATTCACCAGCGAATACAGCACGAGCCCAGCGGGAAAGAAGAAAAAGAAGACGCTGAAGGCAAAAGGCATTATCTGCATGACCTTGGCTTGGATGGGATCTGTGGCTTGCGGGCTGAGCTTCGACTGTATAAACATGGAAATGCCCATCAGGACCGGCAGCACATAGTAGGGATCGGGCGACGACATATCCTCTATCCATAGCGCAAATGGCGCGTAACGAAGCTCCACGCTTGCAAGCAGCACCCAGTAAAGCGAGATAAATACGGGGATCTGGACCAGGATGGGCAGGCAACCCCCCATCGGGTTAATTTTTTCCTTCTTGTAGAAGTCCATCATCGCCTGGTGCATTCGCTGACGGTCGTTCCCGTGCTGTTCGCGCAACTTTTGGAGCTTGGGCGTAACAACGCGCAGTTTCGCCATCGAACGATAACCTGCTGCAGACAAGGGAAAAAATGCGAGCTTGACCGACATTGTCAGGAGAATAATCGCCACTCCCCAGTTTCCGGTCCAGGAATGAAACAGTGACAGCAGCCAGAATAGCGGCGCTCCAATCACCGTTAGCCAGCCGTAGTCCACCGCAAGATCAAGTCCCGGCGCAAGCGCTGCAAGCTTGCTCTGTTCCTCCGGACCCGCGTAGAGAGGTACGGTAACATTGGTGGTACTCCCCGGCTCGATCTGCCCTACCGGCACGATTACGCCGGCGGAATATTCGTTTTCACCCAGGCGCTTCGCATAATATTCACGCGATGAGTTGGCTTTGGGCAGCCAGGCAGTAAGAAAATACTGCTGTAGCATTGCAATCCAGCCATTATCGGCGTTTTTAGGATAGGTTGCGTTGCCCTTGTCAAGCGCCGAAAATTCGATCTTCTTGAATTTTTCTTCCTCGGTGTAAAGCGCCGCCCCAGTATAGGTGGGGACCATGAAGAACGAACCAACCGGGGGCCTGCTATCGCGCAACATCTGGAAATAAGCGAAGGGCTGGATCGCCGTATCCCGATTGTTAACAACCTCAAAGCCAACATCGACGATATAACTGCCGCGATGAAAAGTATAAACCTTGGTCACGCGAACGCCGTCCGCCTCGGGCGCTTGGAGCCGCACCTCGACTTTATCCTGTCCCGCCGCCAGACTATAAGTGCCAGCATCCGCGGTATAGCGCGTCTTGTGGCTGGGCAACCCTTCTCCTATCAGCCCCGACTGCGCTACGTAAACATGCTCCGGTTGGTTTTGCAGCAATGCGAAAGACTTGGTTTTATCTTCTCTATCCGGGTGAAGCAGTAACTCAAGACGACGTAGATCACCGCCTGCCGTATCGATTTCCGCTATTACCATATCTGTCTTGACTACAATCTTTTCTCCTGATTCCAGTTTCCCCGCGGCTTTCATGGGAGCACCATCCTGTGCGGAGGATTCGCCTTTTGCCGGCAACTCCGAAATCAGTTTTTCCCCGGGGATCGGTGTCTCATCCTGAGCACGCGCAGGCTGATCTTTTGCCGACCCGGGGGTCGCAACCACTGCCGGGGATGGCGGATATTGTTCCTTCTGCCATGCCTCCCACAGGAATAACATTGACGTAGAAAAAATGATGAAAAGTACGAGTTTTTTTGTATCCATCTTGCTTCGCGATTTTATTTTTTTAGCGATACGCATAGTGCGTATCGGAAATTATTCAAGGTTGATAAACCTAAGGGACAGGGTCATGTCCGCCACGACCCCATGGATTGCAACGCAATATCCTCCATACGCTTAAAGAGATTCCCCGCAGTAACCCATGCCTGGTCAGCGCCTCGCATGCATAATGGGAGCAAGATGGGCTGAATCGGCACGAGGGTCCAAAAAACGGGCTCAGGCAATACTGGTAAAGCTTGATGAAGCCAATAATTATCCGCGACATCGCTGCAATTGAAGCATAAGTGTCTCCGCTTCCTCTGTCATCCTCACTGCGCTGCCCGGGGAAACTTGGCAACGCAAACGTATCACCAAATCCAGGCCAGCCAAATCCTGTTGTCGCGCGCGAAATACCTCCCGCAGCAATCGCTTGGCTCTATTGCGATTCACCGCCAGCCGTTCGACTTTACCAGCGACTATTAAGCCCAATCGTGAATGGACGAGGTTATTGGGTTTAGCAAAAATCTGAATAAATTCGCCGCTGGCAGAACATCTGAACCGGATAACCGAGGAGAATTCTTCTGCCCGGTGCAACCGGTGGCTTCTCGGAAAGCGGATAGTACAATTCCTCGAATTGGATTTTTAGGATTGTTAAACCTATACACCCAGACGGGCTCGCCCCTTGGCACGGCGAGCACGGATAACAGACGCCCCACCAGTGGTTTTCATGCGAACTCGAAAGCCGTGTGTCCGCTTTCTCCGTGTCACGGACGGTTGGTAAGTGCGTTTCATCTCTTCCCCCTGAGGCCAATAAATAAAACCTCGCATTACAACCCTTGACAGAGCTCGGTGTCAACCTATATTTTTTTCCCGACCTGTGGATAAGTCGACCGGAAGGGTCTAGAATATATTGTTCATCGCCGTCCTCGAATTTCCGTTTCCTCTCCCCGATAAGCCCTTACGAAACTCCGGCAATGCACAATTTCTGGCTTTCCTGTCTTGAGCATTTTGAGAAAGAATTGAGCGCCCAGCAATTCAATACCTGGATTAAACCCCTCTACCTGGACTTATCACACAATTCCCGCGAGCCCATACTTATCGCCCCAAACCGGTTTGTCATGCAATGGGTCAAAGACCACTTTTTATCCCGCATTGAACAAATGGCGGAAAACCATTTTTCGCAAACCATACGTTTCCAATTAAATCTTGCTGACCCGGCTTCCGCAAAGGCGACGACTCCAACCGCGGGCAATGCTGTTGTCACACCGGCATCCCCTGCGGCCTTTGTTGCGCCGATACATTCAACACAAAAAGCGTTCAAGGAAAAAAATCCGAGCCGGCTCAACTCCTCCTTTACCTTTAATAACTTCGTCACGGGAAAAGCGAATCAACTGGCGCGGGCTGGTGCAATCCAGGTTGCGGAACGCCCGGGTATCGCTTACAACCCGTTTTTTATTTATGGCGGCGTGGGCTTGGGAAAAACCCACCTGATTCAAGCCATCGGTAATTTTGTGCTGGAACAAAACAGTACCGCCAAAGTTAGATACATCCACTCAGAGCAATATGTTTCGGACGTAGTAAGGGCTTACCAACATAAAGCCTTCGACGACTTCAAGCGATACTATCATTCTCTGGATCTCCTGCTTATCGATGATATCCAGTTTTTTGGTGGCAAGAACCGGACTCAAGAAGAATTCTTTTACGCCTTTAACGCGTTAATTGAAGCACATAAACAAGTCATTATTACTTGCGATTCCTATCCGAAGGAAATCTCCGGTATGGAAGAACGGCTGGTTTCCCGTTTTGGTTGGGGTTTGACAGTGGCGGTAGAACCACCGGAACTGGAAATGCGCGTTGCCATCCTCTTAAAAAAAGCACTGATGGAAAAAATCGTTCTGGACGAAAACGTGGCTTTTTTCATCGCCAAACATATCCGCTCCAATGTACGTGAACTCGAAGGTGCGCTGAAACGGGTGCTCGCTTATTCCCGCTTTACCGGCCATCAGTTATCATTGGACCTGGCAAGAGAGGCGCTGAAAGATTTGCTGGCGGTGCAAAACCGCCAGATTTCCATTGAAAATATCCAAAAAACCGTGGCGGACTACTATAAAATCAAGGTCGCGGAAATGTACTCCAAGAAACGCTCACGCATCGTTGCAAGGCCCCGGCAAATGGCCATGGCCATATCCAAAGAATTAACACCCCTGAGTTTGCCCGATATCGGCGAAGCCTTTGGTGGCAGGGATCACACGACCGTACTGCATGGCTATCGTAAAATTGCTGAATTACGGGCATCTGATCCAGAGATAAACCGCGACTTCAATACCTTGTTGCACATTCTTCGCGGTTGAATAACGTCAGTATGATTTGGGGATAACTTTCTCGTTGTGACATATCCTAATTATGTCCACAAACCATCCACAGGCAATACCACTTCGATACAGATAAGAAATAATAATTAAGCAATTAATTTCACTTATATTTTTCTATTTATACCGGACTTCACCCACCTTTATTAACGATTATCTGGATGTTAAATAAATGAAACTGATACAAGCCGATAGGGATATGTTGCTTAAACCGTTGCAAACGGTTACCGGAATTGTCGAGCGCCGCCATACGTTACCTATACTTTCGAACGTACTCATAGAACGAAAGAACGCGGAAATTTCATTTGTTGCAACTGATCTGGAAATTCAGATAACCACTTCAGTACAGGATAGCAATGCTGGCGGTGAAGGACATGCAGTGACGGTGGCGGCAAAAAAACTTCAAGATATATTGCGTGCGCTACCTGATAACGTTCAGGTAATGCTGGAAACCGATGAAAACCGACTTCAGGGTAAAGCCGGAAAAAGCCGGTTTAATTTACAAACGCTTCCCGTCGAGGATTTCCCCAAGTTTCCTGAAAATACCGAATCTCAGGCAAAAATAACGGTGAAACAGAAGGAACTGAAACACCTGCTGTTTCTAGTGCAATACGCCATGGCACAGCAAGATATTCGCTACTACCTGAATGGCCTGCTGTTACTGATGGAAGAAAATTCCCTGAAGGTGGTGGCTACCGATGGACATCGCCTGGCTTTTGCCCTGCTTGTGCTGGACGCTTCCCAAGAGAAAAGGGAAGTCATTCTGCCCCGGAAAGTCGTATTGGAACTGGCCAGGCAATTAAATGACAGCGAGGAACCGGTAACAGTGGAGCTGCTTCAGAACCAGGTGCGGTTTACATTTTCAAATGTAGTGCTGATATCCAAGGTTGTGGAGGGCAAATTTCCTGATTACAACCGCGTTATTCCGACCGGCTATCAAAAACAGTTTGAGGTAAACCGTCTGCTGCTTTTGCAAACGCTGCAACGTGCTTCAATTCTTTCAAACGAAAAATTTCGTGGTGTCCGCCTAATTTTGACAACTGCTAATCTTCGTATCGTTTGTAGCAACAGCGAGCAGGAAGAAGCACAGGAAGAACTGGAAGTCCGGTACGACGGCGAAGCGCTGGATATCGGCTTTAATGTGACCTACCTGCTGGACGTGCTGAACAACTTGAGCAGCGAAACGGTTCAGTGCTCTTTCGGCGATGCCAACAGCAGCGCACTGATCACTATTCCCGGTAACGAGGATTTTAAGTATGTGGTGATGCCGATGAGGATATAAGTTATAAGTGAATAAAGAGATAGCTCCTGACACCGATTTAGTCTGAGAAAGGGCGGCAGCTGTGAGAAAGGTTTCCTCGATAAATCAAGTTTCACGTGAAACAAAAGTTACCGGATATGAATGAAAAAGATCGTTTCAAACAGAAAAAAAATGACGACTCAAATGCTTACGGATCAGATAGCATTAAAATCCTGAAAGGACTTGATGCGGTGCGCAAACGCCCGGGCATGTACATCGGTGACACCAGCGATGGCACCGGTTTGCATCACATGGTGTTCGAAGTAGTGGACAACGCCATTGACGAGGCGCTGGCCGGTCATTGCGACGAAATTACGGTAATTATCCACCCGGACAATTCGATAACCGTACAGGACAATGGACGCGGCATTCCCACCGGTATCAAGCAGGACGATGAAATGAAGCGTTCCGCCGCGGAAATTGTCATGACTGAATTGCACGCCGGCGGCAAGTTCGATGACAACTCCTACAAGGTATCCGGTGGTCTTCATGGCGTTGGCGTATCAGTGGTCAATGCCCTTTCGGAATGGTTGCGTCTTACCATTCGTCGCAATGGCCAAACCCATCAGATTGAGTTTCGCATGGGCGTCCCCCTCGCTCCCCTGGCGGTGACAGGCAAGACCGAGCGTCGCGGCACCGAAGTGCATTTCCTGGCCAGCAAGGAAATTTTCGGCGATATAGAATATCACTATGACATATTTGCGAAGCGTTTGCGCGAACTCTCATTTCTCAACAATGGCGTTAAAATCCATCTCGTGGATCAGCGCAATGCCAAAGAGGAAACGTTCGCCTTCGTCGGTGGGGTGAAGAGTTTTGTCGAATACATTAACCGCACCAAGTCAGTTCTACACCCGAACATTTTTTACGCCAGCGGAGAAAAGGACGGCATTGTGGTGGAAGTTTCGATGCAGTGGAACGACAGCTATTCCGAGCAGGTTTTATGCTTTACCAATAATATACCGCAAAAGGATGGCGGAACCCACCTCACTGGTCTTCGCGCCGCCATGACCCGCACCCTTAACAATTATATCGAAAAAAACGAGCTGGCAAAAAAAGCCAAAATCGAAACTTCCGGTGACGATATGCGGGAGGGTCTGTCCTGTATTTTATCGGTGAAGTTATTCGAACCCAAGTTTTCCTCCCAGACCAAGGAAAAACTTGTATCCTCGGAGGTGCGCCCGGCTGTGGAGGAAATCGTCACGCTAAAACTGACGGAGTTCTTGCTGGAACGGCCACTCGATGCGAAAACCATCTGCGGCAAAATTATCGATGCGGCGAGAGCACGCGAAGCTGCGCGAAGAGCACGCGAATTGACCCGCCGCAAGGGCGTGCTTGATGGTATGGGATTGCCCGGAAAACTTGCCGACTGCCAGGAAAAAGATCCTTCGCTTTGTGAGCTTTACCTGGTTGAGGGAGATTCCGCAGGCGGATCGGCCAAGCAGGGCCGCGATCGCAAGTTCCAGGCGATCATGCCTTTGAAGGGGAAAATTCTGAATGTTGAAAGAGCTCGCTTCGACAAATTAATTACATCGCAGGAAATCATTTCCCTCATTACCGCCCTCGGAACCGGTATCGGCAAAGACGAATACAACCCGGACAAGTTGCGCTATCACCGCATCATCATTATGACGGATGCGGACGTCGACGGTTCGCATATCCGGACTTTGCTGCTGACATTCTTTTACCGCCAGATGCCGGAACTGATCGAACGCGGCCACATCTACATTGCCCAGCCACCGCTCTATAAGCTCAAGCACGGTAAGCAGGAACGCTACATCAAGGACGACCATGAACTTAAGCAATACCTGTTGGGATTGGCGCTGACCGACGCCGAATTGCATACTTACGAAGATAAGCCGCCGCTGATGGGAGAAACACTGGAAAATATTGCCAACGAATACCTGCTGGCCGAAGCCGTGATCGAGCGCATGAGCCGCCTCATCGATAGCGATGTGATGCATGCGCTGCTCCGTCATCCGGAAATTGACTTGAGCAGCGACACCAGCGCAGCCGAAAGCGCCGCAAGGCTTTCCATGCAGGTTGCCGGCATAAATATTACCCCCGAGTATGATGCCGCTACCGAGGAGTACCGGTTGAAAATATACCGCATGCATCACGGAAACGCTCGCGCCAGTTATCTGGATCAGGATTTTCTGCAGAGCGGCGATTACGCCCAGATCAAGCAGACTGCCGAAGTGCTCGATGGCTTGATGGGGCCGGCCGCATATATTAGGCGCGGCGAACAGAAACAATCCGTGAGCGACTTCAAGCAAGCCCTCGACTGGTTGCTGCAGGAGGTCAAAAAAGGCATCGGCACACAGCGCTACAAAGGCCTGGGAGAGATGAATCCCGCACAGTTATGGGAAACCACGATGGATCCGAAAAGCCGTCGCCTGCTGCGAGCCCAGATTGAAGATAGCATCGTCGCCGACGAAATTTTTACCACCCTGATGGGCGACGTGGTCGAGCCCCGGCGCGCGTTTATCGAGGGCAATGCGTTGGGAGTGAGAAATCTTGATGTGTAGCCGAACCCTTGTCCACCCGTCGAGACACTTTTGTTGAGACCCGGTGCTAATTCATCTTCTAAAATTCCCGGAGGCCGAACCGCCATGTTGTCTTCGAAACTGACGCTGGAAACCGTTGATCCCGAGGTATGGAAAGCAATCAAAGGCGAAGAACAACGCCAGGAAGAATATATCGAGTTGATCGCCTCGGAGAACTATGCAAGTCCGGCGGTCATGCACGCACAGGGATCGGTGCTTACCAACAAGTACGCGGAGGGTTATCCCGGGAAGCGCTATTACGGCGGTTGCGAATACGTCGATATCGTGGAGCAGTTGGCGATAGACCGGGTAAAAGCCTTGTTTGGCGCCGAGTATGTTAATGTCCAGCCGCATTCCGGCTCACAGGCCAACGCCGCGGTGTATCTATGCGCTTTGAAACCTGGCGATACCCTCCTTGGCATGTCGCTTGCACATGGCGGCCATCTGACCCACGGTGCATCGGTCAATCTCAGCGGCAAAATTTTCAACTCGATCGCATACGGACTGAAGCCAAAAACCGAGGAGCTTGATTACGACGAGGTCGAGCGCCTGGCACGCGAACACAAACCTAAAATGATCGTCGCCGGAGCGTCCGCCTACGCGCTTGTCATAGACTGGAAACGTTTTCGCAAGATCGCGGATGAAGTAGGCGCCTATTTGTTCGTGGACATGGCGCATTATGCGGGATTGGTGGCTGCGGGGTTTTATCCCAATCCTGTCGGTATTGCGGATTTTGTCACAAGTACCACTCACAAGACATTGCGTGGGCCGCGCGGCGGCATCATTATGGCGAAGCCGGAGCACGAGAAGGCGCTTAATTCAGCGATTTTCCCGCAAACTCAGGGTGGGCCCCTGATGCACGTGATCGCCGCTAAGGCGGTGGCTTTCAAGGAGGCCGCGACCAAGGAGTTCAGGGATTACCAGGAACAGGTGATCGATAATGCGCGCGTGATAGCAAAAGTACTGCAAGAACGCGGCTTGCGTATTGTCTCTGGCCGCACTGATTGTCATATGTTTCTGGTCGATCTTCGTGCCAAGCATATTACCGGCAAGGAAGCTGCGGAATCCCTGGAGCTGGCCCACATTACCGTCAACAAGAATGCGATACCCAATGATCCCCAGAAACCCTTCATCACCAGCGGTATTCGTATCGGTTCCCCCGCCATCACAACGCGTGGTTTCAGGGAGATCGAAGCGGAACAGCTGGGAAATCTGATTGCGGATGTGCTGGATGCTCCTGGCGATACCGCGGTCCTTTCGCATGTAGCGCATGAAGCAAAAGCGCTGTGCGCGAAATTCCCGGTTTATAAGGGTTGATTGCCTCCGCGACGGCGGGGAAATAACCATCGTCCGCCTGATCGGTTAGCGGATTGCATCTCTATTCTCGCGAATACTGAATCATGAAATGTCCCTTCTGTAATGCCGCTGACACAAGCGTGGTCGATTCCCGCGTCAGCGATGAAGGCGACAGGATACGCCGCCGCCGCAGTTGCCTCACCTGTGGCAAACGCTTTACCACTTATGAAACAGTGGAGTTACGGATGCCTCAGGTGGTGAAACAGGATGGGAATCGCTCCGAATTCAGTCGCGATAAATTACTTACCGGTTTCATGCGTGCGCTGCACAAGCGCCCGGTTCCTACCGAGTATGTGGATGCGGCGATCGACCGCATTGTGCAAAAACTTCTCAGCCTGGGCGAACGCGAGATACCCTCACGCAATATCGGAGAAATGGTGATGCAGGAGCTCTATAAACTGGACAAGGTGGCGTATATCCGGTTCGCCTCAGTTTACAGAAGTTTTCAGGATGCCGACGACTTCCATACTGCGATCAAGGAGATACAGAAGCCCCAACGAAAAAAAGAAGCAAAAAAACCAATCAGCGGTAAGCGGTAAAACGCAATTCGTACAGATATTCCTGAACTGGGAGTATGAAACTCGACATGTTCTCCTCAACCGATCACGCCCGCATGTCTCAAGCTTTGCAGCTTGCCGAAAAAGGATTGTATAGCACAGCTCCCAATCCTCGCGTCGGTTGCGTCATCGTGCGCGACGGTCAAGTGGTGGGTAGTGGCTGGCACCAACGAGCCGGCCATCCGCACGCCGAGATAAATGCCCTGAATATTGCCGGAGCAGCTGCGCGTGGCGCGACCGCTTATGTCACGCTGGAACCATGCAGCCATCATGGGCGCACTCCGCCTTGCGCTGCAGCACTAATCAAAGCGGGCATTGCCAGACTGGTGACTGCCATGGAGGACCCAAATCCCCTTGTGGCGGGTGATGGCCATGCGCTACTGAAACAGGCGGGAATAGAAGTGCAAACCGGTTTGATGGAAGCGGAAGCAAAGGCGTTGAACATCGGCTTTGTCGCGCGCATGACACGCGGGCGTCCTTGGGTGCGAATGAAAATCGCGGCCAGCCTTGATGGCAAGACAGCGCTCAACAATGGCACCAGTCAATGGATTACCAGCGAGGCGGCCCGGCGCGACGGCCACCGGTTCCGTGCCCGCTCATGCGCGGTTCTAACGGGTATCGGCACCGTGCTGGCGGACGACCCCCAGCTCACTGTGCGCCATATGGAAACAGCCAGGCAGCCACTGCGTGTGGTGGTTGATACCCGGCTGGATATACCGGTGGACGCGAGATTGCTACGCGGTGAAGGGGAGTTGATTTTTACCGCTAGCGCCAGCGAAGGGAAAATTATCGCGTTACGCGACATCGGTGCACATTCCGTTGTAATGCCGGATGAAAAAGGCAATGTTGATCTCGTCGGAATGATGCAGAAGCTTGCCGATTTTGAGATCAACGAAGTGCTGGTCGAAGCGGGTTGTAAATTGAACGGTTCTCTCGTTAACGGGGGTCTGGTGGATGAACTGGTGATTTATCTCGCGCCCCATTTGATCGGTGATGCGGCGCAGGGCATGCTGAAACTGCCGGAATTGACGGATCTTGCCGAGAAACGCGCACTAACCATCCAGGATTTGCGCATGGTGGGGCCGGATATTCGCCTGATTGCCCGTTTTTCATAATCGTATCGAGAAAATCCATCTATTCATATCTTAGCCGGATATTTGGTGAGTTTGCGTTGCAAGGTGCGTCGGTGCATGTTGAGCGCTCTCGCTGTTACCGAAACGTTCCCCTTGTTTTCGGTTAAAACGCGCTGGATGTACTCCCATTCCAGACGCCCCACAGATAGCGGATGCGCGCTGATTTGCACATCTGCATCGCCTTCGGTGCGCTCGAACGCGATCATGATTTCGTCGACATCGACAGGTTTCGCCAGATAGTGCGTCGCGCCGAGTTTGATCGCTTCCACTGCCGTGGCAATACTGGCGTAACCGGTCAGCATGACGATTCGGGTGCCGGGATCAAGCGTCTTCAATTTCTCAACCAGGGTTAAGCCGGACGTGCCCGGCAGCCTGAGGTCGATAACCGCATATTCCGGGGTGCAAGCCTCTGCGCATTCCAGGGCCTGTTCGACGGTGTGCGCACATGCGACGTTAAATCCGCGTTTTGTCATGGCGTTTGCAAGTACGCCACAAAAAGTCGAATCGTCGTCAACGACTAGCAAAGTCGGACGGTCGTCAATTTCCATTGCCGGTAAGTTTGTCATATCGATTGCCGTATTAAAGGTAATGTAACTTGAGTACAGGCGCCGCCTTCCCGATTGGTCAAGCGCACAGTGCCGCCAAATCGCTCGATATTTGCATTCGCCAGGAATAAGCCGATCCCAAACCCTTTCCCCGGCGCTTTGCTGGTAAAGAAGGCCTGGCCTGCGCGCTGCGCGGCTTCGCCAGTAAGTCCCGCGCCGTAATCAAGGATTTCGAGATGCAATTCCTGCTGATCCCAGTTCGCTTCTATTTCGACATGTTTTAACGATGCATCGGCTGCGTTATTCAGCAGATTTAAAATAGACTGGCTCAGCAGTTGCGTATTCAGGATTTGCGGAGCTGGTTGTACGCCCTTGCTACGATAAGTAAATTTAACGGAAGGCCGCATCAACTGCCATTTGTCCAGTACCTGCCGCAAGAAATAATCGACGGCCTGGCCGCTGCCGTCTTCGGCCCGCGCTTGCCCGGCATCCGCCAGCAATTGCGTCAACATACGTTTGCAATGGGTGATCTGGTCTCGCAGTATTCTAATATTATTCTGAAATTCATTATTTTCCGTATAATCTTTTTGCAGTTCCCCTGTAACCACGGCCATCGTCGCCAGCGGCGTACCGAGTTCGTGGGCGGCTCCCGCAGCTAATGTTCCCAGGGCAATAATCTGCTCGTTGCGTAAAGCCTGTTCCCGTGCCAGCGCGAGATCCTTGTCGCGCTCCCGGATGGATATGCCCATCTTGACAACGAACCAGGCGATTAATACAGTACTTAACACGAAGGCCAGCCACATTCCCGATACATGCAGGTTAAATTCGGTGTTATGTTCTTCGTGGTCATGGGGCAGCGGTACATAATAAAACAGCAGCAGCGTATAACAGCTGATGGTAATTGCCGCCATGACCCAGGTATAAGCCCACGGTAATGCCGCGGCGGCAATCGTCAGCGGCAACAGGTATAGCGATATGAACGGGTTGGTCGACCCGCCGCTGAAATACAGCAACGTGCTTAATGCAAAAACATCGACGAGTAGCTGGGCAAAAAATTCGATGCTTGATACCGGCCAGCTACGGTAGAGGCGTAGCCATGTCACCAGGTTCAATATGGCGAGCAGAGCCGTGACCGCAACCATCTGCGTCCAAGGCAATTGCATCTCGAGCACCCAGTGCGCCAGGGCGAACGTCAGGGACTGAGCCGCAATTACGATATTTCTAAGCAGAAACAGGCGTTGCAAATTCTTGCTTAGCGGTGACTGGCTGAGATCACTGAACATTTTTCATTGCTCGTCCTTGCTTGACTTCCTTTGTGTGTATTTTGACTAAATCCGATAGTTGTGGCGAACTCACACGGGGGTGAGGTCGCATGGCGCAAAACGTCTCGGTGCGTTGTGGCGCCGCGCGAAAATACCTGAAAAAGGAGGAGTCAATTGCCGGATTTAGGTTTAACCCAGACATTAGCGTATATTCTTATTTGCCACCATGCGGTAAATTGCCGCACGTCCTCCTATCCAGAAACCAATAGGCATACATTGCCATTATTGTATTTGAAAGCGGAAAGTATTTGATGTTTACCGGAATTATCGAAGCAATCGGCGAGATAAAGCACACCGCTACTTTGGAGGATGGACTATGCTTGCGCATTTCGCCCGGGCTGCTCGATTTGGGCGATGTCAAGATCGGAGACAGTATTGCGGCAAAGGGCGTATGCCTCACCGTCACTGCCCTGATGAATGACACGTTTTCAGTAGACGTATCGCGGGAGACATTGAACTGTACCGAAGGTCTGGATAAAGCGGGAGGGCGGGTCAATCTCGAAAAAGCCATGCGCCTGTCCGACAGGCTTGACGGCCATCTGGTAAGCGGTCACGTCGATGGTATCGGCGAAGTGGCAGAGTTTAAACCAGCCGGAGAAAGCTATCTGCTGGTGATCAAAGCGCCGGGTTCATTATCAAAATATATCGCGAAAAAGGGGTCAATTACGGTGGATGGGGTAAGCCTGACGGTGAATGGAATAGCAGGCGACGAATTCGAGGTCAATCTCATACGTCATACACTGGCAGTGACGACACTGTGCGATCTGGAACCGGGCGCGAAAGTGAATCTGGAAGTCGACATGGTGGCGCGGTATGTAGAGCGGCTGATGGATAGTCGCATGAATTGTTCAACTTTGACATGATTATCAGCTCAACCCAGGAAATAATTGCCGAAATCAAAGCCGGCAAAATGGTCATCCTCGTCGATGAGGAAAATCGCGAAAACGAGGGCGATCTGGTGATGGCTGCGGATTTCGTCACGCCTGCTGCGATCAACTTCATGGCCACGCACGGTCGCGGTTTGATCTGCCTGACGTTGACCGAAGAGCGCTGCAGGCAACTCAATCTCCCGCTGATGGTATCCGTGAACCGTTCGCCGCTAGGCACCAATTTTACGCTTTCCATTGAGGCTGCAAGCGGAGTCACGACCGGTATTTCCGCCGCGGACCGCGCCCGCACCATCCAGGCGGCCGCAAGCCCGGACGCCAAGCCGGCAGATATCGTCCAGCCTGGACACATTTTTCCGCTGATGGCACAAAACGGCGGTGTGCTCGTGCGAGCGGGCCATACCGAGGCTGGCTGCGATTTGGCAAACCTGGCGGGCCTTACGCCCGCATCCGTGATTTGCGAAATTCTGACGGAAGACGGCAGCATGGCTCGTCTCCCCGATTTGATAGAGTTCGCCGAACGGCATCAACTCAAGATCGGCGCCATAGCCGATTTGATTCATTACCGCAGCCGCACGGAAAGCCTGGTCAGCCGCATGGCCGAACGCTCCATCCAGACCGCACATGGCCAGTTCCAGCTCGTCGCCTATCTCGACAAGACGATTAACGCGACGCACCTGGCGCTGGTGAAGGGCAGCATCGATCCTGATACTGAAACTCTGGTGCGGGTGCACGAGCCGCTTTCGGTAATCGACCTGCTTGATATCAGTGACGAAACTCATTCCTGGAACGTGAATGATACGCTTCGGGTCATCGCCGGCGCACCATGCGGAGTGATCGTGTTGCTCCACCTCAGGGAGAGCTCCACGGGGTTAATGGAGCGTGTTGCGTCGGCGAAATCCGGCCCGCACATTGCCAGCGCGGATCTGCGGGATTATGGTATCGGCGCGCAGATACTGAGAGATCTCAATGTGGGCAAGATGCGGTTGCTGGCTATCCCGCGTAAAATGCCCAGCATGGCGGGTTTCGGCCTGGAAGTGACGGGATATCTGGAGCCGGAAGATAGAAGCCGGAAGCAGCGGCTCTCCTGAAACTTTCTGTTACGGTTAAATTTTGTTACAGGAGCATACATGGCACGCTACGACAACATTCTTGAATTGGAACCCGATCTCAATGGCGGAGATTTGCGTATTGGCATTGTTATGAGCCGCTTTAACCCGAATGTGAGCGAGGGATTGCTTGGCGCCTGCACTGCGGAACTGCTGAAACGGGGCGTGCAGGAGTCGGGCATGTTGCTGGTGACTGTGCCGGGTGCCTTGGAAATCCCCCTGGCGCTGCAAAAAATGGCTTTAACCGACCAGTTCGATGCTCTGGTGGCATTAGGTGCGGTGATACGGGGGGATACCTATCATTTTGAAGTGGTATCCAACCAATCGACCAGCGGTGTGGCTGCCGTACAGCTCGATACCGGCATCCCCGTTGCCAACGGCATACTTACCACCGATACCGATGATCAGGCGCTGGCGCGCATGAGCCGGAAAGGTACCGAAGCCGCCCAAGTCGCGCTGGAGATGGCCAATTTGCTGAGAGAGCTCGACGACGTGACGCAATGACACAGGCTAAACCGGAAATCAAATCATCCACCGCTCCCCTGAAGCAATCCGCAGCCGGTCCGGCAAACATATCCGGCCGAAAAACTCGCCGCCGCCGATCACGCGAGCTAGCTTTGCAAGGACTTTACCAATGGCGTGTGGCGGGTGGAACCCCAGAGGCCATCGAAGCACAGTTGCACGAAACCAGGGAATTCTCCAAGACCGACGAAGACTATCTATCAGGTCTCCTGAGAGGTGTCGTGGCGAATTTTTCGGAATTGGAGAAGCAAATCCAGCCTTATCTCGACCGGCCCTTCAAGGAGCTCAGTCCAGTTGAGGTCGTCATTCTGCTGCTGGGTACCCACGAGCTTGTCAGCCACCCGGAAATACCTTATCGAGCAGTGATCAACGAGGCGGTGGAACTCGCCAAGACATACGGGGGCACCGATGGACATAAATACGTGAATGGAGTGCTGGATAAGTTGGCCGCAAAACTGCGAACGGCTGAGATCGATGCAAAAGCACGATCCTAAATCTTGCGGCTGACCGTTGATTTTTGGTTCAGCATTATGATTCACGCAAGCTTTTTACATCACCCGACTTTCACCTTCCCGTCCAACGGGATTTAGGCTGATTGCCCCAGCGCTAAAGTGATTTCCGAATTCGACATTATCCACCGGTATTTTTCCCGTCCGGCTCCGGGCGCGGTACTGGGCGTAGGGGATGACGCCGCACTGATCAAGCCGGCGGCGGGAGTGGAGCTGGCGATTTCCACCGATATGCTGGTATCGGGGCAGCATTTTCTTGCCGATGTTGATCCACACAAACTCGGCCACAAATCCCTCGCAGTGAATCTTTCCGACATGGCGGCCATGGGCGCCAAGCCGCGGTGGGCCACACTTTCGCTGGCACTGCCGGAATCAATGGTGCACACCGGCGACAAATGGCTGAAAGCATTCGCGGATGGCTTTTTCGAACTTGCCCACGCTCACAGCGTGGAGCTTATTGGTGGAGATACGACGCGCGGCCCGCTCAATATCTGCGTGACAATTATTGGCGAAGTGGCGAAAGGAAAAGCTTTGCGCCGTGATGGCGCCCGGCCGGGCGATGATATCTGGATATCCGGGCATCTGGGCGATGCCGCCCTGGCGCTTGCTCATGTGCAGCGACGCATCACGCTGGAGCCAGGCGAAATCGCGGCGTGCCTGCCCGTGCTGCTTACCCCGGCGGCACGGGTCGAACTGGGGCAACGATTAATCGGTCTTGCCGATAGCGCTATTGATATTTCCGATGGGCTGCTGGCTGATCTGGGACATATCCTGAAAAGTTCAAAAGTTGCCGGTGTCATCAGAATGAATGAAATAGCCTGCTCGGCTTCAATGAAAAAATATCTTCCCCAAACGCTGGCGATTGAATGCCTGCTGGCCGGTGGAGACGATTATGAGCTTTGTTTTACCGCACCCAGGGAAACGCGTGGCGGAATCGAAATACTCGCCCGCGAACAGCTCGTTCCACTGAGCCGCATCGGCAGGATTGGCGAGGGAGAAGGCCTGGTCGTGCTGGACGCCGCAGGCAAGACAGTAACCTTGGAAACAAAGGGATATGACCACTTTCGCACCTGAGCGCGCATCTCCCCATGTGCATCCCGACAGCGCGTTCATACGGCGTCACCCCGCCTATTTCATTGCATTCGGCGGCGGCGCAGGCTTGAGTCCGGTTGCACCCGGAACAGCAGGAACACTTGCCGCATTTCCATTATTCTGGTTGTTCAACTACTTCCTCGATTTTGTCGAGTTTCTGCTGCTGATTGACGTGCTGTTCATCGTCGGTATTTGGGCCTGCGGGGTCACCGGCAAGGCGCTAACCGATCATGATCATGGAGGCATGGTTTGGGATGAGATTACTGCTTTCCTGCTGGTCCTGCTGTTTACGCCCGATACCTTGGTGTGGCAGGCATTTGCATTTCTCCTGTTTCGCCTGTTCGATATCGTCAAGCCTCCGCCTATCCGCTATTACGAGAGCAAGTGGCATGGTGGCTTCGGCGTAATGCTGGATGACCTGCTGGCTGCGTTCTTCACGCTATTGTGTCTGGCGTTATGGAAAGCATTTGTAATATAGTGAGAGCATAAATTTCAAGGTGGATTAAATTATGGATGATCTGACACTAGAGGATCTTGCCAGGGAAGTTGGGTCGACGCTCGCTCAGCAGGGATTAATGCTTGTCAGTGCCGAATCTTGCACTGGCGGCTGGCTGGGGCAGGCCATTACCTCGACAGCCGGAAGCTCCGCCTGGTACGAACGCGGCTTTATCACCTACGCGGATATCTCAAAGCGCGAAATGCTGGGCGTGAGCAGCACAACGCTCGAACAATATGGGGCGGTGTCCGAGGAGGCAGCGTACGAAATGGCCGAAGGCGCCATTGCACGAAGCCACGCGCAAGTCGCGGTTGCCGTTACCGGTATTGCCGGGCCGGACGGCGGGACAGCGGACAAACCCGTAGGGATGGTATGTTTCGCCTGGATAATAAAGGAGGGTCTTGCGCGCGCCGAAACTCACTATCTTAGCGGCAACCGGGAGGCGATAAGACGGCAGTCGGTTGCGAAAGCGCTGCAAGGCGTCATAGACCTGTTACAAGGTATTCCGCCCATGGTTGCTTGAGGACATTGCGCGGTGGAAATCCCCGGACTTTTTATTGCGCTGGATCGTTAACATTCAACCGCCTTACCTACGTTCCGCCAATGCGCTACGATACGTTTCCCAATTAACGAATAATACGGTCGTGAGTCCGAATCCCCAAACCAGGAGTCATGGTATTTCACGATCTTGCCCCAGGATAATTGGGGGTCTGTTATTTGCCTTGCTTTCATCCTTTGTCGCCGCCAAAACCCCTGAGCAGATTTTGGCACAGGTGTCGGCTCCCATTGTAGAGGTGGAAATGGTCGACGCCAACGGCAAATCCATTGGTCAAGGCAGCGGGGTGGTGATTGGCGAGGGTCAGGTGATTACCTCCTGCCATGTAATCAACGAAGGGAAAAATGGACAAGTGCGTCAATTGGGCAGAACTTTCAAAGCCACGCTGGGGTACGCCGCACCGGACCGCGACCTTTGCCAATTGAATGTACCGCAGCTGTCGGCTCCGCCCGTGACCTTGGGCACAGCCAAAAACCTCATGCCCGGGCAGCGCGTCTATGCAATTGGCGTGCCAGGAGGGCAGGAGCCGGCCCTGACCGAAGGTGTAGTCTCCAGGCTGCGGCCGCACGAGGGTTCGCAATACATCCATATCTCCACCGCTATTTCTCCAGATGCCAACGGCGGTGGACTGTTCAATGATCAGGGGGAACTGATTGGCATCCTCGCCCGGCAGCGTGTCGAAGGCCGGGATCTCACCTTCGCGTTGCCGGTGGATTGGATAGGCGAGCTCACAAAACTGCCGCGGCCGGCCCCGATGGCAAGGGAAAAAGATGCGTTGAACTGGCTGAACCGCGCCTTGGCATTGGAGGAGAAAGCGGACTGGCCGAGGCTGTTGAAGCTCGCCCAGCAGGAAGTCAAGCGAGACCCTGATGACGCGGTTGCGTGGTTTAGCATAGGCATTGCTTCCACCCGCCTCAAACAATACAAGCAGGCGGTTCATGCCTTTCGGGAAGCAATACGCAATCAGGCTGAATATAGCGAAGCCTGGCATGAACTCGGCGTTGCTTACGCTAATCTCGAAGAATACGAGAATGCAATCCAGGCATATGGGGATACGCTGCGCTTACAGCCGGAGAATGCGGAAGCCTGGTATGGCCTAGGCAATGCCCACCATGAACTTAGACAACACGCCCACGCCATTCATGCATATCGGCAGGCGCTACGCATCCATCCGGGGAATGCGGAAGCCTGGTATCGCTTGGGCATTACTTACGAAGATCTGGATCTATACGGCGAGGCGGTTGAGGCCTATCTGGAAACGGTACGCATACAGCCGGAGAATGCCGACGCCTGGTATCACCTTGGGGTCGGCTATGCGATCCTGGGCGAACGCGACAAGATCAGGGGCGTTTATAAAACCTTGCGCAAGCTGAATCCAACGAAAGCGGAGCAGTATTTCAACACGTATATTTTGCCTTAGCTGTGCCAGGAATAATGGGATCTCGATTGTCTTCCCGGGATTGCTCATGTTCCTTGCCTTCCGAAAGCCACGCCGTAGGCGGAATGGAAAATCCGCTCTGGTGAAAACCATTGCGAGCACGTTGTCATTCTTCCTTCGCCTTCCCGCGCCGCATCACAATATGCGATAATCGGCCCCATTCTTAAAAGGAAATCCCATGGACGAAAACAGAAGCAAGGCGCTGGCGGCGGCTCTCTCCCAGATCGAGAAACAGTTCGGCAAGGGCTCGATCATGCGTTTGGGCGCCAGCGATGTTGCCAAAGACATCCAGGTGATTTCCACCGGCTCGCTGGGGCTCGATATTGCCTTGGGGGTGGGGGGGTTGCCCCGTGGACGGGTAGTGGAAATCTATGGGCCGGAGTCCTCCGGCAAGACAACCCTGACTCTGCAAGTCATTGCGGAAATGCAGAGGATGGGCGGTACTGCGGCATTCATCGACGCGGAACACGCCCTGGACCCGCAATACGCGCAAAAGATCGGCGTCAATGTGCAGGAGTTATTGATTTCTCAACCGGACAACGGCGAGCAGGCCCTGGAGATCGCCGATATGCTGGTACGCTCCGGTTCGATCGATGTGGTGGTTGTTGACTCAGTCGCGGCCTTGACGCCCCGGGCGGAGATCGAGGGCGAAATGGGCGAGCCCCAAATGGGTCTGCAAGCGAGACTGATGTCGCAGGCGTTGCGCAAGCTTACCGCCAACATCAAGCGCAGCAATACCATGGTGATTTTCATCAACCAGATACGCATGAAAATCGGCGTCATGTTCGGCAGCCCCGAAACCACCACCGGCGGCAACGCGCTGAAATTCTATGCTTCGGTGCGCCTAGACATCCGCCGGACCGGCTCGATCAAGAAGGGCGATGAGGTCATCGGCAGCGAAACGCGTGTCAAGGTGGTCAAGAACAAGGTTGCACCCCCATTCAAGCAGGCCGAATTCGATATTCTCTACGGCGAGGGGATTTCACGCGAAGGTGAAATCGTCGAGTTGGGCGTGCAACACAAGCTGATTGAAAAATCCGGCGCCTGGTACGCGTACAAGGGGGACAAAATCGGCCAGGGCAAGGACAATGCCCGAGAATATCTGAAAGAGCATCGCGATGTCGCGATGGAAATAGAGTCGAAGATCCGTGCGGCGGTGGGCGTCTCCAATCAGGTTGAAGCCGTAAACGTCGAATAATCACGGAGCATTGCCGTGGCATCGTCGCTGCAATGACATCCGGGCCGAGCCTGAAAACCCGCGCCTTGGGCTACCTCGGGCGGCGGGAACACTCCCGTCTGGAGCTGGAAAGAAAGCTCGCGCCTCATGCCGAAACGTCCGAAGATCTCTCTTCAGTGCTGGATATGCTGGAACAACGCGGTTTTCTGTCGGCCACGCGCATGGTCGAGCAGGTCATACACATGCGTAAAAACAGGTTCGGCAGTCAACGCATTGTGCATGAGTTGCGTGAAAAGGGCATCGCCGAGAATTTAATCATCGCCGCGTTGCCCAATATCAAGGAAACCGAGCAGGATGGCGCCCGCGAAGTATGGCGCAAAAAATTCGGTGCGGCACCCGCGGATGCGAAAGAGTTTGCCAGGCAAATGCGTTTCCTGCTGGGACGGGGATTTACGGCGGAAGTGATACGTCACGTGTTGCGCCGGCCTGATAAGGATGAAGCGTGAGGAATTTTTTTGCCCGGATTGTGGCGGCGGCAGTGATAGGGATCACGTTCAGTGGTTGCGGTTCCATCAACGCAACGCCTATCAGCGAGATCAACGCGTCCCCCGCAAACTTTGATGGCAAGGAGGTCTTGCTACATGGTATCGCGAAAGACCCGACGCGAATTCCGTTGTTCAGCATGAAGACCTATGTATTGAAAGACGACAGCGGGGAGATCACCATCCTGACTGAGGGCGATCTGCCCAAGGTGAATGAAGAAATGAGCGTCAGGGTAAAGGTGGCGAATATCGCGATTATCAATGGCGAATCGCTGGGAATGACGGTAACGGAAGTAGCGCGGCGTTAGCCGCCGTCCTGTAGAAGAAGCCGGTATGAAAAGCAGCGAAATAAGACAAAAATTTCTTGAATTCTTTGAGTCGCATGGCCATGTGGTCGTGGCGTCCAGTTCCCTCGTTCCCGCCGGCGATCCCACGCTGTTGTTCACCAATGCGGGCATGGTGCAGTTCAAAGACGTGTTTCTCGGCCAGGAAAAGCGGCCGTATACGCGCGCGGCAAGTTCCCAGCGCTGCGTGCGCGCGGGCGGCAAGCACAA
This sequence comes from Nitrosospira sp. Nl5, assembly GCF_900102495.1. Lineage (GTDB taxonomy): Bacteria > Pseudomonadota > Gammaproteobacteria > Burkholderiales > Nitrosomonadaceae > Nitrosospira. The sequence continues at coordinate 106,798 of NZ_FMVQ01000009.1, read as the reverse complement.
CGATCTGGAGAATGTGGGCTACACCGCGCGGCATCATACGTTCTTCGAGATGCTGGGTAATTTCAGCTTCGGCGATTACTTCAAGCGCAACGCCATCCATTTCGCATGGGAATTCCTCACGGTCATGCTGAAGATTCCGGCAGAGAAATTATGGGTAACGGTGTATGCCGAGGATGACGAAGCCGCCGACATCTGGCTGAACGAGGTAGGCATCGCCTCGTCGCGCTTCACGCGCATCGCCACAACGGACAACTTCTGGCAGATGGGCGATACCGGTCCCTGCGGCCCCTGTTCCGAAATTTTTTATGACCACGGTCCGGAGATTCCGGGCGGCCCGCCGGGGACGCCGGAAGCGGATGGCGACCGCTATGTCGAAATCTGGAACCTGGTGTTCATGCAATACAACCGCGATAGCGCCGGCACACTGCATCCATTGCCCAAGCCATCGGTGGATACGGGAATGGGGCTGGAGCGTATTTCCGCTGTCATGCAGCAGGTTCACAGCAATTACGAAATCGATCTGTTCCGGGAATTGATCAGGGCGGCGGCGCAAGCCACGAACACCGCTGACTTGTCCAGCAATTCGCTCAAGGTAATCGCTGATCACATCCGCGCCTGTTCCTTTCTCATCGTCGACGGCGTGATTCCCGGCAACGAGGGGCGGGGCTACGTCCTGCGGCGCATTATCCGCCGTGCCATTCGTCATGGCTATAAGCTGGGGCAGGACCGACCGTTCTTTTATTTGCTGGTGGATGCATTGGCGAAAGCGATGGGGCAAGCCTATCCGGAGCTGATCGAAGCCCAGGCTCGCGTCGCGGCGGTACTGAAGCAGGAGGAAGAGCGTTTTGCGGAGACGCTGGAAAATGGCATGCAGGTACTGGACGCGGCGCTGCAGCAAGGGAATGAAGACCGCATACTGGACGGCGAAACATTATTCCGCCTCTATGACACGTTCGGTTTTCCATTGGACCTTACCGCCGATATTGCGCGTGAACGCGGCATCGACATCGACAAGGCCGGTTTCGAGCATGCCATGGAGCGCCAGCGCGAGCGGGCCCGGGCCACGAGCAAGTTCACCATGCAGGACGGAATAACCTACAGCGGCCCCTCGACGGCGTTTCACGGCTACGAGAACTTGCAGTTTGAGGGTCAGGTTCTTGCGATCTACCGGCAAGGCAGCCGCGTGGATTTTATCGAGGCGGGCGACGAAGCGGTAGTCGTGCTCGATCAAACGCCGTTTTACGCGGAATCCGGCGGGCAGGTGGGCGATTGCGGCGAGCTGCTTGCCGGCAACGGTACCTTCGCCGTATCGGATACGCAAAAAATCCAGTCGGATGTGTTCGGCCACAAGGGCCTGCTGCGAAGCGGCCGACTGGTTACCGGCGACAAGGTGCTGGCGAAGGTCAACCCGGTCGCGCGTGCGCGCACCGAGCGAAACCATTCCGTCACTCACCTGATGCACAAGGCGTTGCGCGAGGTATTGGGTCCCCATGTACAGCAAAAGGGCTCGCTGGTCGATGCGGACAAGACGCGCTTTGACTTTGCGCATAACCAGCCAATGACCGACGCCGAGATTCGCAAGGTGGAGGTTTTGGTGAATGCCGAAATTCTGACCAACGCGGCGACGGGGGCGCGCATGATGTCGATAGAGAACGCAAAAAAAACCGGGGCGATGATGTTGTTCGGCGAGAAATATGGCGATGAAGTGCGTGTGCTGGACATCGGTTCCTCGCGTGAGCTATGCGGTGGCACACACGTCAAGCGTACCGGCGATATCGGGTTATTCAAGATTGTCGCCGAGAGCGGGGTGGCCGCAGGGGTGCGGCGCATCGAAGCAGTGACAGGCGAGCGTGCATTGGCTTACATCCAGCAGCAGGAATCGCAGTTGCAGCAAGTGGCGAGCGCGGTCAAGGCGCAGCCGCAGGAAGCCGCCACCCGTATTGCGCAAATTCTCGATAACGTGAAGCACTTGGAAAGAGAGCTTGCACGCATGAAGTCAAAACTTGCCGGTTCGCAAGGCGATGATCTCGCCGCGCAAGTAAAGCAGATAAAAGGCGCAAAAGTTCTCGCGGTTTGCCTTGACGACGCGGATTCCAGAATCCTGCGTGAAACGCTGGATAAGCTCAAGGACAAATTGAAATCCTGCGTGGTCGTGCTGGGTGCGATAGAAGCTGGAAGGGTCAAGCTGATCGCGGGAGTGAGCGCGGACCTGGCCACGAAAGTGAAGGCGGGCGAACTGGTTAATTTTGTTGCCTTGCAGGTCGGGGGCAAGGGCGGCGGGCGCCCCGACATGGCCCAGGCAGGCGGAACCCAGCCCGATAATCTGCCGATGGCGCTGGAGAGCGTGGCTGGCTGGGTAGAACAGCGCCTATAAGAAGTCTCCGAAAACTTCATTGCTATATTTTTTGCTCCCCGGCTGCTCGCTGCGATGAGTTGCGTGAACTTGGGCCTGGAATTTTAGAGGTACGTTGTAATGAACCTGTTTTTTTGAATAATAAACCCCATATATTAAATCATGACAAGCAAGCACTCCCGCCTTCTCATCCTCGGTTCCGGTCCTGCCGGTTATAGCGCCGCGGTTTATGCTGCCCGCGCCAATCTCAAGCCTGTGCTTGTTACAGGCATGGCGCAGGGTGGCCAGCTCATGACCACCACCGATGTCGATAATTGGCCGGCCGATGCAATGGGCGTGCAAGGTCCGGAATTGATGGAACGCTTTCAGAAACATGCGGAACGCTTTAACACCGAAATCATTTTCGATCATATTCACACCGCCAAGCTCAGGGATAAACCGATCACGCTGATCGGCGATCAAGGCACGTACACCTGCGATGCCCTGATTATCGCCACCGGCGCCTCCGCGCAATACCTGGGGCTTCCTTCCGAGGAGGCGTTCATGGGCAGGGGCGTATCCGGCTGCGCCACTTGCGACGGTTTTTTCTACAAGGGGCAGGATGTGGCAGTGGTGGGGGGCGGCAACACGGCGGTGGAAGAGGCGCTTTATCTTTCCAATATCGCACGGAATGTGACCGTTGTGCACCGCCGCGACAAATTCCGTTCGGAAAAAATCCTGATCGATAAATTGATGGACAAGGTGAAAACCGGTAATGTCAAACTGGAACTCAACCATGTGCTGGATGAAGTGCTGGGAGATAATTCCGGCGTCACCGGGATGCGCATCAAAAATGCCGAGGACAGTTCAACCAGGAACTTGAGTTTGCAAGGCATATTCATCGCCATTGGTCACAAGCCCAACACCGATATTTTCCAGGGGCAGCTGGAAATGAAAAACGGATATATCGTGACCCGGAGCGGGAACGAGGGTAACGCTACCGCAACCAGCATCCCCGGCGTATTCGCGGCGGGAGACGTGCAGGATCATGTGTATCGCCAGGCGGTGACCAGTGCGGGAACCGGCTGTATGGCGGCGCTGGATGCGGAAAAATATCTCGATGTTTCGAATTGAGCGGCAATTGCGCAGCCGCAGCTTGAGCAGCTTATATGAAACAGCGGGACAAAAAGTCTGCAACCGGCTCTGGAACTAACGATGCGGCCACCCCCGAGATCGGTGATGACGATACCGCCTTGTTTCTCGACGCGGTGCGGGGCGTAGCGCCGCTGCCCGCGTCCGACAAGATCCCCCATACCCGCAAACAGCCCTTGCCCATACCGCGCCAGGTTCCCCCTGACCAACAAACTGCGCCGGGCGACTCGCTTTCCGATCATGTTCCACTGGAGATGGAAGCGGGAGACGAATGGTCATTTCTCCGCCCCGGCGTTTCGCGTCAGACTTTGCGGCGTTTGCGACGCGGCTATTGGGGGATTCAAGCGCAGCTCGACCTGCATGGGCTCACCCGCGACGAGGCGCGCATGGAGTTGGTGGCATTTCTCAATACCAGTCATACGCGGGGCCTCCGTTGCGTGCGGGTGATACACGGCAAGGGGCTCAGCTCAAAGTCTCACGAGCCGGTGTTGAAGGCCAGGATCGGAAGCTGGCTCTCGCAGCGCGATGACGTGCTGGCCTTCTGCCAGGCCAGACCGAAAGATGGCGGCAGCGGCGCCGTGCTGGTGCTGCTCAAGATATCTGCGCCGGCAACCGCAACATGACACTTTACAAGGTAGGGTTTGGTTCGTGGGAATAAGTCTTCTCATGCAGACTCTGGCAGCGCACACACCGTCGGGCAGTCGGATAAGCCATCAGCCGGTCAAAGCCGATTTCATTGCCGCAATCGATACAGTCGCCGAAATCCAGTTCCGCCAGGCGCTTTAGCGAAGCTTCCACCTCGCGCATCTCATTCACCTGCCGGTCCGCGATAGCCGCATCCAAATCCAGGAGCATATCGGCTACCGAATCATCGCCAACGTCACCCACGCTCCCCGCCAGGTCCACATAACGCTGGTCATTGGAACGCTCCAGTTCGCTACGCACTTCTTCCCGCAATTCCAGGTAACGTTGTTGCAGCGCTGCTTTAATTTGCGCCAGTTGGTCTTCGGTCAGTTTTGACATGAGGATATCTCTCCATTAGTATGCCGGCTGTTTTTTAGCGAAGGTACAGTGGATGGACTTGCAGGCTTTTGATGCATCAAAAATTCGTTAACCCATCATGCAGTGGCTCGTTATAAACCCTTCAGTTTCTTTAAATCCTCGATGACATCAGCAGAGTTGCGCGAGGTGCTGGCCGACAAATAAATTTTGGCAACCCTGCCTTCCGGGTCAATGAGGAAAGTATTGCGCTTGGCCAGGCTACCGTCGCCCCGGAGAGAATCGTAGCGCGCGGCCATTTCGCCCTTGCTGTCTGCCAGGAGCGGGAACGGAAGAGCATATTTCTTGGCAAAGCTCGCATGGCTGGCGGTATCGTCCACGCTTACGCCGACCACTTGCACTCCAAGATCTGTCAACTGGTGGATATCATCACGGAATTTACACGCCTGCTCGGTGCAGCCAGGCGTATCGTCCTTGACGTAGAAATACAATGCCAGCCACTTGCCACGAAAATCCGCCAGCGTACGCGTTTTACCGTCCTGGTCAGGAAGACTGAAATCGGGGGCGGGTTGGCCTACCTTGAGCGGCTCGGCACGTGCAGCTTGACTCCCGAAAAACAAACCCATCGCCATCAATATTGCGACTAATGCAGGTGATTTCATAAATATGCCCCTATAGTAGATACTCTGTTCGCTGTTAACGATATTTTTGGTTTTTTTCTTTATGCAGGTACATTCCCCTGCACCTGCTTCCCCCTTTACCCTGTCATTCCCGCGAAAGCGGGAATCCATGGGTTTTCGGTTGTCCGAATTCCCCCACAGCAGGATGACGGGCTGTTCCAGTCCGCGTCTGGATTCCCGCTTTCGCGGGAATGACGAAGCTTTGTTAGGATGGGTGGAGCGTACCGTAACCCATCAATCCTCCGTCTCACTAATCCTACATCCTTTTATCCATCAGCCACATCCAGTTTTCTAACCGGCCAAGCCCACGTCCGCAACAACAGCGCCGCAACAGCCGCCAATCCACCGGCGAAAAAGAATGCCATTGGCGCGCCATGAAATTGCCAGATGGAGCCGAACAGCAATCCTGCTGGAATCGCCGCAATGCCCACCATCAGGTGATACCAGCCGAAAGCAGTCCCGCGTTCGCGAGGCTCTGCATGATCACTGATAATTGCGCGTTCGGCGCCTTCGCTCATGCCCGCGCAAAGGCCATAAAAAATGCTCACAGCCCACAGCCCCGCGCTATCTCCAACGATGCCGAAAAGCAGGAACGAGATCGAAAACGTTGTCCATCCGATCAACATCAATGCGCCGCGTCCCATGCTATCGGCCAGTTGGCCGCCCCAGGTGGAGGTGCACGCCTTGCACAGATTCAATGCTGACCACAGCAACAACAATTCGACTATGCCCACGCCTAATTGGTGCCCAAGCAGCAGAATAAAAGTTTCCGAAGCGCGGGCGAATGTGAACAGCATCAGCACCAGGAGATAACGCCGCATCGGCAAGGATAACACCGACCAGCGCAAGGGTGGCAGCACTATGGGAAGATGAGCGCTGGCCGGAACAACAGCTTTTTCTTCCTTGACACCGGCGCCCAATAGCAGCACCGAGACAAAACCGGGAACCGCCGACCACAGAATCACCTCGGTAAGGCTCAAGCCCGACCATGCCAGCGCAGCTGCCGCGGCGAGACTCCCCGCCACCGCGCCGCCGTTATCCATTGCCCGGTGAAAGCCAAAGGCGTAGCCGCGCATCGGGGCAGGCGTTGCATCCGCCACCAGCGCATCGCGCGGCGCGCTACGCAAGCCCTTGCCAATGCGGTCAATGCTGCGCAGCATCAGGATCACCGGCCAGGAACCAGCCAGTCCCAGCAATGGCCGGGCAATGTTGGAGAGCGTATAGCCTGCCACCGCCAAGCCCTTGCGCCGGCCGCGCATGATATCGGAATGCCGCCCCGACCAGAGCTTGATCAAACTCGCCACCGCGTCGGCAACGCCCTCGATGATACCCAGGGCAACCGGCCCTGCGGCCAGCACCGTCGCCAGCAATATGGGAATGAGCGGTATGACAATGTCGGAGGCGAAATCGTTGAAGAAACTGACCAGGCCGAGAATGACTACAGTGCGTGGTAATTTGCCGTGGACGGCGGAATTTCCGGCAGGGGCTGCGGCTGGTTTATTCATACCGCGATATTAGCGTAAAATGCAACCATCGCCCTGGTAGCTCAGTGGATAGAGCGACCCCCTCCTAAGGGGTAGGTCACACGTTCGATTCGTGTTCAGGGCGCCATGAATTCAGTGGGTTACAGTGATATCCGTAAACCAGAATTCTGTTGGGGTTACACAGGGGTTTACGTCATATGCTAGAAAACCCTAAATCTCCCGTTTCCAATAGCTCGTCGGCACTTTCTGAAGGCCAAGCAGGGTGCAAAGCTTAGCCATTATCGGCAAAAGCCTTAATCACAAAAACCAAAATACACCGCGATTTATGCCCTTCTGAATTCAGACAGTGTGCGGGATAGTGTTCACACAGCGACAACTGCAATGATGGCAGCTGGTTTAGGCGGAAGCGAAACAACGTTCTTAACAAACGTAAAAAAGACAGGCAAACATTAATTGACGGAAAGGAGGACTGGAACGATAAAATCACTTTACTGAACAATTGAATCTGATCTGACAACTGCACCAGTCAAATCGGGAACTGTCCGATGGGATCGCAACTACTACAGATTAAATGTTCTCGTGGCCATGAAACCACTGCTATCCTGCAAGAGCAAAAATTTGAGATTTTGTTTGATATTGGCGCTCATGCGATCCTGGATGGATACTACCGCGAGGCGGTTTCATCCTTCACCTCAAGTCTTGAGTTCACTTCCTAGACAATCGCGAGCTGAGCGAGAAGGAAGGACATGCTCAGTGGATTTTCTTAGGCCATTTCTCGAACTCATCTATATTTATGAATACAGCTGACTAGCGCCTATGCTTTACGGATGCGAAAAACTACAGGCTTGTCTCCAGGAAGATCCTTGAGAACAAATGACAGCCCTCTTTTGATTATGGATATGTCACGAGCAGCTGACAAGCAACCAACGTGATGCCGCCCTGAAGACCAACCATGCGAGGCTCAGTCGCCATCTTCATTCTCCCGCGCAAGTTGCGACTTGAGATGATAGGCATCGATGTCAAAGTCTCTGCTGTCCGAGACCGCGGCCAGTACCAGGGGCGTAACGCGCTCCCGCTCCTCCTCGGTCTCGAAGTTTGTGAAGTTGGCCGCAGCTGCCTCGGCGAACAGTTTCTCCGACAGCCGCTTTGCCTTTACTTCATGACTCTCTATGTCGGAATTGGCGCCGGGAGGGATGTTTTCCTCGATCCATGTCTTGGCCCACATCAGGAAGCGATTGCTCATGACTCCCCACCCCCATCTTCTGCGTTGAGTTCGGCGCCGGTCGCCCCTCATGGGAGCATTTTACCCATGATAAAATAGGTTATCAACTGTAAAAATCCACGTAAACTCGTCCTCATTTTTATCTTAAGTGAGTTCTTGCTGGGAAAACACGGATATTAGCTTGAGGAGGAAGGTTAATCATGCCTGATCGAAGTAAAGCTCAATAAGCTCTTATTTTTTCAGGTACTTTATGAGATCCTTTCTTTTTTAGGCTCAGGACTCATTAATTTCATGATTCACGAATAGGATCAAATGTGATTCACTTATGGCGGAGGTGCTGCCATGAGGGATTTGTTTTACCTGTCGGAAACACAGTTCAACCGTATAAAACCTTATTTTCCCTTGTCCCACTGGGTTGCCCGTGTTGACGATCTGCGGGTGATCAGCGGGATCATCTACGTCATTGAATTTCCTGAGCTACGGCTGCAGGAATAGAAGAACGCCCTTCCTGCTAAAGCACATTTATCGTTTTGTCCTGACCGGCTGGAAGTGCGATTAGTCTACAGCCGGCCAAGCCCGAAATAATCAATAACATGACTACAAAATTTTCACATCCATTTTTCATCCCATTAAGGTAGGGGCTCGATAATGCATTCCTGAAAATCATCAGTTGCTGTTCGCAACGCGGCAAGGGCACCGCAAGCTGTTGCTTATCCCTAAACTTGTATTAAACTGATGAGTATCAGGCGCTCGGTAGCGTTATTACTGCCGATTCAACACGCGAGGGTTTTATGGCTGCTGCACAATACAAGTAGAATTTTCGGCATTATTTCGCCCTCGCAAAAGCCGAGCTAGCTCCAGGCTACATTTTCCTTCCATTTCCAGTTGCGATTAGGTGGGGCGATACAAACGCTGACCATCGTTTTAGCTGGACTTCTAAAAGAATAGTTTTGCGCGCTCTTCCATAAATTATTGTAAAGCGATACCGACATTTTTACCCGGCAGTTATGACTTTCCCCGACCCTACTACCATTTTTACCCGCTCCTGGTCTCTCTACGACTTACTCACCGAATACAACTACATGTATCACCGGGAGATCTATGCTGGCATTGAGGATTTGCTGAGGCTGCGCGATGATCAGGGTCAATATCACCTGCTGGATCTGGGTTGTGGCAATGCGCGCTATCTGGCACCCTGCCTGAGGCGCCTGCCCCCCGCGACATACGAAGGCGTGGATTTGTCCGAGGCTGCGCTGGCAGAGGCGCGTGAGTATTTGGCGGAATTGCCCAGTCAGGTCACTTTAACCCTCGGCGATCTTTTGAAGGCGGTGGAGTCCACGGGCAAAACCTGGGATGTCCTCTTTACGGGATTTGCAATTCATCATCTGATGCCGGACGATAAGAAGCGCTTTTTCCGTGCGGCGGGGCGGTGCCTTTCGGACAAGGGCTGGCTGATTCTGGTGGATGTGCTGCGCGAGGAAAACCAGGACCGGGAAAACTATCTGGACGGCTATCTGAAGTTCATGCGCGAGACATGGACGAAGGTGCCACAGGATCAGTTGGAGGAGGCCTGTGCCCATGTCCGCGACCACGATTATCCCGAGAGCCTCTCCACGCTGCGGGAGATGGCCAGCGAAACGGGCCTGAACTCAATCCGGTTGATAAGCCGGTTTGCCCAGCATCACACGCTTCTGTTCTCACGTTCTGCTTTGGCAAAGGGCTGAGGCCGGTCCCCGCTGCCATGTTGCACAAATTGGCCCTCCTGTTCCCGCTTTGGATGATTCTCTCCGGGGCAATTGCCTTGTACTGGCCGCAGTGGCTGATGGCCATGAATCAGGGTCCATTGATGGTGCTGCTCTTGGCTTTCATCATGTTATGCATGGGGCTGACACTGACCTTCGAGGATTTTCGCAGGATCGCCCGCAAGCCGAGGGAGGTAGCGATCGGTTTTGTGGCCCAGTACTCGATTATGCCTCTGACAGCATGGGGAGTGGCTTATGCGCTGAACCTGCCGCCCTACTTTGCTCTGGGCCTGATCCTGGTTGGCTGTTGTCCAGGCGGGACGGCTTCAAATCTGGTGACCTATATCGCGGGCGCGGATGTCGCGCTTTCGGTGGTAATGACGGTCTGCTCCACGCTGGCGGCAGTCGTTTTCACACCATTGCTGACCCAATTTCTTGCGGGGGCCCTGGTTCCCGTGGATGCCTGGTTACTGTTCAAGCAAACCCTGCAAGTCGTCATCATTCCGGTTATTCTTGGCGTCATGCTCAACCGCTGGGCGCCGCGCCTGGTTATGCGCGTGATGCCGGTGGCGCCCCTGTTGTCGGTAATGGGGGTTTGCTTCATCTGTGCCGTGGTGTTTGCCGCCAATGCGGATGCGATCCTGAGCCATGGCTTTCAACTGATTCTTGCCACGATGCTGCTGCATGGAATCGGTTTCCTGATCGGTTATAGCTTCGCCAGGATCCGTGGTTGCCAGAGCCAGAGTGCTCGCACCATTTCCATCGAGGTCGGCATGCAGAACTCCGGGCTTGCAATCGTGTTGGCCAAACAGGCCTTTCCATTGCTGCCGCTGACACCCGTGGTAGGCGCGGTTTCAGCGGTGGTGCACTCTTTGCTCGGAAGCCTGCTGGCAGTGCTGTGGCGTGCACAACCCTCCAGGCTCGACAAACTGACCAAGCTTCCGGTAGCGGGTTCTCAGTACGAAAATTAGGTTCGGGGCGTACTCTCCCTATCCAGCAGTTACTTGCGTTCACCCGTTGAATTCGTATTCGGCGCCGTCGGAGGAACTACTGCAGATTATGGCCGATAGCAAACAAATGACGTTCATCCCGGCTCTTTACAACTCCTCACATCCTCAGTCACTGTTTTTCCGTTTTTGAGCACAATGGTTTGCCTGATCATCTTGCAGTCCCGATCCCGTTGCGCTGCTTGTGTCGATGGAACCACTTCAGCCTTGCCCTTCACGCCAGTATCAGGATTGCTGAAGGTCTGTGTCTCGCCGGTCTCGAACGCCGCTTGTGATGTCTGGGCCATTTTTTGTTTATCGTCCTCCCCAAGATAGCCGCCGATGTGGGAACCCACATAGTAGCCTGCGACACCCCCGGCGACAGCGCCGATGATGCGGCCCGCCGTGCCTCCCCCGAGAGAACTGCCAAGATAGCTTCCGCCAATGGAGCCCGCAACGCTGCCGAGAATCCCGCCGAACCGTCTCGTTTCCGTTGATTGGCAAGCCGGCAGGAGCATGACTAGCCCGATAATTGTCAACCGCTTGATCCATACGTTAGAGATTGATGCCTGGTCCATGATATTTTCCTCCAAAGTCCTCTTAAACCGAGATGCTCCACTGATCCAGCTCAACTGATTCGGAATGCGCTCCAGGCGAGCTCGCGCGTGATCCTATTTCCCACAATTACGAAGCCTACTGAGTTATATTAACGAAAACCTGTCTGCTCGGGATGACATATTTGACAACTATCTGTTCTGAAGGTTAAATTCCCCTTCCGAAGCATGTTGTTTCCCTGACTTGATGAGAAGAGCCGCAATGAAAATAAAGAGAATAATTTGTGTGGGCATGTTATTGGCTGTGATTCCAATGCTCTCTGGCTGCTGGTATCTGGTTGCCGGAGGAGCTGGCGCCTACGGCGGATACAAGATGAAAGAGAAAGGCTATACCTTACGAAACCCTGTTGCCAAGGAGAAGAGTAGTACACAATCGCCCACTAAATAATCAATATAGAATTTATTTTTGGTGAGTCTGCTTCCACGCGTTTGCTTGTTGCTGCGCTTCGGCAATTTGCTCCGGCGTCATGAGTTTTTCCATCAACTCGCTGTTCGTTTTCGCATCCTCATATCCTACCGCGCTGGCAATGTTGAACCACTTTTCCGCTTCGACGAAATCCTGCTTCACGCCATTGCCTTTGTAGTACAGCACACCAAGATTTGTTTGCGCCCCCGGATGACCCTGCTCGGCGGCCTTGAGGTACCAGGCCAGGGCTTGCTGGTAATCCTGCGCCACACCCTGGCCGTTGTCATACTTCACGCCCAGGCTGTATTGGGCTCGGGCGTATCCCTGTTCGGCGGCCTTGAGATACCAGGCCAGGGCCGCCTGCTCGTCCTTGTTAATGCCTCGTCCGTCGTCGTATCGCACGCCTAGGTTGTACTGGGCATCCGCATCCCCTTGCTCGGCCGCCTTGCTATACCAGGTAACGGCCTTATGGTCGTCCTGCTGAACTCCCCTGCCCGTGGCATACATGACGCCAAGATTGAATTGGGCGGGTGCATGACCCTGCTCGGCCGCGCTGCGGTACCAGGATAAGGCCTCCCCCTCATCCTGCGGAACACCCCGCCCTCTGGCATACGCGACACCGAGCTTGAATTGTGCTCTTGGATTTCCCTGCTCAGCGGCTTTGAAATACCAGGATGCGGCCTGCTGATCGTCCTGAGGGACGCTTTGCCCCTTGGCATACGCCAGTCCGAGATTGTATTGCGCATCCGCATTTCCCTGCTCGGCGGCTTTGGCATACCAGGAGGTGGCCTCCTGATCGTTCTGTGCAACCCCCCGGCCTTTCGCATACAGGACGCCAAGCGCGTATTGCGCGTCGGCATATCCCTGCTCAGCCGCTTTAAGATACCAGGATGCGGCTTGCTGATCGTCCTGCGGAACTCCCTGACCCTTGAGATACATGAAACCCAAAATGGATTGCGCGGGAGCGTGCCCCTGCTCCGCGGCCTTGAGATACCAGGACATGGCCTGTTGATAATCCTGCGGAACCCCCTGGCCTTTGGCGTACATGACGCCCAGATTGTACAGTGCGACCGGATAATCTTTTTCCGCGGCTTTGAGATACCAGGACATGGCTTGCTGATAATCCTGCGTGACCCCCTGGCCCTTGAGGTGCATGAAGCCGAGAATGGACTGCGCCTGAGCATCTCCCTGCTCCGCCGCCTTGCGATACCAGACCACCGCCTGCTGGTAGTCCTGTGGAACGCCGCGGCCTTTGGCGTACATGACGCCCAGATTGAATTGCGCATCCGCATTTCCCTGCTCAGCGGCTTTTCTGAAAGATTCCACCGCTCTGGTGTAATCCTTGCTGAGGACAAACTTCATTCCATCCTCAAAGTCTCCGGCAAAGCCTTGAGTAGCCAGCAATACCGACGCCAGTCCTGCTATCGCAATTCGCGGGATCGATAACCGCGTCATTTAATCACCATTATTCTTCCAACCGCTACGCTGGTTGTTTTTTTCTGTGTTGCGAAACGCCCTAACTTCAATTTGAGAAATCCGATAAATGTGCCGTTAATATTAAATGCCGCGATTCCATCGCGGACAACAAGCGAAAATTATCATGCCGTGCATCAAGCCGATACTTTTATTTCTTCGAGGATAACGTGAAATGGCGTTGCCCGGCCCTGCTGGATGGGACGCGGCACAAGTGAATATCAGGGGCCTATCAACAACGGAGCAATGGAATGAAATCCATGATGTTGAAGATTTTATTACCTCGAAACGCTCGGCGCGTGATTTGCATGCGACGCTCCCCCCAACCACTGATTTGTGGCGTTAGGAGCCGTTTGGAGGCGAGCAGGCTTTCAGTTTCTCCCACGCTATGTCGCCCTGGTGTTTCTTTCCGTTGAGGGTGGCGAATACCGTTTCATTGTCCGTTCTTTTTATCATTAGAACGAATGAATAATCGGGGTTCGCATCGGCCTTCTGCTTATATGCTTGAACCTTGGGTGCCGGTGGCCCATAGCTGACCACCGCATCAGGATTCAAGGGTGAGTTGCGTGCATACGTGCCTGGTAACGAGGTAAACGGATATGCATAAATTTCCGTTGCCTGGATGTCCGGATATTGCCGCACATCGTATCCCAGTTCCCTGATTAGCCAGCGGCTGTCCGATTGCAATTTGGTCACGACGCAGCGTGCGAGAGCGGAATGCTCTCCCGTGAACTTTGCTCCATGAGTTTGCATTTTTTCTTTTATACCGAGACCTGAACACGCTGACAATAGCAGAGCTAAAATCACAATCAATTTATACATGGTTTAGCCTTCAATCACGGTTTTGGTGCTTGCAGAATGAGAATCAACGGCAATGCGTCGGTTCGTTATTTTCGTGGATCATTATGGCGCGTCCAATTGTAGCCAGTGGTAAGCTTTATGGTAGCCGAATTGCAGATTGCGCAGGCATAATCTTTAACGAACTGGGTTCCATGTCCGGATTTTCAAAATGGCGTACCCGTACCCGGGGCGAATCAGGCATTCAATTGAGCGAGCAGGGCGGAGTGCGCGTGCTCCATATTGGCAATAGCATGGTGCAAAGCGCCATGAGGCTGACGGCGCCCAATGATCTGGAGTTGACCTATACCCAATGCATGATGGGTTTCATGCTGTTTCACTCACACCCCGAAAACATTCTGATGATCGGTCTGGGGGGAGGATCGCTGGCTAAATTCGTCTATCATCGGCTGCCGCTGACAAAAACTACCGTGATTGAAATCAATCCGCAGGTCGTTACGACGGCGCGCAACTATTTTTTTGTGCCAGCCGACGGTGAACGACTGCAAGTGATAATCGCGGAGGGCGAAGATTATATCGTCAACAATCTCGCCAGCGCAGATGTGCTGATGATTGACGGCTTTGACGGCAACTGCCAGGTACCTTCGCTTTGCAGTCAGGATTTTTACAATCGTGCCCGCGAGACATTGAGAAAAAAGGGCATGCTGGTGGTGAATCTGCTCAGCAGAGACAAGGGGCTACAGGAATATCTGAGACGAATTGAGAACAGCTTTGACGGCCACGTTATGACGATGCCGGCGGAGGCGCGCGGGAACCTCGTCGCTTTCGCTTTCAAGCATAATCCCGGCCGGCCGGACTGGGAGGAATTAAGGGAGCGCGCAAAAAAACTCGAAGCCGAATTTTCCCTGCCATTTCCGGAGTACGTTAAGAAATTGCGCAGGGGAAAGGCCTTGTAATGATGTTTTCCTGGGTTTTTTGCTGGATAGGGTGGAATGAGCGCAACCCATCATGCGGTTCGTTGTTTTGATGGGTTACGCTTCGCTTTACCCATCCTACATAAGCACTTACGCTTCATCCATCCGCTTCGTCATTCCCGCGAAGGCAGGAATCCAGACGCTGACTGGAACAGGCCGTCATTCCGCGGTGGGTGAATTCGGGCAACCGAAACCCCATGGATTCCCGCTTTCGCGGGAATGACAGGGCAAAGAGGAAGCAGGTGTAGGGCCATGTGCCTGCATAAAGAAAAAAATCAAAAATATCGTTGACAGCGAACAGAGTATCTACATAAGCTGATACAGTTATGAAGTAAAGGTCCACAGACAAGAGCAAAGAGGGAAATCAGACTATGAAGCTGTACGAATCCGATCACACCAAATTCATGCGTGAGTTGTTCGAGAAAAACCCGCAACTCGCGGAGGATCAGAAAGAAGCGCGCGCCATCTGGTGGGATAAGAAACTGGACAGGGAAGAACGCAAGCGTTTCCTGGAATCGAATGTCCCGCAGAAAGGCTATGTTTATTTCGGACAAAATAACGGAAATAAAAAGGAGCCGGACTGGGGAGGGCCAGACTGAGAACGTGGAATTTCCGGCCTTTCACGAAAAGATATACGTCGGCAAGAGTTGGTGTAGTGAGTCAGAGATATCATTACTTAAAAATGACTGGATTGCCGCCATACTGCGTTGCTCATCGTTGCATAGGAATAACTATGCGCCTCCTCGCGCCTTGTCTGACGCCAATCTAGTCATTTTTAACATTCCTTCCCGGTTTATTCATTCGAATCGGTTATGTAACGATATCTCTGACTCACTACACTAGCTCTTCCTGTGTTGCATGACTTTTTCCTTGCTGCAACCTCTGGCTGCATTAAATCATAAGGCTTCAAACACCCCTGCGGCACCCATCCCGGTGCCAACGCACATCGTCACCATCCCGTATTTCTGATTATGCCGCCTTAGTCCATGCAACAGGGTGGCGACACGGATGGCGCCTGTCGCGCCGAGGGGATGCCCCAGCGCGATCGCTCCTCCCAGCGGATTCACCCTGGCGCGATCCAACCGCAGGTCGTTGATAACCGCAAGGCTCTGGGCTGCAAAGGCTTCATTCAATTCGATCCAGTCGAGGTCGTCCTGCTTCAAGCCAACCTGGTCCAGTGCTTTCGGTATTGCCTTGATCGGGCCAATGCCCATTATTTCGGGCGGTACACCGGCTACCGAAAATCCCAGGAAGCGGCCGATAGGAGTGAGATTGAAGCGCTTTAATGCCGCTTCGCTTGCTACGATCACCGCGCCTGCTCCGTCGGACATCTGTGAGCTGTTGCCAGCCGTTACCGAGCCGTTGGCCGCAAACGCCGGTTTCAGTGTGGCAAGCGTTTGCGGGTTGGTCCCCGGGCGCGGCCCTTCGTCGGTTTCCCTGAGGACAGCCACGTTGCGGATTTCGTGCGAGGCCAGATCGGGGCGTCTTTCTTCCACGGGGTAGGGTACGATTTCCTGCTTGAATTCTCCCGTTTCGATCGCTTTGAGCGCTTTCGCGTGGCTCGCCACTGCAAACTCATCCTGTGCTTCGCGGCTAACCTGCCACCGGTGTGCGACCTTTTCTCCGGTTATCCCCATGCCGTAGGCGATTGCAACGTTCTCATTCCGCGCAAATATTGCCGGATCCAAAGACATCTTGTTACCCGTCATCGGCACCATGCTCATGCTCTCGGTGCCGGCGCCGATTATCACGTCGGCGTTGCCCAGGCGTATGCGGTCGGCGGCGAGCGCCACCGCCTGCAATCCGGAGGCGCAGAAGCGGTTGATCGTCATGCCCGGTACATTATCGGGGAGCCCTGCCAGCAAGAGTCCGATACGTGCAACGTTCATTCCCTGTTCCGCTTCCGGCATGGCGCAGCCGACGATTACATCATCAATGGCGGCTGGGTCGAGTCCTTCGCATTGTCCCATCGCGGCTTTCAATACATGCGCCAGCATGTCATCGGGCCGCACCGTTTTGAACATTCCGCGAGGCGCTTTTCCTACCGGCGTACGTACGGCAGCGACAATATAAGCATCCTGAGTTTGTTTGGCCATGGAATTTCCTTTAACGTTAGTTTCTCAGCGGCTTTCCCGTCTTCAGCGTATGTTCCACGCGCGCTTGCGTTTTTTCGGTTGCCAGCAACTCAATAAACGCGGCGCGCTCCAGCTCCAGGAACCAGTCTTCATCGACCAGGCTGCCGGGAGTGAGCTCGCCCCCGCACATGACATGGGCGATCTTGGTTCCGATGAGGTAGTCGTGCTCGGAAATGAAATTACCTTCCCGCATGTTGACCAGCATGCCTTTGATGGTAGCGATACCGGTGGAGCCGGCTACCTGAATATTGCGGTTTTTCAGAGGCGGGCGATAGCCCGCTTCAGCCAGCGCGACTGCTTGGGCCTTGGCGACGTAAAGCAGTTCAAACCGGTTCATCACTATCTGATCGGCGCGCCGCAGATACCCCAGCTCCTTCGCCTGCTCGGCGCTTTTTGCCACTTGCGCGGTTGCGGCGCTCTGAAAATAATTTTTCAGCAGCGGAAAAGGGTCGCCATTTTTCGTATCCTGCGATGCTCTCAAGGCAAGTTCTTTGCACCCCCCGCCGGCCGGTAACAATCCCACGCCGGCTTCCACCAGGCCAATGTAGCTTTCCATTGTCGCTACCGCGCTGTCGCAGTGCATCACAAATTCGCAGCCGCCGCCCAAGGCAAGGCCATCCACTGCCGCCACTGTGGGAATCATCGAATACCTGAGGTCCTGCGAAGTCTGCTGGAATTGCGCAATCATCGCTTCGACTTCCGCCAGTTTTCCCGCCATCAATGCATCGGCAAGATTAAGGCTGCGAGCAGCTTTAAGGACGGCGGACTGTGCTGTTTTCCGGAGTTTTTTTGCCAGTACGTTTAAAGTAGAAGGCGCCTCGCCGCTTTTCAGGCGCTCCGTGGCTTTTTGCAGATTGGCGCCAGCCGAAAACGGGGGCTCCGTCTGCCAGATTACCAATGCGCGCCAGTTGCGCTCCGCTTCATCGAGAGCCTGCTGTATTCCGTCCAGTACGTCGCTGCCGATGGTATGCATCTTGCTCTTGAAGCTGAGAATGGCGATGCCGTCGTCGACCGCGCTTTTGTTGGCGGACTCGCCGACGGTATGCCACATCCGAATCGAGTCGGTCTCGAATATGGTTTCGCCGTATTGCACTTCTTCACCCAGCAACCGATCCGGAAACAATTGTCGCCGGTACACGGGAAGTGCGTAGCGCGGGCGAAAGACGTTTGTGGACGGTGCATAAGAGCCATGCACCCTGTGCACGCCCTGTACATCCAGATTGACGGTCCGGCTAACGCCTTGCCCCACTTCCCGCACCCAGTCGGGCAGTGGCGCCGCGCTCATGCTTTTGCCCGCGGCGATGTCCTCATTGATCCAACCCGCAATTTCGCCCCATCCCGCCGCTTGCCAGATTTCGAATGGCCCCTGATTCCAGCCGAAGCCCCATCGCATGGCAAAATCCAGGTCGCGCGCGTTATCGGCGATTGCAGCGAGGTGGACCGCACAATAGTGAAACAAATCACGGAATATCGCCCACAGGAATTGCGCCTGCGGATGTTGGCTCGCCCGCAATGCTGCAAATTTCTCCGCGGGATTTTTACGTTTGAGCAATTCCTTGATGTCATCGTCAGCCGTGCCCGCGGAGGACCGGTATTCCCCGCTGGCCGGATCCAGAACCTGGATTTCCTTGCCCGCTTTCTGGTATACGCCGCGTTTGCTTTTCTGTCCCATCGCCCCATTGTTTATCAGGGCTTGCAACCAGCCGGGCGCTGTATAGTGCCTGTGCCATGGATCTTCCGGCAGGGTATCGCGCATGGTATTGATCACATGCGCAAGGATATCCAGCCCCACCACATCTGCGGTACGGAAAGTAGCGCTCTTGGGACGGCCGATGAGAGGGCCGGTTAAAGCGTCCACCAGGTCGAACCCAAGGCCGTATGCCCTGGCGTGGTGCATGGTGGCGAGCAGGGAAAATACGCCCACGCGATTGGCAATAAAATTGGGCGTGTCCTTTGCGCGGATCACGCCCTTGCCCAAATAAGTGACCAGAAATTTTTCCAGGTCGTCCAGCATCGCGGCGTCGCTTTCCTTGCAAGCGATCAACTCAACGAGGTGCATGTAGCGTGGCGGATTAAAAAAGTGGATACCGCAAAAACGGTGGCGAAGGTTCTCAGGGAAAGCACGCGACAGCTGATTGATGGAAAGGCCCGAGGTATTGCTGGCAAAAATCGTGTGCTCGCCGAGATGCGGCGCTATTTTTTTGTACAAATCTGTTTTCCAGTCCATGCGCTCGGCGATGGCTTCGATCACGATATCGCAATTCCTGAGCAGCTCAAGATGCTGGTCGTAGTTCGCAGGCTGGATAAAAACCGCCTTGACCGGAATCGACAGCGGCGCCGGCTCCTGTTTTTTCAGGTTTTCTATTGCCTTGATCACGTTGGAGTTGGGGTCTCCCTGCTTGGCGGGAAGCTCGAACATCAGTGTTTCGATATTGGCATTGATCAGATGTGCCGCGATCTGGGCACCCATCACCCCTGCACCGAGAACGGCGGCTTTGCGCACGATGAATTGACTATTATTCAATGTTGCCTCCAGTTTGATACAGTGGTTTTACCTCATTCCGGCGGAACCACCCGCGGCTTGCGATTCTCATCCACCGCTACGTATGTCAGCACCGCGTCTGTCACTCTGCAACAGACTTCATCACTTCCTTGGCGCAGCCCTCGCTGTGCATAGACCGCGACATCCACCGTGATGGAGGTGCGTCCAACCTTGATGATTTCCGCATAAAAACTCACCACGTCGCCGACGAATACAGGCTGTTTGAAAACAAAGGAATTCACCGCCACGGTGACTACCCGTCCACGGGCACGGCGCATTGCCGGCAAGCTACCGGCGATGTCCACCTGCGCCATGATCCAGCCACCGAATACATCGCCGGCATAGTTTGTATCCGTCGGCATTGGCACCAGGCGCAATATCGGGTCGAGCCCTTCAGGCAGGGGCGCGTGGATTTCTGCGTTATCGTTCATTTTTTCCAACAGGTCCAATTGCCGGATTCACATTGAAATAAGAAAATCGCAACCTCATCCTCGTCCATAGAGCCGCATTGCTTTGCAGGGTCATCCTATAAGTACCGCTCCGACAAGCTAAATTTGAGCGTGGCTTCAATGTCCCTCGTAGAGTCTGGCTATTTCGGTCCGGTAACGATCCAGCACCCGCCCTCGCCTGAGTTTCAAGGTAGGAGTGAGCATGCCATTTTCGATAGTCCATGGCTCCTGCACCGGGGCCACGCGATATATTCTTGCATAGCCCGGAAACTCGCGGATCTGGTGGCCGATTCTTTCCAGCAGAATTTCTTCAAACGCCTGGTTCTGCAACAGGAGGCGCCAGTCACGATCAAGATTGTACTGCCCCGATATGCTTTCCCAACTGCTGGAATTCACAACTGCCAGCACACTTAGGTATGAACGTCCTTCGCCAACCAGCATTACCTGTTCGAATAAGGGGTCACGCAGAATCGCCGCCTCGATATCCGCTGGCGAAACTTTCTCACCGGTAGACATAACGATGATTTCCTTCAAGCGGCCGGTGATGGTTATCCGTCCGTTCTCATCGATATGAGCGATGTCGCCCGAATTCAGCCATCCGTCAGGTGTCATTATGGCCTTGGTTGCCTCCGGGTCGTTCCAATAACCGAGCATTACGTTGGGACCGCGAATCAGTAATGCGTTATTTTCGCCGAGCTTCACTTCCACCCCCGGGATAGGCCGCCCCACACTCGCCGGTACATTGTCCTCAAAAGTATTGCTGCATACCACCGGGCTGCTTTCGGTCATGCCGTAGCCTTGCAGGATAGGCAGGCCGAGGCCGATAAACACTCGTGAAACTTCGGCCGACAATGCCGCCCCGCCGCTCATTGCCCCGCGAAGCCGGCCACCCAATTTGCTCATTACCTTGTTCGCCACCAGTTTCTCGAGCAGTGGCCACAACAGGTGGGAAATATGCCAGGAGCCACGCTGTTGCTGATACTCGAAGCGGCTGTAACCGATTTCAACCGCGCGGTTAAACAGTTTACGGTTCAACGCGGGTCCTTCCGCAAGCTTGGCGCGAATCCCGGCATAAACCCGCTCGTAAATTCGCGGTACCGAAACCAGAATAGTGGGACGAATGATGAGCAAATCTTCTTGCAGCTGCTGAATCGAACGGGCGTAGGCGACAGTGGCGCCACACATCATTGGCACATAGTAACCAGCCGTGCGCTCAAAAGTGTGTGACAGCGGCAGAAACGAAAGCAGCAGGTCATCCTGCCATACCGGTACGCCCTGCAAGCAGGCATGGGCGTTGGTAAGTATATTGTAGTGGCTCAGCATTACTCCCTTGGACCGGCCGGAGGTGCCGGAGGTGTAGATGATAGTGGCCAGCTGACGTGGATCGCGGTCGACGTGCTGCGTTTCTCCGGCCTTCTCAGGCAGCCAGTCATGCAGCGCGAGAACGAGGCTATCGTCAACTTTTTCGGGGTCGCTTTGGATCGTCACGACGCGTACCAAGTTGCCAATCTGACCGCGTACTTCAGAAAACGTTTGCCATTGCGCCAGCTCTTCCAGCAATAATACCTTGACGCCGGCGTCGTGCAGAATATAGGCTGCGTTCTCCGCGCGATCAGCCGTATAAAGTGGCACCACCACGAGCCCAAGCCTGAGCGCGGCCTGTTCGAACATTACCCACTCGGGGCAATTTCTTAGCATCACCGCAACGCGATCGCCCGGCAGCAGTTTCTCCTGGAACAGTGCAGCTTGCCAGCGCATGACGCCCTGATCCATTTGTTCCCAGGTCAGGTCGCGCCATTTGCCGCTGGACCGGTCGTAATCCCGATAAGCAACCATCTGAGGCGAGCGGCGTACCCGCTCGCTGAACAGGCCGTCCAGGGTTCCGGCTACCTCCACCGGAATAATGTCCATCAGGTTGTGTTGCCTGGTTTGCATTGCTCATCTCCGCTCTTCATACGTTTTTATTGGTCATTTATCCCGCGTTCTAGCAGCCTGTCGAACCTAAAGGAAATCGGCTGCGATTCTTCAAGTTTGAGAGGCCTGCTGATGTGCCACCTCGCCGGGCATTTCCTGGACCACTTTCGGAACTGCTTCCGCCGGCCCAGGTTCAGCTTGCGGCTCGCTGCCAAAATCCGGGGGAAAATCGTCCACCATAATGACCTGGCGGCGCAGGGACTCCATTTTTCCCATTAACTCCAATTCGGTAGCGGTGATGACCCGCTGCTTGAGGGCATCGGCAATTTTTTCATCCCCCTTGGCGGGAATGCGGCCTGTCTTGACGGCCGCGCGCAGCTTGGCTTCTACTGTTTCGGTTACAACAGCGCACTGCAGCGCCTGCTCCAGAATGTACAGCGGTTCGCCGTCGGATGTGGGCATATAGATACCCGACGTAAGGCGGTCGCGCACCTCCCCCGGTGTCAGCATCAGTTGGGCGACTTTGTGGCCCAATTCATCCGACGGCGGTGAGAACGGCTTGCCCAGAGGGAATACAAGAAACCGCAATAATCGCACCCTAACGGCGCTGCCGGGAAAATTAGCCAGCAGACCGTCGAATGCCTGCTGCATGCGGTACAGTGCATCCCGCACCGACCAATGCAGCAACGGCAAATCGGCCGCGGGACGGCCATCGTCCTTGAAGCGCTTCAGCGTCGCCGAGCATAAATAAAGCATGCTGAGAATGTCCCCAAGGCGGGCGGACAATCTTTCCTTGCGCTTCAGCGATCCGCCCAAAGCCAGGAGGGAAATATCGGCTAATAACGCGAAAGCGGCGGAGAAACGCGTTAGTTGACCATAGTAACCCTGCACTTCAGGGTCAACACTGCCCGGAGCACCCGCAAGAAGGCCGCCAGTCAGTCCATGCCACAAGGAACGTATGCCGTTCCCGATACTGAAAACGAAGTGTCCCATCAATGCAGTGTCAAATTCAACCGAGGCGCGCACAGCATCTCTGTTGCTCGCCGCCCGGATCTCTCTTAGCACATAAGGGTGACAGCGTATCGCTCCCTGACCAAAAATAATCATGTTGCGGGTAAGGATATTGGCGCCTTCCACTGTGATGCTGACCGGGATATGCTGGTAATTGCGCCCAAGGTAATTGCTGGGTCCCAGGCAAATACCCTTGCCGCCGTGGATATCCATTGCGTCGTTAATCGCCTGGCGGCCGCGTTCGGTGAGGTGATATTTCACGATGGCCGAGATCACGGAGGGCTTTTCCCCCAAGTCCACCGCCCCGGCAGTCATTACCCGCGCTGCATCCATCATGTAGGTGTTGCCGCCGATGCGCGCCAGCGCTTCCTCCACGCCTTCAAAGCGTCCTATTGGAGTCTTGAATTGCACCCTTACCCTGCCATATGCGCCGCTGCTACGCGCCGCCAGCTTCGCTCCCCCGGTACTGGTAGCAGGTAAGGAAATCGAACGTCCGACGGCAAGACAATTCATCAGCATGCGCCAGCCGTAGCCCACTCCTTCGCGGCCGCCGATTACCCATTCCATGGGAATAAATACGTCCTTGCCGGAGTTGGGACCGTTCTGAAAAGCCGCGTCGAGCGGGAAATGGCGACGGCCGATGTTGACTCCAGGCGTACTGGTGGGAATCAGCGCCAGCGTAATGCCGAGATCTTTCTCTTCGCCGATTAGACCATCCGGATCATGCAGCTTGAACGCCAGTCCCAGGAGTGTCGCCACCGGGCCCAGGGTGATGTAGCGCTTTTCCCATGTGACCCGCATCCCCAGCACATTTTGATTTCCATCGAATTCCCCATGACAAACGATGCCGAAATCGGGAATTGCACCCGCATCTGAGCCTGCGTCCGGCCCGGTAAGGGCGAAACAAGGTACTTCCAGTCCTCTCGCCAGACGTGGAAGATAATAGCTTTTCTGCTCTTCGGTCCCGTAGTTAAGCAGTAGCTCCGCCGGTCCCAGCGAATTCGGCACCATTACCGACACGGCCGCCGTACCGCTGCGTGAGCCGATTTTCATCACTACCTCGGAATGCGCCAGCGCCGAAAACCCGTGACCGCCATATTGCCGAGGGATAATCATGCCGAAAAAACCATTATCCTTGATGAATTGCCAGACATGGGGGGGCAGATCGTGCAGCTCGCGCGTAATGTGCCACTCGTCCAGCATTCCGCACAATTGCTCCACCGGGCCGGCGAGAAAGGCTTTTTCCTCTACGCTCAGCTTCGGCTTCGGATAAGCCAGCAATTTGTTCCAATCCGGTTTGCCACTGAACAGGTCCCCGTCCCACCACACGGTCCCCGCGTCCAGAGCCTCCTGTTCGGTTTGGGAAATCTGTGGCAGGATTTTTCGGAAAATTTTTAGCAACCGATTCGAAATGAGAGCACGCCGCAACGGCGGGACGAAAAGAATAACGCCAAGAACGACAACCAGCGCCAGCAGCAGGGAAGAGAGAAACGTGCTCAAGTTAATTTTCCTGGGTAAATGTCGAACAATTGCATCATATTCCCTTATGGGAACCCGCGGATGATCAATTGCTTACCTCACTGCCGCCACCCTTCACGCTCATTTTATTGTCCACTTTCTTAATTCCTTCGGCCATCCACGCGAACATGATCACGCGATCCATCTGGGCTTGATTGTCGACAAAACCGCTAAGCAGCACCTCGCCATTGTGTGCCTCGACTTTCACATCCAGGTCCTTGACAGCCGGGTCAGTCCGCAATGAGGATTTTATTGTGGCGGTAAGCGTGCTGTCTTCCACCACCTCGCCTGCGGGAGGAGCGACCCAGGATTCATGTACCCGGTCCTCGGGTTTTGTGCAACCGGCGATGGAGAGGGCACCGGCGAGCGTTGCGGCCACCACGGCCAATCGATATTTATCGTTCATGCTATTTTCCTCCCAAATAAAGTTGATCTAAAAACTGTCAATCGAAATTCACATTGATAAACGGTGAATTACTATGATGATCAGGACTTCATCGCGCGTGCAAACCAGTTTCAAGCAAATACTTCCGCACCTGTTCCGATAGAGTTTCCGCCAGGCAATCGAATTCCTTAACTTCCTTCATCGGACGCAGCCAGGTGAGCTGCCGTTTTGCCAGCTGCCGCGTCGCGGCAAGCGCCATTTCGTACATTTTTGCCAAGCCGACTTCGCCGTTCAGATACATCCACACCTGCCGGTAGCCAACACAGCGCATTGAAGGACTTTCATCCTCCAGGCAGAATTTATCACGGATTGCGCGAACCTCATCGATCAATCCCATCTTGAGCATTTCGTCGAAGCGATGCGCAATACGCTGATGCAATACGTCGCGCTCGGCGGGGATCAGGGTGATGCCCGTCACACGGTAAGGAAGGCAAACATGCCTTGGCTTTTTCAAAATTTCGGACATGGGCATATCGGTGAGATAACACACTTCGAGGGCGCGCTGGATGCGCTGGCTGTCAGTTGGCTGGATACGTGCCGCACTGGCCGGGTCCAGCCGCCACAATTCTTTATGCAACGCGGGCCAACCGTTCGCTTCGGCTCTGGTTTCAATTGCCATGCGGATGTCCGCGTCGGCGGAGGGAAGTTCGGAAAGGCCCTTTGTGAGTGCCCGGAAATAAAGCATGGTTCCGCCAACCAGCAGTGGAATATTGCCTCGCTGCGTAATCTCGCGCATTGTGGCGAGCGCGTCGCCAAGAAATCGCGCTGCGGAATAACGTTCGTGCGGTTCGATTAGATTGATGAGATGGTGTGGCACCGCCGCCATGGTTTTCGCATCCGGTTTGGCCGTGCCAATATTCATATGCCGATAGACCTGGGCTGAATCCACGCTGACGATTTCCACCGGGAAGTGCCTGGCAATTTCCAGTGCAACGCTGCTTTTACCGCTTGCCGTAGGCCCCATTAGAAAAATTGCAGGCGGGCAGACCGCAGAATCGTGATTTTTTTGTTTTGTGCTTTGCTCTGTCATGAATGGATGGGGCACCGGCTTGGCCGGATTTACTTCGATCAGACGATTATTTCTTGTCTTTCAGCAAGGCCTTGAGATCTGCGAATGGATTATGTGTGGCCCCGGTTTTCCGTGTGCCGCTCGATGCCTCGTTACGTCCGGTGTTATCCAGATATCGGGAATGCTCGTTTTCGTGGCAGTAAACACACAGCAATTCCCAATTGCTGCCATTAGCTGGGTTGTTGTCGTGATTGTGATCCCGGTGATGCACCGTGAGCAATTGAACATTCGCACGCGTGAATTCGCGCGCGCAGCGGCCACAGACCCATGGGTAAATCCTGAGTGCCTGTTCGCGATAAGTCATATTCCGCTGTTCCCGGCTGCGCCGGGCTTCAGCCACGATATGATCCAGCTTATTGTTGTCCGGTGACTTAGATGGCATGGGTTCGTCGGAGAATAGGAGCGAATCTTGAAACATACGCAAAATGCAGCCTGAAAAGCGATTAAACGACATATTCGATTGCATGGCAAGCATCGGTTTTTTCGGTTAGAATTCTGTTTTTCCGTCGCGCTTCCGTGCCGGTTTCGACACTCCATACATTCCATGATTCTTGTCTTAAGCCCGGATACCCGGCCTGACAGTCCCGAATACAAGCAATTATTGACCCACCTCACTAATTTGCCGGGTATTTCCACGCGTGTACATAGCGAAGTCGGCGTTGAGCAGACGCTTACCGAGGTATATTTGATTGGCAACACCAAGGCGTTGCCCATTGAGGATATGCAAAGCTTGCCATGCGTCGAGCAGGTTGTCCGGATTTCGGAGGAGTATCGTGTTCTCGGACGGCACAAGGACGACCATAGGCCTACTTACTTCGACTATAACGGAGTGCGCTTTGGCCAGGATACGCTTAATGTATTCGCCGGGCTATGCGCTGTGGATACGCTGGAGCATGTCGAGTTAATGATGCAAGCGCTACGCGACCATGGACAAGTATGCACCCGCATGGGCGCCTATAAGCCGCGTACCAGTCCTTACTCATTTCAGGGCCACGGTAAGGCTTGCCTGCCTTACGTATTCGAGCTGGCCGGAAAATACGGCATCAAGGTGATAGCCATGGAAATCACCCATGAGTCCCATGTGGAAGAAATTTGCGAGGCGCTCTATCGGACCGGCAATGCCACCGGTGTCATGCTGCAAATCGGCACGCGCAATACGCAAAATTTCGAACTGCTGAAAATCGTTGGACGCCAGCAGGATTTTCCAGTGCTGATCAAGCGCGGTTTTGGCATCACCCTGGACGAATCGCTTAATGCCGCCGAATACCTGGCCTCCGAAGGCAACCGCAAAGTGGTCTTTGGCTTGCGCGGCATGAAAACCAATATGGCGGACCCCCACCGCAATTTTGTGGATTTTGCCCATGTGCCTGTGGTCAAGCGCCTCACGCGCATGCCGGTGTGTATCGATCCTTCGCATTCAGTCGGCGCGCGCGCTTCCTCACCGGACGGCATACTTGATATCATGCATGCGACTGCCCAAGGCGTGATTGCAGGCGCCAACATGGTGCTGGTGGATTTTCATCCGGTGCCGGGCAAGGCGCTCGTGGATGGGCCGCAGGCGCTGCTGATCAGGGAACTGCCGTTTTTTCTGGATGATATCCGCATCGCGCGGGAGGCCTACGAGCAACGCGAGGCCCTGGCCAGCCGTTATCAGGAGGCGTAGTTTCTTTCTGCGCTCTCTATGGAGCATCTCTGGAAATCTGATGGGTGAGTACCGCTTTATGAAAATTGCCCGCTTATTTGCCGTGTATTGGAACTTTGCGGTATATATTGGAACTTCGGGTTTTTCGCGTGCTCTGAGGAATACATTTTCAGGCTTGAGCATAATTATTTTTCCAGGCTTATACGAATAGAAATGCCATTAATAAAATGCGGCGCGGCATTTTAGCGCTGTTTGTGTTTTCATCATTCCTGTCGGCTGGTATTGGCGTTGCAGGCGCAGTCGATATTGCAGGGCAAGCCACGGCGATTAGCGTGATTGACGATCGCGGGCATAGCATCCGCCTGGATTACTCCGCCGGCCGCATCATTTCGCTTTCTCCCAACATTACCGAACTGGTGTTTGCTGCCGGAGCAGGCGCCAAACTGGTGGGTGTCAGCCGCTACAGCGACTACCCGGAGGCCGCCAAATCCATTCCAGAGGTTGGGGATTCATCCCACCTTGATCTGGAGAGAATCATTGCACTCAAGCCCGATCTGGTGATCGCGTGGGGAAGCGGCAATACTGTCTCGGATATCGGGAAACTTGAAAGACTTGGCCTGACCGTTTTTGTCACTGAAGCAATCAGGCTGGAAGACGTGTCGCGGCTACTGCGAGCGGCCGGCAAGCTGGCAGGGACGTCAACGCAAGCAGAACGGGCGGCAAGAGTATATGAAGCGGAGCTCGGGCAAATCAAGCGCAACTATGGCGGCCGGCGGCAGATTGGCGTGTTTCCGTTAATCTGGCATCAGCCGCTCATGACAGTGAATGGAAATCATATAATCAGCGACATTATCCGCATGTGCGGGGGCGCTAATGTGTTTTCTTCCGCATCTTCCCTGACGCCGGTGATATCCGCGGAAAGTCTGCTGAAAGCCGATCCTCAGGCAATCATAAGCAGCATATCGCTTGAATTTTCTGGAATTGGGGTGAGAGAACTGTTGCGGCGGTTATCGCACGTTAGCGCAGTCAGGAGTAATCATTTATTTTTTGTGCACCCTGATCTCATACACCGCCAGACCCCCCGCATGTTGCAGGCAGTAAAAACGGTCTGCGCGCAATTGGAGGAGGTTCGGTCAAGCTAAGGAAAAAAATGATGAGCGTAACCTGCAAATTTAATTTGTAAACGACGGTATGCTCTCAAGCTTTCGTCGGGGCGTAATCATGATTTTTGGAGAAGCGGGTTTTCTTGAGGGAATAATGATTCCATCGGCTTTTGTGATGGATTAAAGTACACTATTGCATAGGCCATAAAGGAGCGCGCGCGTTGGAAAACACACAGTACTTGCACCCGGATGAAGAAAGTTTTTATGGAGAACAACCAATGATCAAAGTATTGCTTGCAAACCCCAGAGGTTTCTGCGCTGGCGTGGATCGCGCCATCGAAATTGTCGAGCGGGCGCTGACGATGCACGGCGCACCGATTTACGTGCGTCACGAGGTGGTGCATAACCGCTTTGTGGTGGAAAATCTGGAGAAAAAGGGTGCCGTATTTGTCGAGAATCTCGATGAAGTGCCCGTTGGCAGCATTCTGATCTTTAGCGCTCACGGTGTTTCCCACGAGGTGCGACGAGAAGCCGAGGCGCAACAGTTTAAGGTATTCGACGCCACGTGTCCGTTGGTGACCAAGGTACATATTGAAGTAGCAAAGATGCGCGAGCAGGGCAGGGAGATCATCATGATCGGCCACGAAGGTCACCCGGAGGTGGAAGGCACCATGGGGCAGGCTGAAGGGGATGGTCCTTGCATGTACCTGGTGGAAACAGAAGAGGATGTCGACAATTTACAGGTCAAGGATCCGACTCATCTCGCTTACGTAACCCAGACGACGTTGTCGGTGGATGATGCAACACGGGTAATCAAGGCTTTGAAAAAACGCTTTCCGAAAATCACCGGGCCGAAAAAAGACGATATCTGCTATGCCACGCAAAATCGCCAGGATGCGGTCAAGATGATGGTAAAGCAGTGTGATCTGGTAATTGTCGTGGGTTCCCCCAATAGTTCCAACTCCAATCGCCTGTGTGAGGTCGCAAGAAACGCCGGCGTGGATGCGTATATGATAGATCGCGCCGAACAATTGCAGGAGAAGTGGCTGGAGGGAAAAGAGCGGATCGGTATTACCGCCGGAGCCTCCGCGCCGGAAGTGCTGGTGCAGGAAGTCATCTCACGGCTCAGGCAGATAGGAGCAGGACAAGCGGGAAGAGAAGTGGTAGTGGAGGAATTGAGCGGCGTGGTCGAGTCGGTGGTGTTTCCGCTGCCTAAAAATAGTACGGCGTAAGGTAAGTCAACCACCGAGTAATTTTTCTACCTATGCACCCCTCTCGGACCAAAGGAAACCGGCTGCGAGGGGCCATGGCCGGTCATAAAGGGCAATAGAGCAGTTATTGGCCTTCAAAATCCCCAATCTCTATCCTTACCGGGTCACTTTCGCCATTCAATCCATCTCCGGCGTTTAGCTGTTGGAATATCGATGCAACATATACTGGAAAAGGCGAGAAAAATTCGTCTGGTTATCTTCGACGTGGACGGAGTGTTGACCGATGGGAGCCTCTACCTCACCGACGGCGGCGAGGAGATCAAGGCATTTAACAGCCACGACGGTCACGGCATAAAAATGCTCAGGGCGAGCGGAGTCAAAGTCGCTATTATTACCGGCAGAGAATCGCGTTGCGTGGATTTGAAAGCGAAAGATTTAGGCATTACCCTCGTTTATCAAGGCGCAAAGATCAAGCTGCCTGTATTCGAAACATTGCTGAAGAAACTGGAGCTGGATGCTTCCGCCTGCGCTTACGTAGGCGACGATTTGATAGATTTGCCGGTGATGTTACGTTGTGGTCTTGCTATTTGCGTGCCCGCCGCACCTGCGCTGGTCAAAAAACACGCGCATTATGTTACCCAGCTTGAAGGCGGACGCGGCGCGGCGCGCGAGGTCTGCGAAATATTGATGAGAGCGCAGGACACGTTGGATGACCTGCTGGCGGCATATCTGAAATGATCCCGACCAGGCAGTTGACCGCTCTTGTTCGCAACGCCTTGGAAATGCCGCGGTTGGGCTCCCGTGCAGGTAGGCGGCCCTATCCCGCGGTGAGCCACCGCCGGGTCGGGAACGCATGGTTCCCCCCGCGCGATTGCCCCATTCCGCGTTTCTGCGCCTCGTCCTTCACTGCAAAAACTGCATCCGCCGCCTTGTCCAACCGCCGGAGTCAGGATGATCAATAATCTGTTCTCCGGGCTTCCTCTGGTTCTGCTTGCGCTGCTGGCGGCGTTGACATTCTGGCTGAATCAGTCGGTGCGTGCTCCCTCTACCGCACAAAATGAGGACGTGCACCGCGCTCCCGACTATATGATGGAAAACTTTTCGGCAACTCGCATGGACCACGACGGCGTGACGCGTCACGTGCTTTTCGCAAAAAGAATGCTGCATTATCCTGATGACGATACCACTGATCTGGAACAACCCCGTTTTATCAACACCGAGCCCGGCAAACCCGCCCTGCAGGTTGACGCGGATCATGCGAAGATGTCCGCCAACGGTGAAGATATTTATCTGACGGGTAATGTTACGGTGCTGCGGAAGGCAGGTAAAGGCCGGGGAGAGACAACGATGAGTACCAGCTTTTTGCATCTCATTCCTGACGATGACATTGCTAAAACGGACAAGCCTGTAGTGATTACCGAAGCGAATGCCGTTATCAAGGCGGTTGGTATGGAAATAAGCAATCGTACCCAGGTCACCCGGTTGTTGTCGCAGGTGAGAGTTGTCCATGACAAAGGGCGCTAGCAGCTTGCCAAACTTAAAGGGACGAGCTAAAAAATCTGCCCGATCCATTTTGATCGTGCTTTTTTGCTTTGAGCTTCAAATCCGGCAGGCGTTACGGTGTTAGATTGCTGCCAGATTAAATTAATCCAGGAATGGGGGGTTAAAATGTCTGGAGTGAGGTTAGACAGGCTATCAGGAGGCGACTGGTTATTCGCGCCAATTTAGATATTTTTTCGGGACGTTACACCAGGTTTTTATCAGGTGCTAGCGTATCCGCGAGGTAGGCATGAAATCATTTTTTGCCGGTTTTTTTATCGCCATGCTGTTTACGGGACCTGTCCTGGCTGAACGGGCCGACCGCGACAAGCCGGTCCATCTGGAGGCCGACCGTGCTACGGTGCAGGATGCCAACAAGCTTGCCACATTCATCGGCAACGTCGTGCTCACACAAGGTACATTGGTCATCCGCGCTGACAAAATGACGGTGAAAGAAGATGCCGGCGGCTTCCAGCACGCTACTGCTTTCGGTAATCTCGCCAGCTTCCGTCAGAAGCGTGACGGCATGGATGAATATGTTGAGGGTTGGAGCGAACGCATGGAATATGATGGCAAAGCTGAGAAAGTGCAGCTCTTCAAGAAAGCAAGATTGAAGCGAGGGGAGGATGAAGTACACGGAGATTACATTGCCTACGATGCAATCAATGAGTTTTTCCAGGTAACCAGCAACAACAATGGGGCGAGCACACAAACCAATTCAGATGGGAGGGTGCGGGCGGTGATTCAGCCGAAGAAAAAGGAGCAGAAGCCCAAGGATGAAGATCAGTAGAGTTGCAACACAGTCCCGCGGATTCCGAATTCTGAAGAAGTATGAGTGAGTTCAAAGCCGGTAAGTTAAGAAAGCGCTATAAATCTCGTACCGTGGTGCAGGAGGTGTCGCTTTCTGTCAACAGCGGGGAAGTAGTGGGCCTGCTAGGTCCCAACGGTGCGGGTAAGACCACGTGCTTCTATATGATGGTAGGATTGGTGCCGCTGGATGGTGGCAGCATATATCTGGACGAGCGCGACTTGAGCCAGATGCCGATTCATCAACGCGCGCGCTTGGGCTTGAGCTATCTTCCCCAGGAGGCTTCAATTTTCAGGCGCCTTTCGGTGGCTGACAATATCCGTGCCGTGCTGGAATTGAAGAATTACACTGCGGATGAAATGCAGCAGCGTCTTGACAATCTACTGCATGATCTGCATATCAGCCACATTCGTGCCAGCCCAGGCATCAGTTTATCCGGCGGTGAGCGCCGCCGAGTGGAAATTGCCAGGGCGCTTGCGACGCAGCCGCGTTTCATTCTGCTGGACGAACCATTTGCGGGGGTCGATCCCATTGCCGTGCTGGATATCCAGAAGATTATCCGGTTTCTTAAAGAACGCGACATTGGCGTCCTCATCACGGACCATAACGTTAGGGAAACGCTGGGTATTTGTGACCGCGCCTACATTATCAGCGACGGTACAGTGCTGGCGAGCGGTAAGCCTGATGAAATCATCTATAATAAAAATGTGAGAAAAGTCTATCTGGGAGAACATTTCCGGCTGTGAAATTAAAGATTCGGCCTGTATGAATCTGCGTTTGTTGTTTTTCCAAATTATGAAGCCTACTCTTCAGTTTAAGCTGTCGCAGCACTTGACGCTTACCCCGCAGCTGCAACAGTCGATACGATTGTTGCAGCTTTCCACGGTTGAGCTGAACCAGGAAATAGAGCGCATAGTCCAGGAAAACCCCCTGCTGGAGCTAGAGGATAGCGTAAGCAGCGACGCCTCTGAATATCGGACTACTCTACTCGATAGTCCGGCAGAGCTGTTATCCGCCGACTTGCTGGGCACGCCGGGTGAAATTCCGGCGGAGATGTCTGCCAGCGAGCTTGATTCCGGCACGAAAAATCTTGGCGATGAATCAGACTGGTTTGAAGGCGACGCAGCTTTTCGCAATTCGCGGGATGACGACGACGACCGTGATTTTCCGCAGCAGGCGGCCGAACCTCCCAGCTTACGGGAGTATCTCAATTCGCAAGTCAGCCTCAGTCAGATGCCCGAGCGGGACAGGAAAATTGTCGGTTTACTCATCGATAGCCTGAATGATGATGGCTATCTCGCTCAGGATCTGGAAGAACTTGTCAGCTTGTTGCCTCCCGAGCTGGGAATTGGTATCAACGACCTGCACATTGCGCTCGGGTATTTGCAACATCTGGATCCCCCGGGGGTGGGCGCGCGTAACTTGCAGGAATGCCTGATCATGCAATTGCATGCCCTGCCGGAAGATACGCCCTACCGGGAGCAAGCGTTGCTCCTGGTTAACAATCATCTTGATAGTCTGGCATCACGGGATTTTTGCACAATAAAAAAGCTATTGCCGTGTGACGACGAGTGCCTCCGTTCCATCCGGCGCATGATTACCAGTTTGAACCCAAGGCCAGGCACTGCTTTCAGTTCCACCGTAGCGCGCTACATTATCCCTGACGTGATTGTTACCAAGGTCAATGGGTCCTGGATAGCCAACCTTAATCCGGAGGCAAT
Organism: Nitrosospira sp. Nl5; assembly: GCF_900102495.1. Taxonomy (GTDB): domain Bacteria; phylum Pseudomonadota; class Gammaproteobacteria; order Burkholderiales; family Nitrosomonadaceae; genus Nitrosospira. Next base: position 72,829 of record NZ_FMVQ01000009.1, on the reverse strand, counting down.
GCCGCGCCTCAAGATCAACCGCCTCTATGCCGATATCCTGAAATGTTCTCACGATGATTCTGCGCGCAGGCTTGTCAGTCAATTGCATGAAGCCAAATGGCTCATCAAAAACGTACATCAGCGTTTTGGCACCATTCTGAAGGTCTCCTCTGCCGTCGTCGAACGCCAGCGACAGTTCTTTGAGCATGGCGCAGTAGCCATGCGTCCGCTTATATTGCGGGAAATCGCGGATGTTCTCGATTTACATGAATCCACAATTTCGCGTGTGACCACACAAAAATTTATGCGTACGCCGCGCGGCATATTCGAATTAAAGTATTTTTTTAGCAGTCACGTGGCGACCGATACTGGCGGCGCCTGTTCCGCTACCGCAATTCGCGCTCTGATCAAGCAAATAGTCAATGCTGAAAATGCAAAAAAACCCTTGAGTGATGGACGGATTTCGGAAATCCTGGGACAGCAGGGCATTATGGTTGCTCGCCGTACCGTTGCAAAATATCGGGAGTCCGTTCAAATTCCTCCCGTCAATCTTCGTAAATCGTTTTAATCAGGCTTAGGAGGCATGATGAATCTCAATCTCACCGGTCACCACGTCGAAATCACTCCCGCCCTGCGTGATTATGTCGCGTCAAAGATAAATAGGATTACCCGCCATTTCGATCAGGTTATCGATGTCGATGTGATCCTGTCCGTGGAAAAACTCAGGCAGAAGGCTGAGGCCAACGTGCACCTGAGAGGCAAAGATATTTTTGTCGAGGCCGACAGTGACAACATGTATGCTTCCATAGACAGCCTGGCGGATAAGCTCGATCGGCAGATACTCAGGCACAAGGAAAAGAATGCTGACCGCCGCAATACTGACGCATTGAAGAACCATGAAATGGAACAACCGGAGTAGCGGAATCGATTCAGGAAGTTGCAATCCCAAGGTGGTTGGCCCTGTCACTTTTTTGTATAAGCACGAGAAAGCGTTCCTCGCTGAATCCGGCAGTCCAAGCCGGCTATGGCGGAATAAACGCGCTTCCTGCACCCTCATGAATCTTATTGCACAGCTATTGCCGCTATCGCATGTCATTACCGACCTGGACGCCGACAGCAAGAGATCCGTATTTGAACAGATCGGGCAGTTATTCGAAAATAATTTGCATATCGCCCGAAGTGACGTATTTGACAGTCTGTTAATTCGCGAAAAGTTGGGTTCTACCGGTCTCGGTCAGGGCGTCGCAATTCCGCACGGCAGAATCAAGGGGCTGCGCGTAGCGGCCGCCGCGCTCGTCCGCATGAAGAATCCAATCCCCTTTGACGCACCGGATGGCAAGCCAGTCTCCCTGATATGCGTTTTGCTGGTGCCAGAGCAGGCAACCGATCTGCATCTGCAAATTCTGAGCGAACTGGCACAAATATTCAGTGATAAGAATTTTCGTGAAAGTCTGCTGAAAAGCAGGAATCGGATTGAGATGCATCGGCTAATGCATAATTGGGCGCCAAATGTCCCGGATTAACATCGCACGATTGTATGAAGACAAGCGGCAAAAGCTGGGTCTGACCTGGGAGGCAGGCAGGGAGAGTGGCGGCAGGCAACTCGACGAAGACGCCATTGCGCGCTCGACACAGGGGATCATCGGTCATCTTAACTTTATCCATCCCAACTGGATACAAGTGCTGAGCGATTCCGAAGCTGATCACCTCAATCAGCTCGATCCCCCGACCTTGCGCCGGAATATGGAACGGCTTGGACAAAGCAGCCTGTGGTGCATTATTGTCGCGGGGGGCGCCCCCGTGCCAGCTTCAATAAGGGCATTTGCGGACTCCACCCAAACCCCCTTGTTCTGTTCGCCGCATCCTAGCCTGGAGGTGATTTGGTTGCTGCGCCCCTATTTGGGGCGCGCCCTGGCTCCTTCGAGTAGCCGGCACGGTGTTCTGCTGGATGTTCTGGGAATGGGGGTAATGATTACCGGCGACAGCGGGGTCGGTAAAAGCGAATTAGCGCTGGAGCTGGTGAGCCGCGGTCACGGGCTGGTCGCGGATGATGTTGTGGAACTTTACCGCATTGCGCCCGAAACCCTGGAGGGACGCTGTCCTCCGATGCTACGCGATTTTCTTGAGGTGCGTGGTTTGGGAATGCTGAATATTCGCACCATCTTTGGCGAGACTGCGGTACGTCGAAAAAAAAACATGAAGCTCATTGTGCATCTGCAAAAACCCAGCAGCGTCGACTTTAATGCCTTGGAGCGATTGCCGATCAATGATGTTACTGAAAACATTCTGGACGTGAATATTCGAAAGGTTATTATTCCAGTTGCCGCTGGGCGCAACCTGGCCGTGCTGGTGGAAGCCGCGGTGCGTAACTGTGTCCTGCAACTACGGGGCATCGACAGCGCTAAAGAGTTTCTGGCGCGGCATCAGCAGGAAATGGAAAACGGGAAAACGGGTTAAAGTTTGAAAAAGGATTATAAACTGCGTCAGGCTGAGGATCGGCGTCTTCAAATGTGCCTCTCATCCGTTCATTAATACAATGCAGGTAATTGTCATTAGCGGTCTCGCCGGTTCGGGCAAGAGTATCGCACTTACAGTTCTGGAGGATAGCGGCTACTATTGCGTGGACAATCTTCCGGCGAACCTGCTGCGGGAAGTGGCGCTTTATTTAAAAGAATCCGGACATCAACGCGCGGCGGTCAGTATTGATGCGCGAAGCCGTGAAACCTTGCACCTGTTGCCCCAGCAGCTGGCTGATTTGCGGCGGCAGGAAATGGACGTGCACCTGCTGTTCCTTGAAGCCAAAACCGATGCGCTTGTGAAGCGTTTCTCGGAGACTCGCCGTCGCCATCCCCTCAGCGATGATCGCTCGACTTTGCCGGAATGCATACAGTCCGAGCGAGAAATGCTGGGTGAGATACATGACCTTGCAAACCGCATCGACACTAGCGACTTGAGCGCCAGCGCATTGCGGACATGGATCAGGGATTTTATCAGCCTCAATCCTGCGCGCCTGACGCTCCTGTTCCAGTCGTTTGCCTTTAAGCACAGCATTCCGCTGGACTCCGACATGTTATTCGATGTGCGTTGCCTTCCCAACCCGCACTATGAGCCGCTCTTGCGGCCATTCACGGGTAAGGATGATGCAGTAATCGAATATCTCGATGCGAACATCGATGTTAATCGAATGTTCGATGACATCAGGGAATTTGTGGATGACTGGCTGCCGTGTTTCATTCGGGACAGCCGCAATTATCTGACTGTGGCTATCGGTTGCACCGGTGGACGCCATCGCTCGGTATATTTCGTGGAACGGCTGGCGCGGTATTTCACAGGAAAAACACAGGTTCTGGTGCGTCACAGGGAGTTGGATTAAAGCATCGATTCACTTGATGTGCCTATGCCGGTTCCGTAAGATTGCGGACAGCGCGAGCAAGTCTCGCAACGTTATGAATCCAATAGGTATGGAATGAGAATTGGGCGGGAAGGGCCACCTATTTATCATTTCCAGGGCGGATTGGAGCTATACTGAGAACAAGCAGTCGAGCGCTAATAGATGAGTCCCCAACAAAAACTGAATACGTCAAAAACCATTACATTAGCTTTTACCGGCGCATCCGGCATGCCATACGGCATACGTCTGCTGGAATTGTTGCTGGCCGGGGGCAATCGCGTTTATTTGCTGTATTCGCAAGCCGCGCAGATTGTCGCGCACCAGGAATTGCAACTGACGCTGCCATCGCGCGCCAAGGAGGCGGAGGAATTGTTCAGCCGCCGTTTTAACGCCGCTGAAGGGCAGTTGCGAGTGTTCGGAAGAGAAGAATGGTTCGCACCGGTTGCCTCAGGTTCCAATCCGGCGGACGCGATGGTGGTTTGTCCCTGCACCATGGGAACGCTTGCCGCCATTGCTGCGGGACTTAGTCAGAAATTGATCGAGCGGGCGGCGGATGTCATGTTGAAGGAAAGCCGGAAGCTCATTCTGGTTCCGCGCGAAACGCCGTTTTCCGCAATTCACCTCGAAAATATGCTGAAGCTCGCACGCGGCGGCGCGGTAATCCTGCCCGCCAACCCCGGCTTTTATCATCATCCGGTGAATGTGCAGGATGTGGTGGATTTTGTCGTGGCGCGCATACTCGATCATCTTGGGGTGGCTCACTCTCTCATGCCGCGTTGGGGCGCCGAAAGTTAGTTTGGTTTTGCCAATTCGCGGAAAGTACGCGCTATTTCAGAGCATTCTCCCTCGCGCATTCCTCGATGGCAATAAGCTCCAGCCCGGTTAACGCTACCCGATAAATCCCCGCCTCTGTAACAATAAAATCCATAGGAATATCGTGCGGCTGGGGATGGACGCTATCCAGACGTAGAATTTCAAACGCCACCCCGATAGCCAGGGGCTTTGGCTCGATTGCAGCCAGAGTACGATCAAAATAGCCGCCGCCATATCCCAGCCGGAATCCCAGTTGATCGAAGCCGATCATAGGTATTATCACCGCCTCAACCCTTACCGGATCGGTGTTGTCAGGCACCGGAATATCATAGACGCCGATCTTCATCGGCGCCTCCCGCCACCATTTGCGAAAGCGCAGCGCCTCATGTTTATTCTCTATTTCCGGTAGCGCAAGCGTCGCGCCGCGCTCCCCGATATAATCCATCGCGGGACGGGGATTATATTCGCCACGATGGGGCCAGTAAAATCCCACTAGGCTTTTTTGTAATACGGGGAAACCCTGTTCGAGCGAACGCGTAATTGCCATGCTCCAGCAGCGGTGCTCATCTTCGCTGATTAACTCCCTGCGCATGGTCAATGCCGCGCGCTGATGTTTTCTCCATTCCCGCCAGTTATGCATTAGCTATAGGATACTTATAGAATACGAATTGCGTAAAATCACAGCTGCCTTTCGAAGGGTAGATCACCTGATTGCGGGTATTCGTGCTGTGTGAGCAGCTTCCTGACCGGGGCGGGAATAGCCGCTTTTCGCGCATCATCCAGCGCTACCCATATCGCCCCATCTTGTCCGTGCATCTTGATAGCGGCGGGGGAGGAAACAACTCGCAGCAGCCGCGGATGAATCCGCAGCCTGAAGTGGGTGAAGGCATGATTCAACGAGGGTACGTGCGCCAGCGGCCTTACTTTCATTTGGTAGTGCCGGGCGCAATAGGTGACGGCGTTTTTGCTTACCGGCATTTCGGGAAGACACCACAATCCACCCCAAATTCCGGGGGCCGGGCGTTTTTCCAGCAGAATTTTTCCTTGCTGCATCAGCATTAACAGAACCGTTTCTTTTTCCGGCAGCGCTCTGCCCGGCTTGCGAACGGGGAGCTTGTCCACCCGGTTATCTCGCAATGCGGTGCAGTCCTGTTGCAGCGGGCACGCCATACACTTTGGTTTGGCGCGAGTACAAACAGTCGCACCCAGGTCCATCAACGCCTGAGTATAAACCTCAATTTCGCCGCATTCATTTGCTGGAAGCAGCTCTTCAGCTTTCTGCCACAGTAACGTTTCGTTCTTCCTCTCCCCGAGGTAGCCGTCTACGCCGAAGCATCGCGCAAAAACGCGCTTGACGTTGCCGTCGAGTATCGCGCGACGCTCTCCGTATGCAAACGCCGCAATGGCGGCAGCGGTGGAACGTCCAACGCCGGGAAGTTGTTCAATGGCTTGAACGTCTCGCGGAAATATGCCGCCTTGCTCTCTGGCGATCAGCCGGGCGGCCTGATGCAGATTCCTTCCGCGCGAGTAGTAACCCAGGCCGCTCCATAGTGCCAGCACATCATCGAGGGAACTCAAGGCCAGGCTTTCGATATTGGGAAAGCGTTGCAGAAACCGCAAGTAATAGGGAATTACAACAACCACCTGCGTTTGTTGCAGCATGATTTCGGAAATCCAGATAGCATATGGATCGCGCGTATTCTGCCAGGGAAGACCGCTGCGTCCATGCAGTTTCTGCCAGCGGATCAGCTTGGCGGCAAAAGTTGGCATATTGTGGAATGATGATTTTCCATCTCGGTACGTTCTTGTACTTTTATTCTCTTAAAAAAGAGCTGACGCAAGGTTGCGCCGGAGCAAGGGAAGATGGGGCTGGATATCGCAATCAAGCTTGAGCGCACGCTGTTTCTTTCTTCACTAGATGGATGATCGGGGGTTGGTGGATATCGGAACTGACGTGATAAAGATAGAAGGCTGGTCAGCGGAGTTATTGAAAGCAAGCACGATAAGCAGGCATTTGAGATACTGAACTCACAGGCAGGGCGTGGAGCGGGTGAAGGGAATCGAACCCTCGTCGTAAGCTTGGGAAGCTTCTGCTCTGCCATTGAGCTACACCCGCCATCAGCATGGATTATACGATGGAAATAGCTTTATCGCGCTGTGCGATAAGGGGGAGCTGGCCTTGCTGACGTAATAGCAGCGTGAGGTTCGCCGTTGTTATCCGCCATGAGACTCCTTTCACCGTCCGATCCATATGCTAGAATTAAATTATATTGTTAATCAAAGGACTTGAATTCAGCCGATTTTTGAAATGATACAACTCATCATTAATGGACAGCCTCAGCGTTTTCCCATATCCAATCAAACGCCACCGCTAAAGAGCGGTCAAAATAACGCGACTCTCAATATCACGCAATTGCTGGAACACATGGCCTTGCAAGGCAAGCGTATTGCCATCGAGCGCAATGGCGAAATTGTTCCGCGTAGCAAGTACGACCAGCAGGTCCTGACCAACGGGGATCGGCTTGAAATCGTAGTGGCGGTGGGAGGGGGCTAGCGTTTCGCAAAGACTGTAAGGAGACACTCTTTTACAGTAAATGAAATTACAGGATTTTATGGATAATCTCGTCATCGCCGGCAAGGCATATTCTTCGCGGCTTCTGGTCGGTACCGGCAAATACAAGGATTTCGCCGAAACTCGCGCGGCGGTTGATGCAAGCGGCGCGGAAATCATCACTGTGGCGATACGCCGCACCAACCTCGGACAGAATCCCGATGAACCGAACCTGCTGGACGTCCTGCCGCCGTCGCAATATACGTTGTTACCTAATACAGCGGGATGTTACACGGTGGATGATGCAGTGCGCACCCTGCGCCTTGCGCGTGAATTGCTGGACGGCCATAGCCTGGTAAAGCTGGAGGTTCTGGGTGACCCGAAGACACTCTACCCTAACATGGTGGAAACCATCAAAGCCGCGGAAATTCTGATAAAGGATGGCTTTCAGGTAATGGTTTATACGTCGGATGATCCGATCATCGCCAGACAGTTGGAAGAAATCGGCTGTATCGCGATAATGCCTCTGGCTTCACTAATTGGTTCCGGTATGGGAATTCTCAATCCCTGGAATTTACAGATTATCATCGACAATGCCTCGGTTCCGGTATTGGTGGATGCTGGCGTGGGCACCGCTTCGGACGCGGCTATCGCCATGGAATTAGGCTGCGACGGTGTCCTGATGAACACCGCCATTGCCGCTGCGCAAAATCCTGTACTCATGGCTTCCGCCATGAAAAAAGCGGTGGAAGCGGGCCGTGAAGCTTATCTGGCGGGACGCATGGCAAAGAAGCTTTACAGCGCGAGCCCCAGTTCACCCGTCAGCGGAACCATCGCCAGCAGCGACAAAAAAGCCTGATAGCTCCGGTTTTCAAGTCCCTCCCGGATATATTCCTCCTTGATGATAGAGCATCGCCCCATCCGCAGCTTTGTTCTTCGCCAGGGACGCGTTTCAAATGCTCAGCGCCGCGCCCATGAAACCCTGATGCCGAAATACGGCATTCCATTTACGGAAAACCTGCTTGATCTTGAAGCTGTTTTTGGCAGGAGCGTGCCAAAAATTCTGGAAATCGGTTTTGGTATGGGCGAAACGACGGCCGTTATCGCCAGGAACCACCCCCAAAATGACTACCTGGCTATCGATGTTCACACGCCCGGTGTAGGCAGCCTGCTGAAGCAAATCGACGAATTTGGATTGACGAATGTGCGTATTATCCAGCATGACGCCGTAGAGGTATTGCAGCAGATGCTGCCGTCCGATTGTCTCGATGGCGTACATATTTTTTTCCCTGATCCCTGGCCCAAGGCGCGTCATCACAAGCGGCGACTGATACAACGGGAATTCATCTCGCTCCTTTGCCGGCACTTGAAGCGCGGCGGCTACATCCACGCCGCAACTGACTGGGAAGACTATGCCGGCGAAATACTGGAAGTGTTGAGCAACGAACCGCAGTTAAGGAATACCGCTGCTGATTATGCCCCACGTCCCGAGTACCGGCCTGAAACCAAATTCGAGCAGCGGGGTTTGCGATTGGGACACGGCGTATGGGATGTGGTATTTCAAAAAAAATAGAAAAGAAAATAGAAAAGCGTAAAACCACCTACATATCGCTTTTCTCCGGCAGGAAAATCTGCAACAAATCATTCAAAAAGCGTTTGCCAGTAAGTGTAGGCGCGATGTGTCGATAGTCGTGCACGATCAGTTGGCGTCGCTCCGCCTCGTCAAGTTGCCGCCGGATACCGGTGATTGGCAAGCCGGTACGCTCCGTGAACATTTCCGTCGTAAAGCCTCTTGTCAGGCGCAGTGCGTTCATCATGAATTCGAAGCTCCGGTCGTTTCGTCCTACTTCGTGCTGTTCCATCATAGGCGCGCCGGAAGCTGCAACGTCTGGCGCCGTCTTGGCAAGGTATTCCCGGGGTTGCTTATAGCGGATCTGCCGCACAATTTTGTCGGCAAAGCTTATTTTGCTATGCGCGCCCGCTCCAATACCAAGATAGTCGCCGAACGTCCAATAATTCATATTATGGCGCGACTCCCTTCCGTGTAGGGCAAATGCCGAGGTTTCGTAATTGATGTAGCCGCCTTGTGCAAGCGTTTCCTCGATCATTATCTGCATTTCCGCCGATAGATCGTCATCGGGCAACGGTGGCGGGTAGCGGTGAAACAGCGTATTAGGCTCCAATGTCAGATGATAAGCGGAAATATGAGAGACACCGTATGCGGCCGCCGTCTCGATATCATTACGGGCCTGCTCCAGTGTCTGATCCGGGAGTGCATACATCAGATCGAGATTCACATTGTCGAAATTCTTCTGGGCGATTTCAATTGCGCGATGCGTTTCGCGGTCGTCGTGTATTCGTCCCAGCGATTGAAGATGCCCGGGATTGAAGCTTTGAATACCTATGGACAGGCGATTGATCCCGGCGGCGCGGAAATCGGCGAACTTTTTCACCTCGAAGGTTCCGGGATTGGCTTCCAACGTAATTTCGGCAAAGTGCTCCAGCGGCAGCAAAGCTCTCACTGCAGCAAGAATTGCATCGATGGATCGGGCGCTAAACAGGCTGGGTGTGCCGCCACCAAAAAATACACTGGTTACTCTGCGTCCCCAGACCTGCGGTAACGCCGCTTCAAGATCGCGGATCAATGCCGCCACGTATTCGGCCTCCGGTACGTTGCCTTCCCCGCCGCGCACCTCGTGAGAATTGAAATCGCAATAGGGGCACTTCTTCATGCACCACGGGATATGGATATAAAGACCCAGCGGAGGGAGTGATTTCAGTCTGGGAGACTGGGAACCCAGTATGGATGCGGGGGAAATGATCGTTGTCATGATCAATTTGAGATGCAGCAAACAGAAGGCGTCGGCTCAACTGTAATTGAAATCTGTTTTACCTTTCCAGTTGTCTGGCAATCCCGTCAAAATGTCTCTTCCTTGATGCTCTCTACGAGTCGGGCCAGTGCCTTGCCGCGGTGGCTGATTCGATTTTTTTGCTCCATCGGAAGCTCGGCTGCGGTTTTACCCAGCCCCGGCAGAAAAAAATAAGGATCGTAACCGAAGCCGCCTTTACCGCGTGGCTCCAGAATGATCTCGCCGTGCCACGCGCCGTCGGCGATGATGGGCTGCGGGTCATCGGCATGGCGCACCAGGGTAATGATGCAGTAATAGTGGGCCTTTCGGTCGGGCTGGTCCCTTAACACCTCGACCAGCTTCTGATTATTTCGCTCATCCGATCTGGGCTCTCCCGCATAGCGTGCCGAATAAATTCCCGGTCCACCGTTCAAGGCATCCACGCATATCCCGGAATCATCCGCCAGCGCCGGCCATCCACACAATTTGCTGGCGTGGCGCGCCTTGGCAAGAGCGTTTTCGACGAAGGTGCAATAAGGCTCTTCCGCCTCCGGAACATTGAAGGCGGACTGCGGCAATACCTCAATCCCCAACGGTTCAAGCAAGTGACGAATTTCCCGCAATTTACCGGAGTTGCTGCTGGCAATAACGAGTTTCTGCATTTTTTTGACGCTCATTTTTTTGACAGCGCCGTTTTCTGAATTCCGATCAACTCCTGTATTCCCCGCTGCGCCAGGTCCAGCATGGCATTCAACTCCTGCCGGCTAAACGAGACGCCTTCGGCGGTGCCCTGCACTTCCACCAAGCCGGAATCGCCGGTCATTACGACGTTCATGTCGGTGTCGCAGCAGGAATCTTCCACATAATCCAGGTCAAGCACTGGAACGCCCTCGTATACCCCGACTGAGACTGCGGCGACATGAGTGGATATCGGCGTGGCGGGAATCAATTGCCGGTACAGCAGCTTATCTACAGCATCATGTAGAGCCACAAATGCGCCCGTGATGCTCGCGGTACGCGTGCCGCCATCGGCCTGGATAACATCGCAGTCAATCTGGATGGTGCGCTCGCCAAGCTTTGTCAGATCCACTACGGAACGTAATGCGCGCCCAATCAGGCGCTGGATTTCCATGGTGCGGCCGGATTGCTTACCCTTGGCTGCTTCGCGCTGCATCCGTTCATGAGTGGAACGCGGCAGCATGCCATATTCGGCAGTGAGCCAGCCTTGGCCCTTGCCTCTGAGAAAAGGCGGCACTTTTTCATCAACACTGGCCGTACACAATACCTTGGTGTCGCCGCACGCGATCAACACCGCGCCCTCAGCGTACCGGGTGTAATGGCGAGTGATTTCAACGGAGCGGAGTTGAGTTGGAGTGCGATTGCTGGGGCGCATGGCTATTGATCAGTCTTAAGGATAACGAATGAAGGCAGAGCTTGTGCCGTAAGGCACATCAAGCAAAATCTGCCAGGACTGTCAGCAAGGATTGTGTGCCTGATGCGTTGTGGCATAATCCGCGATGATGAAGTGGCCCATATTTTAACGTATTAAGGACTTGTCGGTGGTTAAGTTAGCATGATCTACAGCATGACCGGTTATGCGGTGGTTACAAAGGAATTGCCGAGCGGTTCACTCAACCTGGAGCTACGCTCCGTCAATAACCGTTACCTTGACATCCAGTTTCGTCTGCCTGACGAGCTTCGCTTGCTGGAGGCGGCGATGCGCGAACTGCTGACAGCCCGGTTGAACCGAGGAAAGATAGATTGCCGTTTAAGCTTTTTCCGGTACGCAGGGGAGGAAGATCCGCAGCAGATCAATGCCAACCTGTTACAGAAATTGCTGGAATTGGACCGTACAATCAGAGTGGCGCTACCCGAAGCACGCGGTCTGGAAGTGGCGGACATTCTCCGCTGGCCTGGAATATTGGGCGCGGGTTCGCTGCCGACACAGGATTTGCGCGACCCCTGCATGGAACTGCTGCATGCCGCCCTGGATGAATTTGCGGCGGCGCGGGCGCGCGAAGGCGAAAAGCTTAAAGCCGTACTCCTCGAGCGTCTTGACAGGATGCGCCGCCTGACGGCGGAGATTTCGCCGCGTATTCCCGCATTGCTGATGGCTTTCCAGGAAAAAGTCAGGTCCCGGTTGCAGGAAGCCATGATAAATCACGACGATGACCGCATCCGCCAGGAGTTGTCCTTATTCGCCAGCAAGATCGATGTAGATGAGGAGTTGTCGCGCTTGCAGACTCATCTGGACGAAGTGGAGCGGGTTTTGTCCAGCGGGGGGGCAATCGGCAAACGCATGGATTTTTTGATGCAGGAACTCAATCGGGAAGCCAACACGATAGGCTCCAAATCGGTGGATGCGGAAGTGTCGAGAGTATCCATGGAACTCAAGGTACTGATCGAGCAGATGCGCGAGCAGGTGCAGAATATCGAATAGCTTCAGGAGAGCAGTCCCGGAATTAATGTGAGATCGCTACTCTAAACCTCGGTTGCCCGCAGTATTTTCAATAATAGAGTAACCCGAAAAGGGCTCGTAGCGCTGACAGTCGCCTGGCCTCCTAGCCCGGCGGTTGTATTGATGGTTCGCGCCCCATGCTGCAATACCAGGAGAGTATCGTTCCTCTGGCGCGCAAGAGCAAACCAAGCGCAGTACTCGCAAGATTAAAAGATGGAGTAGAATCTTTTCCTGTTCTCATCAGACAGGGAAACTTTCATGAGCGATTCCTTGCATCTTGTCTGCCCCCGCTGTCACGCTGTCAATCGCGTACCAACGGCGCGGCTCGACCAGCAACCTAATTGCGGACAATGCCACAAGCCGTTGTTTACCGGTCATCCGGTCGAGCTAACCGCCGCTACTTTTGCCAGATACCTCGAACGCAATGACGTCCCGATATTAGTGGATTTCTGGGCGCCCTGGTGCGGGCCCTGCAAGATGATGGCGCCGGCGTTCGTCCAGGCGACAGGCATGCTAGAGCCGCACACGCGTCTGGCCAAGGTGAACACCGAGGCTGAGCCAGCGCTAGGTACCCAATACAGCATCCGCAGCATTCCTACTCTGGCCCTTTTCAAGGGCGGGCGCGAGGTGGCGCGACAGTCAGGCGCCATGTCGGCACAGGATATCGTGCGTTGGGTTCAGTCCCGCTAGAATGAATTAGAGGGCCAGGCTACACTTTGAAAAACGCTACTGAAAAATGATGCCCGGCAACTTATTTATCGTCAGCGCTCCGTCAGGGGCAGGAAAAACCAGTCTGGTTAAGGCCTTGCTTCAGACTGGCATCGATCTGAGCCTGTCTGTTTCATACACCTCCCGGGCTCCGCGCCCCGAAGAAGTGGACGGGCGCGATTACCATTTCATAAGCCGGGAAATTTTCGAACAGAAATTGGACCAGAACGAATTTCTGGAAAGCGCGGAAGTTTACGGAAATCTGTACGGCACGTCGCAAAAATGGATAAACGAAACCATCATGTCCGGGCGGGACATCCTGCTGGAAATTGACAGCCAGGGCGCGCAACAGGTACGCAGAAACTTTCCCAAAGCAGTGGGAATTTTTGTTTTGCCGCCATCATTGGAGACGCTTGAAACCCGCTTAAGGCAGCGGGCGCAGGATAGCGCGGAAGCGATTGCGCGGCGTCTGGCCGCCGCCCGTGAGGAGATCGGCCATTTGAGCGAATATGATTATGTTATCATAAATGAGAAGCTGGACAAGGCACTGCAGGAACTGGCCTGTATCGTACAAGCTGAGCGTTTGAGAATGACGAGCCAACGTGGGCGTCACCATAACCTGATCACACAACTCGGCAGAATCCCTGTTTTATAACGGTTTGGGACGGTCTCCACACATCCGCCTACCTTGACGGTTCCTTCGGTTACTCTTTGCTGGATTGCAAATCCTTTTTGAGCATTTTGTACCGCAACTTCTGACACACTTTACCGGGAACAATATTATGGCACGCATTACTGTTGACGATTGTTTGAAAAAAATTCCCAACCGTTTTGATATGACACTGGCCGCAACCATTCGGGCAAGACAGCTTTCGATCGGTGGCGCCCCTATGGTGGAGGCCGCGCGGGATAAGCCTACTGTCATCGCGTTGCGCGAAGTGGCCCAGGGAAAAGTGGGTATGGAAATTCTAAATGTAGGTCCCCTTTGATTTTACCAAAAAGGCACATCTAAAATAAAAAGCCTGGGTTGGATTCATTTGCCGACATAAGGTATCTAATAGGTGTTATGAGCGTTTCCATCCCGAGAGCCTATCCAGCAGGGGCTTATCACAGAGAATAAAGGAAATTACGATGCAAGCACGAGGTCTGCCGGCTTCCTCTGCTACCTTGCCCGAGGCGGATTTCCTATTCAACGAACTATCCAGCTACCTCAAGCCGGAGGATGTTTCTGAGCTTCAGAACGTCTACCTTTTCAGCCAAAGCGCGCATTCCGGGCAATTCCGGCAATCCGGCGAACCTTACATTTCTCACCCGTTGGCGGTAGCCAGCATACTTGGCAAGTTACGCCTCGATACGCAAACGCTGACCGCCGCGCTGTTACACGATGTGATGGAAGACACCCATGTCTCCAAGGCGGAGATCAGTAATCGGTTTGGCAAGCCAGTGGCGGAACTGGTGGATGGCGTTTCAAAACTTGACAAGATCGAGTTTCAGACCCATGCGGACGCGCAAGCGGAGAATTTTCGCAAGATGCTCCTGGCAATGGCGCGAGATGTTCGTGTCATACTTATCAAACTGGCGGACCGGTTGCACAACATGCGTACGCTGGAGGCGATGCGGCCGGAGAAGCGGCGCCGCATCGCCCGTGAAACCATGGAAATTTATGCCCCCATTGCCAACCGCCTAGGCCTTAACAATATCTACCAGGAGTTACAGGAGCTCAGCTTCCGCTATCTTTTTCCTACGCGCTACAGGGTTCTGACTAATGCCACCAAGGCGGCGCGTGGAAATCGCCGCGAAGTGGTGACTAAAATCCTTGATGCGATCAAGCAGCGTTTGCAGGCAGCGGGGCTGGATGCGGAAGTGACCGGCCGTGAAAAACAGCTTTACAGTATCTACAAGAAGATGGCGGAGAAACATCTTACATTTTCCGAGGTACTCGATATTTACGGCTTTCGCGTCATCGTCAAGGATGTGCCCTCTTGTTACATCGCGCTGGGAGCATTGCACAGCCTGTATAACCCCATTCCCGGAAAATTCAAGGACTATATCGCGATTCCGAAGGCAAACGGTTACCAGTCCTTGCATAACACACTATGGGGGCCGTATGGTACCCCCATAGAAGTGCAAATCAGGACCGCCGACATGCATCGAATCGCAGAAGCTGGCGTCGCCTCGCACTGGCTCTATAAGAGTACCGATGCCGATCTTAATGATCTGCATATGAAAACGCACCAGTGGCTGCAGAGCCTGCTGGAGACGCTGAGCGATTCCACTGATTCTCTGGAATTTCTGGAACATCTCAAGGTTGACCTGTTTCCTGGCGAAGTCTACGTATTTACGCCCCAAGGCAAAATATTGGCCCTCCCAAAAGGTGCGACAGCTGTTGATTTCGCCTATGCGGTGCATACCGATATCGGCGACTGCTGTGTGGCTGCGAAAATAAATGGCGAGAGCGCTCCACTGCGCACCAGTCTCAGGAGCGGCGATCGCGTCGAGATTGTTACCGCGTCGCACGCAAAACCCAACCCCGCCTGGCTTAACTACGTGGTTACCGGAAAGGCGCGCACGCATATTCGCCGTTTTCTCAAGACCATGCAATACGAAGAGTCGGCCAGACTGGGGGAGCGCCTGCTGAATCAAGCCTTGATGTCGCTCAAGGTTGATCCGCAAACGATAAGCGAGCTGCAGTGGGAAAAACTGGCACGCGAGAGCGGCGCCAAGTCCAAAAAAGATTTATTGGCGGACATGGGATTAGGCAAGCACTTGCCGGCAGTCATAGCGAGGCGACTGGTACTACCGGGAGAGTCGGCTTCGGGTACAAATGGAGTTAGCGACGTCATCACGATACTCGGCACCGAGGGCATGGCGGTCCAATTTGCGAAATGCTGCCGTCCGATTCCCGGAGATTCCATCGTCGGCTTCATCAAGAAGGATCAAGGGTTGGTGATTCATATCCGCGATTGTCCGGTAGCCTCCAAAAGCCGCGGCAGTTCGGACAATTGGCTGGATGTGGCGTGGGGTAAAGGGATTACCCGCCATTTCGAAGTCAGCATCAAAATGATGGTCGCCAATCAGCGCGGCGTGTTGGCAAGGGTGGCGGCTGTGATCGCCGAGGCCGGTTCCAACATCGACAATGTGGCGATGGAGGGAGATGGCGCATATACCACCATGACTTTCATGTTGCAAGTCCGCAACCGCTATCATCTTGCACAAGTTATGCGCGGTTTGAGGCGTATTCCGGAAGTCGCGAAAATCAGCCGTATGAAGGGTTGATTCAACCGTTTTCGTTAGTCCTGCATCTTCTATCGTTCATATGCCAATACTGGCGCCAGCCATTTTTCTGTCTCCTCCAGCGTCCAGCCTTTGCGCTTCGCATAATCTTCCACCTGGTCCTTGTTTATCTTGCCTATAGCGAAATAATCAGCTTGGGGATGGGAAAAATAGAAGCCAGATACCGCGGCGGTAGGCACCATGGCGTAGGATTCAGTCACGATGATTCCGGCATTTTCCGGAGCTTTCAGTAGTTCAAACAACGGGCCCTTCTCGGTGTGGTCGGGACAGGCCGGGTAGCCCGGTGCGGGACGGATGCCGCGGTATTCTTCAGCGACAAGCTGCTCATTACTCAGGTTCTCATCTTTCACAAATCCCCAGAATTCACGTCGTACCCGCCAGTGCATGTGCTCGGCGAAAGCTTCCGCCAGGCGATCGGCAAGCGCTTTCAATATAATGGCGCTGTAATCGTCATGCGTTTCTTCAAAAGCCCTTATTCGTGCATCGATGCCGAGGCCGGCGGTAACCGCGAATGCACCGATTGTGTCGCGCAGCCCCGTTTCCTTGGGTGCGATAAAGTCGGCCAGGCATAGATTCGGGCGTCCCTCTGGTTTCATGGTCTGCTGTCGCAGATTATGGAACGTCATGGCTAGCCGGGTGCGGCCTTTATCGGCATAAATTTCGATATCGTCGCAATTCACCGTATTTGCGGGAAACAGGCCGAATACGGCATTGGCGCCGAGCCATTTCTGCTCGACAATTTTTTTCAGCATGGCCTGGGCGTCGCGGAACAGCGTACTGGCAGCCTCGCCCACCACCTCGTCTTCAAGAATTGCCGGATAACGTCCCGACAATTCCCATGCCTGAAAGAATGGCGTCCAGTCGATATAGGGTACTATCTTTTCAAGCGGGTAATTCCTTAAAGATCTTACCCCGACGAAATCCGGCTGCGGCGGGCTATAGTTCTCCCAATCGGTTTTAAACGCGTTATTTCTTGCTTCCGCAATGGTCAGCATCGGCGACGGTCCTTTCTTGTTTTTATGCTGGGTGCGGACTTTCTCGTACTCTTCCTGGAGATTCCGCACGTAATCCGCGCGCAAATCCTGCGACAACAGTTTGCTGCATACGCCCACAGCGCGACTCGCATCCGGCACCCATACGGTAACACCGCTGTAATGCGGCGCAACCTTCACGGCTGTGTGCACGCGCGAAGTGGTTGCGCCGCCAATCAATAGAGGAATGGTAAAACCCTCGCGCTGCATTTCCTTCGCCACATGCGCCATTTCCTCCAGCGAAGGCGTGATCAATCCAGACAGGCCGATCATGTCCGCCTGCTCGCGCCGCGCCATGTCGAGAATCTGTGCGCACGGGACCATTACGCCCATGTTCACTACCGCGTAATTATTGCACTGGAGTACGACGGTAACGATGTTCTTGCCGATATCATGAACATCGCCCTTGACTGTAGCAATGACAATCTTGCCCTTGGGCCTGGAATCGCCCGACAACTTCTTTTCCGCCTCAATGTACGGCAGCAGATGCGCCACCGCTTGCTTCATCACCCGTGCCGACTTGACCACTTGGGGCAAAAACATCTTGCCGGAGCCGAATAGATCGCCCACCACGTTCATGCCATTCATAAGCGGGCCTTCGATCACCTGGATCGGACGCCCGCCCTGATTACTTATTTCGAGCCGTGCCGCTTCGGTATCTTCGATGATATAGGTGGTGATACCCCTGACCAGCGCATGCGTCAGGCGTTGCTGGATCGGCTCGCTGCGCCATGAAAGATCTTCGACGTTCTCCTTGCTTTGCCCCTTGAAGCTCTCGGCGAACTCCACCAGCCGCTCGGTGGCGGTGGCATCTCCGTCTCCTTTGGGTGGACGATTGAGCAGCACGTCCTCGACCCGTTCCAGCAGGTCCTCGGGAATATCGGAATAAACGCCCAGTTGTCCCGCATTGACGATACCCATCGTCATGCCGGCCCGGATCGCGTGATAAAGGAAGGCGGTGTGGATTGCTTCACGGACCGGTTCGTTGCCGCGAAAAGAAAACGATACATTCGACACTCCTCCGCTCACCTTGGCATGGGGCAGAGTTTGCTTGATGATGCGAGTGGCCTCGATGAAATCAACGCCGTAATTATTATGTTCCTCGATGCCGGTGGCGACCGCGAAAATGTTTGGATCGAAAATGATGTCTTCAGGCGGGAAACCTACTTCGTTAACAAGTACGTGATAACAATGCGTGCAAATCTCCACTTTGCGCGCCTGCGTGTCGGCCTGGCCCAGTTCATCGAAAGCCATCACGATTACCGCCGCACCATAACGGCGGGCAAGTTTCGCATGTTCAATGAACTCCGCTTTGCCCTCCTTCATGCTGATGGAGTTGATCACAGCCTTGCCTTGCACGCATTTCAGCCCAGCCTCGATGACCGACCATTTGCTCGAATCTATCATGACCGGTACACGGCTGATATCGGGTTCGGCAGCGATAAGATTCAGGAATGTCACCATCGCCTTCTGCGAATCGAGCATCGCCTCATCCATGTTGATGTCGATGATCTGCGCGCCATTTTCCACCTGGCTGCGGGCAACACTCAGGGCCTCCGGGTAATTGTTGCCCAGTATCAAACGGGCGAAGGCTTTTGAGCCGGTGACATTGGTTCGCTCCCCTACGTTGACGAAGAGCGAGTCATCGCCAATATTAAGAGGCTCAAGACCCGACAGCCGCAGCTTCTTTGGAATATCGGGAACGATGCGAGGCGCAATATCGCTTACCGCGTCAGCGATCGCCTTGATGTGCGCGGGGGTGGTACCGCAGCAGCCACCCACGATATTGACAAAACCCGATTGCGCAAATCCCTTGATCAGACTTGCCGTATATTCGGGCGACTCGTCATAGCCGGTTTCCGCCAGCGGGTTGGGCAGGCCGGCATTGGGATGGGCGCTGACAAACACGCCAGCAACCCTGGAAAGTTCTTCAATGTAGGGACGCATCAGTTCCGCTCCCAACGCGCAGTTAAGTCCCACTGATAACGGGCGCGCATTACTGACAGAATTCCAGAAGGCCTCCGGTGTCTGCCCGGAGAGTGTCCGTCCGGAAGCGTCGGTAATGGTCGCAGAAATCATGAGTGGAAGGCTTACACCGTGGGTCTCAAAATATTGATCGACGGCAAACAGCGCAGCCTTTGCATTGAGCGTATCGAATATGGTTTCCACCAGCAGGATATCGGCGCCACCGTCGATCAGGCCGCGAATGGATTCGGAATAATCCGCCACCAGCTGATCAAAGGTGATGCCGCGAAACCCCGGATCATTTACATCCGGCGAGATCGAGGCAGTCTTGGTGGTCGGCCCAAGAACTCCCGCGACGAAGCGGGGCTTATCCGGAGTTTTTGCTTCCATCGCTTGCGCTGCTTCCCGCGCCAGTTTCGCTGCGGCAAAGTTAAGTTCGTATACCAGATCCTGCATGTGGTAATCGCCCATTGAAGCAGCGGTGGAATTGAAGGTATTGGTTTCGATAATGTCCGCACCTGCCTCCAGATAGCCGGTGTGGATGGAATGGATAATCTGCGGCTGGGTGAGTGTCAGAAGATCGTTGTTGCCCTTGAGATCGTGCGGAAAATCGGCAAAACGCGTTCCACGATAATCTGCTTCGTTGAGCTTGTGGCTCTGGATCATTGTGCCCATGGCTCCGTCGAGCATCAGGATGCGTCGGGCAAGCAGGTCGTGCAGCAAGGTGGCGCGGGGGTGTTGGTTCATGGCTGGGCTGGGTTTCGGTGGACGCTGGATTCTATCATGCCGCTACCGGAGTTTTGCCTCAACTCACGGTTTGCCGGAATAGCAGTGCTCGTCCTGGTTCTATCCAGCCCGTTGATACAGAATTTCGATGAAGAGGAAAATATCTGGCAGATATTTTATGTCAATTAACTATGTGTTGTCTCAAGATGGAAGCGTTTTGATAGAAGGTTCCGATTAAATAAGGGGAAGGCAGCCGCACTCCAATTTCCTTCAACCGTTTGACTCCGCTTGTTTTTCAATAACACGCAGAACACGTCTTGCTGATCGAAGCGAACCTTCTATGAAACCTTGGTAATCAGAAAATGCTTCGCCGCAGACGTGGATATTCTTCATTCCGGAAGCATCTTGATTCAGGGAAAACGCCTCCAGGAACTCAATGTGTTTCCAGGACATTATACCGGGCAGCCATCCGTGAGCCGCCGCCCCAAAAGGACTCTTGCCCCAGTCCCGAATACCGCAGGCGAGGAGACGGTCCTGGGTAAAATCATGGTGCTCGTAGTCTCGGGCAAACTGCACAAAACGCTGCCACAATCGCGGATAACCCGGCTCTTTCACGATAATCCGGTTTTCCTGGGATGCACTTGGCGGCGAGGTTTCCACCTTCAACAACCACGTTTTGGCGGTTTCCTGGCTTTCAAGTTGCGGATTCTCCGATAGCGCCTGCTCGGGTTGATCATGATTGTACTCAAAGGTCCTCAGATAATCGGACCAGAATGTAATTGCCGGACGATCGGTGTAGACCATGATCAGCCCCTTTGTCCGATCATTACTTTTTACATAGAGCAGCTCTCGTGTAGGGATATCCGCGGCATAGCGGTTAAGAGGCCTGTTGTCTTCCCACCATGGCCTTTCGATAACAAAGAAGCACTTTAACAGCGGAAGGCACGCCACGGCGTTGAGCGCCTCTTTGAGGCTTCCTTGCGGCGGCTTTCCGTTCCAGAACATTTGTTCGAGCGGGCGCTTGGGCAAAGCAAAGATCACTCTGCCGGCCTTGATGGCTTCTTTCTCATTCTCGACCACGACACGGATTTCGCCTTCAACCGATTGAACATCCAGCACCTTCCTATCTTTCCGAATACACAGTGAAGGATTGTTTTTTCTTTCTTTATAAAGCCTCTCCAGGAGTTTCCAGATGATCCGGCTCATTCCTCCGCGAATGCCGCGAAGTGACCCCGTGCTTCGAATTGCTCTAAGCCAAAAAATAATCCACTCCGCAGCATTCAAATTTTCATGTACAAAGTGATAGTAGCTTCCCCAGTCCCTTATCTTGACCACAGCGTAATGGCTTAATACTTCACTGAGAACGTTCCAGAAACCCAGGTTCCACAGCGGTTGGCCTCTGAAGCTTGCGGTTTTTCGGATGACGTCCAGGTCTTCGTCAGTAATATTGTGAATCCATTCGAGCAACTCGCCTTTCCAGTAATGGCGATAAAAGAATGCTTCTTCCTTTAAATTCCGCCACTGTTCATTGGCTGCAGGAGTCTTCCATGGTGTCTCTGTATTATCGAGGTCGACAAGCTCGAAGATGCGCCTGAGGGCCAGAATCATTAAGTCAAACGGCGTTTTTTGTTTCGCCTCCTCTTCTCGAAGGGTAAATCGGGGTTCCATCGGATCCTCCGAGGCATAGGAAGAGAACGGTATTAAGTCGTCCAGGCTTTCCTCTTCGCCCGGCACGGGTTCCCTGATTTCCAGTTCGTTGAGCAGCGCATGCAGTAAAGGCTGATGGCGCGGCTCAATTCTCATGGGCCCGAATTCGGCACGAAAATATTCGATTTGGGACGGCTTTTCAGCATCTTTTTCGTTTCCTGTTATTGATTGGTTTTCCGCGGGAACTCTAAAGGGAGATTGCTTATCACCCTGTGGTTTAAGAGGATCAGGCTGCCCGCTGCTAAAATCCCAGTTGCACGGGTCCCAGGTATCGTCAAAGCCGATGGCTTCTCCATTCTTCTCGTCAGTTCTCAGCAACGACCAGGTTTCTATGCGGCCTCCGAAACGGTCTGAAGCTTCGAGAAGGAGAATGCTGTTAATTTTGAGAGACTCACGCTTCTTGATCAGTTCGTGGCAACAATACAAGCCGGCGATCCCGCCGCCCACAATTACTACGTCATATGATTCAGCAGCTTGCTCAGCAGTTCTATTGTTTGGCATACCTTTCTCTTGATAATTGGGATAGGGTTTGTGCTAACTGAGAGGCTTTACTACAAATCGTCATACAAATTTGCATGCTAATTTCTGTCCAGCTTCCGGTACTGCACCGCTTCGGCGATATGGGTTGCGGTTATGCCGTTGCTTGCTGCCAGGTCGGCGATAGTGCGCGCCAATTTCAACACGCGATGATAAGCCCGCGCGGAAAAATTCAGGCGGCTGATAGCCTGTTTCAGCAGGTTTTCCCCCAACGTATCCGGCACGCAATATTTGTCGATGTCCTTGACCGTTAAAAGAGAGTTGGCTTTGCCCTGACGTGCCAATTGCCGTTGATAGCCTGTCTCGACACGTTGCCTGACCGTGCTGCTTGATTCGCCTTGGATCTGGCGCATCAAATCTTCCTGCGGCGCGGCCGGTACCTCGATCTGTATATCGATGCGATCAAGCAGGGGGCCGGAAATTTTGCCGCGATAGCGCGCCACCTGGTCCGGAGTACAATGGCATTTTCCGCTGTAGTGTCCAAGGTAGCCGCAGGGGCAGGGGTTCATCGCCGCGATCAGCTGGAACCGGGCAGGGAAGTCTGCTTGGCGCGCCGCGCGTGATATCGTGATGCGTCCCGACTCCAGCGGTTCACGCAGGACTTCCAGCACCTTGCGATCAAACTCCGGTAATTCGTCGAGAAACAGGACGCCATTCATCGCCAGCGAAATCTCGCCGGGGCGGGGATTGCTGCCGCCCCCCACCAGCGCAACGCCGGAGGCGGTGTGATGAGGTGAGCGATAGGGGCGGCGTTTCCAGTTGGCAATGTTGAAGCCTCCACTGCTGAGGGATTGCATTGCGGCGGATTCAAGCGCCTCATCTTCCGTCATGGATGGCAGAATGCCGGGAAATCGCGCCGCCAGCATCGATTTGCCCGTACCGGGCGGGCCCACCATCAGCACGCTATGATTTCCTGCCGCTGCGATTTCCAATGCGCGCTTGGCGTGCCCCTGGCCTTTTACTTCTTCCATGCCGGGATAATGGGGCGTGCTGGTTTCGGTGTCTCTTTCCGCGCTCGTCTCGCCGTTGACGATATAGAGCTGCAAGGGCTCGCGCCCGGCAAGGTGTGCACAAATCTGCAACAACGAGGTTGCTGGATAAACTGACGCTTCCCTGACCAATGCGGCTTCGGCGGCGTTTTGCTGCGGCAGTACGAAACTGCGGCCGGAGCGCGATGCGCCGTAAGTCATCGCCAAGGCTCCACGTATCGCGCGCAATTCTCCAGTCAGGGCAAGTTCGCCCGCCCATTCGTATTGGTCAAGCTTGTCCAGGGGAATCTGGCCGGTCGCCGCCAGTATGCCCAGCGCGATCGGCAGATCGAAGCGCCCGCTTTCCTTGGGTAAGTCGGCGGGAGCGAGGTTGACGGTGATACGCCGTGCGGGAAATTCAAATTGCGCGTTTTGCAGTGCCGCCCGTACCCGGTCTTTACTTTCCTTCACTTCCGCTTCCGGCAACCCGACGATGGTGAAACTGGGCAGTCCATTGGCGATATGAACTTCCACCGTAACCAGCGGCGATTCCATGCCCGTGATGGCGCGGCTATAAAGAATAGCTAGCGGCATGCGAGAAACTTCTCAGCCGGGAAGGAACCAACACGAATACATGCAGAGACAGCCGAGTGTTTTTTTGTATAGGTGTAAGAATGACATCGGCTATCCGGAGCGATCCAGAAATGTTCGCGCTATTCCGTTTCCGATAGATCATCCAAGGTCTCCGGCGGGACATCCAGGACCTCCGGAGACACTTCCAGTTTCCCTGATTTTTCCAATTCCGCCACCCTTGTTTCCAAGCCAATTAATTTTTCGCGTGTGCGTTTCAGTACCTCCTGCTGCACTTCGAACTCTTCGCGTGTAACCAAATCAAGCCGGGTAAAGATTCCAGCGAGCATAATCCGCAGATTCTTCTCCACATCCTTAACTGGGCTCTGCGCGAGCAATTCATTGACCTTGGTTACGACTTCGTCTAGTACCTTTTGGTTAAGCATGATTTCCTCCGTGGTTTCTGCTCCATCATCCAGGCGAATGAGGAGTGGTGCGCGCATGATAAAATCTCATACTTCGGGCAATTAGGCAATCAGCGGAGTGACATGGAACGTTTGCAACTTCTGAACGGCTGGCTCCAGGCACAGCTTCCCGGCAAGCATTTTACATTGTCACCTGCTTCCGCCGATGCGAGTTTTCGCCGTTATTTTCGCCTGACCTTCAGCGAGGGGGCCGAAAAGACATTAATCGCAATGGATGCACCGCCGCAGCAGGAGGATTGCACGCCTTTCCTGCGCGTCGCTGAGCTATTCGGTGCGGCAGGAGCGCATGTGCCTGCCGTACTGGGACAGGATCTGGCGCAAGGTTTCTTGCTGCTCTCCGATCTCGGAAACATGACCTATCTCCAGGCGCTGAACGATGATCCGGGAAGGGCAGATCATTTGTATCGTGACGCGATTGAGGCGCTTCTCAGCATCCAGTTGCCGAGCCGAGCCGGTGTGTTGCCGGATTACGATGAAGCGCTGCTGCTGAGAGAGCTGAACCTGTTTCCGGACTGGTATCTGGCCAGGCATTTGCAGGTCGCGCTTGATGCAAAACAGAAAGCAGAGCTCGACGGGGTTTTCAAACGGATTGTGCAAAACAACCTTGCTCAACCTGGCGTGTTCGTGCATCGCGACTACCATTCGCGTAATCTTATGGTTACGACCCCCAATCCCGGAATTGTCGATTTTCAAGACGCGGTTTATGGCCCTATTACCTACGATCTGGTATCGCTGTTCAAGGACGCCTATATTCGCTGGGACGAGGAACGTGTACTGGATTGGATCATACGCTATTGGGAGAAAGCGCGGAAACTTGGCCTACCGGTTGCTGCCGATTTCACCGATTTTTACCGTGACTTTGAATGGATGGGTGTACAACGTCATATTAAAGTATTGGGAATATTCGCGCGCCTGTCTCACCGCGACGGCAAAACGGCTTATCTCATGAATATGCCGCTGGTAATGGAATACTTGCGCAAGGCATGCGACCGCTACCCCGAGCTTCATCCTCTGCTGGCGCTGCTGGATGCGCTGGAAAACACGTCGCCGGAATCGAAAATTGGCTACACCTTCTAAAGCGGTACCGTTCAAGGTCATGATCCTGGCCGCCGGGCGCGGCGAGCGCATGCGGCCGTTGACCGACACGTTGCCCAAGCCTCTGCTGCGCGCCGGAGGCAAATCGCTGATTGAATATCACCTGGAAAATCTTGCACGGGCGGGCTTTGTCGAAATTGTCATTAACCACGCCCACTTGGGGAAGATGATCGAGGCCGCGCTGGGCAATGGTGAAGGTTACGGTATCCACATTGATTATTCGCCTGAACCGGCGGCACTGGAAACCGCTGGTGGTATTGCCCAGGCCCTACCCATTTTGGAATGTGGATCGAGAAATAATCATGCGTCACAGCCGTTTCTGACAGTCAACGCCGACATTTATTGCGAATTCGATTTTTCCACCCTGTTGCCGGTGCTGGGGCGCCTGCAAGCGAAGCCGGATGAGGATCTTGCGCATCTTGTGCTGGTGGATAACCCGGCCCATCATCCCGATGGAGACTTTATGCTCGATTCCGGCAGGGTTGCTCCTTCGGGAAAAAACAGCCTTACATTTAGCGGAATCGGTGTTTACCAGCCGGAGTTTTTCAAGGATGTTTTGCCGGGGTCGGTGGCAAAGCTCGCGCCCCTGCTGCGCAAGGCAATTGCGGCAGAAAAAGTTAGCGGTGACCATTACCGGGGGGTATGGATGGATGTGGGCACTCCGGAGCGCCTGCGTCTACTCGATCTTCGACTCGCCACCCTTAATAACACCGAGGCGCATACAGCGCCTACGCGCTAGTATCGCGACAGCACTTGACCATGGTTAGTGGATATTTACGTCGTGCCGCCTTTGCTTTATGCCGCAAATACTGTAAAAATCTTCCTTCATGATCCCAATCGAATCCTTCATTGAGCGGCGCCGGCATCTGGCATCCCAGATGCAAAAGGGTATTGCCATCATTCCGACCGCACCGGAACGGGTGCGGAATCGGGACGCGTATTATCCCTATCGCTTCGACAGCTATTTTTATTACCTGACCGGCTTCGGTGAGCCGGAGGCGGTACTGGTGGTAGTGGCAGGAGTGGACGGGGGTGCATCAAAACATATCCTGTTCTGCCGAGACAAAGACGTGGAGCGGGAAATCTGGGAAGGCTTTCGTTATGGCCCCGAGGCAGCGCGGGAAGCATTCGGTTTTGACGAGGCCTATTCCATTCTCAAGCTGGACGAAATGCTGCCTGAGTTGATGACCGACCAGTCGGCTGTATATTGCGCGATGGGGCACGCCACGGAATGGGACATACGGGTGACCGGCTGGATCAACCAGATACGCCAGCAGACGCGCAGCGGAGTCAGCGCGCCGGGCGGTATTTTTGACATCCGGCTTCTGCTGGATGAGATGCGCTTGTTCAAAAGCCCGGAAGAGCTTCAAGTCATGCGCCGCGCGGCAGAGATTTCAAGCGGCGCCCATCGCCGCGCAATGCAAAAGACCCGGCCTGGCGTGAATGAATATGAAGTGGAAGCCGAATTGCTGCACGAGTTTCGCCGCCATGGCGCCCAAGCGCCTGCCTATACGTCCATCGTCGCGGGTGGCGCTAACGCCTGCGTATTGCATTATGTCGAAAACAATTCGAGGCTGAATGACGGCGACCTGTTATTGATCGATGCCGGCTGCGAATTGGATGGTTATGCTGCCGACATTACGCGCACGTTCCCGGTGAACGGGAAATTCAGTCCGGCGCAAAGGGATTTGTATCAACTGGTGCTATCCGCACAAGCGGCGGCGATCAGCGCGGTAGGGCCGGGGAATCGCTGGGATGCGCCGCATGAAGCGGCGCTGCGGGTGCTGGCCCAGGGCTTTATTGATCTTGGTCTGTGCCACGGCAGTGTAGATACGGTCATGCAATCGGAAGACTACAAGCGTTTTTACATGCACCGCACCGGCCACTGGCTGGGGCTGGACGTGCACGACGCGGGCGAATACAAGCGCGACGGAGAATGGCGTCCGCTGCAACCCGGAATGACTTTGACAGTGGAACCGGGTTGCTACGTCCGTCCGGCGGATAACGTTCCCCGCCATTTCTGGAATATCGGTGTGCGCATCGAGGATGATGTACTGGTAACAGAGGCCGGCTGTGAAGTATTGACGTCGGCTGCTCCCAAGACCGTGGCGGAGATCGAAGAATTGATGCAAGACCGGCAAGATTTAGGATAATGGACGAGAACAGAAAAATAATCATACGACGCATATCCCGGAATAAGGAAACAGGCGCTCCGGAAGAAGAGTTCGTACATGTTTCTTCCGCTGGCCGTTGGGCAACCTACCTTGTCCTCGTTCCTTTATTTATCATCATGGCGGTGCTAGGCATTTTCTTCTTTACCGCTTTTCTTGCCTTGTTCGCTGTTGCCGCCATTGGTCTTACGTTTCGGTTATGGTGGCTGCGCCGTAAATTGCGCAAATCCGCGGAAGCGGAGGAGGGAGAATATGCCGTTATCGAGGATGCCGAAATTATTGAAGAGAAAACTGACAAGCCGAACGACAAATGAGGCAAACGCAAAAGTATTTGATCCTCGCGCCGTCAGCTAAGGCATTATGACTGCTCCTTACGATTACGACATTATCATCATTGGCGGTGGGCCGGTAGGCATGGCGCTGGCACTGGCATTGCGCAACAGCGGCACATCCGTGCTGCTGCTGGAAGCGCGTGGGCTGCCCGAAAAAACGGAAGACTCCCGTCCGTTGGCATTGTCCCACGGCAGCCGAATCATTCTGGAGTATCTGGGTGTATGGAAGGCCCTGCCGGACATTACTCCCATTACGACCATTCATATCTCGAATCGTGGTGGTTTCGGCCGAACCGTGTTGACCGCTGACAATATGGGTGTGCCTGCTTTGGGCTACGTAATGAATCACCATGACGTGTTTCGGTGCATGCATGAGGCGCTGCAACACAGTGGCGCCGACTATTTGACCGGAGCCCAGGTAACCCGGCTGAAAACCAGCGCAAGGATCGGGCAGATAGAATTTCAGCATGCTGAACTAACAAAAAAAGCAACGGCAAAGCTGCTGGTAGTAGCGGATGGCGGCCGTCTCACCGCGCAAATCGAAGGAGTCACCCAGCACGTGCATGACTACCAGCAATGGGCGGTGGTTGCGCGTATCAAAAGTGAGCACGCTGCGAACATGCCATCAACGGCATCGGAGAAAGCATCCATGAAGCGCGGCGCTGTAGCGCGTCCATCGAAAACTGCCAGATCAGCGGGTAAAGAATTCCAGCGTCTTGGAGGTGGCGTGGCTTATGAGCGCTTTACCCCAGACGGCCCAGTGGCGTTATTACCTTCCGGCGAAGATTTTGCCCTTGTATGGACTGTTTCTCCTTCAGCGGCGCAGGAAATCCTTGCTTTGGACGACGCGGCCTTTCTTGTCCGGTTGCATGATCACTTCGGCGACCGTCTCGGCAAATTCATCAAGGCCGGCAAGCGTTCCGGCTTCCCGCTCGCGCTTAAATACACCACCCCCATTACAGCCTGCCGCATCGCATTAGTGGGTAACGCCGCACAAACCTTGCATCCGGTTGCGGGACAAGGATTCAACCTGGGGCTGCGTGATGCGTGGGAGCTGGCGGAGGAAATTATCGCATCCCCGACTGAGACAGGTACGCCAGCAATGCTCGCGAGGTATCGCCACAAGCGCCGGGTGGACAGCGGAGCGGGACGCCTGTTCACCGATTCGCTGGTAAAACTTTTTTCCAATGACTATCCTGTGTTGGGGAGCGTGCGAAGCATAGGGCTAAGCGCACTGGATTGCCTGCCGCAGGCCAAGCGTTTCGTCGCGCGCCGCATGATGTTCGGCGCAAGAGGTTGACCGGTAAAATACTGCTTAAACCTGAAGCAAATCGGATGCGAATCAAAAGAGTTTTCTTGCAGGGATTTTCCCTCAACGGTACGTGTAGCAGTAAATATGCGTTGCTGTCACCTGTAAAATCTTACATCTATCCTTTGCCGGAACATAAAGATACGCTATCGCGGATGCCTCTAAACGCTACGCGAATTTCAATAGCCTGATAAAATTACAGGCGTTCTTGTCCTTCGCCCCGGCGCGCTAGTCCTAACCACTCAAAGCGAATCATGCGGATCGGTCCTCATATTCTCAAAAACAACCTTATCGTTGCCCCCATGGCGGGGGTAACGGACCGTCCTTTCCGGCAGTTGTGCAAGAGCATGGGCGCGGGCATGGCGGTGTCGGAAATGGTTTCAAGCAACTCATTGTTGTGGGGCTCTGAAAAAACCCGGCGCCGTGCCAACCATGAAGGGGAAGTCGATCCAATTTCGGTACAGATCGCGGGTGCTGACCCGGCGATGATGGCTGAAGCTGCCTGCTACAATGTTGCGCAAGGGGCGCAGATCATTGATATCAACATGGGTTGTCCGGCCAAGAAAATCTGCAACGTGATGGCGGGCTCCGCCTTGCTGCAGGACCAACCGCTGGTGGGAAGGATACTTGATGCAGTGGTAAACGCGGTAAGCGTACCCGTCACTCTGAAAATACGCACCGGTTGGGATACGCAGCACCGGAATGCGCTTGCCATTGCCCATATTGCCGAAAGCGCGGGCATCCAGGCATTGGCGATTCATGGGCGGACCCGCGCTTGCGCTTATACCGGCCAGGCGGAATATGACACCATCGCAGCGGTAAAGGCTGCGGTAAAAATTCCGGTTATCGCTAACGGTGATATCACCACGCCTGAAAAAGTAAAGCAGGTACTCGACTATACCGGGGCCGACGCCGTCATGATCGGCCGTGCCGCGCAGGGACGGCCATGGATATTCCGCGAGATCAGCCATTACCTGGCCACCGGCGCTCATCTCCAGCTGCCGGAAGTCACCGAGATTCACCGTGTTCTCATCAAGCATCTGCATGAACTGTACGATTTCTACGGCGAATATTCCGGCGTGCGTATTGCCCGCAAGCACATCTCATGGTACACCAAGGGGCTGGTCGGCTCCGCCGTGTTTCGGCATGCAATGAACCAGTTGCAAACCACTGACCAGCAACTGTCGGCGGTTAACGAATTTTTCAGTGAGCTTGCCGGCTACGGCCGGCGCTTGACTTACGTTGAGCCTGAGGAGTTGGTCGCATGAGCATCATTAACGAGAACGAAATCGCCCGTTGCGTACGTCAAGCCGTAGAAGGTTATTTCAACGATCTGGACGGTGAGAAGCCCCATCCCATTTATGATATGGTAATACGCAGCGTGGAGAAGCCGTTGATCGAGCTGGTAATGAACCACGCCCAGGGCAATCAGACACGCGCCGCCGAGTTGCTCGGCATTAATCGCAATACGCTTCGTAATAAACTGAAGCAGTATCAGATTAAATAGTCCTGGCCGCCCAATAAGCCCAAATTCACCAAGTAGCCAGATAGCCCAAGCAGAAGAGGCTGAAGCGGCGGCGATGGCCCACCCCAAGTTATTCAACTCCAATAAAAATGACCATTAAACAAGCCCTGCTAAGTGTTTCCGATAAAACCGGCCTTGTCGAATTTGCACGCGAGTTGCGCGGGCTTGGGGTAGCCATTCTTTCCACTGGCGGTACCGCCAGATTGCTAAAGGATGCCGGCCTCACCGTTACCGAAGTAGGCGACTACACCGGTTTTCCTGAAATGCTCGATGGGCGCGTCAAAACGCTGCATCCAAAAATTCACGCCGGGATTCTGGCGCGAAAGGATTCGCCTGAACACATGGCAGCCATGCAAAAGACGGGAATTCCCGCTATCGACCTGGTGGTGGTGAATCTTTACCCCTTCAGCCAGACGGTGGCCCGTTCTGATTGCAGCCTGGAAGAGGCCATCGAAAACATCGACATCGGCGGACCGGCCATGGTGCGAGCGGCGGCAAAGAATTATAAAAGTGTGGCGGTTGTTACCGATCCGGAAGATTATGGTCCGCTACTGGCCGAAATGAAATCAGCCGGGGCGGTGGGGCAAGAATTCCGTTTCCAGCTCGCCCGCAAGGCCTTCTCGCATACCGCCGCCTACGATGGGGCAATCAGTAATTATCTGACCTCGCTAGATTCAGAAGGGCAGCGCCAGGCTTTTCCCGAGCGTCTCAACCTTGCTTTCGATATCGCCCAGCATTTGCGTTACGGTGAAAATCCCCATCAGCGCGCATCCTTCTATCGTGAACTGGCAGCCGTCCCTGGCAGTCTGTCCAGCTATACCCAACTGCAGGGCAAGGAGCTGTCATACAACAACATTGCCGATGCGGACGCGGCGTGGGAGTGCGTCAAGACCTTTGATTTGCCTGCCTGTGTCATCGTCAAGCATGCCAACCCCTGCGGCGTGGCCGTTGCCAGTACGCCACTCGCCGCATACGCCCTGGCATTCGGCACTGATCCAACTTCTGCTTTCGGCGGCATCATTGCTTTCAATCGCGCGCTGGATGGCGCTGCGGCGGAAGCGGTGATTAAACAGTTTGTCGAGGTGATTATCGCGCCGGAATTAACGGACGAAGCAAAACAGGTTCTTGCCCGGAAAACAAGCGTGCGCGTGCTGACCCTACCGTTGCAGACGGGAGGTAATGCTTTCGACTTCAAGCGCGTCGGTGGCGGGCTCCTGGTGCAAACGCCGGACAATCTCAACGTCACTGCCGCACAACTGAAAGTGGTCACCAAGGTACAGCCGACGCCGCAACAATTGCAGGACTTGCTGTTTGCCTGGCGTGTGGCGAAATTCGTCAAATCCAACGCCATTGTTTATTGCGCAAACGGCCAGATTCTGGGTGTCGGCGCAGGGCAAATGAGCCGGGTGGATAGCGCCCGCATTGCATCGATCAAAGCACAGAATGCAGGGCTTGCCCTTGCCGGTTCGGTGGTTGCCTCGGATGCATTTTTTCCATTCCGCGATGGGCTGGATATCGTCGTGCGGGCCGGCGCCAAGGCGGTCATTCAACCCGGCGGCAGCGTACGCGACCAGGAAGTTATCGCCGCTGCGGATGAGCAGGGCGTAGCGATGGTGTTGACCGGCGTGCGGCACTTCAGGCATTGAATAGCCCCAGGAACTATCCTTTTCCAATATATTAATCGCGATTTTATTCGCGCCTTTGTGAGTACAGATCCCTGATATGAAATTACTTGTAATCGGCAGCGGTGGCAGAGAACACGCCTTGGCGTGGAAACTCCTTCAGTCGTCGCGCGTCATGCGCCCCATCACCATATTTGTCGCTCCCGGCAACGCCGGCACCTCGCTTGAAGATGGTCTTGAGAACCTTCCCATCACGGCGATTCCGGAACTGGTGGAATTTGCCAGGAAGGAGTCCATCGCGTTCACAATCGTCGGGCCGGAAGCGCCTCTGGCGGGAGGCGTCGTGGATGCTTTCCGGGCGGCGGGCCAGAAAATTTTCGGCCCAACCAGGCAAGCTGCGCAACTGGAAACGTCGAAGGATTTTTCCAAGGCTTTCATGACGCGCCATGGCATTCCCACCGCCGCGTATGCCACCTTCGATTCCCCTGCCGAAGCCCACCATTACCTGGATCAGCAGGGCGCGCCGATTGTCATCAAGGCCGACGGGCTGGCTGGAGGCAAGGGTGTAGTGGTCGCGACAACCCTGGCGGAAGCTCATGCGGCAGTGGACGCGATGCTGGTTGAAAACCAGTTGGGTAATGCCGGAGCGCGGGTCGTGATCGAAGAGTTTCTGGAAGGTGAGGAAGCGAGCTTCATCGCCATGGCCGATGGCCGCCATGTCTTGCCGCTTGCCACCAGCCAGGACCACAAGCGCCTGAAAGACGGCGACCAGGGCCCTAACACTGGCGGAATGGGCGCATATTCCCCCGCGCCGGTAATTACGCCCAAGCTGCACGCCAGGATAATGCGCGAAGTCATCCATGCAGCGATGAACGGCATGGAAAAAGAAGGCGAAAGCTATACCGGTTTTCTCTACGCCGGCTTGATGATAGCGCCCGACGGCGGTATCAAGGTGCTGGAGTTCAACTGCCGCATGGGTGATCCAGAAACCGAGGTCATCATGGCCCGCCTCAAAAGCAATCTTGTAACACTGATGGAACATGCGGTAAACGGAACCCTGGACAAGGTAGAGGCCGAATGGGACCGCCGTACCGCCCTGGGTGTGGTATTGGCAGCCCATGGGTATCCCGATTCGCCGCGCAAGGGAGACGTGATCCACGGCTTGTCGGAACTCCCGTCCATGGCGGCGCCGGAAAAAGATTTTTACGTATTTCATGCGGGCACCGCCCTTGATGACGAAAACCGTGAGGAAATCGTAACAGCGGGGGGGCGTGTGCTATGCGTAACCGCTTTGGCGGACGGCGTTAAATTTGCCCAGCGCCGCGCCTACGAAATCGCAGATCAGATTCACTTCGACGGTTGCCAGATGCGACATGACATTGGGCATTGGGCGATCAATAAACACCGGAAGTAGCTTGATAGATAATCCTGTTACCCTCCATAAGCCGGGAGCTCGCATGAGCACAGCACAACAAGTCAAAGAATTTTTCACCGGGCTCCAGGAACGTATCGTCGAGCGCCTTGAAGAGATAGACAGCAAACGTTTTCGCCGCGACAAATGGGAGCGCCCGGAAGGCGGCGGTGGATTAAGCTGCGTCATGGAAGAGGGCAGTGTGCTTGAGCGCGGCGGCGTGAATTACTCGCATGTATTCGGCGGTGGACTGCCCGCCTCGGCCACTGCGGCCCGGCCCGAATTATCGGGACGCTCATTCGAGGCAATGGGCGTATCGCTCGTGCTGCACCCCCGCAACCCGTATGTACCGACGGTGCACCTGAATGTACGTTTTCTGGAAGCACATAAAGCAGGTGCCGAGCCGGTATGGTGGTTTGGCGGCGGAATGGATTTGACCCCCTATTACGGGTTTGAAGAGGACGCCATACACTTTCACCAGACCTGCAAAAATGCATTGCAACCGTTCGGTGGCGGCTATCACCCCCGTTTCAAGAAATGGTGCGATGAGTATTTTTACCTGAAGCACCGCAAGGAGCCGCGCGGGATCGGCGGCATCTTCTTTGACGATTTGAGCAAACCGGATTTTGATTCCTGTTTCAACCTGACCAAAAGCGTCGGCGACCATTTCCTGCCCGCCTATGTGCCGCTTCTGGAGCGGCGTCTTAATACGCCTTATGGCGAACGGGAGCGTGATTTCCAGGCATACCGTCGCGGGCGCTACGTGGAGTTCAACCTGGTATGGGATCGTGGCACCTTGTTCGGCTTGCAATCGGGCGGACGCACCGAATCCATCCTGATGTCGCTGCCGCCTGTTGTGAAGTGGCGTTATGACTGGAAGCCTGATGCAGAAACCAGGGAAGATAAGCTTTATACTGATTTTCTGATCGGAAAGGACTGGGTTTGAAGGGGTTGGGTCTCCTTCGTGCCGCGACGTTCACTGAAATACTTGGCGAAATTGCGGGTCCATTACCGCTTCTCGGCTAACCTTAATATAATGCCGCCGTTTTTGTTATAAAATAACGCGTAACAATCGGGGACGTAGCTCAGCTGGGAGAGCGTCGCGTTCGCAATGCGAAGGTCGGGAGTTCGATCCTCCTCGTCTCCACCACTAACCACTCCAAAGAAGTCCGATACCATCCTTGAAACCCGCATGAATGCGCCAATGCGGGTTTTTTCTTGTCCAAAGATGTCCCAGAAAATGTATTGCAATCTACCCTCATACGGGGGTATCGTTGGGGGTATGTGCCGTATTGACTAGAAGCAATACCCCCAAACAACTTGAAAGGACCTAAACATGCCCCTTACCGACTTGCAAGTGAGAAAAGCAAAAATGACGGACAAATCTCAGAAGCTCTCGGACGGAGGGGGTTTATATTTACTGGTGCAACCTAACGGCGCCAGATACTGGCCGCTTGAAATATAGGTTTGCAGGGGTAGAAAAGGTCTTGGCTTTGGGGGTATATCCAGACATAACCTTGTCGGACGCGCGGGACCGCGCGAAGTTGCGCGCAAGCTGATCGCAAATGGTGCAGACCCTGGCGCAGTGAAGAAGGCGCAAAAAGCGGCAAACGTGGCGCTGACAGAAAGCAGTTTTGAAATTGTTGTCCGTGAGTGGTTTATGAAACACGCCCCTAACTGGGCTGATACACACTCGAGCAAGGTGATTAGACGGCTGGAAGTTGATGTATTCCCGTGGATAGGTAGGCGTCCTATCGGCGAGATAACTGCCCCAGAACTGCTGGGAGTGTTGCGTCGTGTTGAGGACCGAGGCGCGATAGATACTGCGCATCGTGTTCACCAGAATTGCGGGCAAGTTTTTCGTTATGCCATAGCCACGGGTAGAGCACAACGTGATCCGTCTGCTGACCTGCGTGGCGCAGTCCCGCCCCCTAACAGGAAGCACTATCCTACCCTTACTGAGCCGAAGGCTATAGGGGATTGCTTCGCGCAATTGATGGGTATAGCGGCACCTATTCCACGCGCTACGCCCTTCGGCTAGCCCCGTCTTCATCAACTGCCCGGTCTCTCCACTTCACGCACTTCCTCGTCGCTGAATCTGATTCTTTTTTGACGGAAACTCAGCTCCTGGCGCCAATACAAGTTCAATTCACGGGGTAGACTGCCTTTCTCGCGAGCAGCTTCGAGGGGCCACTAGGTCGTACTTTTGTCCAATATGGAAGTACACAAAATAGCGGCAGAATCGCTAGGGAGTCTATTTGAGAGAACGAGTTAACTCGGCTGTTGAGGATTAGTATGCAATATTGGTGGGTAAATCAAAATCAGACCTATAAGAGGGAGGTTCCAGGAGGTTTTCTCTGGTCACCTAAAACAAGGGCCGACGGAGCAAAAAATCCATTTTATGAATACATGAGGGAGGTCGCGCCGGGCGACATTATCTTTTCCTTTTGCAACACCCATATCAAAGCTGTTGGGATCGCATTAGCAGCAGCCGAAACCGCTTCCAAACCGGGCTTCGGCAAGACCGGTATCAATTGGGCTGAAGAAGGATGGCTCGTTAATGTGGAATTCAAAGAATTGACAAACCAAATCCATCCT
The DNA here is from genome assembly GCF_900102495.1 of Nitrosospira sp. Nl5. GTDB lineage: Bacteria > Pseudomonadota > Gammaproteobacteria > Burkholderiales > Nitrosomonadaceae > Nitrosospira. The sequence goes on along the minus strand of NZ_FMVQ01000009.1, from coordinate 36,734 downwards.
AAGACACATATCGAACTAATACGGCCTCATCTTCCTGCTAAATATTCCCCTTTGCAAAATAGCGGCAACGGTCTTCACTCAGTCTATTTAGCTAAGGTGCCCCTCCAATGGCCACGGTTCTCATGCAGCTAATCGGTAACGAATACGCTAGCGCCCTTCCATTACTCCAAGATGTCGCCGATTCATCCCAGCTCGCGACGGATAAGCTGGAGCAAGGAATCAGGGGCCGGACAAACATTGACAGTACGACTAGGAACCAGCTTATAAAATCCCGGTGTGGCCAAGGGGTTTTCAGAGCCAATGTTCGACTAAATGAGGACCGCTGCCGTGTTACAGGCGTCACGGATCCCACTTACTTGAGAGCTAGCCACATTAAGCCATGGAAAGATTCAACCGATGATGAAAAATTAAACGGCTGTAACGGCTTACTACTAGCCCCTCACGTCGACCATCTTTTCGACAAAGGGAAAATCTCTTTTGCAGACGATGGTCACTTGATTATTTCAGACAAACTCGACCGTGATCTCTTATTTCGGTGGGGCATCGGGGAAAACCTGAATGTCGGTTCCTTTAATAACGAACAAGCGAAATTTCTCGCTTATCATAGAGGCTCTGTACTCAAGCACTAACGCTACAATTTCTTGGGCGCCAAAGGGAAACATGTTTCCTCACACGATAAATCTACTCTTATGTCTGGTGCCTGCGGCCCCCGGAATACACGTCGTTGATCGCCCAATCACTAACGAACTAAAGGGAGCACCACGTGAACCACGTGACGCTTGGTAAGAGTATTCAGATTTATCTGGCTGACGGCAGCGTGACCGGGATCCGACACGGCGAAATTTCTAATTGGACCGGCCAAGCTATCGCCTGCCCAAGAGCTCGTTTTCCTGAACTCAGAGAGTGGAGCGAAGCCAAGCGCCCAGGTGTCTACTTCCTCTTTGGGCAGAATGAGGAATCGGGTCAGGATGCGGTGTATATAGGTGAAGCTGAAATTGTACTTGATCGTCTTAGCTCTCACATTAAAGGCACAAACGGAAAAGAATTTTGGACAGAGCTAGTTATTTTTACAAGCAAGGACGACAATTTGACAAAAGGGCATGTCCGTTACTTGGAGGCCCGATTGGTTGGGTTGGCTAATGCGGCAGGACGTCACGCGATCGAAAACTCAGCATCTCCTCAGCTCCCTGCCCTACCTCGAGCGGCCCGTGATGCCATGGAAGAGTTCATTAATGGAGTCCGTACGCTCTTAGGTGTGTTGGGTCATCGCGTTCTCGAACCCCTACTTGTTCGTACGGTGGAAACCCAACACATGGCAACGGTTGCAACACCGCTTCCGATGCGGAACCTTCCTCCTCCAGGAACGGTGGGACAAGACTCCTCACTGCGGTCACAAATGTTTCAACTAACCGTTAGCAACATTATAGCGACAGCGGTAAGGACAGATGAAGGTTTGGTGATCCTTGCGAATTCCGAAGCGGCGCCTATTGTTCAAAGTAGTCTTTCCGGCAGCTATCGTGCTCTTCGCGCTCGCCTGATAACGTCCGGGGTATTGGTGGAAAATGGAGTAAAACTCAAATTTGCGCGCGATCAGCTCTTTGGAAGCCCTTCCCAGGCGGCGGCGGTGGTGGTGGGTTATTCAATCAATGGACGTGACAGGTGGAAAACGCCTAGCGGGACAACTTACTCGGATTTTGAGAAAGGCGTTGCCGGCAGTATCGATGGCAACAGTCTCCCTCTACGACTTCCCACCGACCTCTAGGCGGGGAAGCATTAAACGAGGCATGGGCATCGCGAGTATGTTTGGATGCTTCTAGGTCAACCCCATCTTATTCCCGCTCGAAATGTCTCAGTTTAACTCTGCATTACTATTCACAATCATCGCGCTATTAAGCTTCTATCTGCCCTTTGCACAAGCTGAGACATTCGTTGGACACGTCGTAGGAATATCGGATGGTGATACCCTCACAGTTCTTACCGCATCCAAGCAGCAACACAGGATCCGCCGGGCTGAGATCGACGCGCCAGAGAAAGGCCAGCCCTTCGGAACCAAGTCGAAGCAGTCACTTTCCGACTTGTGTTTCGGAGATGGATCTGCCGCCCCAGATTAAGGAGCGCATTGTCCGCTCTATTCAAGCAGCCATTAAATATGAAGTGTCTGCGAACATCTTTCTGGCCGTGGCAGAGAAGGAGGGGGGCAAGCCGGAACAATGGGTGCGAAACTCGAACGACACCTACGATATCGGCCCGATGCAGTTCAATACCACCTACCTGGGCGCATCCGCACGCATATTCGCAAAGACCAAGGCGACTTATGGACGAGGGTATCCAATTACCACTCATACATGTCCCATCTCAACGCTGCATACCGGGTGGATCTGATGTGGAGGGCAGCGAAGTGGGAAAAATGGTTCAGTGCCCGTTTTTCCACCCGTGAAGTGACGTATCAGATTTAAAAAAATCAATAGGGTCAGACTCGATTGGTCCTTATTGCCGGCTGGAAACGCAAATTTGTTCACACCACCGATAGCGGACATGACCTGCCGGTAGCGGAAACCTGCTGGATCGAAAGTTCGAGGCGGCCGCACCGAATCTTGCGTGGGTATCGGATTACTTATGTGCGCACGCGCCACGGCATTCGTTGTTGCATGAGCTGTAAGGGGAATTGTTGGGACAACGCCGTGATGGAGCGCTTCTTTCTGAATTTGAAAATAGAGCGTGTATGGCAACGTGATTATGCCAATCATAGCGAGGGGAAACGCGATATTACCGAATACATCGTAAGCTCTATAATACTGTCAGGCTTCACTCGAAATTGCGCTATCTGCTGCCTGCCGCTTACGAATGGAAGATGGCAGCAACACCATCTGTCTCGATGTCTGAAATTGTTTGACCGCTACAATCATTCCGGCGGAGGGAAATCTCCCGCCGGAATGCCAGCCATTTGGGCGCACATGTTACGGGATAATTGCTCGAACTTTGAGTTATTTCAAGCACTCTCGGTAATCTGAGCGACCACCAGCCAATCGAGTAGCATGCAGAGTAGACAATTTCCTAATGCTACACGGGTGGTTTGTCCGCCTCACATGAAATCTTACGTAGATTGAATGTTTGATGCTTGCTTGCCCTTCGGACCCTGCGTAACCTCAAACGTTACTTTTTGACCTTCTTTGAGCGTTTTGAATCCAGACATGCCGATTGCCGAGAAGTGCGCGAATAAATCCTCACTGCCGTCATCAGGGGTAATGAAGCCAAAGCCTTTTGAATCATTGAACCATTTTACTGTGCCAATTGCCATTTTTTCTTCCTTCCTATATATATCAGTTAAAAAAGAGCCTCCGTTTTCAGGGCTGACGCATTTTGCCAATCTTTAGGCGAAGAATATGTTCGCTACCGTACCTACAGAGAGGATATAGTGACCCAGAGCGTCTGCTTATATGGAGATCGATAGGGTCAGACTCGATTGATTCTTTAGCTTAGAGGAATAAACAGATAATCATGTTAGCCAACGCAAGTCCGCAAGCTACGATTGTGACATAGCGGATACGCCGAGAGGTTTCACTGTCAAATATCAAGGTAAAGCCACTAATTACGACACCCATCAGAAGAATCCAACCCGACCAGAAGGAGGTGACCTGGCACCAATTTTCATTCGGAGTTTCCCATGGCGTAACGGCTTCCGATGCAGCAAGCACTGGACCAGCGACCAGAGCCAAGCCAAAAATTGCCAGAACAATCATGGCAAGGCGTACAGAATCATGTTTGATTATCATTTGTAGTAGTTTCGATTTAATCTGACAGTAGGGCCTTGCTAAAGGCGGGGTTACCCGGTTTGATAAAGGTTGCGAAATCTTTAGTAAATCTATAGGTCGGACTCCATTGATCCTTGTTCATGAGATGTGTCCCCAGTAATAGCTCCAAGGGCGTTCTAGCCAAGTCCAGGTATTGACTCGCTCACTTTTGAGGCCACATCCATCGCAAATCGCTGAAGCGTTTCAGCTTCGTCCAGGCCGTCTAGGAAGCGTCGGGGTATTCCCGATAGCCCGACTTGTGCGCCGACGAGCGCACCGGCCAACATGGCGCGCGCCTGGTTTTCGCCGCCGCCATTTATTGCGTGGAGCACAGCCGATTCAAAATCGTTCGGAAAGCGGGCAGTGAGATGATAGGCTGCGGGAAGCTGGTGGTAAATGGCGCATGTCATGCCATAAACGATGGAGACTTTCCATGCGGGCTCTATCCGGATCTCCGGGTCCACCGCGGCTGTGGCGACATACGAGGGCGTGAGGAGGGCGTCCGGAGAGACGAAATGTCCGCTGTCCCGGGGACGGTCTTCCTGTGGAGGCTGCAGGTCGGTATGCGCCATCGTATGAAAAGGCAGTTTTCCCGCTTTTGCCAAACGCATGAGCTTGCCGGAAAGGCTCCTGTTGAGTTTGTGTCCCTGCACCAGGAGACCCAGCACCGCCCCGTACGCGACAGTCAGGGTAACTACGGTATCGTCGATCTGGGTGAGGCGTGTATTGCTGGAGATTGAGGCTGCCAGTTCCTCCGGCTGGAAGGCGTAGCGAACCGCCAGGGCGAGCGTGCGCCCTATCGCTTCGGTGGTATCGGCCTGGCCTCCCGCTTGCCCCCACGGCAGGTTCTGCTGGACACGCTTGCGCCAAGCATCTCGAATCGATTGCTGGGTGTACCCGCCCGGTCCGTTGACAGGCATGCCGTTGAGCAACGGGAAGATTTCCTCATCCATGCGCCGGCAGAAATCCGCTTCATCATAGCCGCCGCGCTCGACGAGCGAGCGCAGCATGAGCCGGAGAATGACGCCCCCCTGGGAGAGTTGACCGGCCTTGAGACCGCTATGGTAGCGGCCGGGCTTGGGGTCTGTATAGGTCGTTATCCAGTCACCGTAGTCGCGTCGAAGCGCTGCCAGATCGTAGTACCAGTGTGGGCCAAGGCCTAAGGCATCCCCGATAAAGGCGCCCATGATGGCGCCCGCGGCGCGGTCTTGTATGGCAGGGTCGGACATATTCTGATCCTTCTGGTTAACCGTCGCTGTTTCGCCCCCACCTTCAGAAGAGAATCGAGGGCAGGAAGGCGCCCGAGGGCTGGTTGTAGAGGCCGAGGCTCATCAAGGTCATGGGCTGAACGACGCGAAGCCCGTGCTGCAAGCACCAGCGGAACAGTTCACCGTTGCGTGTGGGCAGGAGAAATCCTGGTCCCGCAAAGGCGTCCGCAGCCCCGATAAGGGCCTTGAGGTCTTCATTGTTTTCTCCCACGGCATGTCCAAAGAAGCCGATTAATGTAGCGTAGCCGGTGATGCGGCCAGCGTATTCGACGACGATGCCGGTACCTTCCTGGATCGCATGATACAACTCCTGGCCTCGATCGTGGCCATGGATGTTCTGACAGAGGCTATTGCAAGCATCCATATCGCCATCGCGCGCCGAACGAACGGTATATCCGGGAACGATGAGCCGTAGCGGCGGCCCCTGCATGGTCGCAAGTGGTTCCCGCACGTCAAATCCCAGCTTGGTATAGAGGGACAGGGAGCGACTATGATAGGCAGCTTGCACCAGGCGTACTCCTGCAAATCGTTTCTGCCGGGCACGATCCAATACGTTTTCCATCAGACACCGGCCGATGGTACTGTTTTGGACGTCCAGGGCGACGGTTATTGGACCTACACCTGCAATGACCGCATCTTCCAGCAGGAAGTTGCTGCCCACGATCCGCTCTTCGCTCTCGGCGACTACCGAGTATACATCGGGGCGGGACAACAAGGATGACAAGAGGCCAGACGCTGCCTCGGATGAGGGAAAATCCGGAGGGAAATTATGTTGCCCGGAAATCGTCTTGAACGCTTCGTAGCAGATCATCCCGGCGGCCTCCGCGTCCGAGGGGCGGCCAGTTCGTAAGTTGAAATGCACGCTCATCTCCTTCCTCTAAATCTATCTGTAATCGCTTTGCGGCCTCATTATGCGACAGTAAGTTTAGAGTACCCATTATATTCACCATATTAGTGCTGAATGACACTGCAAGCAAATAGACTCGAGCACTAGCTAGGTTGACCGCCAATTCAGCATGACGGGGTACAGGCTAACCAAGCAGTGAAATCTCGGTTAAGGAGTTGAAAATACATCGGTCTTTGGTTTGTCCAAATGACCTGTTCCGCATTAATACCTTTTGCTTGCACGATTACAAGGATTATTTGTAGACATTCCCACGTCCCTCAGCGACGCTTTCCTCGAACGTGACCGATGGGCCGGGACATGCGTCCAACAACTCAAGATTGGGTCGCGGGCGCTTCGCTACCGGTTGCAAGACACTGGCAATGCGCATACCGGGCTGTTCCGCAACGGCCTGATATATCAAACCTTGAGGGGCGGACTTTGAAACGCCGTTAATCTTTGGTCTTGCGCTTGACCGTCTTCCTTTAAATCGTCTAGCTTGGTTCCAGGCTGCAATTCCATCTAATTGACGTTCAAGCATCAGGGCGCGTTCGAACTCCACAATTGCGCCCATAACCGATAACATCAATTTCCCATTCGGAGTGCTGGTATTAATTTGCATGCTCAGGATGCGGAGTGCCACGCCTTGTCTTTCAAGCCGGCCGATAACCTGTAAAAGATGGGGCAAAGAATGTGCAAGACGCTCAATCTTTGTCACGATCAACGTATCTCCTTCGCGGACATAACCAATGGCCGATTCGAGTTCTGGTTCTAGTTCTAGTTCTTTTCCCTTGCCAACGTCAACCGCATTCATTTGTTCTAGAAATATCTTGGCGCAGCCTGCCCGTTTAAGTTCAGCGAATTGTGCTTCAAGGCCCGCAGCTTGATCCTGCGTACAAGTTCTCGCATACCCGACAAACATGATTTCTTCCTTATCGCTTATCAATAGGAATTAAGATGGTAGTGATTTTGCCTTACAGGGTAACTTCACCCCTGTTCAGATAAGTTGCTGATAATCAAGTTTTTCCAAATCCTCGCGTCACAGCGGCTAAAAGGCGAAACGGATATTTGTGGCAAGGAACAGCCGCATAGAAATTCTTTTCCAGATAAATAACGGAAGGTATTCGTATTTCATGAGTTTTTTACGCAGCGGAACCTACTTTTACCCTGCTACCATAGAAGTAAAGAGCGCAGGCACCGTAGCTCGCTCAAGCAAACCCTCTCAACGCGACCGCCGCCAACCCGTAAATCAGCACAGCCAACAGGATCACTGCGGCAAAACCCAGGTGAATAGCCAGCAAGGTGGCGAGGACGGCACCAACCACCGAAGCGAAACCGTTGATCGCCCATGCCCAAGGGATAGTTTCCTGGGCCGTGCGCGCCAGCCGCATGATGCCTGTAGGAAAAGGCACGCCCATGCACACCGCCAACGGCGCGATCAGCGCCACCGAAATCGCTATCTTTGCCGCATCGGGCAAGTGGATGAGTGCCTGGAACAGGCCCGGCAGGATGGCGAGATAGAGTAGCGATAAGGCGCCGATTACCATTACCGCCATGACGACATGCTTGCCGCTCGCCGTCCGCTTTTGCCATCGCTCGGCAAGCCAGCTTCCTGCGGCAGCGAACACCAGAAATGCGGACAATACGACTGCCACGGCGTATAGCGGGTGAGCCAGAAATAGCACAAATTTCTGGATAAAGGCGATTTCCATGAACATGAAAGCCAGGCCGATGGCGAGAAAGTACAGGACCACCCACACGGTAGGGAACATGCGCCGGCAACGCGAAACGGCCAGCGGTGCGACGATCAGGAGAACGCTTGCCGCAAATGCCTGTATCAGCGTCGCCACCAGCAGCGGATAACTCCAGTCCAGAAGCGGCATCCCGCCCTGTTCGCGCAGGGCAAATAACTCCGCGGCTGCGTTCCATTTGAAGAAGCGGAAAAAATGCGGCTGGTCATCAGTCGCCGGCTCGATATAGAACTTGTATCGATCAAGGAACGCCTGCCGCCCGGAGCCAAGCAGCGCAATAGCTCCCTCGAAGAAATAGGGATGCGCCAGCAGGTTGTAACGATTTGCCTCCTCAGCGCGCATCCCCGGATAGTAAGAAAGATCGAAAGAACGTGTGCGGCTGAACTCCTTGATCGCTGCGATTTCCATCGGCGTGAAATCGCTGTTCTTCACCAGCAGCGTGACAGTCTTCCAGCCCCTTATCATCACCAGCCGTGCGGCAGGATTGGGTACGCCGTCCCGCTCCAACGCCAGCACCGCCGTGGCAAATAGTTTCAACGTGTCGCGCGGCGGCAGAGTGAGCCACCGTGTGACGGCCAACACACCGTCTGGAGTGAGGCGGCTCATATAGGTCTGGAGCGCCTCCACTGTGTAGAGATAGCTTTCGCTCAAGCCGTATAACCCGGCAGAAGCAACGCCGAATGAATCAAGCAGCGCTACCTGGATCAGGTCGTAGCGTTCGTGCCTGGTGCTGGCGAAGCCGCGCGCCTCGGCTTCATGTACATGCACTTGCGGGTGGTTGTATAGATCGCCGGCAAAATCACGAAAACGTTGCCTGATCAGGTCAATGACGTTACCGTCAAGCTCCACCGCATCGATTGTGATGGCGCCGTGGTAAAGTGCCTGCAATACATCACTGCCGGCCCCTGCCCCCAGCACCAGCACACGCGGCTTTTCCAATATCTGATAAGGCAGCGCCGAAGTAAGTTGGCCGAGATAGGTCAGCGGTTCGAGCTTTCCGTCAAATTGCGTGATCACCGCCGGACCGTTTCCATCCACGAATACGGCCAGCTGGGGCGGCGGTTCGTCTGTTGCGTTAAGGCTCATTCCCGGAGCATGACGGAACGGGATACGCCTGTTTTCCACCACCGTGATCTGCCCCAGCGGGCCGGAACGTTCGTCGACCACTTGGGTTCCGAGAATATTCAGGGTCTGGCTTAAATCTTTGTATGGTGAGGGATGTGCTTGCAGCCAGTTGCCGGACGGCACTATGGCGGCCAGCAAAGCCAGCCCAAAAAACGCCTTCGCCAGCCATTTCGGACGCATCTCCAGTTCGACGGCAGCGAGGGCGGCAGCAAGTAACGTCAACGCCGTGAGAACCATCAGTACCTGGTGGGCCGGCATGAGAAACAGCACGCCGATAACACCCAGGCTGCCGGCCCCCGCGCCCAGGATATCGAAGGCATAGATGCGGCCTGCGTCCCTGCCGAAATGCCACAGGATAAGACCAATGCCCAGCCCGCCGCAAAAGAAGGGCAGCATCATCAGCAGATAAACCACGAGCAGTTTGGTGACCTGGGTTTGATCCCACAGCAGTTCGAGCGGATTGAATGGGATTTGTTGCGCCAGCAGAAACGCTCCGGGGATCAGCAAAGCCGTTCCGGTTACCGCGGTGAGATACACAGCGCCGACGTGCGGAGCGAACTTTTCCTTCAGGAGGGTGAGCGCCGTGCCGCTTGCCCCAAAGCCCAGCATCGCCGCACTGATGATCAGGTAGGCGAAGTGATGCCATAGCTCAATGCTGAACAAGCGTGTCAGCAGCACTTCATACGCCAGTAAACAGCCGGAGAGCAGACCAATGGCGAAAAATGGCGGGCGGGGACCGGTCATCCTAAACCCGGCAGTTGCCTTGTGGCGAATGCACCATAGAGGTATAGGTCAAGTGACATAAAAACTTGGATGAATCATGGTTCTCGACCAACAACTAAGCGGTCGGCTGCTGGATTTAGGATCAAGTTAATGTCCGCCGGTGAGTGGAACGAAACCCACCGGCAAAATTTGCCGGGTGGTCACCGACCCGTCCATATGCTTCTCCACCAGCATTAAATACTGTGTCATGAAATGCGCGCCGAGCGGGATCACCATACGCCCTCCCGGCTTTAGCTGTTTGATGAGAGGTGGCGGTACATGGCTTGCAGCGGCCGTTACCACAATGGCATCGAACGGCGCCGCTTCCGGCCAGCCGTAATAGCCGTCGCCCACCCTCACCTTTACATTGTCGTAGCCAAGCGACTTCAGTCGCTCGGTCGCTTCTTTTCCCAGCGGTTCGATAATTTCGAGGGTGTAAACCGATTCGACTATTTCCGCCAGAACGGCTGCCTGGTAGCCCGAGCCAGTACCGATTTCAAGGACCTTGTCGCCAGCCTTGACGTTTATCAAGTCGGTCATCAGTGCTACGATGACAGGTTGGGAAATCGTTTGTCCATGGCCGATGGGAAGAGGACGATTGATATAGGCAAATGCGGTCAGCCAGCCCGGCACGAAACGGTGACGCTCCACCTTTCCCACCGCCGCAATGACCTCTGGACCGGGAGCGGATTCCCTATTGGCGGCAATATCGGCCAGTATCTCCTCCACCATTTTATGGCGCTTCGCGTCGAATTCCCCGCCATATGATGGGAAAGCGCAACAGAAGTAGAGGAACATGCACAAGACAAAGTGGCGTTTCATGACTTCATTAAAGCAAATTCTCAGCAGAATGCTGGCACTTTCTCAATGGTCACCGCAACCTTCCGCTTCTACGAGGAATTGAACGATTTTCTTGCTCCCGGGCAGCGCAGGAACGAGTTTGCCTGCTCCTGCGCGCGGGCGGCAACTACCAAGCACATGATCGAGGCGCTCGGCGTGCCGCATACCGAGGTGGAGTTGGTATTGGTGAACGGCGAATCGGTGGGTTTTGACCGCCTATTGAAAGACGGCGACCGCGTCGCTGTCTTTCCCCGGTTCGAGATGCTCGATATTACGCCTCTGCTGCGCGTGCGCGATTATCCTTTGCGCGTGACGCGCTTTATCGCCGATGCGCATCTCGGCGGGCTCGCGCACCTGCTGCGCATGGCGGGATTCGACACCCTTTACGACAATAACTTCCAGGACAGGGAAATCGAGGTAATCGCCGCACGCGACCAACGTATCGTGCTCACCCGTGACCGGGAACTGCTCAAGCGCCGCTCTATTACGCACGGCTGCTACGTACGCGCGTTGAGGTCGACGCAACAGTTGGGCGAGATGTTCAATCGGCTGGATCTAGGGCGTAGCGCTCGCCCGTTTACGTTATGCCTGGAATGCAACACGCCCTTGCGCGCGATTGACAAGGCGCAGGTTCAGCTGCGTGTACCGCCAGATGTGCGAGAACGGTTCGAACGCTTCAGCACGTGCGACGCCTGTGAGCGGGTGTTTTGGGAAGGCTCGCACTGGCGGCGCATGCGTGCGCTATTGGACGAGATTATGGCGGAAGGCTAATTCCTGTTGATAGGAATAGACAGCATCCAATAGATGCGCTAAATATCGGCGGATGCAAAACCTTACTGCTGCAATTCTCAAACTGAAGCTTTTCATCGCATCTAACCATTCGAATTTGTGAGCGGATGTGGTAGTATTTACAACACGAAGGGTCGGACGTCAGTCCTCCCGGTCCATCATCGTTCTCTTAGAATTCCGGTTCATTCAAATCCGGGTCGTTAGCTCAGCTGGTAGAGCAGCGGACTCTTAATCCGTAGGTCGAGCGTTCGATCCGCTCACGACCCACCAATAAAACAAACACTTAGCGTATCAGCTAAGTGTTTTTGTTTTTAGGGTTCGGTACATACCTAATCCTTATAGACCTTGTACAGCTTTCGGCACGTATCCCCGGCTTCGGATCGCATATCCACTGTTGTTGCCGATCTCGAAAGCGGTCGTGCTATTTTGAACTGTACCGCCTCAATTTGCCGTCCGCAGTATTTCGCACAAATTTATAATCTCCATTTCTAACATGGACTCAAACGATCAGCTGAACGAGCTGGCGATTAGGGTACCTAAAAAGGATCGGCGTTTGCATTTAAAGAGGTAAGACAGTGAAAGCTCTATTTGCGGCTTTAACCGCATGCGCACTGACCAGCCAAGCCATCGCGTACGACCGCAACCGGAGTATAGGGGAAGAGTGGCAGCAACAACGGGGAACAGCAGAGACGCAAAGAATAGAAGAGGCGGCCAGGCAGCGCGAAAGTGAACATAATGCTCGAATGCAGCAGCTTGATCGCCAGCAGAAAATCCAACAGCAAGAAAACGAATGGCGGCAAAGACAGCTTGAGCTGGAGCAAAACCGCTTATGGCTTTGGAGTCGTTAAATGTGTAGTCGAACTTTTCTGCGGTCCATCATATCTCCGATCGGACTACAGACGTAATTTATCGCCCCTTTCTTTTATTACACTTGATTCATCTGCCTTATTACAATGTCGAGCATGCCATACCATGCTTGGCAATTTTGTCCGGGAGACCCAGAAAAAACGTACTTCCTCGCCTTAATCCGAGAGCTTTCGAGCTGAAAAACGGCAACGATGGTTTGAAGGCACGTCCAGGCCGTTAACAGGGTCTAATGCAGGTAACGAGCTTTCCTGCCACTATGGGCGCCACTAAAGCAGGCAGATCAGGCTCATAAAGCCGCTTATTTTGTTTTTATGGATTTCCCCCTGAATCCCCCTGTAGCAACCAGCATCCTGTCCAGTTCTGTTGCCATTGCCCGTGGGTAATGAAACGCGGAGCTCACCAAGTGTGTTGCGCCGCCTTCGGCGACTCGCCCACACCCAGTCCCCGCGCTCGACCGTCTCTTGACTCATCTAGTTGCTTGATGGCTTTCCCACAAACAGAGGTGGCTTCCACCTTTGATCAGCTTGTCAACTCCGAAGGCGTCAAGAGCGTTAATGTCAAGCGGCTGTGCCAGGGTCTTCTGCACCCGGCCCATCGAGGGAGGGTCCAGGTGCGGTCTATCCTTCTCGAATTGCGTGGGCGTCAGAGCGTAAAACGGAGGTTTTATCATGAGAAAGAACGTGAGCAGGAAATGCTTCCTGCTTGCTGCAATGACAATATGGTGGGCCTTAATCGGTGTGACAGCTCCCGCATTTGCTGACAACGCCGTCAAATTAAGGATATTAGTCGTCACGACGGGCGATATAGCGGAAGATCTGGGATTGGCCTACATCAAGCCTGTCCTTGACGAAATGGGAGTGGGATACGATGTATTAAATGCCGGCAAACAGGATTTAACGGCTGCAATGCTCGCCTCTACCCCGGCCGGAGCCGCCTGCAAAGCCAAGGATACAGGCTGTCTCGGCAACTATAATGGCGTCATCATAACGGACTCTGACCTGGTTCCAAGCTTCACACCAGCGGAATGGGACATCCTGCACGATTACCAGAAAGACTTCGGCGTTCGTCAAGCGGTGCTGTCAGGATGGCCGGGCACGTATCGGGACTCGGAGCCTCCTTATGGCGTCTACCTGGATTATGGCCTTGTCTATTCATCCAGTTCAACCGACTACGACGCCCGATGGACAGTACGTGGCGGATACAGCAAGGAAGTTTTCGAGTATGTGAACAAGGATAAACCGCTTCCAATTACGGACTTTGCCTTCGCGGCCATTCCTCGAAATGATATGAGCAGCCTGCGGGATGGTTCTGTCCCAAGCGTTGAGCCGCTGCTGAGAACCCAGAATGGTGAAGCGTTGTTATCGATCATACGATACATGGTGCCTTCCCAGGCTACACCGGTACGCGAAGTGATGATCTCGACGATTACGCATGCACCATTCCTCTTCCATTCTAAGGTTCTGGCCTACGAGTTCATTAACTGGGTGACGCAAGGGGTATTCGTGGGGGGGCGGCGTGTCCATATGGCTGCCCACTTGGATGATTTGTTTATTGCCAACAATCTATGGGATTCCGCGCTAAAGAGGGATAATCCTGCTAATACCTATCGGTTGAGCAGCGATGATATTAGCAACGCGGTGAGAAAACAGGTCGCCTTTCTTGCCGCCCATCCGATAGCAGGCACTTTCAAGCTGGATTTTCCATTCAACGGTTCCGGCGCAGTGGTAGATCCGGCAGCAACGACACCGGCTGCAAACATGACGGACGACTTGGTGGCGGCAGTGGTTGCTAACAAAGCATATTTCCGCTTTATCAACCACACCTATAGCCATCCCCATATGGATAAGGTGCCGGAGTCGCCAGGTGTCTCTTGTGATTACCCTACCTTTACTACCATCGCGGCCATCCAGGCGGAAATCACCAAGAATCGGATGGTCTGGGGACTTCTGGGTCTCCCTGAGGAAAGCCAAAATAACCGGGTGCTCGTAACCGGCAAACATTCCGGCCTGAAAGATCCAAAATGCACCAATGATCCTTCTTTGCACCCGGACATGTTCAACGTTCAAGCCGACGACATCGCGTTTGATGCGGGAGGCGCCAATTCCTTATTCCTTGAGGCCGCCGCGAGCGCGGGCGTTGACTATCTTGGGGCCGATGCGTCCCAGAAAGGTCAGAACGTTGAACAGTATATCGCTCAGTACGAGGATGGCAGCCGGACGGATCGACTTTTGTTGCCGCGCTGGCCGACCAATATTTACTGTAATGTGACAAACCCGCTCCAGTTGAGGGATGAGTACAACTATATCCTTCACGGCAGATTTGTCGATGCGGGACAAAATCCATGTGAAATACCCGGCGCTATCTGCACCCCCCGGGATTATGCGGAAATTCTGATGGCCGAAGCTGATATCGCATTGCGGCACATGCTGACCTTTAATAAATGGCCGCATTTTTTCCATCAGTCGAATCTGGCTAGATATGATGAGAGCGGTAATACGCTTCAATTTGACTGGTTAAATGCTGTCTTCGCAGAATACGAGGGGCTGTTTAACCTGCCGGTCCAGAATTATCCCTATTATCTGATTGGCGACTATACCCAGGAAAGTCTTAACGCCAGATCGGCAGCTATTCAGGCGACGTGGAATCGCACGACCAATCAGGTCACGCTATCCGCAGATAAAGCCGTACCCAATCTTCTTGTTACAGGTCTCTCCGGTGGAGACCTGTACGGGGGCCAATTTCTCCGTCCCGTCGCCGTAAACACCAACTCCATCGCGTTTTCGGTCGACCGGGGGTTGGCTCACTGAGTACCCCTGGTTCTTTGGTAAAGAGTAAACATTAAGAGGATCTTTAAATGGGACAATGCATCCACTCGACCAGGACCATCCTTGCCCTGCTGATCGTTGCCGTGGCAGTTACGATTGGCGCCGAAGCCCCGGGGTTGGTATATGCTGCCACCGAAGAAGCACCAGGGTTGGCACAGCCCTTCGGAGAAAAGGTGAATGCGGGGCTTCAGCAAGCAAATGTTGAGAAGAACAGAAAAAAGATACGGCAGGAAAATGACAGGCAGCTAAAGGCGCAGGAACCGTTGTATCTCCGGCAGGCGGGATCGCTGGCAAAGCATTATAAAGAGACGGCGTCAATTGTTGCCCGCCAGGGCGGTAATCCGCAGCCGCTTCTTGACGCCGCTGCGTATTTCGAGAGGCAGTCTAAATAATTACTTTTTTGCTCGGTGAGCATCTAACATCTCGTTAAAGCCGGGGCTTTTTGTACTAGACATGCCAGCATTATTTGAAGATAGGCCACCGGTGCTGTTCACCTTGCCGCCCTGGCGTCGTTGCCAGAACGGCTGATCAATCCAGCGAGTCTCTTGCCCATACCACGCCTCAAGGTGAGCGAGGTAGGCATGCTGAATATTTGCCAATTGAGAGTTGTAGCCCGCCAGGGCATTGGAGGCGCCCTGAAGGAATTGCTGGGCTGCCTCAGCGCCTGCCAGGCCTGTGTAGAGGGAATTAAATAATCCTTGCGATGATAGCGGATCGAAGGCAAGCGCGGCATCGCCAATCGCCAGCCAGCCATCACCCGCCGCACTGTCCAGATTGGCGCTATGCGCTGTGCAAAATCCGGCTTGCGGGCCTGCGGTGAAGTCAACCGTATTCAGTTGCCTCCATAATTCTGGCACTGCCGCAAGCCGTGCCACCAGGTTCTCCCGGTTATGCGCGCTCGCCGCTTGCGGTAAATCGGCATCGGTATAAAATGCGAGAATACGGTTCTTTTCAGAGCCGGGTAGTGGCGACGAATACCACCAGCCGCCCATTTCGGCATGAATATGGCTCATGCCGGTATCGGCGCCGTCTGGTCCTGTATCCCTTCCATACAGCCAACCGCACACCAGTTTATCCCGTGCCCGGCGCTTGCCCCCGAGCCGCTTCGTCACCGAAGAACTGCGGCCAGCTGCATCAACCAGCAGCCGGGCACGAACCGTGAGCGGCTTGCCTTGTCTTTGGATATTGAGCTGCCAGCTTGAGTCGGGCGTACGTGTCAGTGCCAGCAGTCGCGCTTCCGTCAACAGGGCAGCACCGCGCTCCTGGGCGACGTGCTGCAGCCAGCCCTCGAAACGGGCCCGATCCAGATACCATCCATGGCCATCCAGATCACGCATCGCATCCTGTTCCAGGACTTCATTGCCGCCCCAGGTACTGCGGATAAGATGGCAGGGACGGTGCCCCTGATTCAAAAAAGCATCCCACAAACCCATGTCATGCAACAGGCGGCGTGCGGCACCCGGTAGGGATTCGCCCGGCCGCAAGACTGGCGCGGCACGTTTTTCCAGCAGCAGTACCCGCTGAAAAGGAGCGAGGTTCAAGGCAAAGGCTGCTCCGGCCGGACCTGCTCCCACCACTACGGCATCCGCCGTAATGACGGGGGCGGATGCGCTCATTTCCCTAATCTCAGCCTGTTATGCCTTTGGGAAACCGCCGCACCTTTTCAATTGACGTCAGATCAAGTGAATCGCTCGCTATGCCAAGATGGGCACTGCTGCGCGGAGAGGGAGCGGATATCGTCAGGCGCCTGATTTCGTGCTGCGCCACCGTTGCCTGCGGCATATCGTGGATGAGCACGTGCTGGTCTTCCACCTCCATCTTGCCGGGGAAATTCTCATGATCGGGCGGGCCGTCGTATGTCTCGACCACTCCGAGATGATCAAAATGGTGAATCATGTTATTGATTTGATCGGTATAGCTGGTGCTGCCTAACGGCGCCGTCCATGCAGCCCGGTTGGCAAATGCCGCCAGCCGCTCCCCCAGCGGGGCTTTCGTATCCATTATGATGTCGTAATTCTGGCGCGTCAGCACCTGGTTCGGCACCCGTGCCGGCCAGAAGCTGGGAACGTAAGGATCGTAACTCTTATCGTAGCCGGAACGGCAACTGGCGGTGTCGGTTTGCCACGGTACCGCCATCCAGCGCGTAATATCGCCGGCTTGCTGGCCATATAACGGCCCGCCGGGAATGGTCACGCTATCGCTGGAAAGGATTTCGCCCAGGCTTGGCGGTACCCAGCCGTCGGGGGCATGAGCAAAGCGGAACGGTGCCATATACAGGGTGATCGAGCGCACCGGCCAAGTCATTTCACAGCCGGGATGAAAGGCATCGGCCAGGCAGAATTCGAGTGCCGCCTGGGTCAGCGTATCACCCTGCTCGGCCAGGGGCACTGCCTCGATGGTAGCGGGCAGTGTCCGCACCGGATCATAATCTGCAGTAAAATCGCCCATCGCCCATTGCGCCAGCATCGCTAACTGGGTTGCGGTGAGGGCGGTATTCTGATTCACGGTGTGGGAAGGTGGGATCGCCATGGCGTCGCCATACAGCCAGGGCCAGGGATCGGGCGACCACGAGTCGATCGCGTCGTTGCGGAATTGCTTGACAATCGCGCGGCGCAATTCGAGATTTGCGACGCTGGGATCAGACAATCTCGCCAACGCCTGCGGGCTGGTTAGATCAAATAGTCCCTTCCATCCAAATGCGGAGGCAAAGCCCGCATTCACCCATTGCAAACCATTCAATCTTTCGAACAACGGCAGGATATCAGCGCTAAAGCTGGGCCGCACCGGCATTGGCAGCATTCCACCGGAGATTGCCACATCGCGCATCAGATCCCACATGGTGCGTACCGACTTTCGTTGCGGCCCATAGTTGGGCGGCGCGACAATAACCCAGGCGGGAACCACGGCTAGCGCTTGCCCCTGATAGGTCACGCTGGCAGTGACGGAACCATCGGAGATATCGTCATGCCAGCCCTCGTTGTTGGCGAAGGTAATGGCGCGGCTCCCATCATACGACGCGGATTCACCGTGTCCGCCCAAGACGATCAGGTGCCCTTGCTCATCGCTGAAAATCTCTCCCAGATATACGGGCTTGCCCATGAATCTCCCGTCATCGAAACGCTGAGGCTGTGCGTTTTTGCCGGAAACCTTTTTTACGCCTGGCCGGATCGCGAGTTTGTCGCGGTCGGGAATGCTCGCATTGCGCAAAGTAGTCGGCGGAGCCGCTGCGGCTTCGGGAATGTCGAGTGCCAACTGAAAACCGTACCACGCGGATTTCGTATTGGCGAGTTGCACGCTCCACTCAATTTTTGCCTCACCCGCGGTCAATTCGCGAACAATTTTTCCCTTGGCATTGACTCCGTAGAGCCGAAACCGCGCGCCCTGCCGTTTCAGTTTCTTGTCCGCATCGCGATAGAAGCCGGGTGCGGCCGGGGGCGGGTTAGGTACCTCGGGCCCGAGAAACCATTCATTCTTGCTCGAACCCACGCGGGCTACTCCGATCGATGGGTAAATCACCGCTTTGACTACGCACGTGTCCGGCGGCGCTTCCGCCGTTGTTGTTGCACGCGGTTCGGGCAGATCCTGCAATGGCTGGCCGTTCGCCTCGTGGCGTGCATGTGCCCCGGCTGCATAGGCCATTTTGCGCGCCTCGGCGATGGAGCCCACCGGCGCCTGCTCCATCGGCACGCGCCAGATGTTGAACGCCAGGCTCTGGCCATACTCGGCTTGGCCGCGAGTCGCAATATCCTGTTGGGACAAGATCAGGGTGGCCACATGCACGAAAGGACTTTCCTCCTCCGGCCATTCCTGTGTCGCTTCATCCAGAGGCATATTGGCGGAATTGGTGCGCCGCTGCACCATGAAGCGAAAGCGGTATTCTCGCGTCAGAAGACGCTGGCACAGATCCACCGCAAGGTAGTCGGCCGCATTGTTGGGTACATTCTGCGGCGGCGTTTCAGGGTCCAGCCGAAACTTGACGTATTCTTTTTCACCGGATTTAAACGGCAGAATCGCCCAGTAAGTGGTGGTTAACACACTGCCTTCCACTTTTTCCATGCGATCCAGAATTTCAGCGGTTTTAGGATGTTTTCTCAGATAACCGGGATAATCGCGCGCAACCACCCCAGCATAGGTGAACTCACACATCTCCCTGGCATTGTCGACAAAAAATACCGGAAAATTCTGCATGATGAAATCGGCCGTATCGCCATTCTCGCCTAATGCTTTTGGTCCCGGCACACCAAACAATTTGATGCCGATTCCCACTGTGGAAGCCAGATCAGGTGAGGTAGGTGTGGTATCGCTGGAGAAGCGTACCCAGGCCGTAAGGCTGTCGTGGGCAAATACGCCAACCTTCAAATCGACCGGAACGTTATGTTCCATTACCAGCCGACCGGAGGCAACGCCGTGCAACTTGCGAAATACCGCTCGCTCAGCGGGATTCTGGCCCAGTTTAATGCGATTTTCCTGCCCAATGCCTACAAACATTTCGGTCAGGCGTTCCGTGGATTGGTTTTTGGAATCAAAGCACTCTGGAATCGGCTTCATGTCCTGGCTCATTCACGCTCCTTAAGATTGAGAGATTTGTGGTTTATGAACTATCTGAAAGCGAATATGGCTGGGAGCGGCCGGTCTGCTGATGAGCTTCTTATTCAGCGCTTTCCCCACCGGCAGGGTACAAGAATTAAAAATCCACGAGTAGCTGTAAGAAGTTACAGGTAGGACGTTATCCTTGTGTAGTAGATAGGTTATATAGCCCCCGCGGCAAAATGGTTGTGCGCACAAATATTGTGTACACAACGTAGGGTGTAAGAGGAGCGCGGGCTTGCGATAGGCCTGCCTGGTAAATACCTGAGCTATTGGTCGGTGCGCTAACCTTACGGGTTCTGGAGCGTTGCCCCTTGTACTGAGGTAGCACCAAGCATCGGCGCGGCGATTCATGGTAGCGAGACGGCGAGCAAAATTTCGGAGTATTCGCAGCGATCAAGCTTCAGTACGTCAACGAACGGAACAAATTGGTGACCGGCGTATCATCTCAGTTCAGCAATTTCGCCGAATTACTACGAGGTATATCATGAAACATATTCCTGTCTTAAAAAGTACTCAATCAGTCTTGCTTGCGGGCATAGTGGTTTTTGGAATAGCTGGCGTTGTTCATGCCCAGATTCGTGGCGGACCCGGACAAGTAGGTGGTATGGGCCAAGGCGGCGCCCCGGCGGGGGAGTTTCCATCCGATCGAGGAAACGCTCTACCGACCCAAAGAAATATGCAAGGCGGCGCTAGTCCCGGCCAGGACATGCCGGGTAAAAAGGACCCATCAAGAGATTCTTCCCAAGAACAAAGGCCTGGCTCAACCAAGCGAGATTTAGGGGCGGGATCAAGTACTTCTAAGGAACCAGGTGCTTCTAATAGTTCAAGCACACCCCAGGATTCAAGCACCCCTCGTACACCGCCCTCCGGAACCGGCGGATACTGATCTTTCCTCGATTAAAAGTTAAAGCGCGTCCTGGGAGGCGATAGCCGCTTATTTCGACGTACCAGGCTGTGAAAAAACTCGCGTCACACCCCCAAAGAGCACGAGTGGCTTTGCGCTCCCGGACTTCCAGTCCGGCCATCCAGGGCCAAAGCGCTAGCGGTCGCTTGAAACTTTTGATTGACGCTAAATTCGGACTTCTGACTTTTTGCGCCCCGCAATGAACCCGATCAGGCCCAACCCTGCCAGCATCAAGGCATAGGTTTCGGGTTCGGGAATCCCCGTAGCAATCACTTGGCCATTGTTATTAATATCAATAGCGTTGGTAAGAATTACCCCCTCGGGCAGGTCAATCAGTGAATTGAGATCCATCATGCCTTCCCCGTTAGGGCCAGTGATGAAGACATGGTAAGCGCCTGGACTAGGAATTGTTCCAGGCGTGAGAGTAGAGCGTCCTACTACCTGTCCCGCATCGTTGATATCACTAGCGTCGCTGAAATCCCCGCCTAAGGTGCCCAAGTCTCTTATCCTCATGTCATTGGGGCCGGTGATGAAGGCATGGATAAGGCCGTCAGACGTAAAACGAGAGCTTCCTACCACCTGCCCAGCATTGTTGATGCCGTAGGCGGTGCTGAAATCGCCAAACGTGCCAAGGTCCCTCATGCCCATCCCGTCGGGACCGGTGATGAAGGCATGGCTATTGCCTTCAGCTGTTTGAGACTCTCCCACCACCTGGCCGACATCGTTGATGCGAGTAGCAAAGGTGATGTTACCGCCTAACGTACCAAGGTCCCTCATCCCCATTCCGTTGGGGCCGGTGATGAAGGCATGGGGGAAACCCTCGGGTGTGTAAGCCCATCCGACCACCTGCCCGGCATTGTTGATGCCAGTAGCATGGCCTTCTCCACTGCCTTCTAAAGTGCCAAGGTCCCTCATGCCGACCCCATCGGGGCCCGTGATGAAAGCATGGATAGTGCCTTCAGCAGTGTAAGAATCTCCCGCTACCTGCCCCGAATTGTTGATGCCGTAAGCACTGCTATATGGTTGAGGAAGTTTACCGCCTAAATTGCCAAGGTCTCTCATTCCCATGCCATCAGGGCCGGTGATGAAAGCACTAAAAGGGTTTAATCCGTTCCTGAGAGAATGATATCCCGCCAACTGACCGGCATCGTTTATGGCGGTAGCAGTGATATTTCTACCGTATAAACTGCCAAGGTCCGTCACTGTCCTGCTGTTGAGGTCGACAAAGAAGGAGCGTTCCTGCGCGGATGCAAGAGTACCGGGGCCTAGGCCGCTAACCAGGGCTCCGATCAGAATGAGGCTACGGGCTTTGAAGCAACAGCTGACTATCATCTTATCCTCCGGCAAGGTGACGTTTAGCATCCATTGCTTCAAATTAGATGATGGAATTTATGTTGTCAAACCAGATTCTGTATCTATAGTCATATTCGTATATAGGCTTTAAAAAAGTCTTTGCAGTTATTACACTGACGAGACATCGACAAGCCAAAGGAATATCGTGACTCACATAACCGGACCTTCGCGCCATCAGATAACGCTGTTTCCCGAATCACTGGATGAATTGATTGCGCAAGATCATCCGGTGCGAGTGATCGAGGCGTTTGTGGACAGTCTTGATCTGGGCCAATTGGGGTTCAAGGAGGTCGTTGCTGAGGCCACGGGACGTTCGCCGTACGCGCCGGGCGATTTGCTGAAGCTGTACGTATACGGTTATCTGAACCGGGTGCGCTCAAGCCGCATGATCGCGGGAAACGAGGCGCAACATCGAAGTGATGTGGCTGGTAAACCGTGTTTCGCCGACCTACAAGACCATAGCCGACTTTCGCCGGGGCCATGCGCAAGCCATTGTAGGCGTATGCCGGGAATTTATTGGCTTCTGTCGTAGGCAGCAGTTATTTGGCGGCGAACTGCTGGCCATTGATGGCCCCAGGATCGAGGCGGTAGCCAGCCGTAAGCGGTCGTGACGCCCAAACGCCTGGCAGAACAGATGGCAGCGCTTGACCAGAAGATTGGCAAATATCTGACGGCGCTGGATAAAGCCGACCTGCATGAGCCTGGGAGCAGCCAGGCAGTATGCCCGGATGTGGCAGCGGCGCGTGCAGGAAATGGCCGATCAAGGCATCAGGCCGCATGTGGCAACCGAGCCCGAGGCCAGATTGATGCGTACACCTTATCACGGTTTCGAGGTTGCCTATAACGCCCAGCTGGCGGTCGATGCCAGGCACAAGCTGATTGTGGCATTTGACCTCACTAATGAAGGCAATGATTCCAGGCAACTGCATCCGATGGGCAACCTTGGGCAAGGACGAACTGCAGGTCAGGAGCGTGACGGTCGTTGCGGATTCGGTTCAAATGGGGAGCAAGGCAGTAAATGCGAGCAAAGCGGTATTACTGCCATCGTGCCGCGGCCAAGGGCTGTCAACAAGCGCGGAGGGGACACTTTAGCCGCGATGAGTTCACCTACGATGCAAAAACGGACAGCTGGCGTTGCCCGGCCGGCGCAACCTTGACCCGATCCAGCGTTTCATTGGTTGCGCAGAAGAAGGATTAAACCACTAGGGCCCGTGGGGGCGGTGCGCTCAAGGATCAATGCACGAAATCCAGGCGGCGTGTGGTGGTGCGAAGCTTTCCACGAAGAGGTGGTGGAAGCAATGCACCAGCGAGTAACAAGCAACCCGATATGGATGAAGCAGAGGCAGTGTCGTTGAACATCCCTTTGGCACCGTCAAATGGATGATGGGGAGTCCCCGCTTTCTGCTGCGGGGGTTGAAGAAAGCAAAGGCGGAGCTGGCGTTGAGCGCATTGAGCTACAACCTAAAGCGGGTTATCAATATCCAAGGTGTACACATGCGGCTCAACACCTTGCGACCATCCTTTGGATGAGCAGGTGTTTTTGCCAAATTCCTTCACGCTTCTTGCTCATCGGGATATCTGAGGCGAGTTTTTTCACAGCCTGGTACGCGGAAATTGCTTGACCGCTATACCTGGGCCGGTAGGGATTATTGGTTTCGTTGTCCATCATGCTCATGAACTCCGCTGGCGATTAATCCGACTTTATTGCCAGGATGCGTTGTGTCTTAAATATGCAAATATGGCGAAATGAAGCGCGTTATAAGCAACTGAGTCACTCTGTTTTATTGCAAGGATAACGGTCCCTTGCCGCGGCTAAGAACTATGCCTCCAGCATGCATATTCGATGCTCAATGAAAAGTGTACTTTGGTCCAATAGCTATTTCTATTGCAATCTGTAAGATTCGGGCCGAAGGTTGATCGCAGCCCTATCGCTAATGCATATTTAGCCCTTATGCCGGCAGGCGCAATACGCTATACGTTTTGAATACCGAAATAACGATAGAAGGAGATGATCATGCGTAGACTCGGTCTGGTGGTATTGCTGGCGAGCGTTGTTCTTGGTTATGGCAATCCCGTGCTGGCGCGCGAAGGCGGCGCCGGGCATCACGACAAAATGGGCCGGGACGGCAATGAGGGGCGCGGTGGAGCGGCCCTTGATCACAGGAGCCAGAAAGCAAGCGAGAACTCGAATGCAAAATGGTCCAGTGGAGCAACCAAGGGCCAGGATCGTGCGGAGCTGAGACGCCAGAATGGCCATGGCCGCGGCCACGGTAAGAACCATGATGAGGGCGAAGCCCGGGGTCATGGCAAGGAGCATGGCGGCAAGGCTCGCGGACATGGTAAAGACCACGGTGGCAAGGCTCACGGTCATGATAAGCGCAAATAGGTCGCGGCGAGAATTACGGCTCCAATCGGAGCGATGCAAGTCGACGCTAGCGGTAAACGAAGTATCTTTAAGAGGGAGAATATAGGTGCCGAACGAATCGCTTAATCCCTGGAAGCTTGCAACGATTGGAATCCTGCTGGTGGGCGCAACCGTAGCGGCCACAATGCTTGTTACAGGGCAAGACTCCAAGACTGAATTGCCCGATCCTGAAGCAGCACAAGTTAGTGAAGCACAAGTCCCTGTGAAAGAGAAGAAGACAGTGTCGACCGTGAAGGCCGCACCGGTAGAGCGCCGGCGGTCCTCGGCGCAGCCCTCGCAGTCCGTCGTGGAAGCATGTAACAAGTATGCGTATGAGCAAGTTGACAGCAAGACGGAAGAGGTGCTGACGAATGCCGCACTAGGTGCTGCTATCGGTGCAGCGGTGGGCGCGGCTGGAGGCGCTATCGCCGGCGGAGGGAGCGGCGCAGGGAAAGGAGCCGCCATTGGCGGTATAGCGGGCGCAGCGGGGGGAAGCCTCTACGGACTCAACGAAAACAAGTCGCACGATGCCCAGTACCAGGCCGCTTACGCTTCTTGCATGGACTCGAAGGGCTACTAAGAGTAATCGCTATAGGACAAGACCTTCCAAGGTATTAACAGTCGCCGCTAATTTATATCAGGCCTGCCATATGCGCATTATGCGGCCTGCTCCAGCATCCTGATCTACGGCTACACCTGTTTTATTTGCGATTTCCGAGAAGGTGGGGCCAGTGGATACGGATCAGTCCCTTTCTTATTCCATTACCGCCGGCAATTGCGTGGCAAGCAAGTTTTTCTCTTTGGTTACCGTACCCAGCAGCGCATAGCCGAGCAGTTTTCCATCGGCACTTTGAAACAGTGCTTTGACGCTGTCTTCACTTTCCTCAACATGCCACTCGCCTGGCTTGCCCGGGTCGGGAGGTGAGACCACCGTCGGACAGGCAGGTGTCTTGACCAGCACGGGCATGGCGGGATATTTTATCGAGGTAGGGGTGCGGGCAAGCGTCGCCGCAAGGCCGCGCGCGGCATGCATGATAGGCATGACGAACGGCAGCACCCTACCCTCCACCTCCGCGCAGTCGCCTAGGGCATAAATATCCGAGTACCGGGTTTGTAATGAGCGGCTTACGGCAATGCCGCGGTTCACCGCGATACCGGCGGCTTCCGCCAGCGCGGTGCGCGGGCGCAATCCGATAGCGGAGAGTACGACATCTGTCTGGATGATCTCACTATTGGCAAGAGTCAAGCGCAAGCTCTCGTGAATTCGCTCGATGCACTGGGTCGCCGCGCCCAAGTGGAAAACTACGCCGATGGCCTCCAGCCTGCGCTGCAGGAAGGCGCCGGCGGCCTCCGGCAGGAGCCGCCCCAGGGGCTGTACGCTGATATCGATTACACGTACCCGGTAACCAGCCACAGCCAGATCATTGGCGAATTCACAGCCGATCAGCCCTGCACCGAGAATGGTCACGTCCTTCTTTCCCTTCAATGCGGTACATAGCTGGTGATAGTCGTCGAGATCATTGACTGACAGAATCGCTTCCGTTCCATTGCCTTCCAGCGCCAGCCGGATCGGATCAGCACCCAAGGCCAGGATGAGCTGGCTGTAGGAAGATTTTTCTCCGCTCTGCAAGGTAACGGTTTTACTGGAGGGATCAATAGCGGTTATCCGGGAATGCGGGCGAATCGTCATTTTCAATTGCTCCGCCATCTTCTCCGCGTTGGCATTTAGTATGGACGCGGGCGTCTTGCCGGTAGCCAAGGCATTCGAGAGCATCGGTTTGGAATAGAAGCCGCCGTGATCCGCGGAAATGAGCTGGATTGGTGTTTCAGCGTCCAGCTTGCGAAATTCACGCGCCACGGTATACCCCGCCAGCCCGCTGCCGATAATAACAACCGGTTGCCGGCTCATGCGTAAACCTTTGCCATTTCGGAAGCGGTGTTTAGCGTAGCCCGTCCGGACTGGTTAAACTTCTCGCACGTGTCTCCCCAGCTGGTGCCGCGGGGGTGCGGGCTGTCAATTGTTTTCTGATAGGTGAGATAACGCGTATCGTGTCGAACTGCGGTCATTCTGGATTCCTCGTGAATTTATCGAATGATAGATTACTTCGAATTGAGTTTGAGGCTCTTAAAAAGTTTATTGGACAAGCTTTTGAGGCGAGATATCCCTACTTCCCAAGGCGCCGGGGAGCTTTGTTGGATTGAGCGCGTAGCATACGGCACTTTGATCGGATGAATGAATCTTACGATCCAGGGTCAGGACCCATAAACTGAACAAAAAACTCGGATGACGACTTCGAGCCCCGGACGGAACTCAATCAACCAACCGGTCGGTGGCTTGCCGTGTAAACTGCCAATTGAGCGTCGAAAGCCCGCTTGTAGGAGGGCCGCGCTTCGCCGCGGGCGACATAGGCGGCCAGGGTCGGATATTCGTCCAGAATGCCGGATGATTTCAGCCTGAGCAGCACCGACACCATCATCAGGTCGCCCGCGCTGAATGCACCGTCGAGCCAGCTGGCATCACCCAGACGAGCGGAAAGCTGGTCCAGCCGATGTCGGACACGCTCCTCGACTAAAGGGAGGCGTTCCTTGTTCCAAGGCTTGTCGCCCTCCAGCAGATTGGCGGTTGCGAGTTCAAGGATCGGCGGTTCTATCGTATTAACCGCGGCAAACATCCAGGTAACCGCGCGCGCCCGCGCATTGGCATCGGCCGGCAACAGGCCGCCATGGCGCTCTGCGATGTGGAACACGATCGCTCCTGTCTCGAACAGGGCGAGATCGCCTTCCTCGTAAGTCGGAATCTGGCCGAAAGGATGAAGGGCCAGATGCGCGGGTTCCTTCATCGCACGGAACGAAACAAGGCGAACCTCGTAGGGTTGGCCCACTTCTTCAAGTGCCCAGCGCACGCGCGTATCACGCGCCAGCCCCTTGCCGCCATCGGGCGATCGTTCAAAGGCGGTAATGGTGATGGTCATCGTGAGGCTCCTCCAGCAAAAATCATAGATTCCCAAGCAGCTTGAACAATATTATTAAACGATGTATAGTTATATACATCGTTTAATAATTTGTAATGAGCCATGTCTGTCTCGTTCTCCGGCAATATCTCAAGGGTAGCCAATGTAAGTCGGCGAGAACGCAAGCGACAGCAGACCGCCGATCATCTCGCCGATACCGCCTGGACCCTGTTCTGCGACCACGGATTCGAAGCAGTGACCATGGAAGCCATCGCCGAAGCGGCGGATGTGGCAAAGGCAACGCTGTACAAACACTTCCCAGTTAAGGAAGCGCTGCTCCGCCATCGATTCCACCGCGAGCTTGCCGATGAGTTGCCGGCGCTGCTGGCGGAACTCGACACACGGCCGACGATCACCGAACGCCTGCATGAATTCTTCCGGCACTCCGCCGGCTGGTCGGTATCCCATCGCGACTACCTGCCCCATTATCTACGTTTCTGCCTGGGCGAAGTGGGAATGCGGGATGCCCCGGAGCGGCAAAGCGGGCTGAACACGGTATTTGCCAACCTCATTGCAGCCGGCCAGTTGAGCGGTGAGTTCAGCTCAGGACAGGATGCGGCATTGCTTGCCCATTATCTGCAATTTCTTCACCTTGCTACGCTACTGCGCTGGCTGAACATACCGGGACTAGACTTGAGTGCCGAATTCGATCGCATGCTTGAGCTGTTTCTGCACGGCTTGGGAACAGAATAGTGACTTCTCTCCCGCCGACTGGCAACAAATCGAGGCAACCGGTCCGGAGGGGGCTGGGTGGAAAAGCATGCACGCCGAACTGCTGCATAAATTATATAGAGTACGCGTTCTAATTTAACACAAGGGGGCATAATGTTTCTCAAGCCGTTCTTGAAGTTGTTCAAAAATGATCAGCTTTCTGCCTTCGTCGGCATCAATGCTTTGTTTAAACCCTTCTACAAACTCTCTTACCTTGCCGCCGCCAAGGATGACGGCTTGTTCGACCTGTTATCCGAGCAACCGGTGGTATTTGAGAAACTGGCGGAAACTTACTGTAAGAACGCAAAGGCACGCGAAGCATTGAAGGCTTGGCTGCAATTGGGCATTCGGCTCGATTTTCTGGAATTGAGCATCCGGGGATATACGCTGAAGGGTTTGGCAAAGAAACTGGCATTGCCGCAAAACGATGCCGCGTTGGCCCTGGTCCAGGAAGTGGCGGGCCTGCATTATAAACTGATCTCGAACACTCCCGGGAAGCTGCGAAATGGAGAATTCTGGGGACTTGAAGATCAGGATGGCGAATTGATTGCCCGGTCTTCCCGGGCGTTGGAGGCATTCCAGACAGAAGCCATCGATCGGACTTTTCCTGTTTCCAAGGCTGTCAGCCTGCTTGAAATCGGCTGCGGCTCTGGTTTTTACATCAAGTATATCGCAACAAGAAACCCGTCCCTTTCAGCGCTCGGATTGGAGCTGCAGCCCAATGTCGCTGATATGGCCCGTCGCAACATTCAGGAATGGGGCTTGCAGGATCGCGTCAGGATAGAAGCCGGCGATATCAGGGAGAAAGCTTCCGCTGAGCATTTCGATATCG
Source organism: Nitrosospira sp. Nl5 (assembly GCF_900102495.1). GTDB lineage: Bacteria > Pseudomonadota > Gammaproteobacteria > Burkholderiales > Nitrosomonadaceae > Nitrosospira. Next base: position 8,028 of record NZ_FMVQ01000009.1, on the reverse strand, counting down.
TAACGCTCTACAACAACATTTATTACTTCCCAGTTATGGAAAGAGTCTCTCTCTTGCGGCATATCAGGAAATTCCTTAAAACCGATGGTTTTCTGCTATTGACCACCTGCTGCCAGGGCGGGAACCTGGGGATAGAGGTTCTAAATCTTTGGGGTGCCGCCACTGCAACGGGTGGGAGATTGCCCAGCGTGGAGGAAATGATCGATCAGCTTGGTGAGGCGGGTTATCAGGATATCCAGGCAATTAGCCTGATACCTGGAGATAAATTTTATGCATTTAAAGCACATCATGCAGGTCCTGTATCTACCCGCGATCCGCCAGCTGGTTTATTTATTTGAACCCGTTATGTAACAATACTTCTCCCGCCTGCAATGGGAATCCGGAACCGCGATAAAGAACCGGGGACGATCACGAGATAGGCGAAAGGAATTTACTGTAGTGTGAGGAACAAAAACCTGATGAATATTGGTTTTATCGGCCTGGGAATCATGGGCAAGCCGATGGCCGGAAATCTTATCAAAGGCGGGCATGCGTTATTTCTGCATTCCCGTAGCGGTGTGCCCCAAGAATTACTTGGGCAGGGTGGCAAGGCCTGTTCTTCACCCAGTGAAGTGGCAGAAAACGCCGATATTATTTTCACCATGCTACCCGATACGCCGGACGTGGAACGGGTGCTGTTTGGGGAGAATGGCTTGGTCCATGGCTTGCGGACTGACTTGAATGCCGGGACGAGTGAACGCAGGATTGTAGTGGACATGAGCTCTATTTCTCCCATGGAAACCAGAGTATTTGCCGCCAGGATTAACCAGCTGGGTTGTGATTACGTGGACGCGCCCGTGTCGGGCGGTGATATCGGTGCGAAGAACGCTACCCTTACCATTATGGTGGGGGCCACGAAAACAGTATTTGAAAGGGTGAAACCTGTTCTCGAATTGCTGGGTAAAAGCATCACGTTGATCGGGAGCAATGGCGCCGGTCAGACTTGCAAGATTGCCAACCAGATTATTGTTGCGCTCACCATTGAGGCGGTCGGCGAGGCGTTGCTGTTTGCATCCAAGGCAGGCGCCGATCCAGTCAAGGTGCGCGAGGCCTTGATGGGCGGGTTTGCCTCGTCGCGCGTTCTGGAGGTTCACGGTGAGCGCATGATCAAGCGGACGTTCGAGCCGGGATTTCGCATTGACCTGCATCAGAAGGATTTAAGCCTTGCCCTTTCCGGTGGGCGCGCATTGGGCGTGAGTTTGCCCAACACCGCCGCTACTCAGGAATTATTCAACGCATGCATCGCTCACGGCGGCGCGAAGCAGGATAGTTCAGCGGTGGTACGGATCCTCGAGAAATTGGCAAATCACGAAATCCAATAAACTGAAGTAAGCTGAGCAATTTGGGCTTTGAATTATGAATTCATTTGAACTGGTTACCAAGCTGCGTACTTTCCTGCCAACCGAGGCGGTGCTCCATGAGACCGAAGACCTGCGGCCTTATGAATGCGATGGATTATCGGCATATCGGCAAACGCCGATGATCGTGGCACTGCCGCAAACCGAAAACGAGGTGGCCGAGATCCTAAGGATATGTCATGCGGCGAAAATTCCGGTCGTGGCACGCGGCGCGGGGACGGGTTTGTCCGGCGGCGCGCTGCCCCACGCAGAGGGTGTTCTATTGTCGCTCGCCAAATTGAAACGCATCCTTGATGTCGATCCCGCCGCACGCACGGCCCGCGTGCAGCCGGGTGTGCGTAACCTTGCCATCAGCGAAGCGGCGGTACCCTATGGCCTGTATTATGCTCCTGACCCTTCTTCGCAGATTGCCTGCTCCATCGGCGGCAACGTTGCAGAGAATTCGGGAGGCGTCCACTGCCTGAAGTATGGGCTCACCGTGCACAATATCCTCAAACTGCGGGTCGTAACCATCGATGGCAAAATTCTCGAAATCGGCGGCGAGGGCATGGACTCCCCGGGCTACGATCTGCTGGCGCTCATGACGGGCAGCGAAGGCATGCTGGGTGTTGTTACCGAAGTAACCGTAAAGCTCACGCCCAGGCCGGAAAAAGCCCAAGTGGTCATGGCGGCGTTTGATGACATCCGCAAGGCGGGAGACGCGGTGGCGAATGTGATCGGGGCGGGAATTATTCCCGCAGGCATGGAAATGATGGATAAAATCACCACTCACGCAGTGGAAGAGTACGTCCATGCGGGCTACAACCTTGATGCGGCCGCGATTTTATTATGCGAATCCGACGGTGCGGTGGAGGAAGTCGCGGAAGAAATCCAGCGTATTAATGAGATCATGAACAAGAGCGGAGCGGCCGAAATCAGGACATCCCATGATGAAGCCGAACGGCTCAGATTCTGGGCCGGACGCAAAGCCGCATTTCCGGCAGCTGGCCGCGTCTCCCCCGATTACTACTGCATGGACGGCACCATTCCGCGCAAGCGTCTTGCGAACGTATTGTCCGGTATTGAAGCGCTCTCCGCTGAATATGGGCTGCGTTGCATGAATGTCTTCCATGCGGGCGATGGGAATTTGCATCCCCTGATTCTTTACGATGCCAACCGGCCCGGAGAGCTTGAATTAACCGAGGAATTTGGCGCAAAAATCCTGCAAATGTGCATTGAGGCTGGTGGAACCATTACCGGCGAGCATGGAGTGGGCATCGAAAAAATTAACCAGATGTGCTCACAATTCAAGACAAAGGAGCTCGAAACGTTCCATGCTGTAAAAGCGGCGTTTGATCCCGATGGCCTCTTGAATCCCGGAAAGGCCGTTCCCACTTTGCGCCGCTGTGCCGAACATGGCGCAATGCATGTGCATCGGGGCGAAGAGAAATTTGCGGAGTTGCCGAGGTTTTGAAAGATTGATTGATCCGCGCCCTTCCGACATTATCGACCATTTTGCCGACATCATCCGCGCTGCCGCCGGACATAAATCGCCATTACGCATACGAAGCGGAGGCAGCAAGGATTTCTATGGCAGCCGTATAGCCGGGCAAAAGGACTGCCGCATTCTTGATGCTACCGCTTACGCCGGTATCGTGGATTATGAGCCAACTGAACTGGTGGTGACTGTTCGTGCCGGTACGCTCTTGACCGAACTGGAAATGGAATTACGCAAGCATGACCAGATGCTGGCGTTCGAACCACCGCATTTCGGTTCTGCCGCCACGCTCGGCGGCTGCGTCGCCACCGGCCTGTCCGGCCCCCGTCGCGCATTCGCCGGTGCAGTGCGCGACTTTGTACTGGGGGTGCGCATGCTCGATGGCAGGGGAGATGACTTGAGTTTTGGCGGGCAGGTCATGAAAAATGTCGCGGGGTACGATGTCTCGCGTTTGATGACGGGTTCGATGGGGACGCTAGGTTTGTTGCTGGAGGTTTCGCTCAAGGTATTACCGCTACCGGCAATGGAAATGACGCTGCGCATGTCAATGAAAGAAGCCGAAGCGATCAGCAAGATGAATCTCTGGGCAGGTAAACCGCTGCCGGTTTCGGCAACCTGTTTCTGCAATGATGAACTCACCTTCAGGCTCTCGGGGGCTGAACCCGCGGTACGTGCAGCGCATGCGAAACTTGGCGGAGAAGAGATAGTCGAAGGGGTGTCTTTCTGGGAATCGGTGCGTGAACAGACGCACGCATTTTTTCAGTCTCAAAAATCTCTTTGGCGCTTATCCATAAAATCGACTACGCCGCCGCTATCACTGCCTGGAAAGCAATTGATCGAGTGGGGTGGAGCGTTGCGCTGGTATGCAAGCGATGCTGATGTGGATGCGAAAGCCGTGCGTGGGGGAGCGGCGAACGCTGGCGGCCACGCCACGCTTTTTCGCAGCCCCGACTTATGCGCTACCGTTTTTCATCCCCTCGCGCCGGAAGTGATGAAAATTCATCAGCGTTTAAAGGAAAAATTCGACCCGATGGGAATACTCAATCCTGGCCGGATGTATCCGGAATTATAAGGTAATGCAAACCAAGCTCGCCGACTTTGTTAAGGATTCTCCCGAAGGACTGGAAGCCGAGGAAATAATACGCGCTTGCGTTCATTGCGGTTTCTGCCTTGCCACTTGCCCGACTTACCAGCTCCTGGGGGATGAGCTGGATAGTCCGCGCGGACGTATTTACCTGATGAAGCAAGTGCTGGAAGGTGAACCGGTTACGCAAAAAACGCAACTGCATCTCGACCGTTGCCTCACTTGCCGCGCCTGTGAGACCGTTTGTCCGTCTGGTGTGCGCTACGGACGACTGGTGGATATCGGTCGCGGGATCGTCGAAAAAAAGGTAGGCCGCAGCATAACTGCTGGCGCCAGGCGGTATGCCCTGCGTCAAGCGTTACCCAATCCTGGTGTGTTCGCATCGTTGCTGAAGCTGGGACGGGGCATTCGGCCGTTACTTCGGGGCAGCCTGAAGGGCTCGATACCGCCACCCGCGCAACGAATAACGGAAACGAAATCCACGGAAGCATGGCCCTCGGCGCGCCACACCCGCAAGATGCTCGTCCTTGATGGCTGCGTGCAACCGGCGCTTGCGCCCAATACCAATGCCGCCGCCGCGCGCGTACTGGATAAAATCGGTATATCCCTTATCAGAGCGGAAAATGCAGGTTGCTGCGGTGCGGTTTCGTACCATCTCAATGCCCATCAGGAAGGATTGGATTACATGCGCCGCAATGTGGATGCCTGGTGGCCATATGTTGGAAAGGTGCCGGAGACCACAGAAGGAAGGAAAGCGATGGAAGGAGCGGAAGGGGTGGAAGCCATCGTCATGACCGCCAGTGGTTGCGGCGTAACTGTGAAGGAATACGGCCATTTGTTGCGCCATGATGCGGCCTATGCGGAAAAAGCGGCACGTATTTCGGAATTAACGAAAGATATCAGCGAAGTTCTCGAAGCGGAAGCCGCGATACTGGGTCCTCTTCTCGACAGGTCGCCATTCGACGCAAATAAAACAAAACTCGCGTTCCATTCCCCCTGTACTCTGCAGCACGGGATGCGGATTCGTGGCGTAGCCGAGAAAATTCTGATTGCCGCGGGTTTTGAGCTGACTGTTGTGCCGGACGCGCATCTTTGCTGCGGTTCGGCGGGAACCTACTCCATCCTTCAGCCGGAACTGTCGCAGCAGCTATTGGAAAATAAAGTCGCGGCGCTGGAATCCGGTCGCCCTGCCCGAATCGCTACCGCCAACATCGGTTGCCTCATGCACGTGCGAAGCGGTACATCGTTGCCAGTTGATCATTGGATCGAAATCCTGGACGAAAAACTTCGTTGATGGCCGGGCAGGTGATTGTATTTGCCCGCAAGTAATGGAATTTCATTCGTACTCGCATTGATGGGGCGCGATTTTTCCAATCATCCGCAAACTTCGTATCCGATAGCTGCCAAGGTTGCCCGCAGGGGAGTTTTGCTTTTTACCCCCGCTTTAACTCTATATAATCCGGCTTACCGCTTTTTCCTATTCTCCCGATACTATCCATGAGCTTTGTCAACAAGCCAATGGCCAAAAAAAGCTCCAACCCGCTGCCGACCAGGATCGTGAGGCTATTGCGCGAATCCGGCGGACTGGCGCTATTAGGCGTGGTGCTTTATCTGGTGCTGATATTTTATGGCTACGATCGTGCCGATCCTGGCTGGACGCACAGCGGGGACAGTCCGCCACGCAATCCCGGGGGGATTGCGGGTGCGTGGCTGGCGGACTTGCTGCTGTATTTATTTGGTATTTCCGCATGGTGGTGGATGCTGTTTTTCCTCTATCTGGTGTCATGGACTTACCACCGCATCGAAGGAGGCATATTCGATCGCCGCCCGTTGTTCGTATCGGCCGTTGGTTTCCTGGTATTGCTGGTTGCGAGCAGCGGGTTTGAAGCGCTGCGGTTGTATACGCTCAAAATGATGCTGCCACAGGCCCCGGGAGGGGTGCTGGGTAAGATACTCAGCGAAAATCTGTCGCAGATGCTGGGTTTTACCGGCGCAACTTTGACGCTGCTGATATTGATGGCAATCGGTTTCAGCTTGTTCACCGGTCTGTCGTGGCTGCGCTTTGTCGAGAAGCTGGGGTCGATGATCGAGGGGAGTCTGGTGTTTGCCAGGCGCAGCTGGGAAGATTGGCAGGATCGGCGAGCAGGGGCGGTTTTGGCAATTAAACGTGATGAACTGGTTGAGATCGGGAAAAAGCGTTTCGAAGAAAATCCGCCTTTGCATATCGAACCGCCAGCCACCGTCATTCTCAAGTCGCCGCGCGTAACCAAAGAGAAGCAGACGCCACTATTCGTCGATTTGCCTGATTCACCCTTGCCGCCATTGCATTTGCTGGACGAGCCGGCGAAGGACGTGGAAATGTTGTCGATGGACACGCTTGAATTCACGTCCCGCCTGATCGAGCGCAAACTGATCGATTTTGGAGTGGAAGTCAAGGTGGTGGCGGCATATCCCGGTCCGGTCATTACCCGCTACGAAATCGAGCCTGCCGTAGGCGTAAAGGGCAACCAGATTCTTAATCTGGTGAAAGACCTGGCACGATCGCTATCGGTCGTGAGCATACGCGTGGTGGAAACCATTCCCGGCAAGACCAGCATGGGGCTGGAAATTCCCAATCCCAAACGGCAGGTGGTACGCCTGTCTGAAATCCTTAGTTCGCAAGCTTATGCCGACATGGCGTCACCGCTGACCATTGCGCTAGGCAAGGACATCGGCGGACATCCGGTGGTAGCCGACCTGGGAAGAATGCCGCATGTACTGGTGGCAGGGACGACAGGATCAGGCAAGTCGGTGGCAATCAATGCCATGATCCTGAGTCTCATCTACAAAGCTACGCCTGAACAAGTGCGCCTGATTCTGGTGGATCCGAAAATGCTTGAATTGTCGGTGTATGAAGGCATTCCGCATCTGCTGGCGCCGGTCGTGACGGACATGCGGCAGGCCGCGAGCGCACTGCGCTGGTGCGTGGCGGAAATGGAGCGGCGTTATAAGTTGATGTCCTCGCTGGGGGTACGCAATCTTGGTGGTTACAATCAAAAAATCCGCGACGCGATTAAGAATGAGACGCCGCTTACCAACCCCTTCAGCCTGACACCGGACGCGCCGGAACCCCTGGAGGAGATGCCGCTGATTGTCGTGGTAATTGATGAACTTGCGGACTTGATGATGGTGGTGGGCAAGAAAGTCGAGGAATTGATCGCAAGGCTCGCGCAGAAAGCCCGTGCCGCAGGGGTGCATTTGCTGCTCGCCACGCAGCGGCCTTCAGTGGATGTGATTACCGGCCTTATCAAGGCCAATATTCCGACGCGGGTGGCGTTTCAGGTATCGAGCAAAGTGGACTCGCGCACCATCCTCGATCAGATGGGAGCGGAAGCGCTGCTGGGCCAGGGAGATATGCTTTACCTGCCTCCCGGCAGTGGCTATCCGCAACGGGTGCATGGCGCGTTTGTCGCTGATCAGGAAGTGCACCGGGTAGTGGAGTACCTCAAGGAGCATGGGGAGCCGCGTTATGTGGATGGGGTGCTGAATTCGATTGAAGAAGAAAGCGGGGCGAGCGAAAGCAACAGCAACAGCATGGCCGGGCAGGAGAATGGCGAGGCTGATCCCTTATACGATGAAGCAGTCGCGGTCGTGCTCAAGTCTCGTCGTGCCTCGATCTCGCTGGTGCAGCGGCATCTGCGCATTGGTTATAATCGTGCGGCGCGGCTGATTGAGGAGATGGAACGCGCCGGTCTCGTCTCGGCCATGCAAACCAATGGCAATCGAGAGGTGCTGGTTCCGGCGCGGAATGAGTAATTTCAATTCCCAATAAGATCGCCCGTGAAGACCGGCTTTTGCGTTGTATATGAGATTTTGTCCCTTTGACCCCTTGCGTGATGGCAATCCCAGCCGTTCTTAGTGATACCCTTTGACTTAAAAGACAACGCCCCACCCCCGTAAAGGGGTGGGGCGTTGTGTCGAGTCAGTCTCTCGCTTTCAGGATGTGCCGTTTAGGGGACGATCCGGTTGTTCAAGATGACTTTGCTCTGGTTGTTCCAGATGACGTCGGTCAGGTTGGAGTAGCGGGTGAT
>NZ_FMVQ01000021.1 GCF_900102495.1 Nitrosospira sp. Nl5 | reverse complement strand
CCATCGAAGTCGTAAAGCCATGCTCCTTCGCCCCGGGCAATCGGAATGAGTGGCACTATCTCATGCTGTTTCATTTGGGTGCATGGGTGCCATACTGCCCTCAGGCTGCGTTCCAATAAGTATTTATTGCTCATGTACTTGAAATCCACGGTGATAGACTCTATTATTAGCACTCGTTGGCGGTGAGTGCTAACAGGTTTTGTAACAAATTCCGGGAATCTGAAAGCATCGGTTTCCCGGCGATTTCATTGTATTAACTCTAAAACAGGAGAAAGAAACATGCAGATTCGTCCCCTACACGACCGCGTTATTGTCAAGCGGCTGGAAGAAGAACGCAAGACCGCGTCCGGTATTGTCATCCCTGACAGTGCCGCGGAAAAGCCCGATCAAGGCGAGATCATCGCCGTAGGCAAAGGCAAGACTGGCGATGACGGCAACGTCCGGCCGCTTGAGGTAAAAGTTGGCGATAAGGTGCTGTTCGGTAAATATTCCGGGCAGACGGTGAAGGTCATGGGAGAAGAGCTCCTGGTGATGCGTGAGGAAGATATCATGGGCGTAGTTGAAGGTTAATTGACCAAACTACGGCCTTAAACAATATTTCTGGAAATTTAGGAGAAAAGATTATGGCAGCGAAAGAAGTGAAATTTGGCGATTCAGCCCGTCACAAGATGGTAAATGGCGTCAACATCCTGGCCGATGCGGTCAAGGTGACCCTTGGACCTAAAGGTCGCAACGTCGTGCTGGAGCGTTCCTATGGGGCTCCGACAATCACCAAGGATGGCGTTTCAGTAGCGAAGGAAATTGAACTGAAAGACAAGTTCGAGAATATGGGCGCCCAAATGGTGAAGGAAGTAGCAAGCAAGACTTCAGATGTTGCCGGCGACGGCACGACCACTGCCACCGTGCTTGCCCAGTCGATCATCAAGGAAGGCATGAAGTTTGTCGCTGCCGGCATGAATCCCATGGATCTGAAGCGTGGTATCGATAAAGCTGTGGTCGCAACGGTTGAAGAGCTCAAGAAACTCTCCAAGCCCTGCACGACCGGTAAGGAAATCGCGCAGGTGGGAAGTATTTCCGCCAATTCAGACCCCGAAATTGGCAAGATCATTGCCGATGCCATGGAAAAAGTCGGCAAGGAAGGCGTGATTACCGTGGAGGATGGCTCCGGCCTGCAAAACGAATTGGAAGTGGTCGAAGGGATGCAGTTCGACCGCGGCTACCTTTCGCCGTATTTCATCAACAATGCAGACAGACAGATCGCGTTGCTGGAAAACCCCTTTGTCTTGTTGCACGACAAGAAAATTTCCAATATCCGTGAGTTGTTGCCAGTACTGGAACTGGTAGCCAAAGCAGGTAAGCCGCTGCTGATCATCGCCGAAGATGTCGATGGTGAAGCCCTGGCGACTCTGGTGGTGAACAATATTCGTGGTATCCTGAAAACCTGTGCAGTCAAAGCGCCAGGCTTTGGTGATCGGCGTAAAGCCATGCTCGAAGACATTGCCATTCTTACCGGCGGTACCGTAATCGCCGAGGAAGTTGGCCTGTCATTGGAAAAGGCAACGCTGAATGATTTAGGTCAAGCCAAGCGCATTGAGATTGGAAAGGAAGAAACCACTGTCATCGATGGCGCTGGTGACACCAAAACCATCGAGGGCCGGGTCAAGCAGGTTCGCAATCAAATCGAAGAAGCCACCAGCGACTACGACAAGGAAAAATTGCAAGAACGCGTGGCGAAGCTGGCGGGTGGGGTAGCGCTGATTAAAGTTGGCGCGGCTACCGAGGTGGAAATGAAAGAGAAGAAAGCGCGTGTCGAAGACGCGCTGCATGCAACCCGTGCCGCGGTAGAAGAAGGTATCGTTCCCGGCGGGGGCGTGGCATTATTGCGCACCCGTGCCGCGGTGGCCAGTATCAAAGGTGACAATCATGATCAGGAAGCCGGTATCAAGATTGTTCTGCGGGCACTGGAAGAGCCGTTGCGCCAAATCGTCGCTAACTGCGGCGACGAGCCTTCAGTAGTCATCAACAGGGTATTGGAAGGCCAGGGCAACTTCGGTTACAACGCCGCTACCAGCGAATACGGCGACATGGTGGAAATGGGAGTTCTGGATCCTACCAAGGTAACGCGTTATGCTTTACAGCACGCCGCTTCTGTGGCAAGCCTGATGCTTACCACTGATGCTCTGGTCGCGGAAATGCCGAAAGAAGAGTCCGGTGGTGCCGGTGGCATGGGCGGCATGGGTGGCATGGGTGGCATGGGCGGGATGGGCGGCATGGATATGTAGGATTTTCCGGTATCGGTCTTGTCCGAAATGCAGCACAATAAAAAACCCCGCCACGGTGGGGTTTTTTATTATAACAAGCGAGCTACAGGTTCTACCCGCATGGAATGCGGAAGATGGGGTCCGCGGCACGTCGGCGGAGTAATGAACATTTACTAATAAGATGCGACATAGCGGCAGCCAAATGTTTTTTCCACATAATTTATTATGACTCCAGACCAGTATTGTCAGGAAAAAGCCATTCAAAGCGGTTCCAGCTTCTATTACAGCTTTCTCTATCTGCCACTGGAAAAGCGCCGCGCCATTACCGCCCTGTATGCTTTCTGCCGCGAGGTGGACGATGTGGTGGACGAATGTACCGATGCGTCAGTGGCGCGAGCGAAGCTTGCGTGGTGGCGGCAGGAAGTTGCCGCCATATTCAATGCCGGCCAGGGAAATGAGCCCAGCCATCCGGTGGCAAAAGCATTGGTTAACGTCTCGAAGGCATTTAACCTCACTCCCGAGCGATTGAATGAAATCATAGACGGCATGGAGATGGATCTAAATTACAATCGATATGCTGATTTCGATACCCTGAAACTTTACTGCTATCACGTGGCAAGCGTTGTGGGATTATGTTCCGCTGAGATTTTTGGCTATCGTAATCCCGATACGTTGAAATATGCGCAAGATCTGGGACTCGCATTCCAGCTTACCAACATCATACGAGACGTCGGCGAGGACGCGCGCCGCGATCGCATTTATCTGCCCCAGGACGAGCTTGCCCGGTTCGGAGTATCCACAGAGGACATTCTCCATTCGCGTGAAACCGACGGCTTCAGGCGGCTGATGGAATTCCAGATCGAACGCGCGGAAAACTACTACGCGCGAGCCTTCGCAGCACTTCCTGCGGAGGATCGCAAAAATCAGCGGCCTGGTATCGTGATGGCAGCGATTTATCAGGCGCTGCTAAAGGAGATCAAGGGGGACGGGTGCCACGTTATGCGGCAACGCATCAGTCTCACCCCGATGCGTAAATTGTGGATAGCGTGGACGACCTGGATCAAAGGGTGAGCCACTTGTGCTATCAGCGTCTCCGTGCGCTGTATATCCAGGTACGGTTGTCGAACCATGCTTTTCCATTACCAATAGAATGAATGATTTCAAAAACTACCGTCCATCTCCCGATCTGCTCAAGAATCGCGTGATTCTCGTCACTGGCGCAGGACAAGGCATAGGCCGCACCGCGGCGCTCACTTACGCCGCTCACGGTGCGACCGTAATTTTGCACGGGCGCAACGTTGAGAAATTGGAACGCGTATATGATGAAATCGAGGAAAGAGGTGGAATGCAGCCGGCAATTTTTCCGCTTGACCTGGAAAAGGCCGGTGACAAGGATTTTGAGGCGATCGCGCAGGCCATCAAACTGCAATTGGGCAGGCTGGATGGCATTTTGCACAATGCGGCATTGATTTTCGGCCTGACTCCACTGGAGAACCAGACGCTGGAACAATGGCTAGCGCTGTTACGTGTTAATTTGATTGCGCCATTTGGGTTGACGCGGGCGTGTTTGTCGCTGCTGAAAGCGTCCCCGGATGCTAGCGTCATTATGACCTCGGATGTGCACGGTCATCATCCAGCTGCCTATTGGGGGGGGTTTGCAGTGGCGAAGGCGGCAGCGGAGGCGCTGGTAAAGATTCAGGCCCAGGAATGGGAGACCCTTCCGCGCCTGCGCGTCAACACGTTAATCCCCGGGCCGGTACATACGCCGCAGAGAACCAGGACGCATCCCGGCGAGGTCAAGCAGGACTTGCCTCAGCCGCTGGATCTGATGGCAGGCTACCTATACCTGATGGGGCCGGACAGTAAAGCGGTCAGTGGCGAGACGCTATTTTGCCAGGGCTGCCCGTAGTGGGGAGAAATAGGTATAATTGAGCGAATGTCAATGAACAAAAGACAAGGCGGCGAGCGAAAGTGGCGGAATTGGTAGACGCACCAGATTTAGGTTCTGGCGCCGAAAGGTGTGGGGGTTCGAGTCCCCCCTTTCGCACCAGGGAGCGATAAGCAACATTGAACGATGTCGAGTTTTGACGAGTCGTGTTCCCCCTGGTCGTTGTCACGCCGCTCGGTGGTGGTAGTCAGTGTTATCAACCAAGTCAGGAAATGTAATGCAAGCGAATGTTGAAGACCTTGGTGCGCTAGAGCGCCGCCTGAATGTTTCGGTTCCTCAGGAAAACATCGAGTCGGAAGTTGAAACCCGCCTGAAGCGTTTGGCGCGCACGGCAAAAATACATGGTTTTCGCCCCGGAAAAGTACCGCTAAAGATCGTTATGCAGCAATACGGGCCACAGGTGCGGCAGGAAGTGATGGGTGATGTGCTGCAGAAGAATTTCAGCGAAGCTGTGCGCGAGAAAAAGCTGAGAGTTGCGGGTTACCCGCGATTTGAACCAAAGCTTATGGAAGAGAATGCGTCTGAATTTGAATTCAGCGCCACATTTGAAGTCTACCCGGATGTGGTCCTTGGTGAGTTAAGCGGAATTCGGATCGAACAGCCCGTAGTCGATATTACCGGCGCCGATGTCGATAAAACGCTGGAGGTTTTACGTAAGCAGCGAGTTCAGTACGAACCGGCGGAACGCTCTGCTCAACCGGGAGATCGAGTGAATATCGATTATCGTGGTTTTATTGACGGGGAGGAGTTCGCTGGGGGTAAAGCCGAGAATTTTACCCTGGTGCTCGGGGAGGGCAGACTTCTCAAGGATTTTGAAGAACCGCTTGCCGGTATGAGCGCCGGGCAGAGTAAAACGTTTGAAGTAACCTTTCCAGCGGATTATCATGGCAAGGAGATTGCTGGGAAGACCGCTACATTTGAAGTAAGACTCAATGGAGTGGAAGCGGCCAGTTTACCGGAAGTGGATGCGGAATTTGCCAGATCGTTGGGTGTTGCCGATGGCAGCATCGATAAAATGCGCGACGAAATCCAGGCAAACCTTGAGCGCGAAGTATCCAAGCGGGTCAAAGCGAAAATTAAGGAACAGGTCATGCAGGCACTGCTTGACACAACCGCGATTCAAGCGCCCAAAGCTTTGGTGGAAGTTGAGTTAGAGAGATTAATGCAGGATGCGCGCCACGATCTTGAATCGCGCGGTATGAACGCCAAAAACGTGCCGCTACCCCGGGATTTGTTTCATGAGCGGGCACAACGCCGTGTGAGCCTGGGATTGATCTTGGCGGAACTGGTAAAAATCCATGGCTTGCATACGCGGCCGGAACAAGTGCGCGCAGTGGTTGAGGACCTCGCGCAGAGCTACGAGAATCCGGACGAAGTGGTCAAGTGGCACTACTCCTCGGCTGATCGCCTTCAGGGGGCGGAATCGGCGGTACTGGAAGATAATGTGGTAACGTGGGTGTTGGAAAAAGCCGTGATAGTGGATAAACAAATGACCTTAGATGAATTGATGGGAAAATCTTGACATGACGCAGCAACTTGACTGGAAGCAGCGCAACCTCGATCCGAACAATTTAGGCCTGATCCCCATGGTGATTGAAACCAGCGGGAGGGGAGAGCGTGCGTATGATATATATTCCCGCTTACTAAAAGAGCGGGTGATATTTCTGGTAGGTCCGGTTACCGAAGTTTCCGCCAATCTGATTGTGGCACAGCTGTTGTTCCTGGAATCGGAAAACTCGGATAAGGACATTCATTTTTATATCAATTCTCCTGGCGGCCTGGTTTCCGCCGGAATGGCGGTTTACGATACCATGCAATTCATTAAACCTGATGTGAGTACACTCTGCATAGGTCAGGCCGCGAGCATGGGATCGTTGCTATTGGCAGCAGGCGCAAAGGGCAAGCGTTTCTGCCTATCCAATTCGCGCGTCATGATTCATCAGCCCATGGGGGGTTTTCAGGGGCAAGCTTCCGATATCGAAATACACGCCAAGGAGATTCTGTTTCTTAAGAGCCGGCTGAATGAACTTATGGCAAAGCACAGCGGCCAAAGCATTCAGACCATCGAGAAAGACACGGATCGGGATAATTTCCTGAGCGCGGAGGATTCAGTAAAGTACGGCTTGGTGGATGCTGTGCTCACTTCCAGAAGTGAGGGCGCGAGTTAAGGTCTATAATACGACTCATACGTTTTCGACATAGCGTGCAAACACTGCGTGAGAAGCTTTTGGTTACCTGCAAAACGTAGGTCAAATACAACAATTCGAAAATTTAGACTACGTCCGCGTCGAAAATGAGCTTCCTTGGAACTTTAAATTTCTAGAGACGAACTATACTATTATGAATGGGTCTTTGATTACTGGCTACGAGCGTATAGGCTCGGATAATGCGGATTAAAACTATGTCAGAGAAAACTGGCGGCGAAAAACTGCTTTATTGTTCCTTCTGCGGCAAAAGCCAGCACGAAGTGAAGAAGCTCATTGCTGGTCCATCGGTATTTATTTGCGACGAATGCATTGAGCTGTGCAATGACATTATTCGGGAGGAAATACAAGGCGCTGAGGCTGCCAAGCTAACTAAATCAGATTTGCCTGTCCCTCACGAAATCTGCCAGATTCTCGATCAGTACGTAATTGGTCAGGAACCCGCAAAAAAGATCCTGTCGGTAGCGGTATATAACCATTACAAGCGTCTGAGGAATCTGTCCAAAGGAGACGCCGACGACATTGAGCTGGCGAAAAGCAATATCCTGCTTATCGGTCCCACCGGTTCAGGCAAGACCTTGCTTGCGCAAACGCTGGCACGGTTGCTGGATGTTCCCTTCATCATGGCCGATGCCACGACTCTTACCGAAGCAGGCTATGTCGGCGAAGATGTGGAAAATATCATCCAGAAACTCCTGCAAAAATGCAATTACGATGCCGAAAAGGCGCAACAAGGTATTGTCTATATTGACGAGATCGACAAGATTTCGCGGAAATCGGACAACCCGTCAATCACTCGCGATGTTTCGGGTGAGGGCGTGCAGCAGGCTCTGCTGAAGCTGATCGAGGGGACTATCGCTTCGGTGCCGCCCCAAGGTGGGAGAAAGCATCCGAATCAGGAATTTGTTCAGGTGGATACCACCAACATTCTTTTCATTTGCGGCGGTGCGTTTGACGGCCTCGACAAGGTTATACGTGCCCGTTCCGAAAAAGGCGGGATAGGTTTTAGCGCCAATGTGAGAAGTCGCGAAAATCGCAAGGATTTTGGCGCGGTATTGCGGGGCGTAGAACCTGAAGATCTGGTCAGATATGGTTTGATTCCAGAATTTGTCGGGCGCCTGCCGGTCGTCGCCACACTGGAAGAACTGGATGAATCAGCGCTGATTCAAATTCTGACCGAACCCAGGAATGCGCTGATTAAACAGTATCAGAAAATGTTTAACATGGAAGGCGGCGTCGATCTTGAATTTCGAGAACAGGCTCTCAAAGCGATTGCCAAAAAGGCGCTTGCGCGCAAGACCGGTGCACGCGGTTTGCGCTCCATCCTGGAGAGCACTCTGCTGGATACCATGTTCGATCTGCCATCGTTGGAGAATGTTGCCAAGGTGGTAATTGATCACGGCTCTGTCGGCGGAGATATCAAGCCCATTCTGATTTATTCGGATAAGCCGAAGGTGGCCAAGAGTTTTTAACGCCTGTCCAGTGTTGCCCGGTCCGTTGCCTTGAATTTCTTCGCGGCACCCCCATAACCTTTGTTTGTCTTTTATAGGTGAGCCGATATGCCCTCCCCAGTTAACGATCCCAATCACTTGTCGTTGCCGCTATTACCGTTACGCGATGTCGTGGTGTTTCCACACATGGTAATTCCTTTATTTGTGGGACGGCCAAAGTCTATCAAAGCGTTGGAAATCGCCATGGAGTCCGGCAAGAGTATTCTGCTGGTCGCGCAGAAATTCGCTGCCAAGGACGATCCCGTTCCTGAAGACCTCTATGGCGTATGCAGTGTTGCGAATCTGCTGCAAATGCTCAAACTGCCCGATGGCACCGTGAAAGTGCTGGTCGAAGGCAGTCGCCGCGCGCGCATCACGAGAGTCATTGATGATGGCACCTATTTTTCCGGACAGGCTGCATTGCTCCCGCCGGATGCCGTCGACAACCATGAGGTTGAAGCAATGCGGCGTGCCATGCTGGCGCAATTTGACCAGTACGTGAAGCTCAACAAGAAAATTCCGCCCGAAATTCTCACTTCGCTGAGCGGTATCGATGAAGCAGGACGCCTGGCCGATACGATCGCCGCTCACTTGCCATTGAAACTTGAGCAAAAGCAGGAGGTGCTGGAAATTTTCGAGGTCCCCAGGCGCCTGGAGCATCTGCTGGGATTACTGGAAACCGAGCTTGACATACTTCAGGTGGAAAAGCGTATACGTGGAAGGGTCAAGCGTCAGATGGAGAAAAGCCAGCGCGACTACTATCTCAACGAGCAGGTGAAGGCCATCCAGAAGGAGCTTGGCGAAGGCGAAGACGGTGCTGATCTGGAAGAAATCGACAAGAAGATCAAAGCCGCGCAAATGTCCAAGGAAGGCCGTGCCAAGGCGGAAGCGGAACTAAAAAAATTACGCTTGATGTCACCGATGTCGGCCGAGGCTACAGTCGTGCGTAATTACATCGATGCGCTGGTAGCATTGCCATGGAAGAAAAAAAATAAAATCAGCAAAGATCTCAATGCTGCCGAGGTGGTACTGGAGCAGGATCATTATGGCCTCGACAAAGTCAAGGAGCGGATCGTCGAGTACCTGGCTGTGCAGCAGCGCGTGGACAAACTGAAAGCGCCCATACTTTGCCTAGTGGGCCCCCCCGGTGTAGGCAAAACTTCATTGGGACAGTCCATCGCCCGCGCCACCAACCGCAAATTCGTACGCATGTCCCTGGGCGGTGTGCGTGACGAGGCCGAAATACGTGGCCATCGTCGCACCTATATTGGTTCAATGCCTGGCAAGATCCTTCAGAATATGACCAAGGTCGGTGTCAAGAATCCATTGTTCCTGCTTGACGAAGTTGACAAGATGGGGATGGACTTCCGTGGGGATCCATCGTCCGCCCTACTGGAAGTGCTCGATCCGGAGCAAAACAATTCGTTCGTTGATCATTATGTCGAGGTTGAGTATGACCTGTCCGATGTCATGTTTGTTGCCACTGCCAATACCCTGAATATACCGCCGGCACTGCTCGATCGCATGGAAGTGATCAGGCTGTCGGGTTATACCGAAGATGAGAAGCTTAATATTGCAATGCGTTACTTGCTGCCTAAGCAGGTAAAAAATCATGGTCTCAAGGAAAATGAATTGACGGTCTCTGAATCCGCTCTACGTGATATTACCCGCTATTACACACGAGAGGCGGGTGTGCGCGCAATGGAGCGGGAAATCTCCAAAATTTGCCGCAAGGTCGTCAAGGCATTGCTGCTCAAAAGTGATCAGAAGAAAATTACGATCAGCGGACGGAACCTGGATAAATATCTGGGTGTGAGACGCTATACCTATGGGGTTGCGGAAGAAAAAAATCAGGTAGGGCAAGTGACCGGTCTGGCGTGGACCGAGGTCGGAGGCGAATTGTTGACGATTGAGGCGGTAGTGTTGCCGGGTAAGGGAAAATCCATTACAACCGGGAAACTGGGGGAGGTGATGCAAGAGTCGGTTCAGGCCGCGCTGTCTGTGGTGCGTAGCCGGTCGAGAGCATTGGGAATTGCGGAAGATTTTTATCAGAAGAATGATATTCATATCCACTTGCCGGAGGGCGCAACCCCCAAGGACGGGCCCAGCGCAGGGATCGGCATCTGCATCGCAATGGTATCGGCACTGACAGGTATCGCAGCGCGGGCGAACGTTGCAATGACGGGAGAGATCACATTGCGTGGCGAGGTGCTACCCATCGGCGGGCTCAAGGAAAAGCTTTTGGCGGCGCATCGCGGCGGCATAAAGAGCGTATTGATCCCGGAGGACAATGTCAAAGACCTCACGGAGATTCCGGAGAATATCAAAAACCGCCTCGACATCCATCCGGTCAAGTGGATCGATCAGGTGCTGGATCTGGCATTGGAGCGCAAACCGGAACCGCTTCCCGCCGCAGCGGCGCCCGTATCAAATCCCGTAGCGGTTGATGGGGAGACGGCCAGCACGGTCATTAAGCATTAGCGATCGGTCAGAGTAATAAATCGAGGCTTTGCGTCGGTTTCCTTGTATTTGACGGGCTGCAAAGCTCCTGGAAGAGTTCGTTGTTTTTTTACGGTTACGACTGTAATAAAGGTACTGTGGAGCGGGTTTCTGGTTGTCAGATTCTGCTCTAGTCCGTTTCAGGAAAGGGGATCGGTTGTTTGCTGGAGAAAATAAGATTCCCGCATGAGTTTGCGTATGAAATGTTTCTGAAATATTTGCGCAATTGCTTGACCAAGCACAGATGGCTTGATATAAAACCAGTTGCAAAGGTTTCTGTAGCTCTCTTAACAATAACGAAAGGGGAATCACCGTGAATAAATCCGAACTTATCGATGCAATCGCCCAGTCTTCCGATATTTCCAAGGCTTCCGCGGGTAATGCGCTGGATGGTGCGTTATCCGCGATAAAAACCGCTCTAAAAAAAGGTCAAAGTGTGACGCTCGTCGGATTTGGAACTTTTAAGGTGGGCAAGCGCGCGGCCCGTACCGGCCGTAATCCTCGCACGGGTGCGGCAATTAAAATCAAGGCTGCGAAGGTTCCGAAATTCAGCGCTGGCAAGGCGCTCAAGGATGCAGTAAACTGATATTCTTTGAAGGGTGCTTAGCTCAGTTGGTAGAGCGTCGCCCTTACAAGGCGAATGTCGGCGGTTCGACCCCGTCAGCACCCACCAGCAGATATGTGTAGATCGTTGGAGTGGTAGTTCAGTTGGTTAGAATACCGGCCTGTCACGCCGGGGGTCGCGGGTTCGAGTCCCGTCCACTCCGCCAGATTTTGTGCTAAACCAGGGCGAACGCAAGTTCGCCTTTTTTATTCGTTTTCTGAAATCCAACAATGTTCGATTTTGTCCACAAGAAAAAACGCATCGTACAGGTCATCCTGGCGCTTGCCGCATTACCATTCCTGTTTTGGGGAATCGAGTCATATCAAAACAGTGATAGGGAAGATTACCTCGCATTGGCAGCCGGAGAGAAAATCCACCGTCAGGAATTTGAACAGGCGCTGCGCAATCAGCAGGAAAGTATGCGGGCCATCATGGGTGAGAATTTCAACGACGCGATGCTGGACAATCCGGAATTACGGTCGGCGGTACTGGAGGGACTGATTCAGCAGCGGTTGCTGAGGCATGAAGCAGCACGCGTTGGACTGACCGTGCCGGATTTACAACTGATACAGGTTATACAGGATATTCCGGCGTTTCAGCAGGATGGCAAGTTTTCCAAGCAGCGCTATGAAGAATTGCTGCGTGACCAGGGGATGGGTCCACGGACGTTTGAAGCGCGTGTGCGTCAGGAAATGGAACGGCAGCAATTGATCGACGCCTATAGTGGAAACGGCCTTATTCCTGTCGCGGTAGCGGAAAGGGTAATGCGATTAGGTAACGAAAAGCGAGAGATCAGCCTCTTTCACGTACAACCGGAGCAATTCCTGCCGCAAATGAAACCCGATGAGGTAGCCATTAAAACATATTACGATAGGCACCAGGCCGAGTTTCAATTGCCGGAGCAGGTGCGTGTCGAGTATCTGGTATTGTCGCTGGACGATTTGAGCAAAGACTTGGAGGTGAGTGCGGACGAAGCATTAAAGTATTTCGAGGAGCACAGGGATGAGTTCGGACAGCCGGAAGAGCGCCGTGCCAGCCACATCCTGATAAATGTGCCCGCCACGTCCTCGGACCAGGAGAAAGCCGCTGCACGCGCCAAGGCCGAACAATTGCTTGCGCAAATAAAACAGGCGCCACAAAGGTTTCCCGAACTTGCCAAGCAGCATTCACAGGATCCTGGCTCGGCGTCAAATGGTGGAGACCTTGGTTTTTTCGCGCGGAATATGATGGTCAAGGCTTTTGAAGATGCGGTTTTTCAGATGAAGCCGGGAGAAATCAGCGATGTGATCGAAACAGACCACGGTTTTCATATTATCAAGCTCTCCGAGGTAAAACCCGCAAAACTGGTGAGTTTTGATGATGTAAAAAGCCAGGTTGAGCAGGAAGTGAGGAAACAAAAAGCTGCAAAGATCTTTGGTGAAATGGCTGAAGGTTTCAGCAATACAGTGTATGAGCAAAGCGATAGCTTGCAGCCTGCTGCGGGGAAATTCAACCTCACCTTGCGTCGGAGTGACTGGATTGGCAGAAATGCAGGCGAACCCCCGTACTTTACTTCCGGAAAATTACTGCAAGCGATATTCTCGGAAGACGCGATCAAGAATAAGCGTAATACAGAAGCGATCGAAGTTACGTCAAATACCCTTGTTTCGGCGAGAGTGGTTGACCATAGGCCGGCCACGATGCCTTCCATCACAACGCTGAAGGATAAAATTACCGGGCTTGTGGCGCGCGAGCAGGCAGCGGAGGCGGCGATGAAGGAAGGAAAGGAGAAGCTCGCCCAGTTGCAGGAAGGTAAAACTGGAATAGTTGCTTGGGACGCTGCCCGGCAGGTTTCGCGTAAGGATCCGCAAGGTCTCGACAGCGAAATGCTGCGGGCCGTTTTCCAGGCGGAAACGGCAAAGCTGCCTTCTTATATCGGTGTGGGCAATTCTCAGGGAGGGTTTACGTTGATCCGCGTTAGCCGCGTAATTGAGCCACTCCCGGCGGAAGTGTCCGAACGCGAGGCTTTTACACGGCAATTGCAGCAGATTCTCACTCAGGAGGAACTCACCTCTTATCTTGCCGGCGTCAGGAAACGGTACGACGTGACGGTGAGGAATGAAGGTTTAGAGAAGAAATAGCGAATACATGAAGTGGTCAGGATTCACTGATGTCGAAAGCAATCGTATTGAATCCTGCATCGACATGGGTAATCTCGCCGGTAATGCCGCTGGCGAGGTCGCTGCACAGGAAAGCCGCAACGTTCCCTACTTCAGCGATAGAAATATTACGTCGCAACGGCGCCACTTTCTCGGTATAACTCAGTAGTTTTCCGAAATTTCCGATTCCTGCCGCTGCCAGTGTTTTGATCGGCCCTGCGGAAATCGCATTGACCCGTATCCCCTTGGGACCAAGACTGGCCGCCATGAAACGCACATTTGCCTCAAGGCTTGCCTTAGCCAGCCCCATTACGTTGTAATTCGGCATCACCCGCACCGCACCCAGATAGGTGAGCGTCAGAAGCGAGCCATTCCTGCCTTGCATCAGTGGCATTCCGGCTTTTGCCAGGGCGGCAAAACTGTAAGAACTGATGTCGTGAGCAATGCGAAACGCCTCGCGGTTTACGCTTTCGAGATAGTCTCCGCTCAGCGCCTCCCGCGGGGCGAAGGCGATCGAGTGAACGATACCATCGAGGCTATTCCAATGTTTTCCCAGATCGTCGAAACAGCGGGCGATTTCGTCATCGTTCGAAACATCGCACGGAAACAGCAAATCGCTATCGAACTCGGCGACTATTTTTTTGACCCGTTCGCGTACACCCTCTCCTTGATACGTAAAGGCTAGCTGCGCTCCTTCACGCCGCATTGCTTGTGCAATACCGTACGCAATCGAGCGATTACTGAGCAATCCGGTGATGAGGATGCGTTTATCGGTGAGAAGTGGCATGTCATTTCCTTGGTATTGAAACGGGGACTCTGGATTATAGCTTCAAGTCTTCCTGGCTAGTAGAATCATGGAAGCGCCAGAGTCGCTTCAACCCCGCGCTCCGGATATTTCCGCTACACTATCGCATCAATGAAGGAACTGTTCAAATACCTGCTGGCATCGCTTGTAGCCTTGATTTGCGCCTGCAGCGGTAATCCCTGGAATAGCCCCTATCCCGCCGCCGATGCGGGAAAAAATATTCTCTATACGGCCTTTGCCGAGCGCCCAAAGCATCTTGACCCGGTGCAGTCATATAGCTCCAACGAAATTCTGATGACAACGCAGATTTATGAACCTCCGTTGCAATACCACTATCTGAAACGTCCCTATACGCTGATTCCACTGGCAGCGGCAAAAATGCCAGTACCGGAATATTACGATAAGGAAGGCAGGCGTTTGCGTGATAGCGCGGACGCCGCTCAAATCGCTTATACGATCTATGAAATCTCCATCAAGCCTGGTATCCATTACCAGCCTCATCCCGCATTCGCCAGGGGCGAACAGGGAGCATTTCTCTATCATGATCTGACTGCGGAGGATCTGGCCGGCGTCTACAAGCTTGCCGATTTTCGCCACACCGGCTCACGCGAACTGACTGCCGAAGACTATGTCTTCGAGATCAAGCGATTAGCCCATCCTAAACTGCACTCGCCGATATTCGGCCTGATGTCGGACTACATCGCGGGCCTGAAGGAATATTCCACGACGCTTCAGACCGCCGCCGTGGCACAGTTGGACGGGCAGGGGGGTAATGACTATCTGGATTTGAACAGCTATCCATTGGAAGGCGCGGAAGCGGTAAATCGTTATACCTATCGCATCAAGATCAAAGGTAAGTATCCGCAGTTCATGTACTGGCTGGCAATGCCATTTTTCGCACCCATTCCATGGGAGGCTGAGCGCTTTTATACGCAGAAGGGATTGGCGGAAAAAAATATCACACTTGACTGGTATCCCGTAGGCACTGGACCTTACATGCTCACCGAGAACGACCCCAATCGCATGATGATACTGGAAAAGAATCCGAATTATCATGGTGAGACCTATCCGTCCGAAGGTATGCCGGAGGACATGCAGGCAGGTTTGCTGGCGGATGCAGGCAAGCCGCTCCCGTTCATCGACAAAGTGATATCCAGCCGCGACAAGGAAAGTATTCCCCGCTGGAACAAATTTCTGCAAGGTTATTATGACGCCTCTGCGATTAGCTCCGACAGTTTTGATCAGGCGGTGCAACTGACGGGTCAGGGGGAGGCGACCGTGACCGAGGCGATGAAGGATCAGGGCATCCGGTTGGAGACGGCCGTGGCAACTTCCACCTACTATATGGGTTTCAATATACTGGATCCGGTGGTGGGCGGAGTGACCAAACAAGGGCGCGAGTCCGCCAGGAAATTGCGTCAGGCGATTTCGATCGCGGTGGATTACGAAGAGTACGTTTCGATATTTGCAAATGGTCGTGGTATTCCCGCGCAGGGGCCTATTCCACCCGGCATTACCGGCCACCGTGAGGGTGAAGAGGGGATTAATCCCGTAGTGTATGACTGGGTAAGTGGGCGGGCACAGCGCAAACCGATTGAAGCCGCCAGAGCACTACTGGCTGAGGCCGGTTATCCCAATGGTATGGACGCCAAAACTGGCGCTCCGCTGGTACTGTATTTCGATGTCACCGCCCGCGGCGCTGACGACAAATCAGGTCTGGACTGGATGCGCAAACAATTCCAGAAACTTAACATTCAGCTGGTGGTTAGAAGTACGGACTACAACCGCTTCCAGGACAAGATACGCAAGGGCAACGCGCAAATCTTCGAGTGGGGCTGGAATGCCGATTATCCCGATCCTGAGAATTTCCTGTTCCTGTTGCACGGTCCGCAGCGAAAGGTCGGCGACGAAGGCGAGAATGCGGCCAATTATTCCAATCCAGAATATGACCGGCTGTTCGAGCAAATGAAGAACATGGAAGACAGTCCAGAACGGCGTCAAATCATCGATCGCATGGTGGATATCCTGCGTCACGACGCACCCTGGCTCTGGGGATACCACCCCAAGGATTACGGGTTGTATCACGCCTGGTATCGTAATGTTAAGCCGAACAAGCTATCGCACAATAACATCAAGTATTTTCGTATCGACGCCGGCTTGCGGGAACAGAAGCGGCGCGAATGGAACGAGCCGGTACTGTGGCCGATCATGTTGGGATTGATCGTGCTGGCCGGGGGGTTGGCCCCAGCCGTGATTGCTTACCGCCGCAGGGAGCGAGGGGCGGGAATAAGGAGTCGGAAATCAGAGATTCCGGGGGCAAGAGGCGGCATTGCTTAATTACATCATCCGGCGCGTACTCTATGCCATTCCCATCCTGATCGGCGTCAATCTGATCACTTTCACTCTGTTTTTCGTGGTTAACAGTCCCGATGATATGGCTCGCATGCAATTGGGCATCAAGCGCGTCACACCCGAGGCCATCACCAAGTGGAAGCAGGAACGCGGCTATGATAAGCCACTCGTTTTTAACGACGGGGAGGAAGGTTTTGCTAAATTTACGCACACCATTTTTTTCGAGAAGTCGGCTGCCATGTTTGCTTTCCGTTTCGGGCGTGCCGACGACGGTCGCGATATTGCTCACGAAATCAAAACGCGCATGATGCCCAGTCTCGCCATTGCGTTACCGGTATTCCTGCTGGGATTGGCGGTCTACATTGTTTTTGCGCTGGCGATGGTTTTTTTCAGGGCCACCTACGTGGATTTTTGGGGTGTGGTACTATGCGTCGCCCTGATGTCCATCTCCAGTTTGTTTTACATTATCGGCGGACAATTTCTGATCAGCAAGTTGTGGCATCTGGTGCCTATCTCAGGCTATGGCGACGGACCGGGCGCCATCAAATTCCTGATACTGCCGGTCATCGTCGGCGTGATTAGCGCCGCTGGCGCCAATACGCGATGGTATCGCACCATTTTTCTGGAAGAAATGGGCAAGGATTACGTCCGCACTGCCCGCGCCAAGGGTTTATCGGAAAACGTCGTACTGTTAAGGCATGTGCTCAGGAATGCCATGATTCCAATACTCACCGGCGCAGTGGTGGTGATACCGCTACTATTCCTTGGCAGCCTCATTGTCGAATCGTTTTTTGGCATCCCGGGATTGGGCAGCTATACCATCGAGGCGATCAACTCTCAGGACTTCGCCGTCGTGCGCGCCATGGTTTTTCTGGGATCGCTGCTTTACATCGTCGGGCTAATATTGACCGACATTTCCTATACGCTGGTGGACCCAAGGATAAGGCTCGAATAATGATCCTAACTCCGGGAAAGCGAACTGTCCGAGAAGATCAAGGTCAAGTGATGCGAAGAGTCGTTGCGGGTCATTGCCTTAAATTAGAAATACGTGGTCGGACGCCAGATTTTAGCGTGATATCCCTACAAGAACCGCCATGTCTTTCAAACCTGTAATTCTCTGGACAGATGCGCTCGTTTATTTGCTGGTGGCGGTGATCATCGCCTTCGCGTGGTACGTGCGGCGCAATGAACATCTGTTGGCGCCATGGCGGCGGGTGGGACATAGTAAGAGTGGCATGGCGGCACTCACGGTTTTGGTATTCTTTATTGCCATTGGATTGCTTGATAGCGTGCATTTACGTCCCGCGGTGGAGAATAGCAACAGTGGCAACGGCGAAAAAGCTTACAGCGTGGATGTGTTAAGCCTGCTTGACGTGATTGCAACCCCGTTGCGCACACGCGTGGAAAAAACCTATTCCGCGCCCTTCGCCGCACATCTGTATGCCAGAGAAACGGTGGAACTTCCAGATGGAACGCAGCTGCGGGAATATCCTCGCCTGAAATTCGGCGGAGCCCATTTACAGGATCCTGAAACACAACTTGCCGCCGATGTGGCCTGGAGGGTGGCCGCGGGCGCGGGTTTGGGACTTCTCCTCTGGTGCGTCGTCGTCGCTTCGTTAACCGCGTCATTGGCGAACCGCGGCGGCGGAAACTTTTTGCCGACGCTTTCCAGCATGTGGCGTGGCGCCACGGAAGTTCCATGGAATGCCATCTGCATCGTACTTGCATTTATGCTATTGCTGCTCGGTACCGCGCTGGCGTTATCCACCAATTACCATATATTCGGCACCGACAAGGTAGGGCAGGATGTATTTTATCAATCGCTTAAAAGTATTCGCACCGGGCTGGTGATCGGAACGCTCACAACGCTGATGATGCTCCCATTTGCATTGCTTCTCGGCATCATGGCCGGCTATTTCCGGGGTTGGGTGGATGATGTTATCCAATATCTTTACACCACGTTGAGTTCCATTCCCGGCGTCCTGTTGATCGCCGCGACGGTGTTGATGATGCAGGTATACATAGAAACCCACCCCGAGCTGTTCGACACCGTTGCCGCGCGCGCCGATCTGCGCCTGCTGTTTCTTTGCGTCATACTCGGCGTCACCAGTTGGACCGGTTTGTGCCGCCTGCTGCGTGGCGAAACCTTGAAGCTGCGCGAAACGGAATATATTCAGGCAGCACACGCGTTTGGAGTTTCCCACTGGCGTATCATCAGCCGCCACATTCTTCCTAATGTGATGCATATCGTGCTGATTTCTACCGTGATGGATTTCAGCGGGTTGGTTCTGGCTGAGGCCGTATTGTCTTACGTGGGCGTAGGTGTTGATCCTTCCACTATCAGCTTCGGCACGATGATTAACGGGGCACGCCTGGAAATGGCGCGTGAGCCGATGGTATGGTGGGCGTTGCTCGCGGCCTTTAGTTTCATGTTCGCGCTGGTATTGAGCGCCAATCTGTTTGCCGATGCGGTACAGAATGCGTTTGATCCGCGGGTGAGGATATTGTCCGCCAAAGCCCGAATGCTGCCCCTCAGGGGACGCAGGGAAATGTCAAAAGCTGAACCTGCTGAAGGTTCTTCCTAGCCATGCGGCCCCTGCTGCAAATTGACAATCTCGAAACAGTTCTTCATACGGGCGCGGCGCCGGTATGGGCGGTGGATGGACTGACGCTGCAGGTTCTTGAGGGGGAAACATTCGCATTACTGGGGGAATCCGGTTGCGGAAAGTCCATGACAGCCCTTTCCGTAATGCGGCTATTGCCGGAGGCGGGCGAAATTGTTGCGGGATCCATCAGGATCGGCGGAGACGATCTGCTCCTGCTGCCGGAAGTCGCTATGCGGAGCGTCCGCGGAAAGCGCATCAGCATGATTTTTCAGGAGCCCATGCTAAGTCTGAATCCGGTGATGACAGTGGCGGAGCAGATCGGTGAAGTGTTGCGGCGGCATTTCAATTTGCGTGGCGCAGTGGCGCAAAAACGCATACTTGAAATATTGAATCAGGTAGGTATACCCGATCCATCGCGCCGCATGACCGAATATCCCTTCCAGTTTTCGGGCGGAATGAAACAGCGGATGATGATCGCAATGGCATTGGCCGGGGAGCCGGAACTTCTCATTGCCGATGAGCCTACTACAGCCC
The DNA here is from genome assembly GCF_900102495.1 of Nitrosospira sp. Nl5. Taxonomy (GTDB): domain Bacteria; phylum Pseudomonadota; class Gammaproteobacteria; order Burkholderiales; family Nitrosomonadaceae; genus Nitrosospira. The sequence continues at coordinate 8,714 of NZ_FMVQ01000021.1, read as the reverse complement.
TGGATGTCACCATTCAGGCCCAGGTGCTCGACCTCATGCGTGATTTACAGCAACGCGACGGCATGGCGATTCTACTCATTACACATGATCTCGCGGTGGCGGCGGAAATGGCGCACCGGGTGGCGGTGATGTATGCCGGTGAACTCGTGGAAACGGCGACGCGAGAGGAATTTTTCCGCAGTCCGGCGCATCCCTACTCGCAGAAATTGTTTGCTTCACTGCCGGGAAAAGCCAGGCGCCGGCAGGGGCTGGGGCTGGCGGCAATTAGCGGAAATGTGCCGCCACTGTCGCGCGAATTCGTCGGCTGCCGCTTTGCGGACCGGTGTGATCACGCCTGGGAATTGTGTCACTCGGTCGCGCCCGGGTGGAGCGAGGTAAGCGGGGGGCATCAGGTGAGATGCCACCTTTTTGATGGGGATTCAAGGTCTCGAGTCCAGGAGCCCGGGCTCCGGGCTCAGGAGAGGGAATTCAACATTCAGAGCGCAGAAATATCAGGTGGGAACAATCTTCAGAGCGCGTTCAATCTTGGATCCAGGACTTCCGGTTCCTGCTTATTGGCCGTCACCGACCTTAAAGTCTACTTCCCGATACATAAAGGTTTAATGAAACGTGTGGCGGGATATGTCAAAGCGGTGGATGGCGTGTCGCTCTCAATCCGGCAGGGCAAGACCCTGGCGCTGGTGGGAGAGTCCGGGTGCGGCAAGACCACGGCTGGCAAGGCCATTCTGCAATTAATTCGGCCCTCCGCGGGCAGCGTGCGTTACAACGGGCTCGAACTGGTGGGACTGGAACGCAACCGGCTACGACAGATGCGTGCCGAATTCCAGCTCATCTTCCAGGATCCCTATTCGTCACTCAACCCGAGGATGCGTATCGTAGACATCATCGAAGAGGGCATGAATGCCCTGAATGTTGAAGGTGACGGCAAAGCAATCCATTCGGAGCGCCATTCCACTGTGCCGAAAGGAAGGAGAGCGAGAGCGGATGCCTTGCTGGAGAGTGTCGGCTTGCCGCCAGAAGCCAAATGGCGTTATCCCCACGAATTTTCCGGCGGCCAGCGCCAGCGTATCGCTATCGCGCGTGCTCTGGCGGTCGATCCCAGGCTGATCGTTTGCGACGAGCCGACCAGTGCGTTGGACGTATCGGTACAGGCCCAGATCCTGAATTTGCTGAAGGCGTTGCAGAGCAGTCTGGGACTGGCATATTTATTCATTACTCATAATATTTCGGTGGTGGAGTATATCGCCGATGAAGTGGCGGTGATGTATCTGGGAAGAATCGTGGAACAAGGAAGCGTGGACGAAGTACTGGACAACCCCAAGCACCCCTATACCCAGGCTTTGTTGTCGGCGGTGCCGGTCATCGAACTCGAATCAAAGCGTGAGGTTATCCACTTGCATGGCGATCTGCCCTCGCCGGTCAACCCTCCATCCGGTTGCCACTTTCATCCTCGTTGCCCCCATGTGATGCCGATATGCCGCAAAAATTACCCTGAAACAAGTACGTTCAGTTCAACCCATGGAGCACGGTGTCACCTTTATCCTCAGGAACAAGACTCAGTCAAGGGGAATAGCGAATGATGGTCGATCAGGAGGTGGCGCGGCGCCGTACGTTCGCCATCATTTCCCACCCGGATGCGGGTAAAACGACGTTGACGGAGAAGTTGCTGCTGTTTGCCGGCGCAATTCATATCGCCGGTAGCGTCAAGGCGCGAAAAGCAAGCCGTCATGCCACCTCGGACTGGATGGAAATCGAGAAGCAGCGAGGCATTTCGGTGGCCAGTTCTGTCATGCAGATGGAGTATCGCGGCTGCGTCATCAATCTGTTGGATACGCCTGGTCACCAGGATTTTTCCGAAGATACTTATCGGGTTCTGACTGCCGTGGATGCGGCGCTGATGGTAATCGATGCGGCCAATGGCGTGGAGGCCCAGACGCTGCGCCTGCTGGAAGTATGCCGTGCGCGTAATACGCCCATTCTGACTTTCGTGAACAAAATGGATCGTGAAGTGCGCGAGCCACTCGATCTCATTGACGAGATCGAACGAACGCTGCATATGGCAGCGGTACCTTTCACCTGGCCGATCGGCATGGGCCGCGGCTTTCGCGGCGTATTCGACTTGCGGCGCGACCGCATGCGAGTTTTCCGCCCCGGTGCCGACAGGTTGGATGATGCGGACGAGATCATCGAGGGCCTGGACAATTCCGCAATCGCGGAACGCTTGGGGGAGCATGCGGTCCAAGCGAAGCAGGAAATCGATCTGATACGCGGCGCTTCTCCGGAATTCAGCCATGCCGCTTTTCTTGCCGGCCTGCAGACGCCGGTATTTTTCGGCTCGGCCATCAACAATTTCGGCGTACGCGAGGTACTTGACGCCCTGGTCGATCTTGCCCCTTCACCGGCGTCGCGCAGAGCTTTGCAACGCCAGGTGCAACCCGATGAACCGAGGTTTACAGGCGTGGTGTTCAAGATTCAGGCCAACATGAATCCAGCCCATCGGGACCGCGTCGCCTTTGTGAGAATCTGTTCGGGCCGCTTTGAGCGCGGCATGAATCTAAGGATCGTACGTAACGATAAGGATATCCGCACCAACGGCGTCGTATCCTTTCTATCGCAGCGGCGAGAGTTGCTCGATATTGCGTATTCCGGGGATATTATCGGTATCCCCAACCATGGGACGCTACAGCTGGGGGATACGCTGACAGAAGGCGAGCGCCTGCAGTTTACGGGCTTGCCGTTTTTCGCGCCCGAAATTTTCCAGACAGTTGAGATCTCCGACCCAATGCGCAGCAAGCAACTCAAATTGGGGCTTGCCCAATTGGGTGAGGAGGGCGCAATCCAGGTATTCCGGCCACACACCGGGGGCGCTTTGCTGCTGGGGGCAATCGGCGCTCTGCAATTCGAAGTGGTGGCGCACCGGCTCAAGCATGAGTATGGTGTGGACGCACGTCTCGCCCCCGCGAAGTATCAGATGGCGCGCTGGATCACCGCCGATGATCCACGCGAACTAAAACGGTTTATCGATACCAATGCGCATCGGGTGGCCTACGATGCCGTGGATGCTCCTACCTTTCTGGCATCGTTTGGAGCGGAATTGAGTGTTGCCCAGGAAAGCTGGAAGTTTATTCAGTTCCACAGAATGAGGGAGCATGCCGGGTTGATGTTCCAGACTCATCTCAATGGGTAAAGTCAATCTTTGTCCGGCGCGTGCCTGCAAAACCCTGGATTGCGAAATTGGTTGGCGCGGCAAGACAAGTCCTTTGATTTATACTTGGCGTTTAACCTGAATTCAACAGTGGCCGCATTCACGCAGTGTGAAGCGCGATCGGTACAGGAAGCCTTAGTGGGTGATGGCAGTTAAATTGAGAAATGCGCTGTCGCCCACCATAGCGGCCCGTAAGTTGGGGTGAATTGACAAAGACATTATGGCTATCTCAAAAAAGAAAAATACGCCAGTTGAAAAAGGCGCAAATACCTGGTCGGGCCGATTCGACGAGCCGGTTTCGGAGCTGGTGCAGCGTTATACCGCATCGATAGATTTCGACCGGCGGTTGGCGGATCACGATATTCAGGGGTCGCTTGCTCACGCGCGAATGCTTTCTGATGCAGGCATTATCGATGCAAACGACTTGGCTGCGATCGAATCCGGCCTGGGCCGCATTCGCGACGAAATTCGCAACGGCGAGTTCGTCTGGCGGCTGGATCTGGAAGATGTGCATCTCAATATCGAGAAACGTCTTACCACGCTGATCGGCGACGCCGGCAAACGGCTGCACACGGCACGATCACGCAACGATCAGGTGGCGACCGATGTGCGGCTTTATCTACGCGCTTCAATTGATGATATTGTCAGGCTCATCCGTGCCATGCAGCATGCACTGCTGGATCTTGCCGAACAGCACGTGGATACGGTAATGCCAGGTTTCACGCATTTGCAGGTGGCCCAACCGGTGGTCTTCGGCCATCATCTGATGGCGTATTTTGAAATGCTCAAGCGCGATACCGAGCGACTATCCGATTGCAGGAGGCGCATGAACAAGCTGCCTCTGGGTGCCGCGGCACTGGCGGGAACCAGTTACCCCATCAACCGCGAGATGGTGGCGGCACAATTGGGATTCGACGGCGTATGCGAAAATTCGCTGGATGCTGTTTCCGACCGGGATTTCGCCATCGAATTCTGCGCCTGTGCGGCGCTGATCATGACACATTTGTCACGATTATCAGAAGAATTGATTCTATGGATGAACCCGTTGTTTGGCTTCATTGAACTCGCCGACCGGTTCTGTACCGGCTCGTCCATCATGCCGCAAAAGAAAAATCCTGACGTGCCGGAACTGGTGCGCGGCAAAACCGGTCGTGTCAATGGTCATCTGGTTGCGCTACTGATGCTGATGAAAGCGCAACCGCTCGCTTACAATAAGGACAATCAGGAAGATAAGGAGCCTTTATTCGACACGGTGGACACGCTTACTGACACCCTGCGCATCTACGCCGATATGCTGACGGGCGTCCGCGTCAAGCCGGGTGCGATGCGTCAAGCCGCGATGCGGGGTTACGCCACGGCTACCGATCTGGCCGATTACCTGGCAAAAAAGGGGCTGCCTTTTCGCGAAGCCCACGAAGCTGTCGCGCAAGCGGTGAACTTTGCCGACAAATGCGGCCGTGACCTGAGCGCGCTTACGCTGCCTGAGTTAAGAAATTTCTCCCCATTGATCGATAACGATATTTTTGCCGTATTGACCCTGGAGGGCTCGATAAATAGCCGCAACCATATCGGTGGGACAGCGCCGGCACAGGTGAGAGCAGCCGTCAGCCGGGCAAGGAAATCGTTGTCCTGACGTGGTAAAGATCAATCAACCTGGTGATCCGACCCGCTATGTCACACTGGACAGATATCGCCGCACAAATCTCCATGTCTACCGGCAGCCCATTCATTGTGGAAAAAACCTTTTCCATCGGCGGCGGTTGCATTAGCGAAACGTATCGGATTGAAGGCAACGGCCGGCTATTTTTCGTCAAACTGAACAATACGGACAGCTTGGGGATGTTCGACGCGGAAGCCGCGGGCCTTCAGGAAATTCACAAGTCCCGCACATTACGTGTTCCCCTCCCGGTGTGCTGGGGAAAAAATAAATCCAAAGCATGGCTGGTGCTGGAATATGTGAAAATGGATAAAGTTTCCTACCGCGACGCAGCAGCCTTGGGGTCGGGACTTGCTGCGATGCACCGTTTTTCCTCGGAAAGGTTCGGCTGGGTGCGCGACAACACTATCGGTGCCACGTCGCAGATTAACCGGTTTTCGTCTAACTGGATTCAATTCTGGCGCGAATATCGTTTCGGCTACCAGTTGAAATTAGCGCAAGCCAATGGCTATACGGGCAAATTGCAGACCTGGGGTGAGCAGCTGATGGCGCATCTGGATTGCTTCTTTCCGGGTCCGGAACCGGCTGCCTCACTACTGCACGGCGACTTATGGAGTGGCAATTATGGTTTTGATCGCGCGGGGAAGCCGATACTATTCGACCCTGCCGTATATTATGGCGATCGCGAGACCGATGTTGCCATGACTGAACTTTTCGGTGGGTTTTCCGCAGATTTCTATGCGGCTTACCGGGAGACCTACCCACTCGATCCCGGCTACGCGACACGAAAAACACTTTATAACCTCTATCACATCCTGAATCATCTCAATCTGTTCGGCGGCGGTTATCGTCATCAGGCGGAACAAATGATGGGCCGGCTGCTCGCTGAAATTCAATAGGCGGGACGTGGCCAGCAATATCCTGAAGCGGCTTGGGGCGATGGAATATTCGGCTCAAAACTCCAGCGGATCCACGTCCAGCGTCCATCGAACTTTGTGGACGGAAAGCGTGTCCAGTTTTGTTCGCCATTCAGCAAGAAATTCCTGTAATTTTTTACGCGAGCTGGATTGTACGAGCAGGTACGCGCGTTCCTGTCCCTTTAATCGCGCCATTTGCGCCGGAACCGGATCGAACACCTCAACATGCTGTGAAGCCTTCATCACAGCCGCCGCACGGGTGAGAAAATCCAGCGCAGCGGCCACCTGGGCTGCCTCCGCTCGCAATATTGCTTGATAGATGAAGGGCGGAAATCCCGCTATCTTTCGTTCCGACAGGAGCGTTTGTGCGAGCGCGTCATAATCCTGCTGCCGCAGCGCCTGATACAACGGATGATTGGGGAATTCGGTTTGAATGAGTACTTCGCCTGGCACCTCGGCGCGTCCGGCTCGGCCTGCCACCTGCATCAGCTGTGCAAACAGGCGTTCCGATGCACGATAATCGGTGCTGAATAGCGACGCGTCGGAATTCAGGATGCCGACCAGTGACAGATTTGGAAAATCATGTCCTTTCGCGAGGATCTGTGTTCCTACCAGGATGTCAACGCGTTGTTCCTGGATGTCTTTCAGCATCTTTTGCCAAGCATTCTTGCGACGCATACTGTCGCGATCGATGCGTACAATTCGAGCATCGGGAAAACATTCAGCCAACGTGGCCTCCACTCGCTGCGTGCCGTGGCCGAAAGGTGCAATATCCTGGTCGCCGCATTCGGGACAGAGGGGGGGGAAACGCTCCTGGTGGCCGCAATGATGGCAGCGCAATTTTCTTTCGCGCAGGTGCACCACCAGACGGCTGGCGCAGCGATGGCAGGCAGCTGTCCAGGCGCATGACTTGCACAATAGCACCGGTGCATAACCACGCCGATTAATGAAAACCAGGCTTTGCTGGTTTAACACGAGACACCTCTCCAGCGCAGTAATCAGTGGGGCGGATAAGCCCTCTCTGGTTTTGGCGGCACGGGTATCGATACAACGTACGCTTGGCAGCGTGGCGTTTTTGACCGCGCGGGATGATAGCCGCAGCCTGAGGTAGCGGCCGCTTATGGCGTTGTAATAGCTTTCGAGTGACGGTGTGGCGGAACCGAGTATCACGGGTGCATTTGCCCGCTTGGCACGAAAGATTGCTACATCCCGTGCCGAATAGCGCAGGCCTTCCTGCTGTTTGAATGAGGTATCCTGCTCCTCATCCACTATTATCAAACCAAGTTCCGGTAGCGGCGTAAATACTGCCAGGCGCGTGCCGAGTATTATTTTGGCCTCACCACGTTGGGCTTTCAACCAGGCATACGCCCGCTGGGATGGGTTGAGTCCGCTATGGAGGCTAACCAGTCGTGTGGCGGGAAAGCGCGCCAGGAAGATTGCTTCCAGTTGCGGCGTTAGATTGATTTCGGGGACCAGCACCAGCGTTTGCCGGCCTTGCCGCAGCAGCAACGAAATCAGCCGCAGATAAACTTCAGTTTTACCGCTGCCGGTAACGCCTTGCAACAGCCAGGTACCGAATTCGTTTATTTTGACGGCAATGTCATTGACGGCGCTTTCCTGATCGGTGGTCAGGACAGGAACCGGCGAGATTTCAGTAAGCGAAGCTGCGATGGAGGGAAGAGGCGCCGATGTTTCTTCAACCCAGCCTAGCCTGATAAATTCCGCCAACGCCTTGGGAGCCCGCTGCGAAAGCTGTCTCACCTCGCGAATGTCCATTGGTCCGCATTCTCTCAGCCTTGCCATAAGGCGATGTTTGACGATATTACGGGCTGGAATGGCTGATATATCGACGCTGTATCCAGCTGTGGTGAGATCATATTGAAAGGAAGGGGCGGGCATAAAAGGTTTGACACTCCGCAGTCTGCCGGGCAGACCATTCATCACCACCTCCCCCAGGGGGTAATGGTAGTAAGCACTGCAAAATCGGAAAAGATCGAGCAATGCCTTGGATAGCGGGGGAACATCATGGAATATATGAACAGCGGACCTGAGCTTGGAAGAAACGGAGGAGTAAGCGACTACTTCCATAATAACGCCCGTGACCAGCCTTTTTCCAAACGGAACGCAGACACGAGCGCCGATATCATTTGCCGTTGTGTGCGGCGCAAGGTAATCGAATAAAATATTGACGGGAACATCAAGCGCGACGCGAATGATGGGCATAGGGGAAAAATATTGAAGTCTGATTTACAACGAGTATTATCCCTGAAAGTTTGCAGTTGACTTGTTTTTCCTGGACGTGGTGACGACAAAAAATTAACGTTCATGCAATATGCATGATTGTTCCTTTAAATTCCTATTATGATATATGAATTATTCATCGATCTGTATGTTTGAATTGCCGGCAATGTTTGTGGGTGTGTCAACAGATAATTGATGGAATATCAGTTGGACGCGCTTATCTTCGTCCTGTCGATATTATTGAACAGAACAGCTGCGGGAGTAATTTATAAGCAACCATTACAAGTTAAATAATCTGCATCCTCCCAGCCTCTATTCTAATAGACAGTAAGTGTCGGCTTTTTTTACATCCCGTCTTTAAAAGATTTAAAAAATTAGGTGTAAGTTGCTAGTTTAACGGACTCTTTTATTACTGGCATAAGATATGCTTGCAGTTAAAAATGATAGGCGGTCTTAACCTAAGCCGGGCTGAAGTTGAGCCGCATATTCGGTTGCAGTTCAGGAAGAGTGAATGGAGTATTCACCCTGCATTCTTCTTTAAAATGGCAAGATTCAACGCCGAGCGAAGTCATAGCCTTGGGTCAACTTGCGGGACAAGGGAAGGGCGGAAATGTTCCCTGTTGTTCCGACAAACTGCTTGACTTAGGACATCTTCGGGGATAGTCTTTACAGGGTTGTGGGTATGTAATGTATT
>NZ_FMVQ01000018.1 GCF_900102495.1 Nitrosospira sp. Nl5 | reverse complement strand
GTCGCAGGTGTGACCCGAGGCAATCCACTTGCTGATGACCGGGGTGATGTGGTCAATGTCGTTATAATGACGCAGAAAAAAAAGTGCTTTCATCCCCGCTTTTTCCTCCCCGACATGTTAGAGACAGGCAGCATATCCATCATTACATTGAATATTCAGATACATTCGAGTGGCGAAAAGCGCGTAATTGTACACGCGCGGATATTCGTTTACCAGCGTAGCGCGCCAGAAGCGCCGCGCGTTAGAAGTATCGTTACATAACAAACGCAAATTAATAACCACGTCGCAGACGCAAGAATGACTGAATGGGAGTCAGGTGAGACACCGGAACGTATAATTATTCATGACGCGGGGACAACTAGGGGCACGGACAGGCACGGCAACAATCCCGGCAGTTTTACGTAGCCATATTTCGACGCCCTACACTAGCACAGCTATTGTTTGCTGATACCACGCCGGCGAAGAGACCTTTGAATAAACCCCCCGATTGTGACAGCTCGGCTGCCATAATTGGCGCTTCACGAGAGCCTATCCAGAGATCGGCCACGAGTAAGACTACCTCAAGTTCTCGCGGAATACTTCCCCGAATGGTAGGATAGCGATCAGAGCGACAAATTCCATTTTCACTAACATGATCGGGCCATAATCGCCGGTCAAATGGAGAAGGACCTTTTTATGACAACAAGCTCTCCAGTGAGTATGAATAACTAATGAAAACAATTGCTGTAATACCGGCACGTATGGGTTCATCACGTTTCCCCGGCAAACCGCTTGCAAAGCTTCTAGGCCGAACCATGCTGGAACACGTCTACAAGCGTGTTGCCCTGAGTAATGCCCTTGACGCCACTTATATCGCCACTTGTGACGAGGAAATCCGGCAGGTAGCGCAGGATTTCGGCGCTTCCGTGATTATGACTGCCGACACCCATGAACGGGCCAGTGACCGTGTGGCGGAAGCCGGTGCCGAGATTGATGCCGAACTTATTGTTATGGTACAGGGCGATGAGCCAATGACCCATCCGGAAATGATAGACGCCGCGGTGGAGCCGTTTCGGCACGACCCCCTGCTGGGCTGCGTTAATCTGGTGCGAAGTATCGATAACAAAGCTGATTTTTATGACGTCAACACCATTAAGGTGGTGATGAATCAGCAGGGTGACGCGCTTTACATGTCACGTCAGCCGATACCGACCGCTCCGACCCTTACTCAATCCGCCCCGCTTAACTTCATGCATACGCTCGCTTACAAACAGGTCTGCATCATCCCATTCCGCCGGGAAACACTGCTCGATTTTGCCAGGCTGCCGCCCACTCCGCTGGAGCAACTGGAGTCCGTCGACATGTTACGATTGCTGGAACACGGCTATCGGGTGAAGATGGTGCGGACGAAGTTTAATACTCAGGCAGTAGATACCCAGATCGATCTGGAACGTGTGGCCGGATTGATGGCAAGCGATCCCCTGCTGGCCTCGTATTGAATCCCTACCCCTATCCCTTTATAACAACAGCCGCCTCCAACAGCTTTCCCTGGGAAGAAATACCAATGCAATTAAAATCAAAACTGGCGCGAAATGCACTGACCATCGGCTCATGGGTCACGTTAGGGCATCCAGCCATCGCCGAAATCATGGCTGCCGCCGGATTTGACTGGCTGGTACTGGATACAGAGCATAGCGTCCTGGAGTTGAGCGAAGTTCAAATGCTGATCCAGGTGCTTGATGGGCAACAGTGCCCGGCAATCGTACGGCTGACTTCGAATCATCCAGACCAGATCAAGCGGGTAATGGACGCCGGTGCTGCAGGCGTAATGGTGCCCATGGTTAAAACCGCTGCTGACGCGGAGGCTGCGGTACAAGCTGTTTATTATCCGCCTCGAGGCCGGCGCGGAGTCGGCCTGGCTCGTGCCCAAGGTTATGGCGCACGGTTTCAACAATACCGGCACTGGTTGGAAGACAATGCCATCATCGTCGCCATGATTGAGCATATCGACGCAGTCAATGCGATTGATTCCATTCTTTCTGTTCCCGGCATTGACGCCTATATTATCGGTCCTTACGATCTATCCGGCTCCATGGGTCGGCCTGGTGAACTTGATTATCCGGAAGTCCAATCCGCGATAGAACAAGTACGCGAGGCGGGACGTCGGCTAGGCAAACCGGGAGGCATTCATGTGGTCGAGCCGGATCCGGATGCATTGCGGCGAAACATTGAAGCCGGCTTCAACTTTCTTGGCTATGGTCTGGACATTCGTATCCTCGATACGCTTTGCCGCAGTCATATGCAGAATATAAGAGCAACGCTATGAGTAAACTTGTCATTTCCACCTCGTCGTTTGACGTGGACAGCAACCCGCATATCCAGCATTTACTGCAGGAGGGCATGCATATTGCCAGTAATAGCCATGGACGCAAGCTCACCGAAGACGAAGCCATCGAATTGCTCGGTGCGGATGCCGTCGGGATGATCGCTGGAATAGAACCCCTTACAGAACGCGTTTTTGCATCTGCCAAAAGCCTGAAGGTGATATCGCGTTGCGGAAGCGGTCTGGACAGCGTTGATCTTGCTGCAGCAAAGCGCCATGGTATCGCTGTTCTGAATACACCCGAAGCACCGGCTCAGGCAGTTGCTGAACTCGCTATGGGCCTGATATTGTCGGCGTTGAGAAGGATATGCCGGACTGACCGATTGCTCCGCGCAGGGGAATGGCCACGAACGCAAGGCCAGTTGCTTGCTGCCCAGGTGATAGGTATCGTTGGCTTTGGACGGGTAGGACGACGTGTCGCCCGTTTGTGCCAAGCGTTTGACGCTGAGGTTATAGCGCATGACTCCTATGTGGAGCAGGCACCGGAAGGAGTAAAACTGGTACCCTTGGAGAAGCTTCTGGCGGAGGCGGATGTCATCAGTCTCCACCTGACATACGATGCCGGCACGCATCATTTGCTGGATGCGGATGCTTTCGCAAGGATGAAGCCCGGCGCCGTGGTGATAAATACTGCCCGCGGCGGCCTCATCGATGAAGTCGCCCTGGCCGAGGCTTTGACTTCCGGACAGCTGGGTGCGGCTGCACTCGACGTTTTCGAGCAGGAGCCCTACCACGGCCCATTGCTCAAATGCGACCAGGCGATTCTCACCTCGCATATTGGCTCTCTCGCCAGAGAGTCGCGTCAGTGTATGGAAATTGAAGCTGCGGAGAATCTGCTGCGGGGCCTGGGTAATGCGGGCCTCATCAAAGATGGGCTAATAAAGAATGTCTAATGAAACCGCTATTGTGTATGGTGCGAGTGGTTTTCTTGGCAGCCATGTAGCCGATGCATTATCCGCCGCCGGCTACCGGGTGCGTTTGTTCGATCGCTGTCCATCTCCCTATCGACGCCATGATCAGGAAATGATCATTGGTGACGTCATGGACCTGGCCCAGGTGACGGAAGCAGCCAAGGGTGCCGACGTCGTCTACAATTTTGCCGCCATCGCGGACATTGATGAAGCGCACGACAAACCCCTGGCTACTGCCACGATAAATGTCCTGGGTAATATGCACGTATTGGAAGCCGCCCGTCTTGCCGGAGCGCGTCGTTTCGTCTTCGCCAGCAGTATTTATGTCTACTCGGAGTCCGGATCTTTTTACCGTGCCAGCAAACAGGCGGCCGAACGCTTTATCGAAACCTATCATGAGCGCTATGGCCTGGAATATAGTATTTTACGCTATGGATCTCTGTACGGCAGGCGTGCTGATGCACGCAACGGTATCTACCGGATGCTGCATGAAGCGGTGGAACAACATTCAATAACTTATCACGGCAGCGGTGAGGCGCTTCGCGAGTACATCCATGTGGAGGACGCGGCGCGCATGAGCGTACAGGTTCTGGCGCCGGAGTTCGCCAACCGCCACCTGATTCTGACGGGACAGGAACGATTGCGTATCAAAGAAGTCATGACCATGATCTCGGAAATCATGCCCTGGGAAGTTGCTTTGCATTTTGATGAAGCCAATGCGGTGCATCACTACGAAGTGACTCCCTACGCGTTTCAGCCCCGAATCGGCCGCAAACTGGTCCTGAACGAACATGTCGATCTGGGCCAGGGTCTGCTTGATTGTCTCAGGGATATTCATAAAACCATGCATCACTCCGGCGAAGATGACGAGGCCACGCCATCGGCATCCGACAACAAAGCATGACGACAGCGGATTGGCAAGCCATTATCTTCGATTTCGATGGCGTAGTGGTTGAATCCGGCGATATCAAAACGCAAGCTTTTGCTAATCTCTATCGGGCCCATGGGGAAACGGTCATGGCTGAGGTGGTGCGATATCACCGCTTGAATGGCGGCATGTCACGCTACCAGAAATTTCATTATTTTCAGCAACACTTATTGGAAAAACCTCCACTGACACCGGATGAAGAGCAGCAATTGGACCAGCTTTTCTCCGAACTGGTGGTCGAGGCAGTCGTTGCCAGCGAGGCAGTGCCTGGCGCAGCCGAACTGATTCGTAAAGAGGCCGCGAGGATACCTTTATTTATCGCATCCGGTACGCCGGAAGCAGAGCTTAATACGATAGTCATGCGTCGTGGCATGGCGCCCTATTTTAGGGCGGTGCGCGGTTCCCCCACGCCAAAACAACTGCTCATCGCGGATATTTTGTCGTCCCACGTCCTTTCCCCCGAACGCGTGCTCATGATCGGCGATGCGCTGATTGATTATCAGAGTGCGCAGATAAACGGGATAGCATTTCTGGGGCGGGTACGCCCGGGGGATGACAACCCCTTCCCGGCAGAGGTCAATACGTTACCTGATCTGAGTTCATTACTCACCTGAGAAGAATCTATCTGCTGCCATGCTATCTTCATGAGATCAATAGCTCAGTGAGCACCCTCTATACACGAAGCAGTTATCCACGCAAAAAAATATTAGAAATTTACCGGCGGAATAGAAGGCGTAGCCAGGCGCCGGCTTGTGCGTTGAAAAATATATTTCTAAATCATATTCAGTTTAATTTGGACACGACGAGATGTTGAGGAATGCAGGCAGGGCCCAAGTTTGGATGGATGGCGCGTAAAATGCTCAGCACGCATCGTTTGTGCATTCTTGAACATTCAAAAGGCTACTGGATATGACCTGTGGCAAAGAAAAAAGCGCTATCAAAGCGATCATCCTCAGCGCTGGACAGGGACGACGGCTACTGTCGCTAACTGAAAACATGCCGAAGTGCCTGTTACCGATAGCAGGCAAACCAATTATTGCTTGGCAGATTGAGGCATTACTCGCTGCCGGGATTCATGATATCACTGTGGTCACGGGCTTCAAATCCAGCCTGGTCGAGTCTCTGTTGCAAAGCTATGCGAATCGGGCACGGATCAATACAATCTTTAATCCGTTCTTCGAGGTTGCGGATAATCTGGCCAGTTGCTGGATTGCACGTTCCGCGATGGATCGCGACTTTCTGCTCCTGAATGGAGATACCATTTTTGATAAAGCGTTACTGATACAACTGTTGAACTCGGGCGCCGCACCCATTACCCTCACCGTGAGTTCCAAACCCATCTACGATGCGGACGACATGAAGGTTCAGCTGGATGAGAATGGATGGGTCAAGCACGTGAGTAAGAACTTAACCGCCGATCAAATCGACTGCGAATCCATCGGTCTTATTTTTTTTCGGGAGCGCGGGCCGCAACTTTTCCGCACGGCGGTCGAGGATGCACTCCGTCACCAGGAAAAGCTTAAATGGTGGTATCTCGCCATCGTGGATGCGCTGGCCGGCAAACAATTAGTGAATGCGTATTCTGTGTCCGGGCATTTCTGGTGTGAAATTGATTTTGCCGCGGATCTGGTAAAGGCTGAGGCACTCTTCAGCAAAATAGATCAAGATGAAATTGCATAGCCATCTTCCCACCGATGGGAGGTTTATTCGATGGGGGGTTAAATAAAAGATGAATATAGCCCTGCTTCGTTGCAGACTTGCGAGCAGAACCCATGCTTGTGCTTGCCCACTTGACGCAGGACATAACCGCCCGTCCAATGTCTGTCCCTTGATGAGGCGTTATCACGATGTCAATTGATACGCGCACTTTCGGCGCTCTGAACACGTGCCGCTCATATCATCGGCCGTGTCTTCCGAGCCCCTTGCAATGTATAATGCGAGGAATTGTGCGGGAGATCATGCGCACATCGTACCCTGGAGGCAGGATACGATAATTCGTAAATTTGATTTGAATATTCCCTGGGCGAAATGCATCTGCGGGAAACAATACATGGTTCTTGAATGATCAGTTCTCCGCCGGATGCACCAATCTTTAACGCAACAATGCGAAAGTTTGGGGCGCCACAAACAATAATTCAACAATATCAATACTGGACTCTCATGCTCCGCCCAGTCCAGTTAACGCTTGGTTCTCTGGTTCTGGCAGCTCGTGAGCCAGCTCAAGAATTCTCTAAACTGAGTGAAGCGAGCTTTACCGAGCTTCACAAAATAACAGCACAGCTGGAATCTGCTTTAGCAAAGGCATTTAATTACGATAAGCTTAATTATCTGATGCTAATGATGGTTGACCCGGACGTACACTTCCATATTATTCCGCGGTACGCAAAGGCAAAGTATTTTAATGGTCTGGAGTTTATCGACTTCGGTTGGCCGGGGGCGCCTGACTTCCACCGGCCAACCGAAACCGATGCAAGAACTAACCAGCAAATCATCGATTACATATTACCCTGCTGGGCATAAGCATCGCGCCTTCGTAATCGGGGGAAGGTAAGGAAAATTGAGAACAGCGATGTTTCAGGCAAGGCGGGTTGCTATGGCGGAGAGAGGACGAGCCTGGGTTTACGGTTTCTGGATTTATGAATATTTCACGCCGCCCGGGTTTGCAGTGCGAAGCCGGTTAACCATCAGCTATATGATTTTTTAGGAAATGCCAACAATGACGCAACTTGTTCTGTTACGACATGGGGAAAGTATTTCGAACCGGGATGGGTATTTTACCGGCTGGAACGATGTTGCGTTGAGTCATCGCGGTGAACAGGAGGCGGAGCGGGCTGGCCGCCTGCTCAAGGAGGCAGGTTGCGAGTTCGACATGTGTTTTACTTCGGAACTTAGGCGAGCCACTGACACGCTGCGTATTGTATTGTCGGCGATGGGACTTAACGGACTGGCCACACGGCAGAGTTGGCGCTTGAATGAGCGCCATTACGGGGCGCTGGAGGGAGTACACCGTATTAATGCTATCGGGAAATTTGGCATATGGCCCGTCCTTGGCCCCCAGTTACGGTTTACTACATTCCCCCCCCCGCTCCGCCCCGGCGATGCACGTTGCCCCGGGAATCAGCTCCGCTACTCGGACATCGACAAGAAAGAATTGCCGCTTGCGGAGAGCATGCAGCAGACTTTCTTCCGGGTCCTACCCTATTGGCAGGAAACAATCGTGCCCGAGATCCAGCGTGGAAAACGGATTCTCGTGGTATCTCAC
Organism: Nitrosospira sp. Nl5; assembly: GCF_900102495.1. Taxonomy (GTDB): domain Bacteria; phylum Pseudomonadota; class Gammaproteobacteria; order Burkholderiales; family Nitrosomonadaceae; genus Nitrosospira. The sequence goes on along the minus strand of NZ_FMVQ01000018.1, from coordinate 38,578 downwards.
CGGCACGTCTTGCGTTCATTGATGATGCAGCTGGATGGATTATCCGTTTCCCAGCTAATGAAATTGTCCATCGCCACAGGGCGTCCGCTGGTATACGACCTTAACGATAAACTGGGCCCTGTTCAGCATTACTATGCTGATCAGCCCATACAGTAACATTCAGCACAAGCTTATCCATGGCTCCAAGACTTTCCCGGTAACTGGTAATCGTTGAAAGCTATCGGGCGCCGAATTGAATCCCCGGTAAAGCTTCAACGGCCTGGGGCCGCTCAGCCTTGTTCGTCAAGAATTTGAATTGTGCCAGCAAGCTTTTTCCTGGAAACAGGCGAACGAAATGTTCGTGCTTAAAGTGTGAAACAAGGCATGCGGCATTTCATCCTGCATCATGCTGTCATCTAGATTTGTTGCTTGATTTTTAGAGGTATCCTTGACCCAATTCTGCGTTGTAATTCCCGAACTTAACGAAGCAGACAATGTAGGCCCCTTGCCGGCTCTCAAGATGATAGAGATGCCTATCTGCTCTCGCGACGTTTCCAAGCTATCGTTCCGCTAATAATGGATTATCTGCAACGCGTGATCACGTTGGCCGGCGGCACGGCTTCCTTCAGCACCACCCGCCGGTTTGCTGCGCTCGCCCTGTGTGGCATGGTCATCGACGTCCTGCTGTTCCAGTGGCTCATGAGCCGTGGCGCGGGACTCGCGCTGGCGCACATCATGAGCTTCTGCGCCGGCGCCACAGTGAATTACTGGCTTAATTCGAGGGTGCCCCCCCATGTAGACTATCTACGGTGGCGTCAACTAGGCCGTTTCCTGACAATGAGCATATTCGCCTTGTTCATGCGCGGCGGCGTGCTGGCCTTGCTGGTTTATGACTGGCATCTGTCCCCTTCCTTGGCCATATTTCCCGCTATTGCCGCCACGGTCGCCATCAGCTATCTCGGCTCCGCCTTCTACGTATTCCCTGGCAAGCAGAATCCGCCGTCGGCAGATGTGCGCTGGCGGGTCGCCTCTCTCGGCATCGTGACATTTGCGGTGCTGCTGCGCCTGATTTACCTCGGCCAGGCGCAGCTGATTCCCGATGAGGCCTACTACTGGAATTATGCCCAGCACATGGAACTGAGTTTCTACGATCACCCACCGATGGTGGCATGGCTGATCTGGCTGGGCACCGCGATCTTCGGCAATACGGAGTTCGGCGTTCGCATCGGCGCTTTCATTTGCGGCCTGATAACGATGGGCTACCTGTACGCGCTGGCATGCAACCTGTATGACAAGACGACCGGCATGCGCGCAGTGCTGCTGCTGGCCGTACTACCGTTTTATTTTTCCACCGGCATGGTGATGACCACGGATGCGCCGCTGGTAGCCGCTTGGGCTGCAACGCTGTATTACATGGAACGGGCATTAATCGCTGATCAACGTTCGGCCTGGGCGGGAATGGGTATCGCATTCGGCCTGGGCATCCTTTCCAAGTATACGCTGGGCCTGCTGGGACCGGCGGCGCTGTTGTTTGTGATCCTGGACCCCGCCTCCCGCCGCTGGCTGCGCCGTCCGCATGCATATCTCGCCGCCACACTTGCCCTGCTGTTGTTTTCCCCCGTTATCATCTGGAATATGGAAAACAACTGGGCGTCGATTATGTTTCAGTCAAACCGGGTCAAGGGAGGGGATGAGGATCAATTCGCGGTGCACCAGTTATTTCTTCATCTTATGGTCCTGTTGACGCCGGTGGGCTTGCTTGCCGCAGTCATGGCGATGTGGCCGGGTGCCGAACGTGACGACAGTGCTTATGCGCGCAGGCGGCGCCTATTCGTACGGGTGTTCGCCGGCGTGCCGCTGGCAGTGTTCTTCGTTCTCAGTATTTCCGAGTCACAGCGGTTTCACTGGACTGGGCCTGCATGGCTTGCACTGCTGCCGACAGTGGCGTGGCTGATGGGCCAGGCAGGTGATTTCGGCACCCTGGCACGCCGTGTGAGAGCGGCCTGGAAACCCACCATTGCAGTTTGCATCTTTCTCTACGCATTCGTACTGCACTATGTAGTGCTCGGCATCCCCGGCATCCCATATAAATTTTTGTCGGAACACTATTTCTGGCGCGAGGCCACAAGCGAAATCGAGCAGGTGGTAGCGGAGGTTCGACAACGGACCGGGCAAGAACCCATTGTGGTAGGCATGAGTAAATGGTCGGTAGCTGCCGCCTTGTCCTTTTACAACCGCCGTGAACCGATGGAGATACGCTCGCGCAATTTATTTGGCGACACGGCTGCCATGTATGACTTCTGGTATCCATCGGAACCACCCACGTCCCGGCCAATCATCCTGGTGGGCATGAGGAAGCATGAGGTCGCACGCACCCGAAGAATTCATGACATCGACCGGATGCTGGTGCAACCCGGCCCGATACGGGAACAGGTAGCCACGCGCGATGGCAATCCGCTGCGGCGGGTGTATTACCGCATTGCACAGGGGTACTTGGGTAAAGATCCTTAATTTTCCGCCAGAAAGCGGAGCTTATGCATCGGACGCCCTTGCCCTGTCATCTTCCGGCCTATATTTCACAGATATTCCCGAACATATTACATATGACGATACGCCATTGCTGGTTGCCAATTAGCTTGGGGTAGCGGGTATATCAGCGCATTACGCCACGGCGCAACAGCTGCCAAGAAACTTTAAAACCCCATAGCACCGGATGTCGCCGCAGCATGGGCGTCACCTCAACGCGTACGCCAGTATGGCGTTCGATCTTCCAGGCGGCATAACTGATGCTGTCGCTGAAGGTGAATGCCGCTTTTGTCAGCCGTAGCACAGACAGGACTGTTCCCTGCCAGCGCCGTAATCGCCAGCGCAGCCTCGCTCGCCGACGGTCCGACACGTCGGTCAGGCACCGATAGCGTCCGTCGGGCAGCATCTCCAGCATTCCTGCCAAGGCAGGCATAGCATGCTCGGTCAACCGTGTGTAATCATCCAGATTGATCTGAGCAAGCTGTTGCGCCCGCGTTGCACGTTCGGGCCGCAGTTCGGCCGCATAGGTCTGCGTCAAGCCATTGATCCAGATTGCTTCGGCATCCACCACGAACGCGTTCAGCATGGGAAGGCTGGACCTGAGAAATGTCACTACCGCGTGTGCCAGCGCATTGTAAATATACTTGCGGACGGTCTCGTCCCGCGCGTAAAGCAACCGGGAAGGTTGAGCAAAGCGTGCCCATAGATACGGGTGGAACCAGCGCCGGGTTCCCTGCGCAAAGTCTGCCATTGAGACTACGGCGTATTTGGCGCGGAACTTTTTTTCCTGGTTATTTTCCTCCGGGGATACTTCAAGATAAAACACATTTGGCGCCAGCCACGCATTAAGGTAACCAAGATAGCGCTCCGGGTAAGCTCTACTGTAGCTGTTCACGATAGCGTAAAAATCTACCACTCCATCACCGATCTCGTGAGAGCGCAGACAGGATCCATAAAGAAGAACGGCCTCCAGCGATGAGCCGAAGCGTAATTTCAATGCTTCAACCAGAACCAGAAAATCCTCAGACACCGGCCTTGAACTCAGCGCAGCAATCTCAGCGACCAAGCCGCTGGGGATGTGTTGATCAAATGTTGAGGCATGGTTTGTCATGACTATGTGCTTACCTACCAGCTCCCAGAAAGATAATTGGACCGGCTGCTGTGATACGCAATGGCCCATCCTGGCTTGACGCCCGGTAGGATTCGCCGTCGACGATGTAATCGTCATCTATCAACAGCTCCAGCGCTCCGGTATTGCAGCTATGATAACCGTCCTGTTCTTTGAGGGTTTCCGCGTGGCCTGTAAGTAGTGCCAATAACGAGCGTAAGGGACGCTTCGGTTTCTGCCGGACGAATGTTATATGCAGCGGTTCCTTCTCCTGTCCCCAGTATGGACGCATGCCAAACAGCAGGCGATCCAGGGTACTGGCGAAAAGAAACGCATACGTCCCATGACGCACTCCGGTATTCCTCTCGATAATTGACATACGAACGGGCGCCCATGCGCCGTCCCGACGCCCGAAAATCAAGCCGACGAGGTAGCCAAATGTAATAATACCCGAATAAATTTCTCCGGTAATACGCAGCTGTTTTATCTTGCTCTGAGAAAATATCACGGCGCGGGCAATAAATCCGACACCAAAAAACATCCCGTAAACCTTTGCCGCCCCGGCTTGTTCAATACATAGCACATGGCGCTGTAAAAATACGGGGGGTATCTGCTTCAGCAGATACCCCTTCAATTGCTGCAGGATAAATTCCGGTTTACCGCAGATGCCCAGATCAAGCGCCGTCATGTTGGTTGTACCACCCGGGACAACAGTTAGCACAGGCCACCTGGCGAGAGGTTGTGTTGCAAACAAGTGACACAATACGCCTTGTACGGTACCATCCCCGCCAACAATTACCAGCAAATCAATATCTGCCTGTATAAAGGCATCCACCGAAGCTTTAATCTCCGGTGCATTCGTTACTTCACTGCAGGTTGCGCCCGGCAGCCCGGCAAGTACACGCCTTATTGCATCCTTGCGCTTGCGAATACGCCCGCTGAGAGGATTGAAAAGCAATCCGATCACGGGCGCCCCAGACCGCAATCTATCAATCCGTGAATTTTCTATCATTTATCCTGATCGCTAAAGGTGCAAAAATACGAACGGCCAGTTTCCCTTCGTCCCGCCCAGGAACAATCTCCTCAAACCATGATCGTAGGGGCCCCTCGGATCGCCGTGCTTGCCAACCCATCATTACCCGGATAGCAAGAAAGATGGTTGAGAGCAGATGCCATACAATTACCAGCCAGAGTCCGATGTCCGGTCTGGCTATAAGCCAGCCGAATGTCAACAGGATCAGGTTAGGATTACGCCGGGCGGTAACGAGCCGGTTAAATGAATCCAGGGGACGCCAGATAAAAATGTCAAATGATGCGATCCAGAACTGGAAAACTCCTTCACACAATCTGCCGCCAACGTAGCCGATAAGTATCAGCCAGAATATCATCGGCAAGTCGGATACATTCACTAATGCCGGTACTGTCAGCCCTACACCCCAAGCCATATACCATAGTGGCGGATGAATAATATCCAGGCCGTGATCGAGCACATCTCCAAAACGGCTTGAGGTGACAGTTACTCGGGCCAACTTTCCGTCGACCGTATCCATGAAGGTCATTAGCCATCCCGCCACCAGGCCCATCCCGTAATGACCATACCAGAAGGCTACCCCAGCCAGCACCGCAAACACAAGGCTGAGCAGCGTAACCTGGTTTGGCCGTATACCACAGCCTACACAAGCGCGTACCGCCCAGAATGCGGGTATGGGCCAGAGCCATTTTGTCACGAGATCGGTCACGCCTTTGTATGATCGGGCAAATAATTCCCACTCCAGTCGCCGGCAGCTATCTCTGCTGATAAGCAATATGTAGGGCAGATCTCTTTTCTTGAGATTTTGTTGAACGCCCAGCAGACTCAAGTCTTTTAGCGTATAACGAGGCAGGGCAGAGAAAGCCTCTCCCTTTCCCCCATCCATGAAATTCGCCAGCACATGGGCTCTATCTCCATCCGTAATCCGGATTGCGACTAATTGGCCATCGTCACTGCTGAGCCCGAGGTTCGTTTGCGTGTTAACCAGCGCCACCAGTACCCTTGCATCGAACAAATAGTCAGCCCGTAAAAATAATGCTGGCGCGTGCGCCGGAATCTGCTCGGGACTATTCACCAGCCTGGTCTGCGCCATTGCCTCTAGCATCCGTTGCAGTCGCTTACGTCCGCTCAGGCCCCAGATGTTCGTCTCGCTATCTCCGAGGATATAAATGTAGGTTGTCACTTGGATATTCCGCGTCGTTTGTCTGTGTCCGGATTTGAAATCATTGGAAGGCCTGCTATGTTCGTAGTGGCTGGTTGTCATGCGGGGACATACAGATCGAAATATATGCCGTATCACTGCCACGGCAATACCGCTATCCGGAACGAGCGCCGAATCCTTCTACGCTAATGGGAAATAATAAGCAAGCGGCTAAAAAACCCGCCGCAACCAGAAATTAGCAAGCGCAATCAACAGTAGCCCGGGAAAAAGAGCGGTTAACGCAGGATTTAAATGCAGCAATAGGCCCGCATTTGCGATAACCTGGTCAAATAGATATACGCTGATACCGAGCATTGATGCAAGTACCAGTTTATTGCCAAGTCCTGCCCGTACCGATCCGAAAACAAAGGGTATGGAAAGCAATAACATCGCGATGGTTGTCAACGCCCCCCCCACCTTTCGCCATAAAGCCAGCGCATAGGCGTCCGCCTCTTGACCGGTGGCGCGAAGGAAACGTACATGCAAAAACAACTCAATGGGCGAAAGGCTCTCCGGTGACTTAGTCAGTGTCGAAATATCGTCTGGATTCAGAAATGATTTCCAATTCATCGAGCTTGTACTTACGGACTCGATGCGCTTTTCCGTAAAGGTCTTGGTAATGACATCACTTAATTTCCATAGATCATCTGCTATGAGATCAGCATATTTAGCATAGGTATAGGTCAGCAGGAGACCGTTCTCATCAAAATGCATGACTTCTATATCTGCGGCCTTTTTTGCATGCAGCATTTCACCGATACGTATGATATTCCGTTCATCCCGGGTCCAGATACCCAGGTGCTTGCCAAGTGTCGCGCTCTTGTCAAGCGCGACGGCGCGGGACGAAATGGCTCTCTGCTGAAGTTGTGGAGCAATAAATTGTTCCAGCACAGCAATGAACAATAAGAGAATCAGTCCCACCCCAAGTGGGGCCAAGCTAATGCGAATTGGAGAAACACCCGCCACCCGTAATGCGGTCAGCTCTGAATTAACAGCCAATCGTCCCAGTGCCGCTACATTGCCGAGTAGCGCAATAAAGGGTGCAAGTTGGACAAACCTGCGTGGCAGCAGTAGTGCGGTATGCAAGAACGCATCCTGAATGCGATAAGTCCCTTTTCCCACATCGTCAAGCTGATCCAGCAAGTCGAGAAAGCTGAATAACGGCAAGAGTACCGCGGTAGCGATGCCCAGCCCCATTAAAACCTGCAGGGCAAGGTAGCGGTTAATTATCGTCATGGACGCCGGGATAGTTTCTGCCAGAAACCGGATGACAACAAGCTAATCGCGACCATGAACATCAAGACATATAACCACCAGACACCAGGAACTCTGCCGACAGTACCTTGCTCCACCCATGTCTGGGCTAATCCGCTCAGGATATAATAGATCGCAAAAACCAGGGCTGCGGCATAATAAGTCTTCTCACCCTTGTCCTGGCGGGGTGAAGCTCGGCTGAATGGCACGGCGATTAGCGCCAGCAGAATCGTAGCAATCGGACGTGAGACCCGCCATTGGAATTCGGCAATGTCACGTGGGTGATCGGATCTTCCCAAGTCCATGGTAGCAGCCGCCTTGCGTTTGTAATCCAATGCGTTGCCGCTATCGGTGAAATAGATCAGTTTTTCGAACCGGACAACGGTATCTCCCGTTGTGGAATGCATGAGCCGGTAACTAACGCCATCAAGTAAATGTATTTGCGGGCGTTCAGCGGCCACCGGCTCCCGCTGGTGAGCTTCCTTGGCGATAATGATCTCGCTGCTATCGCCTTTGTTGATGTAATGAAACACATCTTTCATCTGCTTGCCAGCGCTATCCTTGTCTTGAATATAGACCACTCTGCCGCTGCCCTCGCTTCCATAGAAACGCCCCGCCTGGAATCGATTCATATTTAATTCAGCTTCTGCCTGCGCATTCAGAATATAACTTTCTTCATAGGCCCACGGACGTGCGAAGACAGAAAGTACACCGCTGATAATGCCCACGGGGATGGCAACGATGAGCACCGCATAGGTGATGCGGTGTTCGCTGACCCCGGCAGAACGTAATACGTTAATTTCCTGGTCCCTGTGCAATCGACCAAGACCTATGATGATAGCGACATAGAGGGCGATCGGCATCAGCACCTCCAGCGCAATCAAAGTTTTCAGCAACACGAGCTTCAGCATCGCGGCAATGCCAAGCGATTCTGTGACTGCCCCTGCCAGAAAGCGGGCGCTGCTAAAACTCGAGAACAATGCCGCCAGGATAACGATTACCACCATAAACGGCAGCAATAACTCACGCGTGATATATCGTTCTATTATTTTCACAGATTCTTCCTGGCGGCTTGATGATGGGACGATCTTTACGCTAAGAGAGCAAGTCGCGCAAATCCGTTTCTTCGCGAGCAAGCGGCACAACTCCTGCCAGGACGGATTCCACCAGCAGCATATCCTCGACCTTATCAACATCAACGCCTGCCTGGGGATAAGGCAGAAATACCGGCTGCACTCTGATACCAGTTTTGGCCGAGACGGCATTGAGCGCCCGGTCGAGTGTCAGCGATCCAAGCAAATAGGAAAGAACAGCCATCGGGCCAAATATCTGCGCAATCAATAGCCATGGACGTTTGCGCAACTCTTCCGCGCGCTGCCAGAACGAAACCAGACCGCGGCCGCGATTATTAAGAAATGCATAAAGATTGCAGCCGCAGACACCTCCATCGCGCAGCCGTATTACGGTCCGTTTTACGCCGGGGAATGCCGCTGCGACATCTTCATATTTAACTACCCCCACTGTGGCGTCGCTGTCTGCCTTTTGCGTTTCGCACAAAAAATACTGCACAATCGATGCCGTCAATAACGCATGATCCGCCGTCGTCAGTAATACCGGAGCGTTCTTATCAATGCGCGAGAGGCCGCTATTGGCACTGCGACTGGGGGAATCGAGATTCGGCAGCCACGTAACACGGCCGCACTCGATCCGCTTTTCCAGCTCCGGGCAATCGGGAAGCGCGGACTCGGGTGGCCCGCACACTACAATCGTCTTAACCATCCCGCTGGCTTCCAGCGCATCCAGAACACGTATAATCATTGGCGTTCCACAGATCGGCGCAATCGCCTTGCAGGCCATACCGGTCTTCACGGCAACCGGGTCATTAGCTGTACGGTCCGCCGCCAGCACCAGGGCGGTAAATTGACTCGTCTTATCCATTCAAATTTGGCTCATTGTCCTTATCGTCGTTGTTATCCTGTCTGCCAATGGACAGGTCACAGCGTTTTTCCATATATCCGATAGCGCTTGTATTGTCTGCACCCTATACTATCAAGAATTCCGCGCATTGCTTTGTTATCGTCAAGTATCCATGACAATTCAACTGCACGGACCCCTCGTGAGAGCCCTAATTGCCGGGGGGCATCGATTACCATGAAAGCCAGCGCTATACCGAGCGGCGTATTCTGGAATTGCTTGCGTACCCCCATCAACGGTATCCGCCCCGTACGAACTCCCCTGGACTTAAGGCGCCTCACCAGGCGAACCCAGCCAAATGGGAATAGCCGGCCGTTAAGCTCGGCGAAGATCTCATTGAGATTGGGCAATCCCACCATAAATGCCGCCGGGATTCCATCAACCTCGGCAATCTGGATAAAGTCATCGGGCACGAGCAGACGAAGGCTAGTACCAAGCTCGGCAAACTCGGCCTCGGTGAAAGGAACGAAGCCCCAATTCTCCGACCAGGCATCATTGAATATGTCACGCAGAATCTCCATCTCTTCGCCAAATTTGTTGCGGCTTAGCCGCCTTACCCGTACCTGGCCGGCAAATTTCTTGAGTAGAACACTCATCACCCGGGGGGTCTCAAAGTCTACCTCCACCCAATAGGCAAGTAGATCCTTCAGCGGCTGATAGCCTTGCTGTTCGAGCAACCGGCCATACCATTTACGTGAATGGGGCATCATCACCATCGGCGGCGTATCAAAACCGTCCACCAGGATACCGCACTCCTGATTGATGGATAAGTTGAAAGGCCCGCTGACATACCTGGTATGCCGGTCGGCCAGCCACGCCTCGGCGGCATGGATAAGCGTTGCGAGTACCTTAATGTCATCTATGCATTCCAGCAAGCCAAAATGGCCGGTATCCGTACCGTAGCGTTGCCGGTGCAGCTGATCAATTTGAGCACTGATCCTTCCGACCGGCTGCTTATTCCGGTAAGCAACCCATGCCTGCCATTCTCCGTGCTTGAAGAATGGATTAAATCTGGAAAAATGCAGGCGCCGCTCCAGGCGCAGCGGCGGTATCCACATCGGATCATCTGCATAGATCCGCCACGGGATATCGATAAAGACGCCCATTTCACGGAAATTCGTGACCGGGTGCAGAGTGACTACCGTCGATATTGGTTGATCAGACTTATCATTCATCAGGAAACGCGAGCAACCGCGCTGGAATTTTTATTTTTGAAAAAATAGTGTCCGGGCAAAACCGGCCCGCTATCGGAAGGGATCTGTCAGGACTCCATTACCAGTGATGGCTAGCCGTCTTTGCGTTTTATCCGGTATGCTCTCATCCCCTGTCTAGCTGGATCGCTTGAAATCGATTACGCTAATATTGCCCGGACAGCGGTTTAGCCATTACTAAAGCAAATAAAGCACTTCGTGTCGACGACCCTTTTGCTCTGCTGATAGCATTTGCCAAAGTACAGGTGCTAGCAAACGTGGGTAAATTCAATGACCGTGATGACGTGTGATAGTATAATCGCCGGTTTTCGATAAGGCGTATCTCAGCAACCCGATTGTTACACGGAAGCAAGCTTCGAGCGATATCATTGCCGTAGTCATTTCGTGTCAATAATTTATAAAATAATTGCCAATTTTACCATTCTGGCATTTGAGATATCATTTATTGTAACAACGGAGCGTAGCTGGCCAGAACGGAAAGTACACAGAGCAATACCCGTTGGCGCTCCTCGTCTCAACTCTTCAAATGAAGACTTACGTTTTCTTTTAGAAGCGGGAGATACCAGTTATCCGTCGAAAGCAATGAGCGCTTTCGTTGCAGGATTGCGGCACAAATTGGACAGCTGTCTGATTAATCCAGTTCTGGTAATGCTGAGCATGACTAGATGCGCTGGCGAAAAGAAAGGCAAAAACAGCAATTAAAATTTCCTTAGCGATACTTTATAAAGAAAAGGTTGACTATTAATGGACAGTCCTGAATATTCCCTATTAATTTCTCTTGCCCTTATCCCGGTCGTCTTCATGCTGCAAATGTGGGTGAGGCAACGTCGGCTCCGCCGCCGTAACGAGGCTGGGCAACAGGAATTCGACAGCCTCAGTTCAACACTCATATCGGCGATTGCCGAAGGAGTAGCCGTGATCTCCAGTTTAGTACTCATTATCTGGATCATGGGAGCGGTATTGAAGTACCTGTTTCCTGTCATATTTAATGCCCAGTGAATCAGGATTTTCACGGCCGGCAAAACAGGATGAGAAAACAAAGCAAACAACTTCTTTGTCGTTCTTAATAGACCATGCCTAGTACGGGTTTTCCGAAGAATTGCGAATGCCTGCCAGTGTGCTTCCGATCCTTTATGATGAATCCTAACTGTGTATGCGGGTAGTTGTCACGGGAATGGGGGTTGTTTCTCCCATTGGCACAGGCACTGACCAGTTCTGGGCAGCGGCTATCAATGGTATCAGCGGGATCCAAAAAATCAGATGTTTTGATGCATCAAGTCAGCGCTCCCAAATAGCGGGAGAGATTACCGGATTTGATCCCAATACCTTTTTGTCGGCTAAATATATAGACCAAACGGATAGATTTACACAACTAGCGCTGCTGGCTACCCATCTCGCTCTTGAAGATGCGGGTGGACTCGACGCGTACGCACCGCAATGCTTGGCGGTAAGTATAGGATCGGGGATGGGTGGATTTGCGACCTTTGAGTCCTCGGCCGCGCGCAAGTTCCGGAATCAGTCAATCCCTCCCTTCACCGTACCTCGAACGATGGCAAATTCCGCAGCGGCCTGGATAGCAATCAAACATCGACTGAAGGGGGTGAACCTGACCTGCAGCACCGCATGCTCTTCCGGAGCCAATGCGATCGGCATGGCGCTCGACCTTTTGCGGGCAGGGAGAGCGGATGCCGTGATTGCCGGCGGTGCGGAAGCATGCGTATTGCCGCTGACCATGACTGGGTTTGAAGCATTGCATGCTTTAACCACCAGCTTTAATACTGAGCCAGCACGGGCATCGCGGCCTTTTGCCAAGGGTCGCGACGGCTTCGTAATGTCGGAAGGCGCGGGCATGCTTATCCTGGAGAAGGAAGAAGGGGCAAAACAACGCGGAGCGAAAATATATGCCCGGCTCGCTGGCTATGGACAAACATGTGACGCCACACATATCGTCATGCCGGACATGGATGGGCAGGTAGCGGCGATGCATGCAGCCATCCGCGATGCCGGGATGGAACCGGATTCAATCGATCACATCAATGCGCATGCAACATCGACTCCCCTTGGTGATATCGTGGAAACTCGCGCTATTAAAGCTCTTTTTGGAGACCGGGCTCGGGATATTGCAATCAACGCCACCAAGTCAATGATCGGACATACGGTCGGGGCGTCGGCTGCAATCGGCAGTATCGCCACCATCATGGCACTGCATACCGGCACGATACATCCCACTATCAATCTTGACGAGGCTGATCCGGAGTGTGATCTCGATTACACGCCAAACCACGCCCGGCAGAAGCAGCCACGGAATGCCCTGTGTAACGCTTTTGGATTTGGCGGCAACAATGCAAGCATCGTTTTCACAACCCCTTGAATGAAGGAAGGAGATGATATGGATACAGCAGATATCGAAACAAAAGTTATACAATTTATCGCCACGAAAGTTGAAAACCTGGATGCTTCCACAATCAGTGCATCGTCAAAGTTCGACGAGCTCGGCCTTGACTCTATGGATACGATTCAGCTTTTGTTTGATGCGGAAGATGCTTTTGGCATTAATTTTGAGGGGGAAGAAGCCAAAGGATTTCGCTGCGTCGGAGATATCGTTTCCTACATTGAAAAACATCAGATGTCGGCACCCCTCACCAAGAATGAGGGACAGGCATAGAATTGCAATCGCTAAAATTACAGCGAATCGAACGGTAAGGACCGCCTCTACCCGATGACTATGGGTTTACCCATTATATGCTGGCGCTAATAGTTCTTGACGACCGATGGCTTGGGTTTTGGTTTCATAATCCTGGTTCCGGCTGTTCCTGCTGTCGTTTTCTTCTTTATTTCTCTCGGCTCAAACTCAAAACCCACTTTTCCTTCCGCGTCTACCACCAGATAGGCTGAAAACGGCCTTCCCTTCTTGGATATGAATTTTGGCAGCAAATCGGTTTTGCCGGTGTGTAACAGCTTCGCAATTTGTTCGCATTCAATAGGACGCGTAAGAATTATTTTTCCGATTTTAAAATTGCAGGTACGCGCCGCGCCGACGGCTTTCTCGCATATGTAACTCATCCCATGATCGAATACCCTGCTGCCACAGCGGGGACACTTTCCCAACGATTCCTGTCCGGAGAAGTCTATATTTTCTATGCCTTCTTCGCTATCTCCACCAAAATCGAATTTCATTTCAAATTCGTCGGTGAGCTTGATGTTGGCGTTGAATAGTCGTCCCATCTTGCTACGAAAACCCTGTAGCGGACCAACCTCGCCGCGGGTAATCAATTGTTCCATTTCCGCCGTTTCAAATTGCCGTCCGGCGAGTATCTTCCATAATGCAAAATCGCATTTTTGACACTGAAATTTTTTGTAAGTCTCCTGAACTACGCTGCCGCATTTCGGGCACGGAGACTTAAGGGTGGAAAAATCGCCGCTTATGGTTTCGCCACGGTGGCTTTTCGCCTGCTCTACGATATGGCTTGTCATGCCGGCAATTTCTTCCATGAACTTATTACGTTCGAGTTTGCCCTGCTCGATCTGGCGCAGTTTGAATTCCCAGTCACCAGTCAATTCCGGTGAGGTGAGCTCAGGCACTTTCAATCCACGCAATAATGTAATCAGCGAAAATGCTTTTGCAGTAGGATGCAATTCCCGCCCCACTCGCTGCATGTAATTTTCGAATACAAGACCTTCGATGATCGAGGCCCGGGTAGCGGGTGTACCCAGTCCCTTCGCGCTCATGGCTTCCCGCAGATCCTCATCTTCCACCAGCTTACCCGCGCCTTCCATGGCTGATAGCAATGTCGCTTCATTGAACCTGGCCGGTGGCCGGGTCTGGTTGGCAACAACTTTAACTTCTTCGGCAAGAACCAGCTCGCCCGGATTTACCGCGACCAGGGTAGAGTTATCATCCGCGCTCTCGACATGAACCTCCTTACCGTAAACCGTTTGCCACCCGGGATTAACCATGACTTTACCCTCGGTTTTAAACGGCTCGTTCTCGACGCGAGTGATTCGAGTCGTAACAAGAAATTCGGCGGCGGGATAAAATATCGCTAGAAAACGCTTGGTAACAAGATCATAAAGTTTCGCTTCCGCGTCATTCAGCCCCTTGGGTTCAAGCGAAGTCGGGATAATGGCAAAATGGTCGGAAATCTTCGCATTATTAAATATCCGCTTGTTGGGCCTGACCCAGCCTGCTTTGAGAATCTGCTTGGCGAATTGATCATAGCGAGTCTTTTCCAATGCGCTCAAGGAATCCTTAACGGTAGCAATATAATCTTCCGGCAGCGCGCGTGAGTCAGTTCGCGGATAAGTCAGCGCCTTATGTTTCTCGTACAACGCCTGGGCCAAGCCAAGCGTTGTTTTGGCAGAGAAACCAAAGCGCCCGTTGGCATCGCGCTGCAGGCTGGTGAGGTCGTACAGCAATGGGCAGATTTCCGTGGTGGGCTTGCTTTCCTCGCTGACGATACCGGATTTATTCTGGCATTTACCGCGGATAGCCTCGGCATTTTTCTGATCCCACAATCGCTCGGCCTTTTGTTCACCATCCTTTTTGTCTTTGGAAAATTTTTCGTCGAACCAGCGCCCGTTATAGTTGCCTGCTTTGGCAGCAAACGTACCATGCACCTCCCAGTAGCTACGAGGGACAAATTTCCTGATTGTATCTTCGCGTTCAATCAGGATGGCCAACGTCGGCGTTTGCACCCGCCCTACAGTAGTCTTGTGGAAACCACCTTCCTGCGAATTGAACGCGGTCATGGCACGCGTGCCGTTTATGCCCACAAGCCAGTCGGCTTCCGAACGGCTTACAGCCGCTTCCGCCAGCGGTTGCACAGCGGTATCGTCAAGCAATTTTGTAAAACCCTCGCGGATGGAGGCGGGCGTCATCGATTGCAGCCAAAGCCGCTTTACCGGTTTTCCGGTTCCCACGTGGCGTACAATGTAACGAAAAATCAATTCGCCTTCACGCCCCGCGTCACAGGCATTAATAAGAGAATCAACATCCTTGCGTTTGATGAGCTTGGTTAAAAGTTTCAAACGGGACTCGGTTTTCTCGATGGGATCGAGATCAAAGTAAGGCGGAATTATCGGTAGATTGGAAAAACTCCACTTCCCGCGTTTGACTTCATATTGCTCGGGTACCGCCAACTCCAGCAAATGGCCAACGGCTGATGACAATACATACTGATCACTCTCAAAATAATCTGGATGCTTGGTGAAACCGCCTAATACCCGCGCAATATCGGCGGCGACAGAAGGCTTCTCGGCAATGATTAAAGTTTTACCCATGAAACTCCTGTGAAGGTCTGAGGACTATCAGTAGCGACTCGAAAAGGATGGAGTGTACCTCCGATTACTACAACCAAAGTACATAATGATTGGAACCCGCCAATTGCGGTGCTCTTGTTCTGTATCGTCGCGGTTCAAGCGCCTTTTCAGAATTAACACGGATAGCAAAGGAACGCAGACAATTGCGACGATAACTACCGAACCCGCTGGTAGCGCCCCCCCGGAAGGCTGGCGACTACGCCATCCAGTTCAAACGTCAGTAGCATCGCCGATACCGTTTCTGCCGTCAAGCCGCTACGGATGCACAATGTATCGATATTGGTGATGTCATAACCTAGCTGCTTCAGCAGCAACGGCTCTTCCCCCACCGGTTCCTCGGCATCGGTGGTACGTCGCTCAGGCTGGCACCCCAACTCATCCAGAATATCCTCTACGCTCTCCACCAGTTTCGCTCCTTGTTTAATAAGAGCGTGACAGCCCTTGGATAGCGGGGAGTGAATCGAACCGGGAATGGCGAATACCTCCCGCCCCTGCTCCAACGCCTGTCGTGCGGTAATAAGAGATCCGCTTTGCAATGCGGCTTCCACCACCAGGCAGCCCCGGCTCATGCCGCTGATAATGCGGTTACGGCGTGGAAAGTTGCTACCAACAGCGGGAGTACCTAATGGAAACTCGGAAATAAGCGCGCCCTTTTCCGCCAGTTCATGAGCAAGATCACGATTACGTGCCGGATAAACGATATCCAGTCCGGTTCCCAATACAGCGATGCTGGCTGCAATACCGCGCAAGCCCCCGCAATGGGCAGCAGTATCCACCCCAAGCGCCAAGCCGCTGATAACGCAAAGTCCCGCGTTGCTTGCAGCTTCGGCAAAAGCTTCAGCGTTGGAAAGACCTTGAGGTGTAGCATTGCGGCTACCCACAATGGCAAGCATCGGCGAGCTCAGCAGCGCACGTTTTCCCTTGAGATAGAGAAGCGGAGGGGGATCCGGAATGTTGAGCAGCAGTGACGAATAATCAGGGTCGGCCAGCGTGATGATCGAATTTGCCGGGTCTTTCAGCCATTCGAGCGTGGCGGCAATTCGTTTTTTTTCCGCTCCCTTAAGAATACTGTATGCCACCTTCTTTCTCACCACGCGCTCTAGCGAAGCTGCATTTGCGGAAAGAATTTCAGCAGGACTGCCGAAAGCAACCAGCAGTCGTCGTATCGATTCGTCACCCAGACCATTAATCAAGCCAAGTGCGAGCCAGGATTCGATGTCCTGAATTGGCTTCATTTTCGAGTTAACCTATGAATGGGACGGTTCCGGCATTGCAGCCGTAGCGCAAGGGGACAGTCTATTTTGCATTACGGAAGAACAGTTGATTTCCGAGAAAACGTGAGATAAAGCTACTCAACGCATCTTAACGCACGATGCTGGTGATCAGCATATTCTGAAATGCATATTAGGGAATCTCCTGCAAGGTGGAAAACAAGGCGCTTGTCAAAATCGGGATATAATAAAGTGTGGGGAGCAAGATTGCGTGGGAATCATTCCGACTACTAACAAAAGAAACCACGGAATAACGGGAATGAGGAACCACGATGATATGATTCAAATTCTGCATTTAGATTGTTAAATGTGCAAGTCTTTTTATGGCGCTTCTGAAGATATTACAATACCCTGATGAACGCCTTCATACGGTAGCAGACCGGGTATCGGAGGTGACTGACGAAACTCGTGCCCTGGTGCAAGATATGGCGGAAACAATGTACGCCGCACCCGGAATTGGCTTGGCGGCAACCCAGGTTGATGTGCATCAGCGCGTAATCGTCGTTGACATCTCCAATACCCATAGCCAGTTGCACGTGTTGATCAATCCGGAAATCACCGCCCGCAGCGGCGAGTCCGACTGCGAAGAAGGCTGCCTATCTGTTCCGGGAATATTCGGAAAAGTGCAACGCGCCGAGCGAATTACGGTTGAGGCATGGGATCGGGACGGCAGACCCTTTGTACTCGATGCCGATGGCTTGCTGGCAGTGTGCATTCAGCACGAAATGGATCATTTGGTAGGCAAGGTATTTGTCGAGTACTGGTCGCAGATGAAGCAATCACGTATTCGAACGAGGTTGAAAAAGCAAATGCGCAGGTAATGTGACAATAGTCTTTTGTGACATACAGCTGCATTGTTCCCAACGCTTTGAATAGACGCTTTCGAGCAGGTTCTCCGCAGCGGAGCACCGGTAGCGGGGCTGAGAGGACTGTGTTTACGCCTCTATGGACGCCCCCGTCCCCGCTTTTAGCGGTCGTACCTTCCCGCGGAAGGCATTGCTCAGCCCTACGCGGCCGTAATCCCGTCGTTGCGCCTCGTCCTGCGCCATAAACACAGCGCCTTCCATCTCTTTCCATCTCTTTCCATCTCTTCCAACTGTCGGATTCAGACCAACCCGCGCTCAACATGAAAATTATTTTTGCAGGTACCCCATCATTTTCCGTCCCCGCGCTTGAAGCTCTGGCAGATGCCGGACATGAGATTGCATTGGTTCTGACCCAGCCCGACCGTCCTGCCGGACGCGGCATGAGAACGGCGGAAAGCGCCGTTAAGTCGCTTGCGCAAAAACGAAAATTCTCCTTGTCGCAGCCGTATTCCCTCAAGCAAGCCGAGTTGCGTACGCAACTGGAAGCCATTGATGCGGATATCATGGTGGTCGCGGCGTATGGACTGATCCTACCCTCGACTGTTTTGAATATTCCACGCCTTGGTTGTCTTAATATTCATGCTTCGTTACTGCCGCGCTGGCGGGGCGCTGCGCCAATCCAGCGGGCAATATTGGCGGGTGATCGGGAAACCGGAATCACGATCATGCAGATGGACCAAGGTCTGGATACTGGCGCGATCCTGTTGCAGCGAAGTATTGCAATCGCACAAGATGATACCGCTCAAACTCTGCATGACAAACTCGCCTTGCTGGGAGCGCTTTGCATTGTGGAAGCATTAACAGGTATACAACAAGGGAAAATTTCCGCAACTCCCCAAAATGAAGCTGCCGCGAGGTACGCGCCTAAACTGGAAAAAGAGGAAGCGGAGATTGACTGGCGGTGCAGCGCAGAGAGCATCAGCCGGGCGGTGCGCGCATTCAACCCCCGGCCTGGCGCGCATTCCCGGGTACGCGGAATCTCTATGAAAGTATGGCAGGCTAGCGTAGCTGCGGATGTTGCTGACAGGCCGGGGGAGATTGTTGCGACAAGGCGCGATGGCATTGTGGTCGGGTGCGGAAATGGCTCTCTCGTACTGGAAATCGTGCAAAAATCCGGTGGTAAAAAATTAACCGCGGCCCAATTTCTTTCGGGACATTCATTGCAACCGGGCGACTGCTTTCAACCAAAATACCGGAATGATTAAAACACAACGTGTAGCCGCCGCAACGGTAGGTAAAGTACTGGCTGGCGCGAGCCTGACAGCGGTGTTGCAGGACTACTGGCGTACCCATGCCGATCTTTCCGGCCAGCAGCGCGGAGCGATCCAGGATTTAAGCTACGGTGTGCTGCGTTTTTATGGCCAACTCGACGCGTTGCTGGCATTGCTGCTGAATAAGCCGCTATGGGACCAAAATCTACGTTGTTTATTATTGGTTGGCTTGTATCAACTGGGATACAGCAAAACTTCGGTGCATGCGGTTGTGGATAATGCCGTATCCGCTTCTCTCGGTTTGAAGGGTAGCAAGGGTGCGCAAGGGCTGGTCAATGCGATTTTGCGCAACTTCATACGCCAACGCGCAACCCTGCTGGAACGGGCGGCTGAGAGCGAAGTGGGACGTTACTCCCATCCACAATGGTGGATAGACAAACTCCGTACACAATATCCGCAAAGCTATCAGGCTGTGCTGGAGGCCAGCAATCAACACCCGCCTATGACGCTAAGGGTCAATCGTCGCAAAGTCTGCGTGAGTGAATACCGGAAATGGCTCAATCAAAACGGTATGAATGCCCAGCTATTATGGAACGATGCGCTCGAACTGGCGTGTCCGGTGCCGGTGGAAAAACTACCTGGATTTGCCGAGGGATTGGTATCAGTACAGGATGCAGGTGCGCAATTGGCTGCACCATTGTTGGATGCACAAGATGGCATGCGGGTATTGGATGCTTGCGCTGCTCCTGGAGGTAAAAGCGCGCATCTACTGGAACTGGCGGATGTGGAACTGACTGCGCTCGACAACGATACCACGCGGATTATACGCATAACACAAAACTTCTCGCGGCTGGATCTTAGGTCTCATCGCGTCGTTCAAGGCAATGCGGTCCAACCTGCGGGATGGTGGGACGGCCGGCAATTTGACCGCATTTTAGCCGATGTACCCTGCTCTGCATCGGGAGTGGTGTGCCGTCATCCCGATATAAAATGGCTAAGGCGCGAAAGCGACCTTTCCCGATTTGCCGCACAGCAGCGGGAAATCCTCGACGCTCTATGGCAGATGCTGACCAGAGATGGTAAATTGCTTTACGTCACCTGTTCGGTTTTCGCCGAGGAAAATAAACGACAGGTGGAAGAATTTTTACGCCATCATCCGGATGCCCGTCTGCTGCCTCTTTCCCTGGTTGAAACAATTGACGGGCAACTGTTACCGAATTCCCACCATGACGGTTTCTTTTATGCCCTGCTGCACAAAGCCTGATTCCTTCGCGCGGGGGTTACGCGCGGCTGCGAGAGTACTGCTGACAGCGGCACTGCTACTGGGTGGTACCGCCACCGCGGAAGGCATACAGATTAAGTCTGTTGTAATAGAGGCAGTGGATGGGGGCTATCAGTTTGACGCTGATTTCGACATCGCGCTCAACTTCAAGCTGGAGCGTGCACTCGAAAAAGGCATCGTACTTTATTTTGTAACGGAACTTAACCTGATGAACGCGCGTTGGTACTGGTTCGACGAGAGGGTTGCGCACAGCCGGGTGAGGGAAGGGTTGAGCTATTACGCGCTTACCCGCCAATACCGTTTAAGCCGTGGGACATTGTCGCAGAACTTCGCCACACTGAATGAGGCATTACAGGCCCTGGGCCGAGTGCGTGATCGTCCTATTATCGCAAGTTCCGAGCTGAAACAAGATACGGAATACACCGTGGAAATGCGTATGCGACTTGATATATCGGCGTTACCTAAACCATTCCAGGTAGAGACACTTGGCTCCAGGGAGTGGGATCTGAGCTCTGGCATCCTGCAATGGGCCACAAGGTTGCCATTGCAAAAGCTCCAAGACAATACCAAGCCGTGAAATACGTCATTATCATTGGCGCCGGCCTAGGTGCGGTCATGCTATTTCTGCTCGCGACGGCGGGTGCAGATACCGGACTTTTTGAGCGAAAATACCGGCTCCTCATCCGGCTCAATATCGGTCTGGTGCTGTTTCTCATGGCAGTGGTGGGATATTTGCTATGGAGACTCAGGCGCAGACTCAAAGCGGGCGTATTCGGCTCCCGACTGGCGTTACGCCTATTGCTGATCTTCTCGCTGATGGCCATTCTTCCAGGTGCGCTAGTGTATGGGGTATCGGTACAGTTCCTCGGGAAAAGCATTGAGTCGTGGTTTGATGTCAAAGTAGACCGGGCGCTTGAGGGGGGCTTAAACCTGGGACGCAGCATCCTCGATAATCTGCTGGACGAGCTGCGCATCAAAGCCCAGACCGCCGCACTGACGCTATCTGAGCATTCCGCTGCACCGGTGCCGGCGCTAAACCAATTGCTGGACCAATCACAGATACAGGAAGCCGCACTATTTAATCAGGAAGGCCAGGTCATCGCTTTTTCCGGCGCCAATGACACCGAGTTGTTCACAGAAACATTGAATCCGGCGGTAATGCGCCAGATAAGGACGGAGAAAGCTTACAGTGCCGTTGAATCGATTCCCGGCAGGGGCCTGTATTTAAGGGTGATAACGTCGATCGACGTGCTCGGCAAGGAAGGAGATGCTCCTGTCTTGCAATTATTGCAGCCGGTACCGAAGCAACTCACCGAAGATGCGGAAATAGTGCAGGCAGCCTATCGCGATTATCAGGAATTGCTGCTATCGCGCGAAGGATTGAAAGGTCTCTATGGCGTGACGCTTACACTCACGCTGCTGCTCTCCCTTTTCTCCGCTTTGGCTGCGGCGTTCCTTATCAGTGAGCGGCTGAGCGCGCCCTTGGGCATGCTGGCGGAAGGCACCCGCGCCGTTGCTCAAGGTGATTTTAGCAGACGCCATCCGGTGCAAAGCCGGGACGAGATGGGAGTGTTGACCGAATCTTTTAATCTCATGACCCAGCAACTTGAGGAAGCCCGTGTGACGGCTCAGCGCAACCAGCAGGAAGTGGAGAGTGCCAGAGCATATCTCGAAAACATATTGGCCAACCTCTCATCCGGCGTCCTGGTATTCGACGAAAATTTATGCTTACGCACGGCGAACCTTAGCGCAGAACAAATTCTGCAGGTTCCGCTGATGGGTCTCGAAGGATTGACCATTGAAGAATGTGCAGTTCGCGAACCGCAATTGAGCTCTTTCAAAACTGAAATTCTCGAGGGATTTCATTCGGGAAAGAGGGGCGAATGGCAATGCCAGGTAGAACGTTCGAGAGATGGTACCGATCAGGTGCTGCTGCTACGCGGAACACGCCTGCCGCCAGTCTCAGGCGGAGGCGGTGTGGTGGTGTTTGATGACATTACCGGTTTATTGCAGGTACAGCGCACTGCTGCGTGGGGCGAAGTAGCGCGCCGCCTGGCGCATGAAATCAAGAATCCTCTGACACCGATACAACTTTCGGCGGAGCGCATGCAGCACAAGCTCGCTGAGAAACTGAATGTTCAAGATGCGCAAATCTTGCGGCGCTCCACCGAGACTATCGTCAATCAGGTGGCGGCCCTTAAAAAAATGGTCAACGAGTTCAGTGAATATGCGCGGGCACCTGAACTGGAATTTCATCCGCTGGATTTCAATGGGCTGGTGCGGGAAGTACTCACGTTATACGAGGCGGCTAGCGTAACAGTACCTGGCTATCCGCAACCACACATTTATTTGGCCTTGGCTTCAGATTTGCCGGCGGTGAAAGGGGACTCCGCGCGATTACGCCAGGTTATCCACAATCTCCTGCAAAATGCCCAAGATACACTGATAGGGGTGGCGGAACCCGCTATCATGGTACGAACCGAGACTGCGCCGGGCGGAGTACGGTTTAGCGTGAGTGATAATGGCGGGGGGTTTCCTGAACAGGTCAGAGCGCGAGTGTTCGAGCCTTACGTTACCACCAAGTCCAAGGGGACAGGGTTAGGACTTCCGATCGTCAAA
Organism: Nitrosospira sp. Nl5; assembly: GCF_900102495.1. Taxonomy (GTDB): domain Bacteria; phylum Pseudomonadota; class Gammaproteobacteria; order Burkholderiales; family Nitrosomonadaceae; genus Nitrosospira. The sequence continues at coordinate 15,727 of NZ_FMVQ01000018.1, read as the reverse complement.
AAAATAGTCGAAGAACACAACGGATCGATTCAGATAGAAAATATCCGGCCTCACGGGGCACGAATTTCAATTACCCTGCCAACCGCGGCAAGGGACAACACGGCGATCGATCGCGAAGCCATATGATGACCGCTTTAAGAATTTATATTCCGGAATTTATATTCCGCTGCCTGGAAGCGCCCACTCCGATACACTCTTATCGGCGCTCATTGACAGGCATTTCCCCAAGTCATGAAGGATTTTACGCTTGAATATGAGTAACAATACAATCCTTGTCGTTGATGACGAAATTGGCATCCGTGAGCTATTGTCCGAAATCTTGCGTGATGAAGGCTATCACGTGGCACTTGCGGAAAATGCTGGGCAGGCCCGCAATTGGCGAAAACAGACGCGACCCGATCTTGTACTCCTGGATATCTGGATGCCGGATACCGATGGCATTACGCTCCTGAAAGAGTGGGCAAGCGGCGGCCTGCTCACCATGCCAGTAGTCATGATGTCTGGCCACGGCACCATAGATACCGCGGTGGAAGCGACGCGTATGGGCGCATCAGGTTACCTGGAAAAACCTATTCCGCTACAAAAGCTGTTGAGTACGGTGGGACGCGCGTTGCGCGGAGGACAAGTCAGGCCGCCCGCGATCCTTCCACTTGCCAGCCTGGGCAGGGGGCCGTTGATCGTCGATCTGAAAAAACGGCTGGAACAGGTAAGCAACCTGAGAACGCCGCTCCTCCTCACCGGCGAACCAGGTACCGGCGTGGACCTGTGCGCACGCTTTCTACATCGCCCTAACACCCCCTGGGTGGAGCCGGATACCCTCGCCGCTCTGACGAATGCCCCGTTTGATTTGCTGGAACGGGCAAAGGGCGGAGTGTTATTTCTGAAGGAGATCGGTGATCTCAACAGACTGGCGCAAAAAGGATTATTGCTGCTGCTGGGCAAACTGGAAAAATATAGCGTGCGACTCGTGGTTGCCACATCAATGCCGCTCGCCGGATTGACGGCGCAAGGCGTCTATGATCCTAGACTATATGAAGTTTTGAGCGGCCTCTGCATCAACGTTCCCGCATTGAGGGAACACCGTGAAGACATCCCTGAACTCGCCAGCCAGATACTCTCACGCTTTATCGAATCGGGTGAAGTACCTCTGCGGCAATTCAGCACGGCAGCACTAAATGTCTTGCGAAACCAGGACTGGCCCGGAAACCTTGCGCAGCTCACTGGCGCGGTTCACTCCCTGGCGCTGACCTGCGCGGCCGATGAAATATCAGCCGAGGATGTGAAGCAAATATTAGCTTCTTCATCGCCGGCGCAAGCGGTTGCGGGCGTCCCGCTGAATATTCCGTTACGCGAGGCGCGTGACATGTTTGAAAAAACTTATTTTGAACAGCTCATTGATCAGGAAAGTGGCAATATGACGCGGGTGGCGGAGCGAGCCGGGCTGGAACGCACACATCTTTACCGCAAACTCAAGCTGCTGGGCATCAAGCTGCGGAATCACTGATACCCCTAAAGAAGTTTTTCAATATTCTCCCTCGAAAAAATTATCGGAATCATACGAGTTGGGGATACGCTATCGGGACGATATGTATGATGGTTACGTCTCGGAATTCTCTCCAATTCCATTTAATCTGGCGCAATTCAGGTTTGTCATAGTTGTCTGACATCGTATCTTAAGCGATAATAAGGCTTTGCCGACCCGCACCGCTACCCGGGTTAGGGGGCGGTGTTTTTATTTGCGATATATTCGTTGAACAAGGGAGCTTGTGTCCATGGGAACATTTAGAGATTTTGACGCGCCGGTGTTCAAGAACCTGACCAGCGCTATCCGCGCGCTGGCTATGGACGCTGTTCAAAAAGCCAATTCTGGTCACCCCGGCATGCCCATGGGTATGGCGGAGATAGCCGAGGTATTATGGATTCATCATTTACGCCACAATCCTGCCAATCCCAAGTGGGTTGATCGCGATCGGTTCGTGCTGTCCAACGGGCATGGCTCGATGCTGATTTATGCCTTGCTGCACCTTACCGGCTATGACTTGCCGATGGAGGAAATCAAGCGCTTCCGCCAGCTTCATTCCAAGACGCCCGGCCACCCTGAGTACGGTTATACACCGGGAGTGGAAACCACCACCGGCCCTCTGGGACAAGGCCTTGCCAACGCCGTGGGCATGGCGCTGGCGGAACAAATACTTGCCGCGGATTTCAATCGTCCCGGCTTTGATATTGTCAATCACTACACTTATGTGTTTCTTGGCGATGGCTGTTTGATGGAAGGAATTTCACACGAAGCCTGCTCACTGGCGGGCACGCTGGGGCTGGGTAAGCTGATCTGTTTTTATGATGACAACGGAATTTCCATCGATGGTCACGTGGAAGGCTGGTTCACCGATGATACACCCAGGCGTTTCGAAGCTTACGGTTGGCATGTGGTCCCCAACGTCAACGGCCATGACCCTGTAGCTATCGAGGCAGCTATCGAAGCGGCCAAGCAGGCCAGCGGCAAACCGTCAATGATTTGCTGCAAAACCGTAATCGGCATGGGCTCTCCCAACAAGGCGGATACTCACGAAGTCCATGGTGCCGCCCTGGGAGACATGGAGATAGCCGCCGCGCGTCCGCATATCGGCTGGCATCATCTGCCATTCGAAATCCCCAATGATGTCTATGCAATGTGGGACGGCCGCTCAAAAGGCGAAAAACTGGAAACCGAATGGAACCGTAAGTTCGCGGAGTATGTCGAGAAATATCCCGCCGAGGCCGCCGAGTTCACGCGGCGCACATCGGGCGAGCTACCGGATGGCTGGCGCGAGCACGTGGATGGCTTGATTGGTCGTGTTGACGCCAAGCAGGAAACTATCGCCACCCGCAAAGCTTCGCAGAACGCCATTGAGGGCCTGGCACCGGCATTGCCCGAACTGATTGGTGGTTCCGCGGATCTGGCGGGCTCCAACCTCACCCTCTGGTCGGGGTCGAAGACTGTCAGCCGAGGGACCGGCGGCAATTATATTTATTACGGTGTACGTGAATTTGGCATGAGTGCCGTAATGAACGGATTATCGCTGCACGGCGGCATCATCCCTTACGGCGCTACTTTCCTTATGTTTTCGGAATATGCTCGCAATGCCCTGCGCATGTCGGCACTGATGAAAATCCGCAACCTGTTTGTGTTTACACACGATTCGATTGGCTTGGGTGAAGATGGACCGACACACCAACCGGTAGAACAGACAGCGACGTTACGTTATATTCCCAATATGGATGTATGGCGGCCCTGCGATACGGTGGAGTCGACAGTCGCCTGGGCACGCGCAATTGAGCGAAAGGATGGTCCTTCTACCCTGATTTTCAGCCGCCAGAATCTGCCCTTTCAGAAACGTGACGCCGCTACCATCAAACAGATCGATAAGGGTGGCTATATCCTGTCGGAGGCTGCGGACGGAAAACCACAGGCGATTATTATCGCGACCGGTTCTGAAGTCGGGCTGGCGATGCTCGCACAAAAGGCGCTGGCCGAAACAGGCGTGCGCGCGCGCGTAGTCTCGATGCCCTGCACGAGCCTGTTTGACCGCCAGGACCCCACCTATAAGGATAACGTCTTGCCGAAAGGCATAGGGCGGGTGGCGGTGGAAGCCGGCATTACCGATTACTGGCGCAAGTATGTGGGGCTCGAAGGCGCGGTGGTTGGCATGGATACATTTGGCGAATCGGCACCCGCCGGCGATTTATTCAAGCATTTTGGCTTCACCGTCGAGAATGTAATAAAAGCGGTGAATAGCGTTATCTGATTCAAGCATTCGCAACGCGGGCGGCGCCACGCAAATTTTCTTGCGCCGTTCGATTTTTTTATCCAAGGAGTTCAAAACATGACAATTAAAGTCGGCATCAACGGGTTTGGCCGCATTGGACGTATGGTGTTCCGTGCGGCAATCCAAAATTTTCCGGACATCGAAGTCGTCGCTATCAACGATCTGCTTGAGCCCGACTATCTGGCCTACATGCTGCAACATGATTCCGTGCATGGCCGCTTCAAAGGGGATGTCTCGATTGACGATGGCACCCTGGTTGTCAATGGCAAGAGGATTCGCCTGACGGCCATCAAAGATCCCGCTGAACTGAAATGGGACGAAGTTGGCGCCGACGTCGTCGTTGAGTCCACCGGTCTGTTTCTCACAAAGGAAACTTGCGAGAAACACATCGCCGCGGGTGCCAAAAAGGTCATCATGTCAGCACCGTCAAAGGATGATACGCCCATGTTTGTGTACGGCGTGAATGATAAGACATATGCCGGCCAAGCTATCATCTCCAACGCTTCGTGCACCACCAACTGTCTCGCTCCCGTCGCCAAGATATTGAACGACACCTGGGGCATCAAGCGAGGCCTGATGACCACCGTTCATGCGGCAACTGCCACCCAAAAGACCGTGGACGGCCCTTCCAACAAGGATTGGCGCGGCGGACGCGGCATTCTCGAGAATATCATTCCATCTTCGACTGGCGCAGCCAAAGCCGTTGGCATGGTTATCCCGGAACTGAACAAGAAGCTCACCGGAATGGCTTTCCGCGTACCAACTTCCGATGTTTCAGTGGTCGATCTCACTGTTGAATTGGACAAGGATGCTACCTACGAAGAAATCTGCGCTGCCATGAAGAACGCATCGGAGGGATCAATGAAGGGTGTGCTCGGTTATACCGACGAGAAAGTCGTCTCCACTGATTTTCGCGGTGAAAGTTGCACATCCATTTTTGACGCGGAAGCCGGCATGGCTCTGGATGGCAGTTTCATCAAAGTCGTTTCCTGGTATGACAACGAGTGGGGTTACTCCAGCAAGATCCTGGAGATGGTCCGCGTTGCAGCCAAATAGTTTGCGGTGTGGTGTGTGGAACTGCGGGATTAAAAGAATCTGTCGCTTCCCTTCTCATATCTCCCGCTCCTTCGATGAGGCATAAGGAACAGTCCGTGCGACATCCTTATGCCGTATAAATTTGGAGCTTTCCAGTGTCTGTCATTAAAGTCATCGATCTCGATCTTAAAGGCAAGCGCGTTTTCATTCGCGCCGATCTCAATGTTCCCGTTAAGGGCGGCAAAGTTACCTCCGATGCGCGTATTACCGCTTCCATGGCCACTATTAGCCATTGCCTGAAACAAAAAGCCAAAGTCATGGTGACCTCACATCTGGGCCGCCCTGATGAAGGTGTATGGTCGGAGGAGAATTCGCTCAAGCCGGTTGCCGATGATATCGCCGCACGTTTGGGCAAGCCCGTGCGCCTGATCAAGGATTGGGTGGAAAACGAATTCGAGATCGCCGAAGGTGAACTGGTCGTTCTGGAAAATTGCCGCATCAACAAGGGTGAAAAGAAAAATGCTGATGAGACCGCACGAAAATACGCAAGGCTGTGCGACGTATTTGTCATGGATGCATTTGGCACGGCGCACCGCGCTGAGGCCTCAACTCACGGTATTGCAAAGTACGCTCCTGTTGCTTGTGCCGGCATCTTGCTGACGGAAGAGCTGGACGCGCTGACCAAAGCCCTGCTGAATCCGGCGCGTCCCATGGTCGCCATTGTTGGAGGCTCCAAGGTTTCGACGAAACTTACCGTGCTTGAGTCTCTGTCCGAAAAAGTGGACCAGATGGTGGTTGGCGGTGGCATTGCCAACACCTTCCTCAAAGCTACGGGCAAGAATATCGGAAAATCCTTGTGCGAAAATGATCTGATTTCTACCGCAAAAATGCTGATGGACAAGATGGCGAAACGCCATGCTTCCATCCCCATCGCAGTGGATGTTGTAATCGGGAAAAAATTCGATGCGAACGAACCGGCGATATTGAAAGATGCCGATGCGGTTGCCGATGATGACATGATTTTCGACATTGGTCCGAAGAGCGCAAAAGAGTTGGCGGACATTATCATGAAAGCTGGCACCGTCGTGTGGAACGGACCCGTTGGCGTATTCGAGTTCGATCAATTCGGCGCTGGCACCAAAACAATCGCGACAGCCATTGCCGATACCAAAGCCTTCACCCTGGCGGGTGGCGGCGACACCATCGCTGCGATCCAGAAGTACGATATCTATGATAAGGTATCTTACATATCCACTGCCGGCGGCGCCTTCCTAGAGTTTCTCGAAGGCAAGAAGCTTCCCGCCGTAGAAATACTTGAACAGCGAGCGCACTGAATTTCAGCACGGTTAACGGATGCAATGCACGCCTGTCTAGAAGATCTCAAGTCCGGGATTGGCCGCTCGTTTTTTAACTTAATACCATGTTCCAACCGCCGGATTTAGGATGATTCGAAGAACAAAAATCGTCGCCACTCTCGGCCCCGCATCAAGTGATCCCAAGGTACTGGAGCGCATGATAAACGCCGGGGTGGACGTCGTCCGTATTAATTTTTCTCATGGCACCAGAGAGGAGCACATCGCAGCCGCTGATCTGACGCGTTCGCTGGCACGCGCCGCAGGTCATGCAGTGGGAGTACTGGCGGATTTACAGGGACCGAAAATCCGGATCGGCAAATTTGAAAAAGGAAAAATTGCGCTCAAAACCGGTGACAAATTTATACTTGACGCGGAATGCGCTCTCGGCAATGAGGAGCGGGTAGGACTAGATTATAAGGAACTGCCAAATGATGTCGAAACCGGCGCGACGCTGATTCTGGACGATGGCCGTATCGTGCTCGGTGTATCCGGGGTCAAGGGACGCCAAGTATATTGTGTCGTTGAGCAGGGAGGCATACTGTCCAACAACAAAGGTATCAACCGCAAGGGGGGAGGACTTAGCGCTCCTGCGTTGACCGGAAAAGACGTGGAGGATATTAGAACTGCCGCGGCGCTTAAGGCAGATTATCTTGCAGTATCTTTCCCGCGTTCCGGCGATGACATGCGTTGGGCACGTGATGTCATGCGCGAAGCCGGTGGTAAAAGTTTACTGATGGCAAAAATTGAGCGGTCGGAGGCTATCCTGGCACTGGATGATATCCTGGAAGCGTCCGACGCGATCATGGTAGCGCGGGGTGATCTTGCGGTAGAAGTAGGCGACGCGGTAGTGCCGGCCCTGCAGAAGCGCATGATACGCACAGCCCGTGCCAACAACAAGCTGGTGATAACCGCCACGCAGATGATGGAATCGATGGTCACCAGTCCGATTCCAACCCGTGCGGAAGTATCCGACGTGGCCAACGCCGTGCTCGATGGCACCGATGCTGTGATGCTGTCGGCAGAATCCGCGACAGGACAGTACCCCGTCGAAGCGGTCGCAGCCATGGCCAGGGTCTGCCTTGAGGCAGAAAAAGAATATCTCGTCAGCAACGAGCTTCGCCGGCTTCAGGGCGGCCTTCCTGACACCATTGAGGAAGCAGTTGCCCGTGCCACCATGTTTACCGCCGGGGGTCTGAAAATTCGCGCCATTGCCGCCCTCACGCAGAGTGGCCACACCGTCTTGCTGATGTCGCGCAGAAGCTCCAATGTCCCCATATTTGCTTTAAGCCCACAGGAGGATACACGCCGTAAAATGACCTTGTTTCGCGGTGTCTATCCGGTCAAATTCGGTGGTGGCCCGAATGATCCGGAGATCATCCTGAATCACGCGGAAAACGAATTGCTCAAGCGTGGCGCGGTGCGCAACGGCGACCTGATTATCATGACCATCGGGGAACCGGTGGGTAAGGCTGGCGGCACCAATACGATGAAAATTGTCAAGGTAGGGGAATACAGAAAGGATAAACCAAAGCCCGGCTCGTAAGTCATCCCGGACATCGGGTTTCCCGATATCGGTTCACCATATTCAGATTCTAACTTGGAGGAGGCTCAAAATGGCACTCGTATCATTGCGTCAACTTTTGGATCATGCGGCGGAAAACGGCTATGGACTGCCCGCTTTCAATGTCAACAATCTGGAGCAGATTCAGGCAATCATGCAGGCGGCCGATGAATGCAACAGCCCGGTTATCATGCAGGGCTCCGCCGGCGCACGCAAATATGCCGGCGAAGCTTTCTTGCGCCACCTGATTGCGGCGGCGGTAGAGTCTTACCCGCATATTCCCATCGTCATGCATCAGGACCATGGCGCCTCTCCTGCGGTATGCATCAATGCCATCCGTAGCGGTTTTTCCAGTGTCATGATGGACGGCTCGCTGGAGGCGGATGCGAAGACGCCATCGTCCTATGAATATAACGTCGAGGTCACCGCCAAGGTGGTGGAGATGGCACATGCGGTCGGTGTTTCTGTCGAGGGCGAGCTGGGCTGCCTGGGTTCACTCGAGTCCGGCATGGGTGAGGCGGAAGACGGCCATGGAGCCGAAGGCAAGCTGTCCCATGACCAATTGCTGACAGATCCAGAGCAGGCCGCCGATTTTGTCAAGCAAACGGGCGTGGATGCGCTGGCTATTGCCATCGGCACCTCCCATGGCGCATACAAATTTACGCGCAAACCCACCGGCGACATTCTCGCTATCGAACGTGTCAAGGAAATCCATCAGCGTATACCTAATACCCATCTGGTAATGCACGGCTCCAGTTCCGTACCACAGGACTGGCTTGACATCATCCGCGAGTATGGCGGAGAAATGAAAGAGACCTACGGCGTACCGGTTGAGGAAATCCAGGAGGGAATTAAGCATGGCGTGCGCAAAATCAATATCGATACCGATATTCGTCTCGCCATGACCGGCTCAATCCGCCGCCATCTTGCCAAAAACAAGAGTGAGTTCGACCCGCGTAAATTTCTCAAGGACGCAACCGCTGCGGCAAAGGATATTTGTAAAGCGCGCTTTGAAGCATTTGGCTGCGCCGGTCAAGCCGATAAAATCAAACCCATTATGCTGGAGAACATGGCAAACAAGTATGCCAAAGGCGAATTGAAAGCCATTATCAAATAAAAAGACAACAAAGCCCTAACTGGCGCAGGTTACTTTATCCCATTCCTCCGACTACGAAGGACAAGGGACTGGGGCAAGCAAAAAGGCGGCTAGTTGGCCGCCTTTTTGCTTGCCGGAATGTGGGCCGGTTGGAAGACCGGTAGAAAACTTATCTTTACCAGGGTGGGACATTTTCATCGGCACGCGTCCAGAACCCTATCCAGCTCCAGCTTTTTCATCAGTCCATCACACCAGGAATATCGTGAAGCAAAGGACTAGAGTTAACGCTTACTTGTCCTATACGGCTGGAGTTCCGTAAAAGAATTGCGGTTGGAAAGCGTTGCTTTTTTAGCGAGGATACGTAGAGGCATTACTCGGAACCGATTCGGGCTTAATCTTCTTGCTTGCCGCACCCCTACGTCTCAGTCTGTTTCGCCGCTGCCAATTCCGTAAGCAGCGCCTCCTGGGCGCGGAATTTTTTGCCTCCGCGGGCAGATCTGAGACGATAATTGCCGTCGCCGTCCATTTCCCATGCCTGCATGTTGTCTTTGAGGTAAACGTTTAGCCCTTCGGTGAGCACCCGCTTTTTCAATCTCGCCTCCAGAACGGGAAAGCATATTTCAATACGGCGAAAGAAATTGCGGTCCATCCAGTCAGCACTGGAAAGATATATGACATGGCTACCGCCGCCACGAAAATAGAAAATCCGGCTATGTTCCAGGAAACGTCCAATTATCGAACGTACCCGGATGTTTTCCGATAATCCGGGAATGCCGGGACGCAAGGCGCATACGCCGCGAACGATAAGATCAATTTTAACCCCGGCCCCCGAAGCCGCATAAAGCGCCTTAATGATTTCCGGCTCAAGCAACGCATTCATTTTGGCGATAATGCGGGTAGACTTCCCCGCTTTGGCGTTCTGTATCTCGTTATCGATAGCTAGCAGCATCTGACTATGGAAACTGAACGGGGATTGCCAAAGATGTTTTAATTTTCCGGCCTTGCCCAAACCGGTCAGCTGCATGAATACTTCGTTCACATCTGCGCAGAACTCGGCATTGCAGGTAAATAAACCGAAATCGGTATAGAGCCTTGCAGTACTGGCGTGATAATTGCCGGTCCCCACATGCACATAACGCCGCAATTTGCCTTCCTCTCGCCGTATCACCATCGCCATCTTCGCATGCGTTTTGTGGCCCACCACCCCATATACGACATGTGCGCCGACTTCCTCCAAACGACTGGCCCAGCTGATATTGGCTTCCTCATCAAAACGCGCCAGCAATTCCACCACTACCGTAACTTCCTTGCCACTGCCCGCCGCGGCGATAAGTGCCGCCATGACTAATGAATCTGTTCCGGTGCGGTATACAGTCTGTTTAATCGCCACGACGTCGGGATCAGCCGCTGCCTGTTGAATAAACTGAATCACCGGCTGGAAAGATTGATAAGGATGATGCAAAAGGATATCGTTCTTGCGGATCATCTGAAAAATATCGACCGCTTTCTTCTTTTGCAACGTTAGCGGCAGGCCGGGGATAAATGGCGGATATTTCAGATTGGGACGTTCGATACGATCCGGTACCCGCATCAGCCGCACCAGATTAACCGGTCCTTCCACTTGATAAAAATCATCACGGGAAAGGCCGAGTTGCTCCAGCAAAAAACCCGACATATGTTGTGGACAATTATCCGCCACCTCCAACCGTACCGCGTTGCCAAAATGCCGCTGCGGCAGTTCACCTTGCAGTGCAATGCGCAGGTTTTTGACTTCTTCCTCGTCCACGAACAAGTCGCTGTTGCGGGTGGCGCGGAATTGGTAGCATCCCCGCACATTCATCCCGGAGAACAATTCGGCCACATGGGCGTGCAGAATGGATGACAAAAACACAAAGCTATACCCGCCGTTGCTGACTTCACTTGGCAGCAGAATCACGCGCGGCAGCACACGCGGCGCCTGCACGATAGCCGTTCCGGAGCTGCGCCCAAAAGCATCCTTGCCTTCCAGTTCAACCGCAAAATTCAAGCTTTTATTAAGCACGCGTGGAAAAGGGTGTGAGATATCGAGACCTATCGGGGTCAGTACCGGCATCAATTCTCGGAAAAAAAAAGCTTTGATCCACTCGCGCTGAATATCGCTCCAGGCGTTACGGCGCAGAAAGCGGATACCCTCGTTTGCAAGTCCGGGCAGGACATCCTGATTCAATAGCTGATACTGGCGCGCTACCAGCTTATGAACCTGATCGGAGACTAGCCTGAATACCTGATGCGGCATCATGCCGTCCGGACCAAAACCAGGCGTATCCAGTTTGATTTGTTCCTTCAGCCCGGCAACACGAACCTCGAAAAACTCGTCGAGATTACTACTGACGATACAAAGAAATTTCAGTCGCTCCAGAAGGGGATTGTCTTTATTTTCAGCCTGCGCAAGGACTCGTCGATTGAACTCGATCTGGCCAAGTTCACGGTTGAGGAACTGACTGCCGGTTGAGAGATTTGTCATGGAAAAGCAGGTTTATGCTCTATCTGTCTGGTTACTACAATTGTGTTTTTTGTGGATCACGTGAAAGACGCTCCCATTTTTCGTACCATTTATTTCGCCGGCGGCACGTAACCGACAGGCTGCTCCGCTCCTGCTCCAAAAAAATACGCTTCAAGTTGTTCGGCCAGATACTTGCGTGCCTTGATATCCGCCAGATTAAGACGATACTCATTGACCAGCATGGTCTGGTGTCTTATCCACCCGGCCCACGCCTCTTTCGACACATTATCAAAGATCCGCTTCCCTAACTCCCCTGGATAAGGCTGAAAATCCAACCCTTCCATCTCACGCCCGAGTTTGATACATTTAACGAGTCTTGCCATTTAATCGGCTCCAATACGAAATTGTGACCTCATTATCCTAAATCCGCGGTTGGACGAGGGGGCAACCACGTTATATTTTTTTTACGAATACCTTGGAGCGGCGCCGATAATTGTATAGTCCCTGCTTGGCTTTTGGTAATTCCTCCACATCGGCTTGGAGAAAACCACGTTCGACAAACCAATGGGCAGTTCGAGTGGTAAGCACAAATAATTTTTTGCTTCCTTGAGATCTGGCCTTGGCTTCAACGTTCTTGAGCAATGTATCACCACATCCCGTACCACGATAATCCGAGTGCACGGTGAGACAAGCGAGTTCGCCTGCCTTATCATGGGGGAAAGGATAGAGTGCGGCACAACCAATTATCATGCCGTCATGCTCGACCACGACGAAACGGTTGATCTCCATCTCCAGCAATTCGCGATTACGACGCACTAACGTCCCATCGATTTCTAGCGGCTCAATCAACTGCAGGATAGCGCCGACATCTTCTATCCTCGCATCCCGCAAGTTTTGCAATGGTCCTTCCGATATCATGGTTCCAATACCACTGTGCGTGAACAATTCCTGCAACACCGCGCCATTTGCATGGCGGTTGATGAGGTGAACGCGTGACACTCCCCCTTCGCAGGCCTTTACAGCAAAGGGCAAATATAATTGGGCGTCGTCGGAGAGCCGGGCAGCCTTATTTGCAAGTTTCGTAAGCAGTACCTTGCCTTCGGCCACCGTCAGTTCGCGCAATAGCAATGCCCCGGAACTACCACCGCACTCTTCCTCTATGCCGTCAGTATCCATCAAAAAAATAAGTTTCTCCGCTTTGAGCGCAATTGCAGCTTCAGCCGCAACGTTTTCCAGGGTCAGATTAAAGATCTCGCCGGTGGGTGAATAGCCTAGCGGTGAGAGTAGCGCGACCTCGCCTTGTTCCAGGCGGAAGCGGACAGCTGCTGTATCCACTTTGCGCACTTCACCGGTGTGCATCAGATCGATACCTTCTATCACGCCCACTGGACGAGCGGTGACGAAGTTTCCACTGGCAACGCGAATGGCGGCATTGGCCATGGGTGAATTTGGCAGTCCCATCGACAGCAATGCCTCGATTTCAACACGCACCCGCCCTATCGATTCCTTCACGCATTGCAGGGTAGCGGCATCGGTAACACGCATTCCTCTCACGTACGTGGTTTGCAGCTGGGACTCTTTCAGTCGGGCTTCAATCTGCGGACGTGCACCGTGCACCAAGACCAGCCGGACACCCAGGCTTGCCAGCAAGTTGAGGTCATGAACAAGCTCGACAAACTTTCCGTCAGCCACCACCTCGCCACCGAAAGCGACGACAAAGACTTTGCTGCGGAAGGCATTGATATAAGGCGCCACTGAACGGAACCAAGCCACGAAGTCCGTGTTGAGCCTCATGCTTTCGGTTGACACATTGAAGATCGCATCGTTCATCGATTTATGCCCGGACTATGCGAAGTGGAAAAAACACGCAAACAGAATTCGTAAGTTTACAGCCCAAAATCCAAATCGCAAAACCAGCGGCGTGCCGGACTTTAAGATTGCCGCGAAAAAGACTGTTGAGCCGGGATTGCGACGCAATCCTCACTGAATCAATAATCTCCCCATAGCGCCTGCATCGCCGAAGCCGCCGCCAACGCCGCACTTTCCGTGCGGAGGATGCGTTTTCCCAGGCACAGCGGAATAAATCCAGCCACTGCGGCGGCGGCCTCTTCCTCCGGCGTAAAGCCGCCTTCCGGCCCAACCAGCAAAGTCAGGGCAGTAACAGGGGGGGATCCGGGAAAATCGCGCAAGCCCTTCTTTGCGGTAGGCGACAGTATAAAACACGGATTACGTGGAATACTATTATTCAGATCCTGACACGTGCCAATTTGCGGGCCGAGCCACCCGGGCAATGAAATCAATGGCAGTATTCGGGGAATGCGATTTCTTCCGCACTGCTCGCAGGCAGAAATCACAATTTGCTGCCAGTGTTTCATGCGTCTTTCCGCTCGCTCGGCCGAGAGTCTCACCATGCTGAGTTTTGTGACAAGGGGCTGGATTCGGCTAATCCCCATTTCCACCCCCTTTTGTACAATCCAGTCCATTTTCTCGTTGGTGCATATTGCCTGGGCCAGTGTAATGACCAGTGGAGACTCGCGTTCGATGTCCAGGTACCTTTCAATCATTACCGCTGCACCGTGCTTGCCAATACGTACAATAGCCGCCCGAAACTCGCCCCCATCACCATTGAACAAAATCAGCTCGTCGTCTTGTTCAAGCCTCAACGCGCGAAGAGCGTGGTGTGCGACGTTGGCGGGTAATTCGATAACCTGGCCAACGGTCATTTTTTCGGGACAGTAAAAGCGGGGAAGCGCCATTGTTTCCAGTGAGCGGAATTAATTATTGGCTCCATGATAATATAATGGCGATTGCGGTGACGCCCAAAAAGTACTTTGTCATTCATTCAGGAGGGAAAGCATGGCAAGCCTGGAAACACCTGTTTGTGATTTCGGCTGGAAGGGGGTGGATTTCGATCTGCCGGGAGTGGACGGAAAGCGTTACAGCCTTGCATCAGTAAGGGGCAAAAACGGGCTACTCGTGATGTTCATCTGCAATCACTGTCCTTATGTAAAAGCGATACGGGATCGTATCGTCCGCGATGTGACGGAGTTGCGTCAGCACGGTATCGGCGCCATTGCCATCATGTCAAATGATCCAGCCGATTATCCCGAAGATTCGTTCGCCAACATGGAACAAGTAGCAAAGGAATACGATTTTTCCTTCCCCTATGTATGGGACGAAACCCAGGAAGTCGCGAAGGCATATGGTGCGGTATGCACGCCGGATTTCTTCGGCTTTAATGACAAGCTCGAGTTGCAGTACCGTGGCCGGCTGGATGCTTCACGCAAGGACGCTGCGCCTCCTGGCGCGTACCGCGACCTATTCGAAGGTATGCTTCAGGTAGCAGAAACCGGTCGTGGCCCTGATAAGCAAATTCCCAGCATTGGCTGTTCGATCAAATGGCGGACGGAATAATACGTGCTTAATGCAGTCATTGCTGCGGTCAAGGCAGTTGCGCAACAGGAGGTCATGCCCCGCTATCTGCGAGTAGCACGGCAGCGCAAGGTTGATGGCAGCGTGATTACCGAAGCCGATCTCGTCACGCAGGAAGCACTGTCGCGGGAATTACGCAAAATCTATCCCGGCGCGGTAGTAGGAGAGGAAATGCCGGAACAGGAGCAGATCGATCAATGGCGCGCTGGCGACGCCGGATTGTGGTGCATGGACCCAATCGATGGCACCTCCAATTTCGTCAACGGCTTGCCGTATTTTGCGGTTTCGGTGGCACTGATGCGCCAGGGCAGAAGTGTGCTTGGTGTAGTTTATAATCCAGTGGCGGATGAAATGTTCTATGCCGAACAGGGTAAAGGTGCATACCTTAATGGCGAAAAGTTGCCGATCAAGGAGCATGTGCCCACGTTGCGCAGCGCGATGGCTAACGTTGATTTGAAGCGTCTTACCCCCAGGCTCGCGGAGGGAATCTGCTCCGCGCGACCCTTCTCCTACCAGCGCAATTACGGTGCCTGTTCGCTGGAGTGGTGCTATACGGCCGCCGGCCGGTTTGATCTCTATCTGCACGGCGGGCAGAAACTATGGGATTATGCTGCCGGCTGTCTCGTTCTGGAAGAGGCGGGGGGAAAGATGTGCGGTTTCGAGCAGGATGATTTCTGGGCCCAACCGCTCTGGCAACGCCCAGCCATTGCCGCGCTTGATCCGGACCTGTTTATACAATGGCGGGATTGGGTACGTGCGCATCGCTAAAACCCTCATCCTTTCACCGCTACCACCTCGGCAGTCATGCTGATCAATCCGGTTTGAAAATACACTGTGCATTTTGCTCACGGGAAATAACGCCCCGAGAAGCCTCGTGGTTGAGCGGCCACGATGGGAGCCGCTACTGGAGAGGAAGGAACAGATGTGTAATTTAAGGCATGGCGGAGCAAACGAGAC
>NZ_FMVQ01000028.1 GCF_900102495.1 Nitrosospira sp. Nl5 | reverse complement strand
GCTTGCGCGCGGTTATCTCAACCGGGGGGGGCTGACCGCGGAGCGTTTCATAGCCGATCCTTTCGATGAGCAGGGAGGGCGGCTATACCGGACAGGTGATCTGGTAAGGTGGCGAGCGGACGGGCAGATCGAATATCTGGGAAGGCTGGACCATCAGGTCAAGATACGGGGATTCCGCATTGAGTTGGGCGAGATCGAAGCGCAGCTGCTTGCTCAACCCGAGGTCAGAGAAGCGGTCGTAATTGCTGGAGAAGGACCAGGCGCAACAGGAGGGAAGCGGCTGATAGCCTATGTGTCCCCACATGCCGGCCACACGCTGGATACTGCTGCCTTGCGTGAAGCAGTGAGCAAGGCACTTCCGGACTACATGATTCCATCTGCAATCGTGGTACTGGAGAATCTGCCACTGAATCCGAACGGCAAGGTGGACCGCAAGGTGCTGCCCGAGCCGGAATTTGCCAACACCGAGAGCTACGAGGCGTCCCAGGGTGAAGTGGAAGAGGCGCTGGCTGGCATCTGGGCGGAAGTGCTCGGCATCGGGCAAGTAGGGCGGAACGATAACTTCTTCGAACTGGGTGGAGATTCCATACTTAGCCTTCAGATTGTCACCAAATCGCGTCGTGCCGGATGGAAGATCACGCCCCGGCAATTGTTTGAACGCCAAACCGTCTCCGCATTGGCTGCTGTAGCGGAAGCAACCGAAACGATAAAGGCAAGCATCAGGATAAATCCTGCGGATGAGGCAGGCACCATGCCTTTGCTGCCCATCCAGGTTGAATTCTTCGAGCAGGATATTCCTGTCCGGCATCACTGGAACCAGGCTGCGCTGTTGAAAAGCCGCCAACCTTTGCATCCAGGAAGTCTCGCTCAAGCATTGGAAGCCGTGGTGCATCACCACGACGCCCTCCGCTTTCGTTACATAAAGCAGGTGGATGGTAGCTGGCAACAGATTTCCGGTGAACTTGTGACGCGGAATCTGTTATGGGCACGCAAGGCAGCCAGCGCGGAACAACTCGAGGCGCTGTGCAACGAGGCTCAACGCAGTCTGAATCTGACAGAAGGCCCATTGCTGCGGGGCTTGCTCATCGATATGGCGGATGGTGCCCAGCGCCTGCTATTGGTTATTCATCACCTGGTGATTGACGGCGTTTCCTGGCGTATCCTGCTCGAAGATCTGGAGGTCGCCTATAGCAACGCTCGAAATGATGAGTCTATTTTTCTGCCCCCTAAAACCACGAGCTATCAGGAATGGACGCATCGGCTGCAAAGCTACCCCTGCGAACATCCAGCCGAGCTGGCTTACTGGCAAAGCCTGGCGGATATGTCCGTCGCACTGCCGAAGGACAACCCGCAAGGCCCGAACAGTTTTCATCACCAGGCCAGTTTTACGCTCACGCTGGACCGTATGCAAACGCAAGCCTTGCTCAAGCAGGCGCCTGCGGCTTATCGCACGCAGGTCAACGACCTGTTGCTTACGGCATTAGGAAGCGCTTTATGCCAGTGGAGCGGGCACGAGAAGATTCTGGTCGATCTGGAAGGCCATGGACGTGAAGATCTATACGCGGACATCGACCTTTCGCAAACCGTGGGATGGTTTACCACCCTTTACCCGGTGGCGCTCGACCCATCAGGGGACCTGGATCAGAGAATCAAGCGTATCAAGGAGAATCTGCGAAGGATACCGAATAGGGGATTGGGTTACGGCTTATTCAAATATCATGGAACGCCGGAACAGCGGGAGGCTCTGGCGTGTTTGCCGAAGGCGGAGGTGGTCTTCAACTACCTGGGACAACTCGATGGCAGTTTTGACGAGAAGACCCTGTGGGTGCTCACGGAGGAGACTGTTGGCGATTCGATTGACGAGGGTGCGCCGCTCGAACATGACATTTCGATAAACGGCCATGTTTATGAAGGTGAACTGCGTCTGAACATACGCTATAGCCAAGCGCGATATGCCAGAGCCACAATTGAAGCATTCCTCGAAATCTATCAGCGCGAGCTTGAACTCCTCATTGCTCACTGCACCAGCGGTATTTCCGCTGCTACACCCTCGGATTTTCCCCTGGCCCGAATCACTCAGCAAGAATTGGACGCTTTGTCCCTGCCAGCGGGGCAGCTTGAAGACCTTTATCCACTCTCGCCGATGCAGTCCGGGATGCTGTTCCACAGCGTATTC
>NZ_FMVQ01000010.1 GCF_900102495.1 Nitrosospira sp. Nl5 | reverse complement strand
CCATCGAAGTCGTAAAGCCATGCTCCTTCGCCCCGGGCAATCGGAATGAGTGGCACTATCTCATGCTGTTTCATTTGGGTGCATGGGTGCCATACCGCCCTCAGGCTGCGTTCCTGGAGGGGAACTGACGCCAGTAGAATTTCAGAATCGATACCAGACATAGAATATTTACCAGTACATACGCGTGAATTTAGTGCAATTGAGGTTGAGAGCCCGTCTCAAATAACGCGCAAATCTTTGTGCCGGGGAGAATTAATTGAAACTGCTTGGGAAAGGGCCATGACTCGCTTCACGATCCTGAGCTGAGGTGTAAGCAAGCTAAATCTGTAATCGGGAATTCTTGAGCAGTTGAATTATGAGTATTGTCACATTCTTTTACGCGCCACGATCACCCCATCACGGGTCGGATTGATAAAGGCGTCGAATTCGGGGTCGTTAAAAATCCGCTGATTGTGCTCAAGAATTGCTTCAGTCCAACCGGGGACGATATCAACATAATTTTCCACCGCCACCCGTCCATGCCAGAGTACATTATCAGCAATATAAAGACCGCCAGGGCGAATCCGGTCTTTTGCCATTTGCCAGACTTGCGGATAATCCCCTTTGTCGACGTCGTTGTAACAGATATCGAATGAACCTTGCGTCTGCGCAAATATCTCCTGGGCGAGTCCAATGCGAAAATCGACTCTCCCCGATAAGTCTGCGGAACCGAGATACCGCTCGGCCTTCTCCTTATTGAAAGGGTCTCCGTCGCTGCAGATCACCTGTCCATCGGCGCCTACCGCTTTTGCAAACCAGTAAGCGGAATAGCCGTAGCCGCTGCCGAACTCGAATATGCGTTGAGCATTTATCGTCTTCGCCAACGTTTCGAGAAAAACACCGACTAAACGGCCGACGATGGGAAAGTTGTTTTTCTCCGCGACAACTTCCATTTCTGTCAGCACCGGATGATCAGTTCGGCTTGTCAGACTGCGCATGTAATCTTCGATGGCTGGGTTGACCGGGGTTAAAACGGCAGGGTTTAGCATCGTTGGTGATTGCATAGTAGTCATTAGCTCCTCAAGAAAAAAGTCGGGAACCTCTCTCTATTTTCCGACTGTACGCCCATCGCGGTAGCGGGTCAATCCCAGCTGGCGCTTGGTGATGCCAGAGTAATATTCGCGTCGTTTAGTGTAAAATTGCACTTCTTCCTTTCCAACCGGCTTAGCTCTCACTTCTTATTGCAGGCTATACTGATCAAGGCTGCTCAAGTCACGCGCCTGCTCCCTGGCTGTTGCCGGCCCGACAAGCAGGCGGTGAGGAACGGAGCCGCATGGCTTTGAACTCTGGTATCGCGCTGGCATTAGGTTCGAGCGATATCGTTCTGTTCGCGGAATATTCATCCGGATTTAATCGAAAACTTGAAAACGAGGCTAAGATGAACAGCACACCGCAAATTATACTGACGTCCCAAGATCTGGACCGGCTTGAAGCTTTGCTCAAGTCGCTTCCGGCAAATGCTTTCCCTGGCAAGGAAGCACTGCGAGCGGAGCTTGACCGCGCTGAAATTGTCGAGCCCGAGCAGATCCCTCCATCCGTGGTCACCATGAATTCAACCGTCCGCTTCGGCATCGACTCCTCGGACGAAGATTTTTGCCTGACCTTGGTATATCCCAAGGATGTTGACGGTGCCGGAGATAAAATTTCCATTCTTGCACCAGTAGGTAGCGCGCTCCTTGGTCTCTCTACCGGAGATGAAATAGAATGGCCTCGTCCGGGTGGCGGCACTATAAAGGTGCGGATTGTGGAAATCGTCTCTCAACCAGAACGCGAAGGAAAATTTTACCGTTAGGAAAGAATCTTCGAGAAAGAGAACCGGATATCCGGAATCGAAGCAAAAGAGTGACTGGGTGAAGGCGATTCTAAGGTGCTCCGAGATTCAAAATTGGCATGATTCTGGTATAATTGCGGGCATTTTTTACCAGAAAACCCACAGGACTTAAGCCATGAATCCGCCCCGTCCCCTGCCTGCTCGCGCCATCAGTGCCCGCTGTCAAAATACACCTTCCGCACGGACGTGTGGATCACTATTAAAGTTATGCCTGGGGGCAGGGGCACTTGGCCTGGCGTTCCATGTTTTCGCGGCGGAACCCGCGCCTGGCGGCAACACCGCAGGAACTGCGGCGGGTGCAGCGGCTCCAAAGGCAGCCGCCCAATTTGACTGGTCAAAAGTTCCCCCCGTCACCGCTCCCTCCCGCCCCGGCATGTTTACCATCCCTCCATCGGGACCGGGATACTACTCCCTGTGGGATCATGTCACTGGCAATAAGCGCGAAGCGCCGCCGGTTTCCCCCAACGCGCCCTATGCCCTCATGACCACCCCCGCGTTTGAGGCTGATTACCGGTATCTTGAGAAACCGGGGCATGAAAAGGATGTGTTTGATCCCATCAAACGCATCCCCATGGGGGATGATTTTTTACTGTCTTTCGGCGGCAGCTTCTGGTATCGGTACATGCGGGAATCCGACGCCCGTTTAACCAACACCAGCGATAATTACCATTTAATCCGCAGCCGTTTCCACGCCGATCTGTGGTTTCGCGACAAGGTGCGGCTATTTGCGGAGTTTCTGGATGCACGCAGTTTCGGACAGGGTCTGACACCGGCCCCCACCGATGTCAACCACACTGATATGCTGAACCTCTTTGCGGATATCAAGCTGGCCAATATCAAGGATGGTCCGGCTTATCTGCGCATCGGCCGCCAGGAATTGCTCTACGGCTCGCAGCGTCTGATCTCCACCCTGGACTGGGTCAATACGCGGCGCACCTTCCAGGGCGCTAAAGCCTTCTGGCGCACCCCGACATTTGACCTGGATGCTTTCTGGGTACGCCCGATGATTACGGAAAAAGACAAATTCGATAACTGGGATCACAAGCAGGAATTCTTTGGTTTATGGGGAACTTACAAGCCCAGGAAAGGCCAGCTTGTCGACATGTATTTCCTAAGCCTGGACGACAATCGCAACCGGGCGTTAGGCAGCAACAATATCCTGGGCCATGCGATCACGCACACCATTGGTAGCCGGCTTGCCGGCGATTACAATCAATTCCTCTATGAATTGGAAGGGATGTACCAGTTCGGCCAGTTCTCCAATCAGGATCTCTCCGCCTTTGCGGTGGCCTCTGGTGCCGGATATCACTTCAAGGGGACGCCCATGAACCCCCAGTTCTGGCTCCGTTATGACTTTGCCTCCGGCGACAACAATGCGAATGATGGCAGCCGCAACACTTTCAACCAGCTCTTCCCCTTCGGAAACTATTACCTGGGCTGGATCGACCGCGTGGGAAGGCAGAATATCCACGACTTCAATGCCCAGATCAACCTTCATCCGCAACCATGGGCCACATTTACTGCCCAATACCACCGCTTCTATCTGGCGAATAAGCAGGACTTTCTATATAACGCCGCTGGTGCCGCTACCCTGCGGGATGCTACCGGCCAGGCAGGCAGTTATGTAGGTGACGAAATTGATTTCCGTTTGAACCTTCACGTCAACCGGCACCAGGATATCCTGGTCGGATACTCGAAGCTTTTTGCCGGCAGTTTCCTGAAGACCGCGGCGCCAGGAGTCTCGCCGGATCTCTTCTATGTCCAATACAACATGCGTTTTTGATGGCCGCTTTGGATAGGTTGTCAGGGGATGGGTGATCAGGGAAATACAAGCTGTTCGTTACTTCTGCTCCGGCTTTTTTCTGATCAATCACCAGAAAAGCGCATAATCCCGCCCGATTGTCCCGCAAGACGGTTTAACTGCCTTGCGTACAAGCACAAAACCCACACAAGCTCGTAGACGACCAGGGCGCTATCGTACCTGCAAAAGTTGCTGGAAAATCTATTCTGGTTTATCCTTTGCGCCCCTGGCGATTCCGGCAGGAAATTCTTCAGATGGAGAGATGGCCGAGTGGTTTAAGGTACACGCCTGGAAAGCGTGCGTACGGCTTCAACCGTACCGAGGGTTCGAATCCCTCTCTCTCCGCCAAAAAAGTTTGTAAGCGATTGATATATAAGGAGTTAAATAATATAACTTGTTTTGCATACGTTTTGACCTGCATTGACGATTTCTTAATCGAAGCCTCATGGAGTAATCAGAGAAATTTTGATCTGCCGGATTGGACTCAACTCGTATCGCTCATAAACGTTTCCAATCTCAATGCTCCACGCTAGCTTCCGATCTTCGCCTATCCTGAGCGATTAGTGGCGATATAGCAAAGCCTGATACGACCCCCAGCAATTTGCATTAGAACCCTCGGCCAACACTGGAGGATACCCCTAGCCTAGCAATACTGCCACGGAAAGACGATCTTTCCGTCAAGTCGAAGCCGTTATTCCTTCTTTCCTAATCAATACCGGGTGAAGTGGAAGCGATACGCAGGTTCGTTACCAGTAGGCCCCAATTGGTTTGCGTTCGTGTGTTAGGAGTACATGGTTTGATATCGCGTTAAACTACCGACTTTCCCATCACCAAGAACCTAGAGCCGTAAAAGCCTCAACACCAACCAACGATACGTCCTTACTATTGAAAAAATGCTAAGTGTTAGTCGTTATTTACCAGCTGGTAAAGCTCCGAACTGATGCGCCGAATAATACCCGCTCCGGTACTGTCTGTTTGCGTTGAAATAATCTCTCGCCGAGAAAGTCACGCCACTCTCGACAGTCTTTTCACTTATGCAGGCGCTACCGGTGATCCACCGCCAGGAAGTAAAGCGGTAAAGGCTTTAGAGTGGCTTCGAATAACAAATAAAGATCAATCTGTGCAGCCGCTCGACGTCTTGGGCCGATTGATAGAAAATTACATGGAAATCCAGTTCGACCGGAACGCCTCTTCTGATGAATCATTTTTCAAGGACCAAGAAAAAATAGCGAAGATTCTCGGCGAATATGAACTCCAATACCTCAGGGGCGGTAAGATTCTGGGGGTACTGGGCATACCTTCGAGAACGTTGGGAGAGTTTATCCGCGAGGGGAATATTACTGCCATCGACATTGAGTTTAACCGCGCGCTTTCAAATGTCGAATTGAGTCCGAGAGAAGCCGTATCGGCCGCGAGTAACATCTTGGAATCCTTGTGCAAGCTCTACATTGACGATGAACATCTAGTCAGTCCTGCTAAGCAAGACCTGAAGCCTGTCTGGCTCATCGTTCGTAAGCACTTGGGTTTCGACCCCAGCCAAGTTGAAGATCAAGACCTTCAAACCATTCTCACAGGACTGATCTCGATTGTTGATGGCGTCGGTGCACTGAGGACTCACGCCAGCTCAGCTCATGGCTCCGGGCGCAAGAGTTACAAATTGGAACCTCGCCATGCGCGCCTCGCAATCCATTCAGCTCATACAGTTGCACTATTTGTTCTTGAATCATGGAAAAAGAAGCAGCAACGTGGCTGATTTTTAATCCTCCACCTTGGACGCGAAGTAACTTTAATCAATCGTCGTTTACATTTGGACGGCGTCTATTTTCTTGGCCGAACACCGCCGTGTAAAAGCAAGCTGTTCCCTTCATTCGACTCCCGAGACTCAGTAACAACATTGGAAGAGGCAGGCTGCCAGAATTGTGGAAGGTAGTCGAGGTAACTGCAGTCACCTACCTATTCAACCTCATTCCATTTAAATTCGCTCCAAACACTCAGTAGATGAAAGGACCATCTATGCCGAAAAAAAGAACCCCGACAGCTAAATACCTGATGGCTGAGCCTCCCCAAAAAGAAGGAAAGCTTTCCGGTCGACATCTAGAAGTTTCACATACCGTTTTGTTCGACGATATATCTGACCTCGACGCTGAGCTAGAACGATTAATGGAGCTGGGAAGCAACTTAGCCAAACATCCAGATCTTTGGCAAGCTCTGGTCGAAGAACTGGATTATCTTAAGGGCCGGCTAATCCAAGCCTATATCGAGTACGAGAGGGATTGGCAAAAGCCGGAGTGGCAACCGGAAGAAGACCTTGATCTTATGGCGTGCCTGCAAAATCACCAGAAGATGCGTGTTCGCGTGAAATTTCACAATTTCAGAGCCCCTAGAGACGAGGATGGGAATTTTCGGAAGCGTCAACGTTACCTACGCTATTCACCGGCACAATTAGCGTGCGCCAACTGCCTTTACCTTCTACTTCTATTTGAGCAGTCACCGTGCACCAAGAAGGCAATTCATGCTCGACTCAAGAAATTGGAATTTCAACTCACCCGTTATACTGCTGCCTCGCTAGCCGACTACCTCAAACGATTAGCCGTTTTCGCCTCAAGCAAAGCCAAGGACTCTTCGAAAGGCTTGCGTAAGCTTATCGCAATGCTTATTCGTGAGCATGGGCTGTTGGACAATGAAACCTTATGGAAATGCCTGAAAAGGGAATCCAACCCGCGCGAGGCAATTATGAAAAATAGCCCAGTGAGAGTGCAATACGTAGATGATTACAGTGACGACGATGAGCCGCGAATCGACTATTGGAATGGCGAGAAGCAAATGAGCTTAACCAAGCGTAGAGTGCAGAACATACTCTCGCGCCTCTACACCGGCAGCAGGCATCCACCTTTACAATATTTGAAATCAGTCTTCTCCCGAGATCCATCAATGGAATTTCCTCAGTTTTGGGGGGCAATACAGGCCGAATGCGAGGAGCGCACAATTAGAGACTTTGCATCTGTTCAGCTGGTCTGTGCAGACGATGAACAGCTTGTTTATCGTTTCAGAGTTAAGGAGTTCCGCGTAGCGAAAAGGGTCGTCTGGCACAAATTTCGTATATTTAAACGAAAAAAATAAATTTTGCAGGGTATGCACGCCTCCGAAAACGTGCATACCGGCCCTGTTATCCTCCTTTACATCAATGCGTGCTGCCCTATGACACCGCATTGTGTTTTATTAATTTACGTAAAGGAGGCGGAATGAAAAACAATCCCCAAACGATCCCGACATATGAGATTTACCGGATGGGCGCAGTAACGCGGCTCACCGGCTTGTCACGCTCGTCTATTTACCGACTTGAGGCTGCCAATCTGTTCCCAGCCAGGATCAAGCTGTCTGCATCAGCAAGTGGCTGGCATAGTAAAGACGTGCATGAATGGATATCAGATCGCCCTCTGGCCGCCAAAGCAAAGGGGGCGAAATGAGAACCCTATTTTCCGCGCCCAGTGCGCTGCTTTTGATGCTTCCATCTGATAAAAGAATTGGAATCGACCATTGCCCCTGTTTGAGCCTGCTGCAAGAAATAAGGGAACGGGAGATACAATTATGAGCGAGTATGAAAAAGTGCCTCGGGGCAAGACGCTTCTGGAAGTGCTGGAGGAAAAGCACAAATTGCCCGTTACTATCTTCAAATATACCATCTGTGCTCCCTGCCTGAAGCCTCTTTCAAGGACGTTTCGGCCTTCCGTAGTGCTTCAGGCCGCGCGTGATAACTGGCGGCTCCCAGCCCTTTTCTTTTGCCCCCTGTGCAAGACCTGCGCGGCTAAATATCACCGCGGCGGACGAAACAAGTCCACGGTGGTAAACGCTTTTTGGGAATTCATAGAAAAGGAGGCGGCGCAATGAGCCCTTTTCTACCCACTGCACTGGTTGATTTCATGCACCAGCATCAGTATTGGCCAGAACCATTAAAGCAGAGTGGAGGCGGTTTTCTTCGTTTCCCGGCAGGCAAGGAAGCCAACGGAGATACTAGCGGTTATGTCAAACTTTCCCCCGATGGCAATAGCGCCGTCTTTGGCGACTTTATATCCGGAACACAGATCATCTGGAACGTCAGAGATGAAAAAACCATTTCCTCAGCCGATCGGGAGGCTTATCGGGATTGTCTCGACGAGACGCGCCAGCAGATAAAGGAAGAGCGCTGTCGGCGTCAGGCGATAGCAGCAGACAAAGGCGCGGAGATCTACAAAAGCGCAAAAGCTCCCCAAGCTCATCATCCCTACCTCGTACGGAAAGGCATACATCCTTGTGGCGGCATCCGGCAGTTGGGAAACCAACTGCTCGTACCCGTCTATATTGAGGGCAAGCTTACGAGCCTGCAATTCATTGACGAGAATGGGAACAAAAGATTCCTCAGTGGAGGTGAAATCAGCGGCGGATATTGCCTTTTGGGCGCGCCTGTCGACCTCGTTTGCATTGCTGAGGGTTATGCTACTGGTTGCAGCATTCACGCCTCCAGCGGCAACGCTGTGGCGGTGGCGTTCAATGCAGGCAACCTCATGCATGCGGCTCTGGCCATTCGCAGGCAATACAAGGAGGCCACCCTTATTCTGTGTGCCGATGATGACCAATGGACAGAGGGCAATCCGGGCCTGACCAAAGCTACGCAAGCAGCGCTAGCCGTGGAAGGACTACTAGCGCTGCCGGACTTCTCAGAATGTAATATGAGCAGCAGACCCACTGACTTCAATGATCTCCATACATTGTCGGGACAAGACGCGGTAACACACGCCGTCCGGGCGGCAAGGAAAGCGGGTAGCTGCAAGCCTACTTCAGAACTTCGATCTAGCCCATATCCGAAGCTAGACCAGAAGCTGCAATTAGTTGGCAGCCGAGTCGAGGCAGATGATCCAGACTTCAATCCCCACGCCAAAACAAACGTGCAAGCTGCGGCAACGCCAGTGGCAATGGAGATAGAAAGGACTGGTGAGGTACCAAAAGGCAGGATAAGCCAAGTCGACGGGAGCGGCCTCAAAGCCATCAAACGGGAAGATGCGCCTCGAAATAAGAAGTCGGACGCCCCGTTGGCCCCGCCTACCATGCCGGAGGTCGGGTTTCCTCCACTCATTCGTGACATTGTCGAGGTCGCCTGCAACAGCAGTGAAGCTCATCCTGTGGCAGTCGCAGCAAATGTCCTGGCTTATTTTAGCGCGACGATCGGGCGAGTCGTCTTTCAGCGTATCGGCGATGCCGTGATCCACTGCCGGCCCTTTCCGTTGATCGTCGGCAAGAGCGGAAAGGCACGCAAAGGCACAGCAGAATCAACCGTACGCAAGATCTTTAAGCGCGTTGATGCAATCACTAGCAAACGGCGAGGCGTCGAGGAACATTTACGCTGCCATACCGGTGGCCTCTCTACAGGGGAAGGCATCGCTTGGAATATCCGTGATCCGGTTGAAGCCGACGAAAAGGGGAGAGGTGGCGATCCTGGGGTAATGGATAAAAGATTGCTTGCCATCGAGAGTGAATTTGATAACGTCCTCTCCCAGTTGCGGCGCGACAACAACACTTTGTCCGCCACTATCCGCAATCTCTTTGATGGTCGCGACATAGAACCGCTGACGAAGAACAGTCCCACAAGGGCTACCCGGCCTCACGTGTCGGTGTTAGGGCACATTACGGGCTATGAACTTCGCGAAAAAGCCACTGCAACCGATGTGGCAAACGGACTGTTGAATCGTTTCCTCATGCTCTATGTTTATCGGCCCAAGCTCGTCGCTTTGCCTCGCCCTACTTCAGAGGCGAGGATTGAGGAGTTGGCGCAGCGGGTAGCCGATGCAATCATGGTTATCACCGATGGCAACCTCCACGCTGATAATATATATGAGGTTAACTTCAGCGATGCTGCCCGCGACCTGTGGGTCGAACAATACCCGTCCATCACGCGCGATCGCGAGGGCAAGGGCGGTAGCCTGTTGGCCCGCTCAGAGATGTATGCACGGATGCTTGCCATGATCTTCGCTGCAATGGATAGCAGACTCATCATTGAGGAGTGGGATCTTCATGCTGCTATTGCCTGGGTGGAATATTGGAATGCAAGCGTAAACTACATATTCAATTGCGGAGACGATGAGGGAACGCTTGATCCCGAAGCTGCAAAGGTGTTTGAAATTATTAAGGCCAAACCTGGCATCAGCCTGAGCGAACTGCAGTCACGCTGCAACAATAAGGCTAGCACGAAGGTGACGGACGCTTTAAAACTGTTGTTGGGCCTAGCTCCGCCGCTGATTGAGGAACATAAGCGGGAGACCGCGGGGAGGCCAGCCCTCACCTATTTCGTCCATGAAAAAAAGTAAGATAAGGTAGAAAAGCACATCCATGCGGGATGCAGCAGATGGTTAACGGTAGAAAAAGGGTGAGAAAAGGTAACTACAGAAAAGACCAACTTTTTATCCGTACCTTAACTCACCTTATCTTTACCTTTTCAATTGGGCTAGAAACCAATAGCCATGCCTTTCTTGCCTTATTTCCCTTTTCCGGCCGTATACATATATATCTTCACTTGGAGAGGAAATGAGTCACAGCTTTCGCAAGGGGGTGGGTGGGTCAAAAGTCATGACTTTTGAGATGGAACCCGATTGCTTAGGCAATAATAAGCGTGCGCGAAATTGGGAGGGGGGGTAGAGAATCGCGCAACTTAATCCCGGAAGTACGTGTAGCAGCTGTCATTCGGCTGGCATGTCGACTCCCCTGTAAGCTGTTTTTTTTCGGCGGAGGCAAGCCAGGGCTTAAGTTTGAATACAGGCGGAAGCGGACCAAGGACTGTACTTTTACCTGAGGAGGTCATAAAGTACATGAAAGTACACCCGTTAACTATTCTTCTGGTCGTTGGCATCATCGCCTCACGAGCGTTACGACGCTTGCCCGCATAATTCTTCAGGAAAACGTATTCAAGCCCCCGCTCATAGGTAAAACTAATGGAAAAATATCAAAGGACACTGGCTGAGCTGAGAACCAGCTCCGTTCTTCATTGGCCAACCGACATTCTCCTCGAGGCTGGTGAGACAAGCGTACTGCCGGTCTTGCTACAAACTCAGGAAGCGTTTATAAGCCTGTTAAAAATAGCTAATAAAGACCCTTCGGCATGGAAAAATGTACTTGATAGCAATACCGAGCTGACTGGGCCACGCTTTTTGAAGCATCTTATGGTATTGACTGACCTAGGCGGTGAAGCGCTGAATAAATTACCCCCTTTGTCTAATCATTTTCCTGATGGGATAATGAGATTTACGTGGAACGGTAAAGAACATGAGTATAAATTTACCGTAATTCAGGAGAAATGCGCTTTAGGCAATTCTTCCCTAAAGGTAGACGCAAAGAGTCTCCTTAAATCTAATAGTTTAACGGCCAAAATGGTCGACGTCGCCATGCTTCTAATGTTCGGATCCACGTCAACGGACGATGCTTTGCCGGTGGAAATTAAAGAGAAATGTTGCGTAGGTGCATTAATGTCCGCGGGCGCGGACCTTGACCAGTTCGTCAGAGAAAATTACCTGCGTGTGAGCAGGCAAACAGGGGGTGCTACATCAAACGCCCTTGGTCAGTTGGCTCAAAATTTCGTAGTCAAAAGATTAAAAAACGCCCTTCCAGCAACTTGGGAAGTGATACGCAATAGCACATTACCAGGGGTCGTCCACAAGGACCTTGGAGAGGGCACCAACTTCGATGTGGTCGTGAAGTCACCTAGCGCTAAGTACTTCGGAATCGAAGTAAGCTTCCAAGTAACGACAAACAGTACCATTGAAAGGAAAGCTCGCGCGGCGAGGGAGATGCATGCAGCAGTGAGCAAGGCTGGGCACAAGCTTTGCTATGTTATTGGCGGCGCGGGGAACATCAATATTAGGGTAAATGCATCAGAAACCCTTTGTACGTACAGCCATTGCACGGTATCTTTATCTGCCGAAGAAATGCGGGTGCTTGCGGAATTCTTTTTGAGGTGTGAAGAACCTGAGGGATTGGGATGCTGAAATTCGTCGATCTGTTTGCGGGGATAGGGGGAATTAGGGAAGGCCTTAAACTTGCATTTCAACGCCGCAGCATCGCATCTGAATGTGTCTTTTCTAGTGAAATTGACAAAAAGGCGCAGGAAACCTACGAGCTAAATTTCGGCGAGACCCCAGCGGGTGACATTCGGCTTGTTGAAGAGCTGCCCGACCACGATATCATGCTCGCAGGCTTTCCATGCCAAGCCTTTTCCTATGCAGGGAAACAGAAAGGATTTGCTGACACGCGTGGAACGTTGTTTTTTGAGATTGAGCGACTCCTTGGAAATGCAGAAAACAAACCGAGATTGTTGCTCCTTGAAAATGTGCGCGGCCTTACAACGCACGATGGGGGACGGACTTATGCCGCTATTCTGCTGAAGCTGGAAAGGCTTGGCTATGGTGTCTGCTCGTTGTTGCTCAATAGCTCGAATTTCGGCGTTCCACAGAATCGAGTGCGACTCTACCTAGTTTGCTCTCTAGGTCGGGTTCCTCGATTGTCGATTAAGTCCGATTTGGGTGCACCCGACTCCCATAAATTCAAACGGTCGCTGCTCCAGGACGGGTTGTTCCACAGCAATATAAAGTATCCGCGTGTTTCAAATATTTTGGAGGAGCATGTCGATAAAAAGTATTTATGTACCCCTCTTTTTGTTGAGAGGTTAACAAGGGCACTAAAGGGAAAGCCCTTAGAAAGCTTGCATGGCGTAAGGCTGATCGACTATAGAGGGGGGAACTCACTGCATTCGTGGAATTTAGGCATGAAAGGCATTTGTGCCGAAAACGAGATCGCTTTAATGGATGCCCTTATAGTGAACCGCCGGAAGAAGTACTTCGGGTCTCACCAAGATGGGAAGATGTTAACCATGGAGCAGATCAGAACGTTTTGGCCGCATCAAGATGTTGAGGAAACACTGGCCTCACTTGTCCAGAAGCGCTACTTAAAATCGGCGGGCGGCAAATACAACCCTGTGTGCGGAAATATGTCTTTCGAGGTGTTCAAATTTCTCGATCCTTCAAGTATTGCAATTACCGTGGTCTCAAGTGATGCACATCGTCTGGGTGTCGTTCAAAACGGTGTGCCCAGAAGGATCACACCTCGAGAATGTGCACGATTGCAAGGATTCCCAGATGAATTCGCTCTCCACCCTGACGATGCATCGGTGTACCGCCAACTTGGTAACTCTGTTTCAGTGCCTACGGTAGCGGCAATCTTTGAAGACTTGATTATGAATAATGAGCTCCCGTTTGATCGGCATCTACCCCGAAAATCTTCATGCAACCTATTATGTGAAGCAAGTTAATTCTCCCCCCAATAACATGGATGTTGTTGCAACTGCGGAACTTCACCTCAAGCAAGTGAGTTACCCCTTAAGCGAATACATCGAGGCTTTAGGCCCTTGTACGCTTAAGCCTAGTTCGTCGCCTTTTGATGTTCTAGTGCAGTCAATAATCGGGCAGCAGCTCTCACTCAAGGCTGCAAGCTCAATAGGCGCTCGGCTTAAGCTCGTGGTAGGTAACGAGGAGGCTTTTGTAGTTGAGGACTTCCTAGGAAGAAGCATTAATGAGATGACTTCCGCAGGTCTCTCAAGGGCCAAATCAATATGTCTGTCCGAGCTATCCCAATTTGCTTATGCCGGAAGACTTGACTTCGCTTCAATGAGCTACCTTAGCGACGAGGAGATTGTAACTAAACTGACCGAAGTGCGGGGCATTGGAAGATGGACTGCTGAAATGTTCTTAATTTTTGCACTCCATAGGCAGGATGTGTTTTCAAAATCGGACTCAGGATTAAAGCGAGGGATGCGAAAACTATACAATCTATCTGGTGAGCTGAATGATGAGTTAATCGAAGACCTTTCAAAAACGTGGCGTCCATATAGGTCTGTTGCTTGCTGGTATCTTTGGAAGTTAGTAGACGCCGCTTGACGAACTTTGGGAAGTAATTACCCCATCCGGAGGACATGGATGTCCAGAAGGAAATTTGATACTACCCCAGAGCGATCTGCTCTAATGTCGAATATCCGTTCTAAGGGCAATCGGTCGACAGAGATGGCCATGGTCAGGTTATTAAAGAAGCATAAAATCACGGGCTGGAGGCGTAATTCTTTATTACCCGGAAAGCCCGATTTTATTTTCCCGAAGCACCGTCTCGCCTTGTTTGTGGATGGGTGCTTTTGGCATGGCTGTAAAACATGTGGACACGTTCCCAAGCAAAACAGCGATTACTGGCATACGAAATTTCAAATGAACATTCGCCGAGATAGGAAAGTTTCTAGGTTGCTTAGGGCCAAAGGTTGGACGGTGTTGAGAGTATGGGAGCATTCGTTCAAATTACCCGAACAGCTAGCGGCGAGGCTGCGACGGTATCTCACGACTAGCGAACCTGACTCATCATCGCGCCCAAGCCAAGCCGGTAGTTGACCCCGTCGGACTCCGACCTTATCGTTGGAAAATCGCTCCTTGGGAAATTCAGAGCGGCTATCGCTCAAATAAGGCACTAGAAGGGCTTAGGGTGTCCGCCTTCTTCTTGCCTTGGATAACTTGGCATCAGTGAATACGGTGCGGCGTGACGATGGGCGTTAACCCCAGTGCGCTCCACTTAACCGGTTACAAATTGGTTACATCTAAAAAATATCGCAATTTCTTAAATACAGCCCCGGTGGCGAAAGCCTTATAAACACTGGGCGTCCTGAACACGAATCGAACGTGTGACCTACCCCTTAGGAGGGATGGGATGGGTAAATAGTCAACGACTTTTAAAAATCCAATGCGATTGCTTAGGGTGAAAAATACGTGCGCGAAATTGAGAGGGGGGGGTTAAGATCAGGTATAGTAGTTTCGATTTAATCTGACAGTAGGGCCTTGCCTTTGGTGGGGTTACCCGGTTTGATAGAGGTGCGAATCTTTATCAAATTAAGCGCGAAGCGCAAGGAGTAACCCCATAAGTAGTGTTCAGCAAAATATCATCAAGCACAAGGTAGGTTTGCTTAATCTTGCAGCCGAGCTTGGCAATGTATCCCGGGCCTGCAAGGTTATGGGCTTCTCACGCGACACCTTTTACCGTTATCGATCGGCGATGGAATCAGGCGGTATTGATGCACTGATTGATGCCAACCGCAGGAAGCCTAATCCCAGGAATCGAGTTGAAGAAGCAACTGAGATGGCGGTGGCTGCATTTGCATGGAGCAGCCTGCCTTTGGTCAGGTGCGAGTATCCAACGAGTTGCGCAAGAAGGGCATCTTTATTTCCCCCTCGGGGGTACGCTCAGTCTCGCTGTGCCGTGATCTTGAATCGTTCAAGAAGCGTTTGGCGGCATTAGAGCGGCATGTTGCGGAAACGGGAGGAGTGCTGACCGAAGCGCAGGTCAGTGCCCTGGAGAAAAAACAGGACGATGATGTGGCCCGTGGAGAGGTTGAAACAGCGCATCCCAGCTATCTGGGGTCTCAGGATACTTTCTATGTAGGGACCATCAAGGGCGTTGGTCGCATCTATCAGCAGACATTTGTCGATACCTACTCCAAGTGGGCTGCAGCCAAGCTCTATACGACCAAGACCCCGATTACAGGCGCGGATCTGCTCAATGATCGAGTGCTGCCTTTCCTGGCTGTCCAGGGCATAGGCCTCATCCGTCTCCTGACTGACAGAGGAACTGAATGCTGCGGTAAACTAGAGACCCATGATTACCAGCTCTACTTGGCATTAAATGTATTGAGCACTCCAGGACCAAGGCCAATCATCCGCAGACCAACGGGATCTGTGAGCGTTTCCACAAGACGATCCTGCAAGAGTTTTACCAGGTCGCGTTTCGGCGCAAGATATACAGGTCAATTGAGGAACTGCAAATTGATCTGGATGACTGGCTGCATCATTACAATGATGACCGTACCCATCAGGGAAAGATGTGCTGCGGTCGCACACCCATCCAAACATTAATTGACGGAAAGGAGGCATGGAACGATAAAATTACAGCACTGAACAATTGAATCTGATCTTACATACCGCGCCGGTTAAATCGGGTAACTGTCAGATGAAGTCGCGACTACTACAGATCAGGAAAGGCAGCGTTTTAAGTTCAAACTAGCTTAGAGCTACTGAAGACCGAGGCCTGCAACATTCGGTTATGCTCTGTTATGATAAGCTGAAGTGTGACAGGGGCTTATAAGTTGGTGTGACCTACTCCCCATAATTAGCTACACGGTGCAGTAGATTCTGGGTTAAAAATTGATGTTGGGTCGCAAATTCGCCTGGCGTGATATTGCCAAGCGAGCTATGCGGCCGTACTGAATTGTAATCTTTTCGCCATGCTTCGATCAGGACACGTGCTTCGTGCAGGGATAAGAACCAATGGTCGTTGAGGCACTCATCCCTGAATCGCCCATTGAAGCTTTCGATATATGCATTCTGCGTGGGCTTGCTCGGTTGGATGCTGACGTCATCCCCAAAAACTGGGGCAGTTCTAAATTAGAGTAAAGTCGCATCTGGCTCCCCTACTGAAGGAGTTTGAAGCGATGAAGAGATCCCAATTTACGGAAGTGCAAGTGGCATACGCATTGCGACAAGGAGGCCGGCATGCCAGTGATGGACGTGTGCCGCGGTCTTGGCATATCCGAAGCCACGTTTTATATATGGAAGAAGAAGTACGGCGATCTGGGCGCCAGCGAAGTCAGGCGGTTGCGCCAGCTTGAGGAAGAGAATACAAGGTTGAAGCGCGTAGTAGCTGATCTGACGCTGGACAAGAGCATCCTGCAGGAGGTCATCCGAAAAAAGGTCTGACGCCGACACGCCGCCGGGAAGTTGTTCAATGGATCATCGACATGTGCAAGGTGAGCGTTGAGCGGGCGTGTCGGCTAGGCAATTTCTCTCGCGGCGGTTGGTACCGCAAGAGTAGGGCCAGGGATCAGTCAGGATTGCGCATGCGCATTCGCGACATTGCCATGAGTCGTCCACGGTTTGGTTACGAGCGTATTCACGTCCTGCTTCGGCGCGAAGGCTGGCATGTCAATCTCGAGTCCACAGGTTGTATTGCCTGGAAGGTCTTCAAGTGCGCATGCGGGTACGCCGAAAGAAGCGTATGAGCCTGCACCGTGGGCCGGCACCGGCGCCTACAGGACCAGGACAGCGCTGGAGCATGGATTTCGTGCACGATCAACTGGTCAATGGGCAACCGTTTCGGGTTCTGACGGTCGTCGATAACTGGAGTCGCGAGAGTCCGGTATTAGAGGTGGGTTTTCGGTTAACCGGCAGCAGCGTGGTTGAGGCGCTCAGTCGGGTTGGCAAGACGGTTCGCCTGCCAGCATGCATCACAGTGGATCATGGCACCGAATTTACTTCCAGGGCACTGGACTTCTGGGCTTGGGAGAACAAGGTGCAGCTTGACTTCACGCGCCCCGGAAAGCCTACGGACAACGGGCTTTGCGAGTCATTCAATGGCCGGCTACGCGATGAATGTCTGAACACTCACGAATTCGAATCCCTGGAGCAGGCAAAGCATATCATCGAAGCGTGGAGACGCGACTATAATGATCACAGACCTCACGGTTCGCTTGGAAAACTGACCCCAGCGAATACGTTAAATCTAACCAGGTCAGACTGCCAGAAACGGCCAGATTCTAGTTTTGAATCCCACCAGAATTGGGGGGACGTCACCTGCCAGAAAGTTCTACTTTTTGCTTGTCTCTCAAAAGGGGAAGCTTACGAATGAATGCCAGCTTTACACCGCGAGCATAAGCCCAAGCATCGATTGCCAGACTGGTGAATTCAGGTCCGTGATCGACCCTGATCATCTTTGGTAGAGGCCGATACTCTGCAGTTCGGTCCAATACCCGTGCCACGCGCTCTCCCGAAATAGAGGTATCGACCTCGATGACGATGCTTTCCCGGGTACAGTCATCAACCACATTCAGGCAGCGAAGGCGTCTGCCATCGGCAAGGCCATCATGCACGAAATCCATTGACCAGGCATGATTGGGTGTTTCAGGAAGTAGCAAGGGAGCTCTTTCTGTCAGACCGATCCGCTTTCGCACTGCTAATCCCGCGTTGCGGTACAGTCGGTAGATCCGCTTAACATTGACACACCAGCCTTCGCGTCTGAGCAGAATATGGATACGCCGGTAGCCAAAGCGCCGCCTTTGTGCGGCAAGCGAAACAACGCGCTCATGTAATTGCCTGGATGTGTCTGGCTGGGCGCGATAGCGAAATACGGAAGTGGAAATGTTTACCGCCCA
This sequence comes from Nitrosospira sp. Nl5, assembly GCF_900102495.1. Classification (GTDB taxonomy): domain Bacteria; phylum Pseudomonadota; class Gammaproteobacteria; order Burkholderiales; family Nitrosomonadaceae; genus Nitrosospira. The sequence goes on along the minus strand of NZ_FMVQ01000010.1, from coordinate 96,798 downwards.
CAAGCTCTGCGTTCAGAGAACTGTCGTTCTGTCTTCAGAGCCATAACAGCTTCCCGCCGCGCTTGTGGGTTTACCACTTTCGTGAAACGACATTTTTCAATGCCGCGTTGTCAAGTAGTGCGTCAGCCAGCGGTCGCTTGAGCTTGTTATTCTCCTCTTCCAAGGCCTTAAGCCGCTTGGCATCGGAGACGTCCATGCCGCCAAACTTCGCCTTCCACTTGTAATGGGAAGCATCGGAAAAACCATGCTTGCGGCACAACTCCACCACAGCCATGCCCGCATCCGCTTCCTTCAAAAATCCAATAATCTGCTCCACGCTAATTCGCTTCTTCATGGTCCACTCCTTTTTAAGAATCGGACTCTACTACGTTATGAAGCTAATGAAAGGGGCAGGTCATATCAGCTGCCGACCTATAAAGACGGTTAACCTGCATGCCAAGCTGGCTGAATGGAAGGCTTTCTATAACTCTCACAGGCCTAAGGGCAGCTTGGGCGGGAAAATACTGTGCGAGCGTCTAGTCGAAAAAATGCGATAGTTTTATCGGTCAGCCGAGGTTGTTATCATCACAACTAATTCACTGACCCGGCTGCTTTTAATTCTCGGAGCGATCCATCTGCACCTGCTATTGTCGTGTTGCCATTGTCTTTAATAATTGTGCGTCCGCAACGGCCCGCGCTTCTTGGCAAGACAGTGCCAACCTTCTCGACGCCGTATTGGTCAACACAACTGACGTCAGGCACCCACTTCTCTGTTGCCGAGACAGATGCCGAGACTTTTCCACTTGGGACATGGAGGACCCAGACCCCCTTTTTGCTAACAAAAGTAGCATACTTAAGATTTGGGGAGACAATAACAAATCTAAGATCGAACGAATTAGGGTCATTTCTGAAACCAGGAACAGTACCTATTCGTTTCTTCTCACGCTTATCAATATTTAAGAGCGATACTTCTCCGTTGTCGCTCCAAAGCAAGATGCGCTGACTATCAAGTGGTTGAATAGCAGCGAGTTGGTAAAATCCAGGAATCGATGTGCGGAAAACCCACTTAGTATCCTGTACTCGGTCATAAATCCACAACTCCTTAGCCTCACTTAGCACTGCCAGCAGACTGCTGGAATTATTAAATGCTACTTCTCCAGTGGCGGGGCTAGGGCCGGACCCGCCAGCATTACCTCCGCTAGCTGGAGTTTTCAGATTATCGAATGAAGTTAAACGGGTAACATCTATCAGATAAAATGTTTCATGGTCCATATAGCGGACGTCTTGAAGATAAAAATAACGTTGGTCAGGTGAGTTCAGCCAGGCACCTCCCTCTCCATGGTATAAACGGCCAAAACAATCGTTCTCTGGCCACTCGAGCTTACGGCGCGGATTAGACGCTTTCATGTTTTTTTGCTCATCGTCGTCTAAAGCCCACTCTGGTACACGACCTGGTCCACGGCAAAGCGCAAACACGCCATATTGTGCACCTCCACTGTATCTGCCCAACGTATACTGATAGGGCCCTATCTTGAATCGGAAGGCAATCTCATCAAGCTCTTGTGGAATTTCTGAGCCAATAGCATTGGAATGATGAGATTGCATAAACAGTATCGCTATCACCGCAAACGCTTGTCGGATGCTCATTTTCACTTTGTTTCTCCGTTTTTCTCTACGACAGCCAGAATTCTTTCCCCACAGGCAAGGGTAATACCTTTATCCGCAACGTCAAAAAACTCCATCCAGCGCCCTGGATACCGTGTCTGCCAAACGTAATTTAGCTTTCGATTCGAATTAAACTTAAACGTAAATTGCTTGATACGCTTAAGGTCTTGAGTAGCGATACCTAAGTGCATACAATCTGGACTTAGCAAAAGCCCCTCACCCCGTTTATCTTCCTCTAATTCATTCCAAGCAATACCGATATGCTTATTGACTGGATCAACTACGGCTATTGCATTCTCAGCACCACCAGCAGATGATGATTGCTTTACTAGTCCAATAACATAAATACTTGATGACATCCGAATGATAGGTCCCTCAAAATCGAACGTATATTCGTCTGCGATATCTACTTCCCCGAGAATCGCGTGCATCAGAGGGAGTTTGTACACTCCAATAACACTTTGATTGTCACGCCCTAAAACTATCACATGTTGATTTTCTATATCGACTGCGTAATTTACATCATCCAGTATGGCTGAATGTTGCAGACTCTCTTCCCATTTGATAAAACTTTTATCTTGCCATCGGATTACAGCATGAGATGGCGCATTACGGACCTTTTCTCCAAAGTCAATAATTTCATTCCGTCTTGGTTCAATCCCCGCGCTACTAAGCAAAATCTTATGCCCTTCTATTGTACGTTCTCTTTTCAGATATGACATTCCTGTGGTAAGGATAATGAGGCCCAATATAGTGAGCATTACGTATCTGATCTTTGAATTTTTCTTTCGAATGTTTTCGCGATTTCTCAATACACTAAAATCTACACCGAGAAGACCTGATATCAACCTAATCATCTCTTGCTGGCGATCTTTATTCGTAGTTCGTATATCTACTGCTAGCGGCTCATCCTCAAGTTGAAGCGATCGAGGAATTAGCGCACTGATGCGAGAAGATGGACTTAACTCTCCAGCCACAATTGCGCAATGGATCTTAGTTTCTCGGCCGAGAGACTTATAAAAGTGAATTTCCTTATTGACCCATTCCGAGTCGACCACATTAGGTGAGCAAACTACCAAAAGATATTGAGAATTTGAAAGCGCCTCCCGAATGGATTTCGTCAAACCGGAAGAAGAGGGCAATTCTTGACGATCAATAAAGATTGGGTAAAGACGTTTTGGAAGTAAATATCCATCGATAGACTTAAGACCTACTAATTCGGTCGGCACCTGATACTTCTCCAACCGATCATGCAATTTCGACGCCAATTCCCTGTCTCGGTGGCTATAGCTAATAAACGCCCAATACTTAAATGCTTTGTTTCTATCGTTGGTATCGGCAACCTTGGAAGAGATAGAAGAGTCAAAATTCATAAAATATCCTTGTTTAAGGCTTAGAAAATCGGACCCACTATGGTTTTTTGTAGCCGGTTTGAAAGTGAATCTCCAGGTCGCTTGATCCGCTTGGGTTTTCAGGGCCATTCCGAGCATTAGTTTTCGGCGTTAGTTAAACCGGGGCAGGGCTTGAAAGGCCCGCCCAGCGTACAAATTCAGCTGGCGCCAAGTCGTTGAGAGTCGAGTGAGGCCGACTCTCGTTGTAGTCCCGCCTCCACTCCTCGATGGTCGCTTTTGTCTCTTCCAGCGTTTCAAGCCAGTGCAAGTTCAGGCATCCATCGCGGAATGATCGATTAAACGTCTCAATGTGGCAATTTTCCGTTGGCTTTCCAAGCCGACTGAAGTCGATCTGTACCCGCTGATGGTACGCCCAAAGATCGAGCAACTGCCCGAGAATTCGCTGCCGTTATCGACAAAAAGATATTGGGGAGGACACCGGCGCGCCGCCAATCGGTTTAAAGCGGCGACCACATGTTCCTTCGCAAGCGTTGACTCACTTCGATCGCCAGCGCTTGCCTGCTGAAGACATCGACAATGGTCAACGTACGAAACTTCATGCCATTGGCCAACTGATCGGCCACGAAGTCCATACTCCATGCTTCGTTGGGTTTGCTCAGCTTTATCTTTGCTTGGCGTGTCACGACCATCTTGCGGCGCTTGGGCAGTTTCGAGCGAAGCTGCAGTTGCTCTTCGCTATAAAGCCGATACGCCTGGTTTTTACCTAGCTGCCAGCCTTCACGCTTGAGAAGCACGTGGATTCGCCGGTAGCCATAACGCGCTCGTGTCTTTGCAATCTCCCGCATACGCCCTCTTAATGCCTGCTTCCGATCCTTGACGCTCTGATAGTACTGGACGCTGCGCGATTGCTTCATCAACCTGCAGGCCCGCCGCATGTTCAAGTCATGGTGGCTCACGATGTAGTCCACCATCTGCAACGCGAGGAGGTGGTCAAGGCGAACGCCGGCAACCATATCTGGCGGACGGACCTCATTAAGACGCTTCTTAATCTAGCAGCCTTAAGACGCCGAGCGGAAACCGCAAGCTTGCGTAAGCGAGCATGTGAACACCTGATGATATTGGAAAGCAGGGGGACGCTTAAGGAACAAGGAGAGCTACCGTCATTAGAATGCGGCAAGTTCTGATCCAATACCTTTAGATTCATATCTGCATTATTTCCATATACATGTGATGTATGGGGAATTACAATGCATCGACACCCTAGTCTATCCACCAGAGTATTTCGACCGATTCGAAGTACTGTGATTCTTGCTTGGACCCTAAATGAGCGCTTGGAATTGGGTGAAACGATTTAGTTTACGACAAAGTGATTGTTGATCACTTTCGCTGCGTTGGAGAAAATATGGATAAAGCAAAGCCGCGCGCCAAGCGTGTTTTTGTAAGTGTTCCACGAGACCATAATCTCTTGGAGGCACAGAGGACGTTCAAGCACGCAATACTAAAAATTTACGCGACGCAGGCATCGAGCCTCAAGAATTTCAGGTGTCCGGATTACCACTGCGGTCGCCTTATACCTTTGATGCCGTAAGAAACATTATGGCTCGCTGCCACGGCGTTCTCATTCTGGCATTTGCTCGTTGGCATGATAAGTCAGCAATAGATGGTCCGGCCATCCCAACGGTTTGGCATCCAAGACGTGTCTTGGTGCCATAATGCTGCTGACAAAGGATGACGAGTTTTTCGGCGAGGAAAATTTCGCAGCACCTAGAGATAATGTGATATTCGAAATGGGTATGTTCATGGAGGCGAAGGGCCGGGAGCGTGTTCTCGTAGTGAGGGAAGCCGGAGCAAAAATGCCAGCGGATATCGGAGGAGGAATATACCTATCCCTACGAGATAGAAATGATATTACTTCTATTCACTTGCGCCTGCTCGATTTCATACAAAAACGGATTTGAATCTGGGGCGATCTGAAAGGTATTTTCTAACTTTTAACGACTCCAGTGGACAGTTTTGATAAATTGCGCTGTTTTCCCGGAATTGTCTCTAAATATATGCTCGCAAACAAACGGTTCCTGCAAACTGAAAAAATTTCCTTATGCTCGGTGCCAAGCCTCCTATGGTTAATGAAGGTTGAGATTGCCCAGGCCAAGCACTGCGCAGCACCCAAAACAAGGAGCGAGAGAATAGGTAGAAACTCACGCAAATTGACGTAGCTAGCCATTCCAAACAATCATATAACAGCCTGGCCCAAGACCTTCTCTCCATGAAACCCCACGCTTTTGTCGCCATGCCCTTTGGCAGCAAGCCCGGTCTGGACGGACGATTGATCGATTTCAATTCAGTATATTCGGCGTACATCCGTCCAGCGCTGGAAGCGGCGGATATGGAAGTCTTCCGCGCCGATGAGGAACAGCGCGCTGGCGACATCATCACCGACATGTTCCAGGAATTGCTGATCGCCGACCTGGTCGTTGCCGACCTCACCATCGACAATCCCAATGTCTGGTACGAACTTGGTGTGCGGCACGCCCTGCGAGCGCGCGGCATTATACTAGTCTGTGGCGGCCGAGTTACCACTGCTTTCGATCTCTACACTGAGCGCAAGCTGCGTTATAACCTGTTGGATGGCAAGCTCGACCCAGCGACCCTGGAGGCCGACAGGCTCAGCCTCGCGAAGATGGTCGAAGCCACCATGGCCTCCTGGCACGAGCGCAAGGAAAGTCCTGTTTATCACTTGCTTCCAAATCTGCAGGAACCGGACTGGAAGTCCCTGCGGGTAGGCAATGTACGGGAATTCTGGCAGCAGCATGATGCCTGGGAAAACCGTATCTCTCTCGCATGCTCGACCCGGCATATCGGTGATCTGCTCCTCCTGGCTGATGAAGCCCCCATTGCCGCCTTCCGTGCAGAAGCACGGATAAAGGCGGGAGAAGCCTTGCGCAAGGCAGGCCGGTTCTGCTTTGCGCTGGAACAGCTGGAGCGCGGGCTGGCGGTTGAGCCGGAAAACCTCAACGGTCTGCGGGAAAAGGGCCTGTGCCTGCAAAGGCTGGCGCTGGCGGGCGAGCCAAGCCATTCGCTGGATCGTGCAAGGCTTCATTATCGTCAGGTGTTGAAGAAATATCCCAATGATGCGGAGATTTGGGCATTGCTGGGGCGGATCGACAAGGATGGCTGGATCAAGAAATGGCGACGCCTCGGAAGAACTTCGGAACAAATGGTCGACGATGCCGCTTATGAGGATGCCCTGCTAAGCGCTGCCATCGACAGTTATGCGAGAGGCTTCAAACATGATCCGCGCCACTATTTCTCAGGTATCAATGCCCTTACCCTGATGCATCTCTACCGGCATTTGACCGGTGAGGATCGCTACGACCATACAATGCAGATAATGGCAGGGGCCGTGCGCTTCGCCGCGGAATGCGAGACCGACCCCGGCCAGTTGTATTGGGCGAAAGCGACACTCGGTGATCTTGATGTGCTGGAGGCCATGCCGGCATTGGTCCGGAAAGCCTACAAGGAAGCCATTGCTATAAGCGACAACAACTGGTTTTACCTCGACTCAGCTTGCGCGCAATTGAGAATGCTGAAGGATCTGGGCTTTCGCCTGGAGGCGGTGGATGCGGGCATTGCTACCTTTGAGCGTGTTTTGAGTGAGCTTGATGAGCCAGAAAAGAACTGGCAGCCACGGCAGGTGTTTCTCTTCAGCGGCCACAGGGTTGATGAGCCAGGACGTAAAACCGCGCGCTTTCCGCAAGCCAAGGCAGAGGTTGCGGCACAAAAAATCGATGAAGCACTCGATGAACTCGGAGCAGGACCGGATGACCTTGCTCTTGCCCAAGGGGCAAGCGGCGGGGACATCCTGTTCCTGGAAGCATGCAAAAAACGCGGGGTGCGCCTGCAACTTATGCTGCCCTTTCCGGAACCAGACTTCATCCGGAAATCGATTCTCCCTTCCGAGGAAGGCGAGGAATGGAGGAAGCGCTACTACGATCTGACATCAAGCCTAACACCACCTCCTCGCATCCTCCCCGACGAACTAGGGCCGCCGCCCAAGGGTGTAGACCCTTACGAGCGTTGCAACCTGTGGCTGCTCTACACCGCTCTCTCATACGGCATCAAGAAAGTGCAATTCATCTGCCTGTGGGATGGCAACAAAGGCGACGGACGTGGTGGAACCGCGCACATGTATGAAGAGGTCGAGAGCAGGACCGGGCAGACGACATGGATCAAAATGAAAGATCTCGGGTAACGCTATGGCCAAGATCTTCCTGAGCCACGCAAGCCAAAACAATCGCGAGGCACTTGCGATGAAGCTATGGCTAGAATCCCAAGGGTGGAAGGACGAGGTATTCCTCGATTTCGATCTGGAAACGGGCATCAAGCTTGGCAAGCGCTGGAAAGATGCCCTGGCGCAAGCCAACAAGCAAAGCCAGGCGCTTCTCTGCCTGACTTCAGCAGATTGGATCAGTTCTTCCGAATGCGTAGCTGAATATCGCACAGCAGAAAACTTTAACGTTCCTATCCTTGTCGCCCAGATCGGTCAATTCGACGTTACCGACAAAACCCGGGAATGGCAGGGTGTTCGTCTTTTTGGCGAAGGTTCGGTCACAGAGATTTCGCTGGGTCCCAAGGAGCCGCCGGTTCATTTTCTTGCTGACGGGTTGGCCCGCATTCGGCTGGGATTGTTGGATGCACGCATATCTGGCACCCTTCCGGAAACATTCCCATGGCCGCCCACCGACACCAGAGAACAGGATCGCGACCCTTATCGCGGCCTGGAGCCTTTGGATGTCATCGATGCAGGGATTTACTTCGGGCGCGACGCCGAAATACTGCAGGGCCTGGCGGAACTCGAGAAGCTGCGGCTTGCGGGGGACACGCCGCTTTTCGTGATCCTCGGTGCCTCCGGCACGGGCAAGTCATCCTTCCTCCGCGCAGGCCTAATCTCAAGATTGGAACGGGATGAGCGGCGTTTCTATCCTTTGACTGTAGTTCGTCCGGAATCCAGCCCCATCTTTGGGGATCGCGGGCTTGCGCAATCTATCCATTATGCCAACCAGGCCTTGGGCCTGACACCAAAGAATTTAGGCGAGATCAAGGCCGAGCTGGGCAAGGGCGCGCAAACGTTTAAGCAAATGCTGCGCCAAATCCAGGATAAAGCGCGTAAGGTACTGGTGGCTTTCCCAAAGGATGCGCCTTCTCCCACGCTGGTGCTGCCGATTGACCAGGCCGAGGAACTCTTCATTACCGAAAATAAGTCTGAGGCAGAGCAATTTTTAAACCTTATTGGCAATGTGCTGCATGCCGATATCCCCTCCGAAGATAGCAAACCCGAAGGTTCGGCACTGTCGCTGATTGTTGCCTTTACCATTCGCTCCGACCGGTATGCGCAGCTGCAAACTGCTAAGCAACTCACAGGGCTCAAAGCCGACTTGTTTGACTCGCTCAAACCCATGCCGTCAACGCAGTTCAAGGAAATTATCGAACGACCAGCCGAGCGGGCAACCCGAGGCGGCCATAGACTGGAGATCAGACAGGATCTGGTAAAAAAGCTGCTGGAAGACTACAAGGATGGTGCGGATACGCTACCCCTGTTAAGCCTCACCCTGTCGCGCCTTTACCGGGACTTCAGCGAAGACGGGGATCTGAAGCTCGATGAGTACGAGACCATGGGAGGACTCGAGAACGTCATCAACAGCGAAATCGAATCCATACTTGATGTCGATCCAGATCGACGGCAGAAGCAGCTTGAGGCGTTGCATGACGCTTTCATTCCCCACCTTGTCACGATCGACTCGGATACGAATCAACCGATTCGTAAAATCGCAAATTTGGCCGGATTTGACTCTGAAAGTTGCAAATTGATTCAAGCGCTCATCAATAAGCGCTTGCTCCTGATTGATAGCCGCGGAGGCCGAGATGTTGTGGAAATCGCGCATGAGAGCCTGCTGAGGCTTTGGAAAACCTTAAAAGATTGGCTTGCTGCAGAAAAAGAAGATCTTAGGACGCTACATACACTTGAGCGCGAAGCCCTTGCCTGGAAAAAAAACAATCGGGGTAACGCGTGGCTTATCAAGAGCGAGCGATTGGCGAATGCTGAGGCACTTTTTGAAAAACCGCGGTACAAGAACCATTTTGGGGAAGTTGCCGCCTTCTTGACCGCATCCCGCCTCGCCGAGAGACTGCAGCAAGAAAAAGAAGAGCGTCAGCGACAGGCTGAAATTGTGGCGGCACAGGAAAAACAAGTGGCAGCAGAAGAGCGCCAGCGCATTACCCAGCAGCTTGCCAAGGCGGAGCAAAGGAAGGCAGAAACTGAGCTGAAAGTTGCAAAGGAACGGGAAGATGCAGCAACAGCGCTGGCAGCCGAGCAAACCCAAGCAGCGCGGAAACTGCTAATAAGCAGACGGTATCTTCAGGGAGGGGTTTTCATCGTACTCGCCGCCCTCCTCGTTACTATTCGAGCATATTTAAATACTGAGGAGCAGCGAACAAAGGCGGTGGTAGCACAAACGCAAACAAATAGTCTCAGGCTGGTTGCTCAAAGTCAGGCCATTGCAAGTGGAGCACAGCTTGGTGGTGACGAGCGTGCCATCCTGCAACTGCTTGCCGCATGGCGCATAACGCCCGCAAGTGAAATAGAATCCGAACTGCTGACTATGCTGATAAGCAAACGAAACTCCCAGAAAATAATAACCACCCAAGAGCAGATTTCAGCTGTCGCCTTTAGCCCCGATGGCAACCGCATTGTCTCCGGCGGTGGGGCTAAGACTTTGCAGCTGTGGGATGCCAACACCGGCCGGCCCATCGGCGAGCCCCTTCGCGGTCATAAGGAGGGAGTAACGAGCGTGGCCTTCAGTCCGGATGGCAGCCGCATCGTCTCGGGCAGTAGTGATAGCACCCTGCGGCTGTGGGATGCCAAAACCGGCCGACCCCTCGGCGAGCCCCTTCGCGGTCATAAGGAGGGAGTAACAAGCGTGGCCTTCAGTCCGGATGGCAGCCGCATCGTCTCGGGCAGTAGTGATAGCACCCTGCGCCTGTGGGATGCCAGGACCGGCCAGCCCGTTGGTAAGCCCTTGCAGGGGCATAAGTTGTGGCTAGTGGCAAGTGTCGCCTTCAGTCCTGACGGTACATACCTGGTATCCGGTAGTTATGACAGGACCCTGCAGTTGTGGAACGCAAGCGCTGGACAGCCCATCGGTAAACCGCTGCATGGACACGAAAATACAGTGGAAAGCGTTGCTTTCAGCCCGGATGGTAGCCGCATCCTCTCGGGCAGTAGTGATAGAACCCTGCGCCTGTGGGATGCTAGGACCGGCCAGCCCGTCGGCGAACCCCTGCGCGGCCACAAGTATACAGTGGAAAGCGTTGCTTTCAGCCCGGATGGCAGCCGCATCGTCTCGGGCAGTAGTGATAGCACCCTGCGCCTGTGGGACGCTAGTAACGGCCGGCCCATCGGCGAGCCCCTGCGCGTGGATAAGAGTGTAGTGTCGAGTGTAGCCTTTAGTCCCGATGGCAGCCGCATCGTCTCCGGCAGCCGGGACGGAACCGTGCGCCTATGGGTCGCTGACATGGGACAACCCATCGGTGAGCCCTTGCATGGGCATGAGGGCTGGGTAACAAGTGTCGCCTTCAGTCGCGATGGGACCCGGATCGTTACAGGCAGTAGTGATGATACGTTACGACAGTGGAATGCCAACACTGGCCAACCCATCGGGGAGCCCCTGCGTAGAAATAGGGATAGGCAAGAGCTAATAAGAGGGGTGCTGGGTGTGGCGCTCAGCTACGACGGCATTATGATCGTCTCTGGAAATGGAGACACGACGCTGCAGCGATGGAATGCTCGGACAGGTCGACCCATCGGCGAGCCTCTGCATGGTCATAAGGGTTCAGTGGAAAGTGTGGCCTTCAGCCCGGATGGTGACCGCATCGTCTCCGGCAGTGGGGATAAGACTTTGCGGCTGTGGGATGCCAAAACCGGCCGACCCATAGGCGAGCCCCTGTGCGGGCATGAGGATAGAGTAATGGACGTGGCCTTCAGTCCGGATGGCAGCCGCATTATCTCGGGCAGTGAGGACAAGACCTTGCGTCTCTGGGACGCCAAAACCGGCAAGCCCATCGGGGAGCCCCTGCGCGGGCAGAGTGCAGTGTGGAGCGTGGCCTTTAGCCCGGATGGCAACCGCATCATCTCGGGCAGTAGTGATAGCACCCTACGGCTGTGGGACGCCAGGAGCGGCTCGCCCATTGGTAAGCCCTTGCAGGGGCATAAGCTTTGGGTGACGAGTGTCGCCTTCAGCCCGGACGGTACCTACCTGGTATCCGGTAGTTATGACAGAACCCTGCAGTTGTGGAATGCAAGCGCTGGACAGCCAATCGGCATACCCATACGCGGGCACGAGAACGAAGCAGTAAACATGGGTGCGGTGCTGAGTGTAGCATTCAGTCCGGATGGTACGCGTATAGCCTCGGGCGGCATGGACAAAATGCTGAGGCTTTGGCCTCGCACAGATATCTGGCCCGATGAGCTGTGTAGAAAACTCATGCGCAACATGAGCTATCAAGAATGGCGCGAATGGGTATCGCCCGACATTCCCTACGTGGAACAATGCCCGGGCCTGCCAGTTCCTCCTGACGACTCGCAACTTTCAGGCATTGGCTCGGCCTTGAAATAATGAATTTGGCACCATAACCTCATTTGCTTTATTGCTTTCAAGCTTCATCGTTCCATCGCACTGATCCGAAAAAAAATTCAAACTAATCACAAAGGGAGTTTCGCCACGAGTATCGTCACCCCAGCATCTGCCAACCACTTCCTGAACAACATAGACCTCCCTGAATCACCCGCAGGTTTCGAGGCCATTGACCGAGGTCCTGTCATCGACTTCGATGCGCAAAAGAATCAGGTAGTGGTGGTGGCCTCAGATATCGTCTCATTCGTTAAAGGCGTCTCGGCGGAGCGGCGGGCAGATATCGTCAACTCCAGTTGCTCGCCCAGCTAGCCGCCAATAAAAAGGTGCCCGACAAGACCCACGTCATCGACTGGTACAACGCCTACTTCGACGTGCTGGAGAATATCGGCTGGGTAATCCAGGACAGGAGGTTTTCCTCCTACAAGGAGCATGCCGACGGCCTGGAAGCGCATGAGGCGATCAAGGTCGCAACTGTCCTTCTGGGACCTGCCCCCACTGCGCTTGCCCTGGTAGTCTCCACCCTGGAAGAATGAAATCAATTGACCCCAACAAGCCTTGGATCACACTCTTCGACCGGGAAAGCAAAACCCGATTACCGTCCGCTTTCAGGTCTCCCTAGTGCAGCCCGGAGATAACGACAATTTTCTCATCACCCTCATGGCCTTCAGCCTGAAGGCCGAAGCGGTACTGACACAGGTGCTCTTCTTCAAAAATCCGCAAGGATTGGGTGGAGCTTGAGAATTGCTCCGGCAAAGTCACGATCAATGAACACGTCCTGCTCAGCAGACGTGACAAGATTAAGGACAAGGTCGTGGACTACACGAACAAATACATGGCCGCCTTGCCGGACCTTTGAAGCATTTCTGCTGTTTAATAAATATGATCTTCATCCCGCGATGTGGCTCACTTTACCGAAAAGCTCAGCTTACTGAAAGCCCCCATGGAAGCCGTCGAATTTCTGGCTGAACTCGCCTTGGCGTTGCGCGAGTATCGCTACGGCGATATTCGTGACCTCACCAATCGCATCGATCCTTTCGGTTTCAACCTCTCGCAGATTAAAAAGACCCTCTCCATAATGCGCCGCAAGCGGCGCTTCGCCGACATGGAGCGTACAGCCGGAATCTTTATCGCCTCAGGCCAAAACGATCCCGTAATCCGACGCGCGCCATCTCGGCCTATATTCTGGACTGGCAGAACCGCAGCGGCGATTACCGTTGGCAGGGAATAAACCTCGCAGCACTTGCTACCCGTGCACGGCGGGACCGCATTGCGCTGACCCATGATCTCGACCCTGCAATCATTGCACAGGAAATCCTGGCGGACATCGATGATAGAGGTGTCAGCGGCATCTGGGACTACGCGACCTCGATGGAGGCGTGTGTAGCGGTGGGGGACAAGGACGAGGCACTCACCTCTGCTGCGAAGTACGTGCGCCATCCGGACGCCGATGCATTCGAGCTGGGAAGCACGCTGCGGCAACTGAAGGAAGTGTGGCAGATGGAAAAGACGCCGTTGGGTGAAGTACTCCTGCCCCCGCTGGAATTTGCCACCCTGCAGAAAGAAGGGGTGACAGTGGAAAAGCCGCTCCAGTCCATGGACGGCGTGAAAACGGAAGGGTTCGAAGCCGTGTGGGGCGACGAGAGCGTTGTTTACCTGCAATGGCTGGACAGCCTGTATGAGCGCTGCAACGCGATTGCCCGCATCAGCAATGGTGTCACGGGCGCCCCAAAGGGGACTGGCTTCCTGGTCGCAGGCGGCCTGCTCAATCCCGCGTGGGCTGGCAAGATCGTGCTGCTCACCAATTCCGACGTCAACAGCGAAGACCCATCAGATCAGGCCCCGCTTCGCCCCGAGCAAGCCGTGGCCGAATTCACGCGGCTTCCCAGGCGACCCAAGGTAAAACTGGCTGGGGTGCTCTATAGCTCGCGGCGCTTTGCACTGGACGTCAGCATACTGGCAATCGATATGCCCGACACCTGCTACACGCTTGCTCCCTGTGCGGACTTACCGACAATAGATCCTGCCAATGTCGCCGATCAGCGCATCTATGTCATCGGGCATCCGAGCGGAGAGGAACTCGCGGTGTCCCTCTACGACAACAGTCTTGCGGAATATGAAAAGCATTTCATTCGCTATCGCAGCCCCACGACTGGCGGCAATTCCGGATCACCCGTCTTCACGCGGCAGCTCGACTCCATTGCGCTGCACCACCGCACCCATCAAGGAAAAGAAGCTCAATGAAGGCATCGTGTTGAACGAGATTCGCATTGCCATCGCAAGTCAGCAGGTCTCCGTAGTCTAATCTGGAATTGACATGTCCAATCTCTTTCTGAGCCGTTCCAGCGAATCGCTGCGGGTCGTCGTGAGCAAATGGAAGATGAATTTCCGGGACATCCCCTATCACGCGGAGAGAAGATCAAGTAATTAACAGTTTGACGGGATACTACTGCTAACGGACCTGGATAGGGCAGAGTTGCTTTTGAGTGGATTCTCTTTCTAAATTTACTGAACATGGGATCCGTTACATTAGCTCGCCGTGGTATATTATTAGTTGATAATGTGGCACTACTTGCACTTTGCTCGGGCACATCTCTGAATGCAACCATTCACGTTCTTTATCAGCTATCGGCGTCAGGACACGGCCCCTATCGCTCTCCTCCTTAAAAACGAAATAGAAAAGAGAATACAGTTCGTTCGGGTGTCGGTGGATGTGGGTGAAATTCGAGGAGGAGAGCATTTCCCCGATCGACTGCGGGCTCTAATTGGCGAGGCCCATGCAACGATCGCTCTTATTGGGAAGAACTGGCTGCCCAGGCGGGAGAACAATACTGTGCCGAGAGGTGATGACTGGGTAATTGCTGAATTAGAGCAGTCTGCTTCACTTCCTATTCTCCACAACGGGGACGACAGATATGGACGTTCGAACCGTTTTATACTCCCGCTCTTTGTCGACTGTGAACGTCGCTTTGATCAGTTTGAGATCCCCGAGGCGATTGGCTATTTAGCAGGCCTTCAAGCCGAGCATATCGATTATGCAAGTTGGCCGACAGAAATTGGTCCATTGATTGATCGTATCGCAGTTAGTCTCGGGTTGAAGAAGCGGCCTGATTCAGACGAATATCCGAAACCTTCTTTTGGTAAGGCGAGAACCCAACCCGTTGGAGATGTAGAGTTAACTTCAATACTGTCGTATGAAGATTACGAAGGTTGGTATGTTGATAACTTTGGCTATGCTGAGGTCCGGTATATCGTTAAAACGTTTAAGTTCCCGCAATTCAATGATGCAGCCGATTTCATGGCGCTTGTGGCCAATCATTGTCGCGTGCTGGATCATCATCCTGAGTGGCGAAACGTCTTTAATCATGTAACGGTATCATTGACAACTTGGGATGCTAGGAGGCGGGTTACCATCTACGATTTAAATTTGGCGTTGTACATGAATAAAGCTGCTAACTATATATCTAAGGCATGAATCGTGGAGGCCAACGATTTGTTATAAGGCGGTGCTCTCATCCAATTTCTAACCCTTGCCTTCCCGAATTCTGGTAGCAAGGCAACTTAAGCTGTTAAATCACTGCAATTCCTATTTATTGCTCAATATTTCAATGGAGAAAGCGTGAAGAATTCCAACGTAAGTGCCGAGAAGCTGAAAACCTTGATACAAGGAATCGGCCCCAAAAAGATTCTCGCGCTGGATGGGGGCGGCATACGAGGAATGATCACCGTTGAAATACTAGGTGAGATTGAAAAGCTGTTACGCAAAAAACTAGGCAAGGATGATAAGTTTCGGCTATCGGACTATTTTGACTTCGTTGCTGGGACTAGCACTGGCGCGATTATCGCAGCCTGCATTTCTGTTGGCATGAAAGTCTCGGAAATCAAGAGTTTCTATGTCGAGAGCGGCAGGGAAATGTTCGACAAGGCATCACTGCTGAAACGCATGCGGTACAGGTATGAAGACGAAAACCTTGCAAACAAGCTGCGCCAAGTCTTCAAGCATCCGCAGACAAAGGAAGAGCTCCTGTTGGGAAGCGATCAGCTAAAAACTGTTCTGATGATGGTCATGCGTAATGCCACTACCGATTCGCCCTGGCCCATCTCTAATAATCCCCATGCCATGTACAACCAGACAGTCCGCAAGGACGGAAGCTTGCGCGATAATTGCAACCTCTACATTCCTCTTTGGCAACTGGTGCGGGCAAGTACAGCCGCACCTGTCTATTTTCCACCGGAAGTCGTGAAACTCGGCAATCAGGAATTTGTGTTTGTCGATGGGGGCATCACCACCTACAACAATCCGGCTTTCCAAGCATTCCTGATGGCAACCATCAAACCTTACGAAATGAACTGGACAACCGGGGAGGATAAAATGCTTATTGTCTCGATTGGAACAGGTACCAGCCCCGGGGCCAATGCCGACCTGGATCCTGATCAGATGAATGTCCTGTACAACGCCAAATCGCTCCCTTCCGCATTGATGGCTGCTGCACTGAACGAGCAAGATTTCCTTTGCCGGGTATTTGGAAAGTGCTTGGTGGGCGATAGTTTGGATCGGGAAGTGGGGGATATGATTGGCGTGTCCGCACCAAGGGGATCGAATAAATTGTTTACTTATCTTCGCTTTAATGCCAACCTGACATCAGAAGGATTGAGAGAGCTAGGACTTCCAGACATCAAGCCCGAAAATGTTCAGAGACTCGATTCCATTGAACATATCGGAGCGCTTCAATCAATTGGGCAGGCGGTCGCAAAAAAAGTTAAACCTGAACAGTTTGAAGGGTTCGTTTGAGCTTTATGCGCGGAAGTCACAGTGCGGCCTTTTCCACGAGCAAGGCATCATGAACGATGAGGAGTACGGCCTTCAGTAAAGCACAATGCGAAAGCCGAATCTTAACGCGGCTCGGATGGCAACCAGAATGAAAATTAATCAGAAGATCATTGTGTCAATCGCCCGCAGAGGCATCGGCTAACTGAAAACGTGGAGTTATCTGAAGTTGGCAGTAGTGACGTGATCCCTAAAAACTGGGGCGGTTCTAAATTAGAGTAAAGTCCCGCATGGCTTTCCCTATTGAAGGAGTTTGAAGTGATGAAGAGATCCCGATTCACCAAGGTGCAGGTGGCATACGACAGGCGGGAAGCCGGCACGCCAGTGATGGAGGTGTGCCGTAGCCTTGGCATATCCGAAGCAACGTTTTATATCTGGAAGAAGAAGTACAGCGACCTGGGTACCAACGAGGTCAGGCGGTTGCGCAGCTTGCGGAAGAGAATGCCCGGTCGAAGCGCGTGTTGGCTGATCTGACGCTGGACAAGACATCCTGCAGGAGGTCATCCGAAAAACGGTTTTGACGCCGACACGCCTTGCGCTCCCGCTGTTGCTCTATATCTTCGAGATGGGCGGTTTTTTTTCTTCCATAGTCATCAGCACGAAGGGCTTTCACTAGGCGCCTGAATGACGCTTCGAATATTGCCTCATCACTTGAGGATTTGGTGAAGTCGGCGGTCACTCGGGATTTGACTTGTTCTGCCTTGCCGCTCCGCCATTTGTCACTAAAAAGATAGCCATCCAAATCAAGAGGGATAAGACTTAGTATCTTATAACCTCGCTGTTTCATAAGTAGGCGTTCCTTCTCAAACACCATATCGATCTCATTGTCAACCCACCAGCTCGTGCGCAAGCTGGACTCGACCATCTGCCCCTTGAAGTCTTCGAATGCCAGATATTGAGTCTGCGTGCGCGGTTAGCCGAAGAGGGGCGTTTCTTTGCCCCCACATATGAAGTTGGAAAATAAGGTCAATAGCGTCTGTAAGCCATTCGCGAGAAAGAAAAATTTCATGCCCACCATCACCTGATGATGCCCACACGGTCTCGCTAGGATTCCGATTCATGATATTATCAATGACAGTGTTGATGGCTTGAAGACGTTGCCCTTGTACCTCAACGCTTGAAAGGCTATGGGCTACGATATCGCAAGAAACAACTCCACAAATATTACTGTCCACAAATACTCCCCTCTTTACACCAGCACAAAGCTTGGGAGTTAGTGTTATGACCCGCCCCTAAAATTAGCACCGGTCTAAATGGAAAATTCCCGCTCCATTGATCCGCTTTGGTTCCAGGGGCCATTCCGAGAGTTAGTTTTCCGCCTTGGTTAAGCCAAGACAGGGCCTGGAAGGCCGACGGACGTACAAATTCAGTCGACGACGGATCGTTGAGAGTCGTGTGAGGCCGACTCTCGTTGTAATCCCGCCGCCAGTCGTCGATGATCACTTTGGCCTCTTCCAGCGTTTCAAGCCAGTGCAAGTTCAGGCACTCATCCCGGAATGATCGATTAAACGTCTCAATGTGGCAATTTTCCGTTGGCTTTCCAAGCCGACTGAAGTCGATCCGTGCCCAGTGGTGGTACGCCCAAAGATCGAGCAGCTGCCCCGAGAATTCAATTCCGTTTCGACAAAAAAATATTGAGGAGGACCCTGGTGCGCGACCAATTGATTTAAGCGACCACCTGTTCGTCTCAACTAGCGCTGGCCCATCTCTATCGCCAGCGCTTGCCTGCTGAAGACATCTACAATCGTCAGGGCGCGAAACTTCATCCCGTTAGCCAGTCGGTAGTCACAAAGTTATACTCCATACTCCATACTCCATACTCCATACTCCATAGCTCGTTAGGTTGGGCCGGCTTTATCTTTGCCTGCCGTGCCATAACCATCTTGCGGCGCCTAGCCGCTACGATTCAAAGGGGGCGATTCAATCAACGCCGCTACCAGCATCCCAGCCGTGGCTTTCTTCAATACCTCACGAATGTGCTCCATAGCGAAATGTTTTTTCTTGGTGCAAAACTACTTTATACAAAAAAAGTTTCGCCGAAAACTAGTATTTTCGCCGGCTAACTGGTTATAAATTAACCCCGTCTGGACGTCTCAGGTTGAGGCAATGCATTGCCCATTCTTCCATTAACCTCCGCCTTTTCTCGATGAGGTCACCCCTACGATACGCCGCTTCAGCTTGATTGGTTATTGTATGCGCAAGTGCCATCTCGCACACATCTCTTGGGAAGCTCGTGCATTCCGATGCCCAGTCGCGAAAAGATGAGCGAAAGCCGTGCACTGTCAGGCCGGTCCTGCCCATCCGCCTGAGCAACTCCAGCATGGCCATATTTGTTAGCGGCTTGTCTTCTTTCTGCCCTGGAAATACATAATCATTCTGCTTGATCCTGTTTAGCGCCTGAACGATCTCCAGTGCTCGCTCGGACAGAGGTACCCGATGTTCTGTGGCGGCTTTCATCCGCGAAGCTGGGATAGTCCAGACTCCCGCTTTCAAATTGAACTCCTCCCATCTTGCACCAATCGTCTCGCCGGTACGGGCTGCTGTCAGAATTAGGAATTCCAGTGCGCGGGCAGCAACGCCTTCCTGGATTTCAAGTGATTCCATGAACTCGCCCATCTGCTTGAAGGGAAGAGCCGGATGATGCTTTACCCTCAGCTTCTTTTTGAGCGAGGGAAGCAGATTCTCCAGATGCCCGCGCCAGCGCGCCGGATTCTCTCCCTCTCGATATCCACTAACTGTGGCCCAATCCACAACTGATTCAATACGGCCGCGCAAGCGGCTTGCCGTCTCAGGCTTTTCCGTCCAGATGGGCTCAAGCACTTTCATGATTAAACCTGTATCCACTTCTTGTACTGATAATGGTCCAATCACCGGCCCACAATAGGTCTTGATCGTGTTTGCCCACTGATCGGCATGTTTTTTGTTTTTCCAGCTGGAACGGTGGGTTTTGATATAGGCGGTGGCACACTCAGAGAAGGTCATCGATCTTGCAACTTCAAGTGATTGCCGGGCATGCTCAGCATCTCGCGCCGAGATAGGGTCGATCTTCTTCAGTAGCGACTGGCGGCAGAGGACGGCAGCGTGACGTGCATCAGCAAGGGACACGGTATGGAATGGCCCCAGCCCCATGTGTCGATTCTTGCCGTTCAAGGTATAGCGGAAGATCCATGACTTCGTACCTGAATCGCTCACCTGGAGATACAGCCCACCGCCATCACAGTAGTAGCCAGCTTCTTTCTTGTTAACCACTTCTTTTACTGATAACCTAGATATACGTCGTCTCATTTCTACCCTCGTTTTTACCTACATTTGAGACCGGGATAGTATGGGACAATCTGAAACACGTCAATACAAAAAATGAAGTGAAAGCTAAGCTGGGTAAGGGTTTACGAGACTTGCTGGGATATGAAAGAACAGCAGTCTGGAGGACTCTCTCTCCGCCAGTAATATCTGTAAGCATTGATTTCGAAGATTTTCGTTAATACCTCCTATTTACAACGTATCCCTGCATTGTTCCACCTCGATTTTTTCAATGTACGCCGCACCTATTCTTCTCCAAATCCACTGGAGTCATGAATCGTACTATTTTGTTTAGCTGATAATTCTGAAAAGAGTTGTTACAGTCTTTCACGCGTTAAATAAAGATGCGGCTCAGATTGACGCTGAGGCATGGTGTAAGCACCCTGGCGAGCAGTGGGGTATTGGAACTTCCCGGACTACCTCCGACTGGTGCAGGAGTAAACGAAAGCCCTTCCTGCTAAAGCACATTCGTCATTTTGTCCTGACCGGCTAGAAGAGCGATTAGTCGCACAGCCGGCCAGACCCGAAATAATCAAAAATATAACGACAAAAATTTTCACATGCATTTTTCATCTCATTATTACAAAGTACGGTAAGCCACGGACATTTGTGCGCAACCCATCTGTCCTGGAGTAGAGACTTGGTCACACAACATGCGTGAAGCTGGGTTAGTCCAGATTCCAACCTTAAAATCAACCTCCTCCCATCTTGCGCGATCGTCTCGCCGCGGCGAGCAACACGCGATAAGATTTATCAGCGCCTTACATCTACCGAGCATTGCCTTCTTCCTCAAGAGATTTTGCATTTCTCTTTTCTGCTGCCCGATATTGCAATAGAGGTAGATCGATCATGCGGATCGAAGTAGCAGGATAATAGCTTTTAAATTCCCCGCCGTTAATCCTGAATATCCGTGAAGCGCCCGATTCGGCGTCCAGAACGAGATTCATGATGTCCTGTGTCTCAATCCAGTAATGAATTAACGTGCCATCGCGGAAATGAATATGTGTATCCAGGATTCGCTCTGCGATCTTGGCCTCGTCATCAAACCCGTCTTCCTTCACGATCTCGTCGAGGATATTCCGCAGGGCCGCCGGGTAGGCGGCCTGGTATTGTTCGTCCAGTCCAAAGAACCGCTCCTCCAAGGCCCGGTAAATTTCTGGCGAGAGTCCTTGGTAGCCATCCCATGTGAGCTCCCAGTCGTCGTTCGGCTGTTCCGCATTATTGTCCAGCAGCCAGACACGCTTCATTGCCTGCATCGCGAATACTAGAAGCCTGTTGTTCAGCGTGGAGACAATAGTCCAGTCACCGCCGCCTTCTTCTTGACGAGCCCGAAGGCATCTTTCGATAAAATTTGCCGTATCTTGAGTGATAGGATACCAGCGCGTTTTCGTTTCATTTGGATAAAGCAAGCCGAGATGCCCCCAGAACCCGCCCATGTGGTCTAGGTAAACGGATTGCCGGTATCCTTTTTCTATCATTTTGGGAAATCTGTCAATTCCCAGTAACTCGTCTACCGAAGTGTTCAGGATCACTGCGAGGTCGCTTAATGCGGCAAGGTTCGGTTCGGCTTTTCCGGTTTCCCACCTGGCTATGGTTTGCTGCGTGACTTTCAGGATCCCTGCAAGTTCCTCTTGCGTTAGATCGAACATAACCCGAAATTCCCGTAGCCGTTTCATGATGGATTCAGATAGTTACTGTTAAGAATAAACACACTTCATGTGTTCTGATACTTGTCCGATGCTACGTAGCATTATGCTAGACACAACAATTACGAGTTTTCTACTCACATCGTGTGTATAGAATGCAGCCTCGCCGTAACATTAGAACGCATATCTGTTCTCGGTTCGATGAAAACTCTTGTTGTTAAAGGATTACGGCTAACGTCCTCCATTAACCCAAAATCCTTACCTGTAAGATTTTACAGCTATTTAAAGTTATCGTTTTGTAGTCTCATAGCTTCTATCAGCAATCATTGTCCACCCCAAAACAGGGCACTGATGATCGCACAGCATGTTTTTTGCGTCATTTCAGCCCACAAGGCTGGTTGCGCGACATCTCCCCTGCATTATTCAGGGAGTTATAGTCAGATCACGTATTACGTTATATCCGAGTAAATGGCTGATCAATACATTGTTTTCATTCTGGATGATCAGCGCTATGCCCTTCACCTGGAGGCTGTAGAGAAAGTAGTGCGTATGGTCCATATCACTCCGCTAGCAAGCGCGCCGGATATCGTACTTGGCGTAGTCAGCCTGCAGGGCCGACTCATCCCGGTCATCAACCTCCGGCAACGTTTTAATCTGCCGGAAAGAGAAATCGCCCTGACTGATCTGCTTATTTTTGCGCATATGGAACGTCGTCCTGTAGCGCTCGTGGCAGACGCCGTAACGGAGGTTGTCGAATGTCTTGAGCATAACCTGATCTCGGCAGAAGAAATTCTTCCGGAACTCAAATATCTGGAAGGCATTATCAAATTTAACGATGGACTGATTCTTATCCACAATCTCGATAAATTCCTTTCCCTGGAAGAAGAAGAGTCCTTGGATTTAGCGCTGGATGCTCCCTGAGACGACTATGCAAGCAACTCTCCCTCATCCACTTCTCTCACAGCTAAGCGAACGACTCACCCTGCAGATGGGCTTGCACTATCCGCCCACTCGCTGGGGCGATCTCGAACGGGGGATTACTGCCGCCGCGCCTGCACTTGGGACGGCGAACAAGGAAACGTGTGTCCGCCAACTCCTTTCCGCTCCCCTGACACACCGACAGATCGGGATACTCGCTTGCCATCTGACAGTCGGCGAAACCTATTTCTTCCGCGAGAAAAGATGCTTTGAGGTACTTGAGGAGCGTCTCTTTCCGGAATTGATGCGCGCATGCACCCGTGCTAATCGCCCGTTGCGTATCTGGAGCGCGGGCTGCTGCACGGGAGAAGAGCCCTATTCGATCGCTATGCTTCTCGACCGGTTGATCCGTCACTCCGGGGAATGGAACGCGACAATCCTGGCCACAGATATAAACCCCATATTCCTGCAGAAAGCAGCTGAAGGTCTATATAGCGAATGGTCATTTCGCAATACGCCACTCTGGGTCAAGGAACGATATTTTCAACGAAGAAGAAATGGAAAATTCGAGATATTGCCACATATTCGCAAGAGGGTGACTTTTTCCTCCCTTAATCTCGCTGAAGATGCCTATCCCTCTGGCATTAACGACACCAATGCGATGGACGTGATCTTCTGTCGCAATGTATTAATGTATTTCAGCCCGGAATGGATAAAGAAGACTGGACAGAATTTCCACCGGTCCCTCGTCAGCGGCGGGTGGCTCGTCGTAAGTCCCGCGGAAATCTCGAACAGCCTATTTCCACAGTTCAAAGCCACAGCCTTTCCTGGAGCAGTTCTCTACCACAAGACGGAGAACCCAAAGTCGCAGATAAGCACAGCCGAATATTCCGTGCCGGTCTCGCACCCGCCACCAAACGCCTTATGCATGTCAGCACCGGCTTTACCACAAGCTTCCGAGGATGAAGAAGTAGACCGTTCACTACAAAACACACGAACGGAAATATCCCCAGAAGCAACAAATGGGCCGGTTCAACCCGTAAAGGTGCACTGCGTTGCAAGCGCAGCCAACCTTGAAGAGATTGATGCACTCTGCCGCATATCGCGTTTTCATGCCAATCGCGGGGAGCTCGTCGAAGCAGTCAAGTGGTGTGAGAAAGCAATTGCCGCCAACAAACTGAACCCGGCAGCACATTTTCTATTGGCCACAGTCCACGAAGAGTTAGGGCAAAGCGAAATTGCAACACAATCGCTAATACGCACACTTTATCTCGATCCGGGTTTTGTACTCGCCCACTTCGCATTAGGCAATCTCTGCCTGTCGCAAGGCCGGCGTGCCGAGGCGAGTCGGCACTTCGACAATGCGCTGGCGCTGTTGCGTGCCTACCCATATGACAAGCTTCTGCCTGAGTCAGGTGGGCTGACCGCTGGGCGGCTTGTGCAGATTATTGCATCCGTGCAATCAAACCTGTCGCACCGGCCTCGGGAATATAAAGAAAAGAACTCTAGATGAATATTAACGCGCCAGCCTCGCAACAAAAGAAGAAACAGGTACGCACTAATTTCCGCGAGATCACGCAGCGTCTCGAGAATGCGCGGGCCCTTGTCGAACGCGCCTGGGCGCCGACTGGCGGAGAGACACAACGCATCCTGCAGGCACGGGCCCTGGCACTGGCGCAGGAACGTCCACTGGAAGAGACGAGCGATGAAAGCATTGAGGTCGTGGAATTTACCCTTGCCTATGAACGCTACGCGGTTGAATCCCGCCATGTCCGCCAGGTTGCTTCCCTGGAAAGCCTGACGCCGCTGCCCTGCACGCCCGCCTTTCTGCTTGGTATCGTCAATCTACGGGGAGAGATATTTCCGGTTATCGACCTGAAGAAAGTCTTCGAGCTGCCGGAAAAAGGACTGACTGACCTCAACAAAGTTATCGTACTGCAATCCGGGAAAGTCATTTTCAGCATTGTGGCCGACGCCATTGTCGGCGTACGCCGTATTTCGGTGACACGCATCCAGCCTTCCCTGCCTACGCTGACAGGCGTTCGCGAGAATTATCTGAAGGGGGTGACTCCCGAGCGGTTGGTGGTCCTCGACGCGGAAAAACTCCTGGCGGACGAAAACCTGGTCGTGGAGGAGCAAGTCGCGGACTAGAGGCTCTGACAAGAAGATGAATGATCGCAAGTTAAAAGGGTAATCGAGAAAAAGAGAATGCAATGCAGTAGCTGCTCAAGTTCGCGATAACAGAAGACCGAGTTCGACGGGGAAACCATGACCATCAGCAGGAAAATAATCGGAGGGTATGCGATCATATTGGCGCTACTCGCGCTCGTAACCAGCATTGCCTTTTATGCAATCAGCCAGACGCAGGGGACATATAACCATTTCCTTAATGTAGATGAGCGGCTGCTGGAAAGCGCCAACGAACTTCGCACTGCCGCATTTGCTCAGCAGACTTACGTCCGTGGTGTCCTGCTCTATCCGGAACTTCAGAAGCTGAACCAGTCCCTGCTGCAAACCAATGACCGGCAATTCAGGCAAATCTTCGAAAAAATGCGCCACCTGATAGAAGATGGCGAGGAACTCAGTCTGGTAAACGAAATGGCATCGTTGCATGAACAGCTCGAGCGGGCTCAGCATCATGCTGTCCGGCTCGCACTGGAGCAGAAACGTGAGGAAGCGCTGGCCCTCACGATCAAGGAGTTCCGCCCCATTAGTCTCGCGCTCATCGAAAAAGCCAGGTTTTTCTATGAGCGGCAATCCAGACTATTGGACAAAGGAAGGGTTGATCTCACGGAAAAAGTGGGACTTTTTACATTAACGTTAGCGGTCGTTTCGCTGTTTGCCGTTCTCGCCGGACTAATGATCGGATTCCATCTCAGCCGCATGATTACCCGGCAACTTCGGGAAAGCATCGCCCAGCTGTCGTCGTCCTCCGCGGAAATTCTTGCCACCACCAGCCAGGTTGCGTCCGGCGCGTCCGAGACCGCTGCCGCCGTGAGCGAAACCACCGCCACCGTGGAGGAAGTCAAGCAAACCGCACAGCTTACCAGTCAGAAGGCGAAATATGTTTCCGATAGCGCGCAGAAAGCGTCGAACGTTTCCCAGGCCGGCCGCAAGTCGGTGGAGGAAGCCATTCAGGGAATGCATCACATCCAGGAACAGATGGAATCCATCGCCGAGTGTATCGTGAAACTATCAGAGCAAAGCCACTCCATAGGCGAGATCATTGCTACCGTCAATGACCTGGCTGAGCAATCGAACCTGCTCGCGGTGAATGCCGCCATTGAAGCCGCCCGGGCGGGAGAACAAGGCAAGAGCTTTGGTGTCGTTGCCCAGGAAATCAGAAGCCTTGCCGAACAATCCAGGCAGGCCACCGGGCAGGTGCGCACCATCCTGGGCGACATTCAGAAAGCGACCAACGCCGCGGTACTCGCCACCGAGCAGGGCAATAAAGCGGTAGAAGCCGGCGTAAAACAATCCACCGACACCGATGAGGCTATCCGCATGCTATCCGCAAGCATCAGTGAGGCCGCGCAGGCAGCCACCCAAATAGCCGCTTCCAGCCAGCAGCAAATGGTGGGCATGGACCAGGTAGTGATGGCGATGAACAACATCAAACAGGCAACTGAGCAGAACGTCGCTGGTACCAAGCAGGCTGAACTGGCTGCGCAGGGGCTGTATGAGATGGGCGGAAGACTGAGGGCTCTCGTGGGGGGGAAGGCCGAACAGTAGCCTGGGCCGGAATAGATCCATGACAGATAAAGATGATGCGTTTTTAAAGAGGCTTCTTGCAACATTTCGCCTGGAGGCAGACGCGCATCTCCAGGCGATGTCGTCGGGACTGCTGGCGCTGAAAAAAAATCCTGCACCTGGACAACGGGCCGACATCGTCGAGACGATCTTTCGGGACGCACACAGCTTGAAAGGGGCTGCCCGGGCCGTAAATCTTACCCAGATCGAAGCGGTCTGCCAGTCCCTGGAAAATGTGTTCTCCGCATTGAAAAGCAAACGTTTGGCTGCGTCGCCACCGCTGATCGAGCTGTTGCTGCGGACGACCGATACTTTGGGTGGACTTCTCGCTATCGATAAGGATGTGGCCGGGGCACCAGAACCTCTGGTGGATACACTGATTCGACAGCTCGACGACACATTGAAGGGACAATTGTCTGGACATGCTGACCCAACCATGGCAACGCAAACGCCACCCCCAACACTTGCTGCCAATGCGCCAACCGAGTCTGGGACGGATGCTGCTATGCAAACGCTGGCCCAGGTTCCCAGTCTTGCATCCGCGACAGTCAGAGTTTCCGCCGCAAAACTCGACGCGGTAATGCGTCAGGTCGAGGAGTTGCTGCTCCCGCGCCTGTCGGCAGGTCAGCGCGCAAAAGAGTTGGGAGACGCCACCGCGACACTTGCTGTATGGAAAAAACAGCGGCTGCATATTCAGCCGGCATTGCGCCTGGTGGACCGCGGATACACGCGCGACGCCGTGGATAGCAATACCTCGCGAGAGAAACAGGAACTTCCCAGGCTGCTCAAATATCTGGATGCCGAGCAACTTCACATGAAATTGCTTGAAGACCGGCTGGCGAGGCTACAACGCGTAGCGGAACAGGATCAGCGCATGCTGGCCGGCATGACAGACAGCCTGCGCCAAGATGTCAAAGAGATGCAGTTACTGCCATTCTCCTCGCTGCTTGATATATTTCCAAGATTCTCTCGCGAGCTTGCCAGAGAGCAGGGCAAAAGCATAGAACTGGTGATTCAAGGAGGCGAAATCGAGATCGACCGGCATATTCTGGAAGAAATGAAAGATCCGCTTATCCACCTCGTGCGAAATTGCATTGATCACGGTATCGAGCAATCGGCAGTGCGCTTGCGCAAAGGGAAGCCGCCGCACGGAACAATCACGCTGGCATGTTCGCAGAAAGACAGCGGTACAGCTGAGGTATTGGTAGCCGATGATGGCGCGGGTTTCAATATTGCCATGATTAAAGCCGCAGCGCATAAGCTCGGCGTTGTTTCCGCCGAAGAAGCGGAACAACTGGGGGAACCGGAGTCGGTGACCCTCGCCTTTCAATCCGGTGTGACCACCAGTCCCATCATCACGGATATTTCAGGGCGCGGACTCGGGCTTGCGATTGTACGCGACAAGGTGGAACGACTAGGCGGCAGTATCACGGTCAAGTCAAATGCCGGTGGCGGAACGGTCTTCCATATCTTCCTGCCATTAACGCTTGCGAATTTCCGCGGCGTCCTGGTTCGCGCCGGCAGGCAGCTTTTTGTTATTCCGTCGTCTAACGTTGAACAGGTAATTCGGATCGCACATAAGGAAATCCAGACGGTGGAGAACCGTGAAACTGTCTTGGTGCATGAACACCCAGTTTCTCTGGTCCGGTTGAGCGACGTGCTGGAATTGCCACGCGAGGTCGCGGCGATTGAACCGTCGAATAAAGCGCCGGCGGTAGTTCTTGGTTCGGGCCTCGCCCGTGTCGCATTTTTGGTGGAAGAGATTCTTGGTGAGGAGGAGGTACTGGTCAAACCCCTCGTCCGCCCACTGACGCGAGTACGCAATGTCGCGGGGGTAAGCATTCTGGGCACTGGACAGGTGGTGCCGGTACTCAATGTACTGGATCTATTGAAATCCGCGGTGAAGCATCCGGTCCCTGAGCTCACAAGCGTGCACCGGTTATCCGCCGAAAAGCACAAAGGGGCGAGAAAACAGTCCATTTTGGTCGTGGAGGATTCCATCACCTCGCGAGCTCTACTCAAGAGTATTCTGGAATCAGCGGGCTACCGTGTTGATACCGCCGTGGATGGCGTTGACGGGTACACCAGGCTTAAAACAGAAGCGTTTGATTTAGTCGTGTCAGATGTTGAAATGCCACGTATGGATGGTTTTGGCCTCACAACCAAAATACGTGGCGACAAACAATTTGCGAGGCTGCCAGTCGTGCTGGTAACAGCGTTGGGGTCACGCGAACACCGCGAGCGCGGCATTGATTCAGGTGCTAATGCCTACATTGTAAAGAGCAGCTTCGATCAGAGCAATCTGCTGGAGATTATCCGGCGTCTTATTGGCCTTCCATCCTGAGGATACTTCCATGATTAACGTTCTCGTGGTGGAAGACTCGCCGGTCGTGCGTGAATTCCTTGTTCACTTTCTCAGCCTTGATCCGGATATCACGGTGATGGCTACTGCGCGTGACGGCGAGGAGGCGCTCGACTTTGTGCGACACCGGCGGCCTGATGTGATTACGATGGACATCCACATGCCGAAGCTGAACGGGCTGGAAGCAACGCGCCGCATCATGGAAACTAATCCGACACCCATTGTCATCGTCAGCGGCAGCGAGGATCCCCATGAGATCTTTACAACGTTCGATGCGATGGATGCTGGCGCATTAGCGGTACTTCGCCGCCCGGCTGGCGTAGGTCATCCGGATCATGAAGCCACGATTCGGGATATGCTTGAGACGATAAAACTGATGTCGGAAGTAAAGGTGGTACGGCGCTGGCCGCGCTTGCGAAGCGCGACGCCAATTTTGCGTCCGGCTATCCGCGAACCGGTGAGCAAATCCGTGCAAATCCGGATCGTTATCATTGGCGCGTCGACCGGTGGGCCATCTGCGATCGAAGCTATCCTTGCGGCGCTTCCAAAGAATTTTCCGGTGCCGATCCTGATCGTGCAGCACATATCGCCAGGATTCATAGGAGGGTTTGTTCAGTGGCTGGCGAATTCCTCCGATCTACCTGTCCATGTCGCCACCCATGGCGAACTCCTGCTGCCTGGCCATGTCTATGTCGCGCCCGACGACTACCAGATGAAGGTAGAGCGCAAAGGAAAGATTGCCTTGACGAAGGATGAACCGGAGCATGGGTTAAGGCCTTCGATTTCATATCTTTTCCGCGCGGTCGCCGAGGTGTACGGTTGCGAGACCGTCGCCGGCCTGCTGACAGGCATGGGACGCGATGGCGCCGCAGAATTGCTGCTGCTAAGGGAAAAGGGCGCGATCACTTTCGCGCAGGATAAGGACAGTTCTATCGTGCACGGCATGCCGGGGGAGGCTATCAAGCTAGACGCGGCGATGCTGGTCTTACCTCTGGAGAAAATCGCCGCAGCGCTAACGGATCTGGTAAACGCCGACGAAAAGAAGAGAGCATAAATCCATGACATTCGGGAAATCCATGACATCCAGGAAATATAGCGTCGGCAACATCGAGATCCTCCTCGCGGAGGATAGTCCCACCCAGGCGGAAAGGTTGCGATACCTGCTTGAGGAACACGGTTATAAGGTGGTAGCCGTGACCAATGGCAAACAAGCTCTCGCGGCTGCGCGGCTCCAAAAGCCGACATTGATTATCAGTGATGTGATGATGCCCGAGATGGATGGGTTTGTGCTATGCGGCGAAATCAAGCGTGATCAGCAGCTCAAGGATATTCCAATGATCCTTCTCACTTCGCTCTCCGATATCCGGGACATTATGAAAGGACTGGAATCCGGCGCCGACAATTTCATCCGCAAGCCGTATGAAGATCAGTACCTGCTCTCCCGCATCGACTACCTTCTGGTAAACCAGGAGATGCGCAAGAACCAGAAGATGCAGATGGGCATGGAGATTTATCTGGGGGGACAAAAACACTTTATCACTTCCGAGCGTCAGCAGATCGTGGATTTACTGATCTCGATCTATGAGAACGCGATCCACCTCAACGAAGAACTCCATGCCCGTCAACGTGAGTTGACACACTCGAATCGCATGCTGAACGGGCTTTACCGGATCGCGGAAAGCCTGAACCAGGCGGTAACCGAGCGCGACGTATGCGAGAAAGCGCTTGAGTATGCGATGGAACTGCCGGGGGTAGAAGCTGGATGGCTCTATCTCTGGGAGAATAACAACTTTCGGGTAGCGGCTGTGCGTAATATCTCTCCATCATTGCTGACCGCGGAGGCAATGGGGGGACTATGCGAATGCCAGCGCCTTTTTCTGGGCGGAGGTCTAGGCCGCGTTACCAACATCTGCAACTGCAAGCAGCTTGTCGGAGACAGAGGCCGTACATCGAATCCCGGCTGCCATGCCAGTGTGCCGTTATGGATCGGCAGTCAGAACCGCGGCATCATGAATCTGATGCGGGTGAAACAAGACCAGTTCAAGGACAACGACCTGGAAATGTTTTATGGGATTGGACATCAGGTAGGGATTGCGCTGGAACGCGCCTGGCTGCATGAACACATGGAGCAACTGGTGGAAGAGCGCACGACAGCGCTTACTGCCGAGATCTGCCAGCGGAAGGAGTACGAGGCCCGGATTGTTCGGCTCAACCGGATCTACAGCGTGTTAAGCGGCATCAATACCACTATCGTGCGGGTCCGCGAGACGCAAGAACTTTTCGACAAAGCCTGCCGTATCGCAGTAGACCTGGGGCAGTTTGTATTTACATGGGTTGGAATGTACGACGCGGACACACAGAGTATCAAACCAATAGCGAAAGCTGGTCGCGACGATGGCTATCTGTCGCAGCTCAACTTGACGAATGTGATTGACTCTCCAGAAAGTTCCGAGTTGATAGCGGAGGCGATCACACAGGTCAAGCCGGCCATTTGCAATGACCTTGCAGCTAACGAGCGCATGCAAGTCTTGCATGCCACAGCGTTAGCCCGGGGTTATTATTCCATGGTGGTGCTCCCTCTAATCCTGGATAGCAAGTTGGTGGCCATATTCGTGCTCTATGCACCGGAAGCAGGGTTCTTCGACGAAGAGGAAATGAGTCTGTTGATCGAGATGGCGGGCGATATTTCATTTGCCATGGATCACCTGAAAAAAGAGGAACGCATCAAATACCTTGCTTTTTTCGATGCGGTGACAGATCTGCCAAACCGCGCGTTGTTTCTGGACCGAGTCGATCAGCGAATCGGCACCGTGCATCATGATCACAAGGTCCTTTCCGTCATTGTTCTCGACCTCGAGCGATTCAGCAGTATCAATGAATCTCTCGGTCACCAGGCGGGGGACAGCCTGTTGCGTCAGCTTGCAACACGGCTGCGCCAGGTACTTGGAGAAACAGATGTTCTTGCGCATCTTTCGGCGGATTATTTTGCTATCGCCATCACGCATGAGGAAGAAAGCACCGACATTGCCCATATTCTGGAGAAAATCCTGTTCGATATCCAGGATCGGCCTTTTCTGATCGGCATACAGGAGTTGCGTGTTTCCGCCAGAGCGGGAACATCATCCTATCCTACCGACGGCTCGGACACAGACACTCTCTTGCGAAACGCCGAAACCGCATTGAAAAAGGCAAAACTCTCGTGCGACAAACATCTCTTCTACGCTCCTGAATTCAATGCACGGGTTACGGAGAAGCTGAAGCTCGAGACCAAGCTGCGGCGAGCGCTTGAGCAGGAACAGTTAGTTCTGCACTACCAGCCCAAAATTGATCTGCAAAGTGGACAGATCAGCGGACTGGAGGCGCTGATGCGCTGGAAGGACCCGGATAATGGACTTGTACCGCCGCTGAGTTTTATTCCTCTGCTCGAAGAAACCAGAATGATTCTCGAGGCGGGGCGGTGGGCATTGGGCAAGGCAATAATGGATTCCAAGAAATGGCAGGCGATGGGCCTCAATCCACCGAAGGTGGCCGTAAATGTCTCGCCGATCCAGTTACGGCAGAAGGATTTTGTCAGCATGGTTGCGGACGTAATAAACGATGCCGAAAATTTGACAATCGGGCTGGAACTTGAGATTACCGAAAGTGTAATCATGCAGGACATAGAAGCCAATATCAAAAAACTTGGAATCATCCGCGATATGAATATCGAGGTCGCAATAGATGATTTCGGTACCGGCTATTCCTCGCTCAGCTATATCGCCAAGTTACCCGTCAACGTCTTGAAAATCGACCGTGCTTTTATTATCAACATGACTAGCAATCCCGACGATTTCACTATCGTCTCCGCCATCATCTCTCTGGCGCATTCCCTGAATCTCCGAGTGATCGCGGAAGGCGTGGAAACCAGCGCGCAGGCGGATCTTCTGCGGGAACTCAAATGTGATGAAATCCAGGGATATTTATTTAGTCCTGGTGTCCCTGCAGAGAAAATCGAAGAATTTTTACGCCAGAAAAAATCACTTCAGCACTAGTTCATCTTACCAGGGAATTGATTGATCGCGACATTTCGTTCACTGATAGCATTGAAAAACTGCGATGGAAGTGAATAACCGAAATCTGCGAAATCCCTTCTGGTACAAACCCGCACCGCTTCTCGGGGGTTCGCCTAAAGTACTGCCGCTCAGGCGTCGTGAATGTCTTTTTTAATTCTGTTACGGTCAAAATGGCGTATTTAATCGAACATTGACTTTTCCGGCATGACACCTAAACTGATTATATCGTCTCTTTCTTATCCATACCGAGAGAGGTATATGAAGAAACCAGATGTAGCATTGCAATGAATGCGATTCGTTAACGAGCGCGAGCTTCCTATACCGACCAGCGCTACCAGAGCATTTCATATGAGGATAAGGCCATGATCCGGAATCCTGTTGATATCGCCACACGCGTCAGTCCAAACTTGTCTGCACTGATAGAAAGCCAGGTCAATGACCCGGATGCCGAACAACCTGTAACGCTTGCTACGGTACGTAGTTTTATCACTGGCCTGCTACCTTCCGCACTCAGCGAGACGGAGCACCTGCACCACTTTGATATCGACGCATCACTGCTTGATGAACTGGAGGCGCTGATTGATGAGTTTGGCGAAGATGCCGTCGCCATTGACTTTGCGCAGCATATGGCCAGCGAGCCGCTTTCCCGGGTAATTGATGCTGTAATCAATGACGAGAACCGGGAAAATCCACCCACTCTTGAGACGGTAAAAAACGCCATTGCCGGCGGCTTGCCTGCCAAGCTGGTCGGTGACGGCGTTTTAGAAGATGACGAGGACGACGCCTTGCTTGCGGAGATCGAAGTACTGATCAGGCGTTATGGCGCCGACTCCTTGGCAGAAGAATTTCTACGTTACGAATAGGTGGGGGCCAATAATCAAATGACGTCGATCAACTATCAGTTGCGCTCCCGATAAGAAAAAAACAAGAACTTAGTGGTGTGCTTCGCAATTGATTGAACCTAAAAACGTGGCTTTTCGCGTCAGGCGTTGTTGCACATCCTCGCGATAGATTCAACTATCGCTGTGTTTACACTTAGCCTGACACAACAATCCATCGCTTTTATTAGTCCAACCAATTGCAAAGCGCATTACTAGTCCGCTTTCTTCATTCCCTGGCCGTGACAGCTAACAAAGAACGGAACGATGGGGGTGACAAAAGCCGAAATCCAGCGTCCCGGCGTCATCGGTTCTCCAAGGAGAAACGGGATTCCCTGATTAATTGCCAGAAGGCAGGAGCCGACGATAAGGGCAACCCCGAACGCCACAAATCGGGCATTTCGATCTTTAATCGAACACTTAATCGCACTTAAATGTCGCATCATCTCTCCTTTCGCTCTTTCTTTTTCACGTCCTTCAAATTGTTGAAAATATTTTATATCCTGAAAATGTTCACATTCAATAGGGCCGAACCATCAACAAGCGTCGACATTCCAGCTACGTACGCGGGCGGGAAAAACGCAAATGGCGGAGCGTGTACACCGGAATCGGAGGCAATCAGTTTCGGTACTGCAATCATAACGGAAACAAGCACAGTTTTTATTTCTCCGGATCAAGCGGCGTGTCCAGCATCCAGTTGGCTAGCCAACGCCTGCAATGCCGCGGAAATTACTACTGGATAAGCTGGGGCGGTCTCAAGAGTGGTCATTGGTTCCGGCAGGCGTGCATATTCCGCCAATGTCCGTTGGCGCGTTTGATCCAGCGTGACGTCCGTCTGGATACGCCGGCCGTCCTGCATGACCTGGATGAGGAGCGGCTGACCGTCATGAGAATCATTTTCCTCCAGCGCCACAATATCGCCAGACATGCGGCCATTAACGCCATAGCTGCGGTATACCTGTTTTTTCCCCGGCCAGGTAGCCTTGCCCTCCGAGCGTTTACGGCGTGGCTTGCCGCCATACTCCTGCAGCTTGTAGGCACAATCCAGCGAGGGCGCATCGCTCGACACATCCAGAGCAGTGCCCACGCCAAAGCCGTCTATGGGGGCAGCGGACGACAACAACGCATGCAGCCGGTATTCATCCAGGTTGCCGCTAGCAAAAATAGTCGTCTTTTCCAGGCCGCCTTCATCGAGTATCTGGCGCACGCGCAGCGCATGTGCTCCAAGATCGCCGCTATCCAGCCGTACGCCTTCGACGCTGATACCACCCGCATAAAGTTTTCGGTTCAAAGCGACAATCCTGGCTGCGGCGGCTTCCGTATCATAGGTGTCAATCAGCAAAACTGCATTATCCGGATAGCAGCGTGCGAAATGCTCAAAGGCGGTGGCTTCATCTTGGTGCGCCTGGATGTAGGAATGCGCCATCGTGCCAAACAATGGGATGCCATATAGCGCACCGGCCAAAACAGTGGCGGTGCCGGAGAATCCCGCCAGATAGCTCGCCCGCGCCGCAAGTAGCGCCGCTTCCGCCCCGTGTGCACGGCGCATGCCGAAATCCACCAGCAATTTACCCGGCGCCACCATTACGAAGCGAGCAGCCTTGGAGGCAACTAATGTTTCGAAATGCAGCAGATTCATGATCCGCGATTCGACCAGTTGGGCTTGGGGCAGCGCTGCCGTTATCCGCAGGATAGGCTGATCCGGAAAAAATATGGTTCCTTCCGGCATGGCATGAACGTCGCCATGAAAACGAAACTGCTCAAGGTACGTGATAAGCGAAGGGCGGAAACGCAGGGCGAGCCAAGCCAATTCTTCCGCCGAAAATTCCAGCTTTTCGAGGAAATCAAGAGCTTGTTCCAGCCCGGCCGCAACCATGAAATTTCGTCCAGGTGGCAGCTTGCGGACGAAGAATTCAAACACTGCGCGCTCTTCCATACCTTGCTCGATGTAGCTCTGCAACATTGTAAGCTGATAATGATCAGTCAGTAGAGGACTGGAAAGCGGATTCATGCTGCGAGCGATTCGAAGCGGATGGGAATCGCACCAAGACGCGTCATTTCTTCCAGCGCTTGCCTGCCATCATCTGTGCTTATATTCATCGCACGGACGGCATCCTCGAGTACAAACGTCACATAACGATACTCCAAGGCATCCTTTACGGTATTCAGCACGCAGTACTCCGTCGCGAGCCCACCGATAAATACACGACCAATGCCGGACCACTTCAGCAAGGGTTCAAGCTGGGTATCGTCAAAGCCGGAGTAGGCATCTTTCCCCCTATTCGTCGCTTTTGAAATAATTTGGGTATCGCAAGGAAATTCAAGACTGGCGGGGAAGGCTGCCCCTGGTGTTGCTGCAATACAGTGTGGGGGCCACGCGCCTCCTTGTTCCAGAAAAGAAGAGTGGTCCGGGGGATGCCAATCGCGGGTAGCGAAAATCCCCAGACCATGAGCATGGAAGAGTGAGATGTAACGATTGAGTATCGGAATAACTTCGTTACCCATAGGCACGGCAAGGCTGCCGCCCGGCAAAAAATCGTTCTGCACATCGACGAGAATCAGAGCATCACCGGAATCAAGTGTGACTATCATGAAAGACCATCGTTATTCGTAAACCTCATGCTGACCATTCGGCATAGAGATCGAGGCTGCGGAAGGGAGAGATTCACCTTCTCCCGACCTCCATCCTCCCCGATACTGCATGCCTTCCATCGCTCACCGGGCGGGCAAAAGGCGTTGCAGCGTTTTCCCCGAACATATCCGGCAAATCGAAAACCGGTGCTCGATCCCGCTTTTGCTCGTGCCGGTTCCCCGCGCTGCCTCCACTCCCGCGTCGCAAATCCCGCAGCATGTACCGCAAGAATCCCCGTTCGCCTTATAGGGGCGAAAATGGAAAGTCGGAATGGAGCAGAAATCTGAATCTGCCGTTGCTTATTCTGACCCTCCTCCTGCAGCGTGACGTTTTCCGGTACTCACACGTTTTGCCTGAAGGCCCTCGCTGCCGATATCCTCGAGAAACCGCACCTCGCTGCCTGCTGCCAATTTGTCAAAATTATTCTCCGCGAGATTATCGCGATGAAAGTATAGTTCCTGCCCGTCGGGCGTCTCGATGAAGCCATAACTTTCCTCGGCAATCACGCGCGTCACTCTGCCGCGCAATATCGGCGCGTGCGTCTTGATCTCGCCACGCTGGCGGCGGCCGTAGTCTTCGAGCTGTCGCTTGGCGGCGTTAAATGCGTCGCGCAGCGCGACATATACATCCTCATCCGCCTCACGGTTAACCACCAGTTCGTTGCCAGGCACGGTAATGTCGAGACGCACATTGAACGCACGGCCTTGGTGCTTGTGCTTGTGGGGAATCTCGACCACCACCCGGCATCCCATGATATTCGGATAGAACGTTTCCAGCTTTTCAGCTTTCTGGCGAATGTGGCTTTCCAGTGCTTCAGAATGAGGAACATCGCGTGTAGTGATTTGCAGCAGGGATTTCATGACTGTTTCCTCCCGATGTTTATGTTGCGCGGTCCATTAGCATGCAGCTGGACAGCACGGTTTCATAATAGAACTACGTTTGATGCCTGTGTGACCAAGTCAAGTCTAAATCTGTATGTCGCGGTACCATGCCTCGTTCGAGCCTTTCCCACCAGCGGATTCAGCCAGATAACAGGGCGGGCCCCCGCAAAAATCATCGTGCTTCTGGCAGCTCTTAAGAACAAGATAAACCAACCTGATTACAAAGGGAAGGATTTCTGCACCCGCCGGTCGATGCGGTCGAATCCGTTCCGTTTGCATCGATCGTAATGCTGAGTGCTCCCCATACTCAAACGGCTAAGCCTTAACGCAGTTACAATAGGACTTTTTCTTCTGGATGATTGCGTGCAATTCGCGTTATTGCCGGTTCTACCGCCAGTTGCGCTGTTCTGCGCATCGGCCGCTAGTTGAATCAATATGCTGGAACTGCGCGGTATTAACAAATCGTATGTGAACGGACGGCAAGTGCTGGCCGATCTTTCCTACACCCTGGGTGCTGGCGAGTATGTGGCGGTAATGGGCGAGTCCGGTGTCGGCAAATCGACATTGTTGAATCTGATCGCTGGTTTGGATACGCCAGATACGGGTGAGATACTGATCGGCGGCACTGCTATGTCGTCATTGGATGACGATGCTGCAACACGGCTGCGACGCAAAGAGTTCGGCTTTGTCTTCCAGGCGTTTCATATCCTGCCGCACCTGACACTGAGGCAGAACATAGCCCTACCTTTGCTGCTGAACGGCGCCTCCCGGAAACATACTGAAGATCGTACTGAGCAAATGCTGGGCGCGGTCGGCCTGCACGGCAGGGCGCAGCACTTCCCGCGCCAGCTGTCGGGCGGCGAATTGCAGCGCGTCGCGATCGCCAGGGCGTTAGTGCATTGCCCTAAATTGATCCTGGCCGACGAACCCACCGGCAACCTCGATCCAGATACCGCACATGATATCCTCATGTTAATGCGCGGGGAAATCAAGGCGAACGGCGCATCGGGCATTATCGTCACCCATTCCCATGCAGCTGCGGCGACCGCGGACAGGGTACTGGTCCTGACAAAAAATGGACTCCGTCCAGAGGATGCGGCACACCCGGCAAATTCGCTGCAACGCAGATGAGGAGCGGTATGCTGTCCCGCTGGCTATTATTGGGCGAATGGAAAGCGCATCTGGTGCAGGCTGCCGTGGCTATCATTGCCATCGCGCTCGGGGTAGCGCTCGGGTATACAATTCATCTGATCAACACTGCCGCGTTCAATGAATTTTCCGCCGCCGCCAGAAGTCTTTCCGGCCAGTCCGACTTGGAAGTGCGTGGCCCGCGAGCGACGTTTGACGAGTCCCTTTATCCCATGCTGGCGCAGCATGATCATGTTGAACTTGCCAATCCGGTACTGGAACTCGATGTCGCCATTCCAGGCAATTTGCATGAGCGAAGAGATGCCACCTTAAAAATTCTCGGGTTGGATATATTTCGCGCTTCAGTCATGGCACCGGACCTGATCGGGATTCCGGCTGAAGACAAGCTATTCGACATCCTAGGGGACGATGCCATTTTCCTCTCTCCCGCCGCAATGGAGTGGTTGGGGGTAAAGCAAGGCGACCCCTTGCAACTCCGCGTCGGCACGCAAACTATTACGCTGCGGATTGCAGGCAGTCTGCGGCGAGCGCGTGCCGGACAACGTATCGGAGTGATGGATGTCGGCGCTACCCAGTGGCGCTTCCAGCGAATCGGCCAACTGTCGCGCATTGAATTGAAATTGATGCCGGGCAGCGATCGTGCCGCATTCAAAGCGGCACTTGAACAGGAACTGGCGCAGCGCGGGCAATATTTGGTTACGGAAACCGCCGACCAGGAGGCGCGTATCGCCAATATGTCGCGCGCCTATCGCGTCAACCTGAACATGCTCGCCATGGTGGCTCTATTTACCGGTACGTTTCTGGTATTGTCGACCCAAGCTCTATCGGTCGTCCGGCGCCGCCATCAATTCGCGTTGTTGCGGGTGCTTGGATTAACGCGTGGGCAGTTGCTGAAGCAAATTTTATTCGAGGGAGCAGTCCTCGGCGCCATCGGCTCGCTCGCCGGACTTGCCCTTGGCTATGTCACCGCCGCTACCGCTCTGCATTATTTCGGCGGAGACCTCGGCGGCGGCTTCTTTACTGCGGTGAAACCTGAAGTGCGTTTTGACCCGCTGGCGGCCATCCTCTTTTTTATTCTGGGACTGGGCATCACGCTGCTGGGCAGCGCCGCTCCCGCCTGGGAAGCTGCGACAGCTAATCCCGCCCCGGCACTCAAATCCGGAAGCGAAGATGCCGCGCTCTCAAAACTGGCCACGCCCTGGCCCGGCTTGCTTTGCCTGGCATCGGGAATATTGTTTACTCAACTACCGCCGGTTTTCGATTTGCCGATCTTCGGCTATCTCGCGATAGCGCAATTACTGACCGGCGGCATCGTCCTCATGCCACGTCTTTCAGCATTGATTTTCTCTGCCCTATCGCCCGCGTCCGCCAAGCGCAAGCCCGGCACTGTCGCGTCGATACTCGCCACGCTGTCGTTGGCACGCCTGGCCAATGCTCCCAATCAGGCTGCCATCGCTTTGAGTGGGGTGCTGGCAAGTTTTACCTTGATGGTGGCGATGGCGATCATGGTTGCGAGTTTTCGCGTGTCGGTCGACGATTGGCTGAAACACATCCTTCCGGCCGATTTGTATTTGCGGACAGCCACGAGCGGAGATGCGCGCGGGCTCACGCCGGATGAAATGAAAGCGCTTGCGAGCGTACCCGGTATCGCCCGCGTGGACTTTTCTCGCTCATCGCAACTGATGCTCGATCCCAGCCGTCCCAGCATCGCGTTAATCGCGCGTCCCATTGACATGAGTGATCCGGGCAATACGTTACCGATGACGGATGACGCGATTGCCCCCGCCCTGCTTCCGAGGAATGCGATGGTGATCTGGGTATCTGAAGCGATGGTTGATCTATATGGTTATACGCCAGGCAAGCAAGTAACCTTGCCAATAGCCGTTCCCGCCCCAAGCTTCATTGTCGCTGGCGTGTGGCGCGACTACGGGCGGCAATTCGGCGCGATACAAATGCAACTGGCGGATTATCAGGCGTTGACCGGCGATCGGCATGTGAACGATGCTGCGCTCTGGCTGCAAAAGGGAGTGACGCCCGAACAGATGATGAAATCGATGAAGAGCTTGCCGTTCGGTAATGTGCTCGAGTTTTCCGAGCCCGGTCAAATACGCGCATTAAGCCTGAAAATTTTTGACCGCAGCTTTGCGATAACCTACTTGCTGGAAGGCGTTGCGGTCATTATAGGATTGCTGGGGGTGGCAGCCAGCTTCTCGGCGCAAGCCTTGGCCCGCACCAAGGAATTCGGCATGTTGCGCCATATCGGCATGACACGCCGCCAGATCCTCGGTATGCTGGCGGTGGAAGGCGGTCTGCTGACCACGCTTGGAACTGTGCTCGGGTTCACGCTCGGCTGGTGCATCAGCCTGATTCTTGTCTTTATCGTGAATCCCCAGTCATTCCACTGGACCATGCAGTTGAGTCTCCCATGGAAAGGGCTGCTGGCGGCAGCGCTGGTGTTGATAGCATCGGCCGCTATGGCCGCGCTCGCGGCGGGACGCCGCGCGGTCTCGGGCAATGCAATACGTGCGGTACGGGAGGATTGGTAATGCATTTTTCCAGTGTAATCCCGTTCATACCGGTTGTTCTCACGAGCGAGGGCGCTTGATGATCTTCAAACTCAAGAGCTTGTTGACACGATCGCTGAATTTTTTTGTCACGTTTTTTGTTGTGACTTGCGTCGTCGCCACGTGCGTCTTCGCTGCGCCACCCCGCTTTTCTCAAGTGATTCAGGGCGTACCGCTCACCTTTCCGCATGATTTTGGCGCTCATCCGGAATTCCGTAACGAATGGTGGTATGTAACGGGCTGGCTGGAAACTCCTGACAAAAAACCGCTCGGCTTCCAGATCACTTTTTTTCGCGTGGCAACCGAACACGACCGGGCCAATCCGAGCCGCTTTGCTCCCAAACAACTCATCATTGCGCACGTGGCGCTGTCCGATCCTGCTGTCGGTAAATTACTGCAGGATCAAAAAAGCGCACGCGAGGGTTTGGGCCTGGCCTATACCAAGGAAGGCAATACCGATGTGAAACTGGGCGATTGGTATATGCTGCGCGAGGAAAATGGACACTATCAGACAAGCATAAAGGCGGATGACTTTACGCTGCGCTTGTCGCTGGCGCCTACCCAGGCGCCGATGCTGCAGGACGACAACGGTTTTTCCCGCAAAGGACCACAGCCGGAACAAGCCAGCTATTACTACAGTGAACCACAGCTACAAGTTATGGGAACCGTCATCCGCAATGGCAAGGAAGCTGCTGTAAAGGGCGTTGCCTGGCTCGACCACGAGTGGTCCACCGCCTATCTCGATCCGGCAGCCGAAGGATGGGATTGGGTTGGCGCCAATCTGGACGACGGCTCCGCCCTGATGGCTTTTCAAATACGCGGCAAAGATGGGAGTAAAGTGTGGGCGTATGCCGGCATCCGGGATGCGTCCGGCCGCTTCACACTATTCGAACCGGAGCAGGTGACCTTTGCACCACAGCGCACCTGGCGCTCCCCCCACACAAATGCCACCTATCCCGTGGAAATGCGGATTCAAACTGGCGCGACGGTATGGCTGCTTACCCCTTTGCAGGATGATCAGGAACTCGACTCCCGGCAATCGGCCGACGCAGTCTATTGGGAAGGCGCGGTGACCGTTACCCGTGATGGCAAACATGCCGGCCGAGGCTACTTCGAAATGACCGGGTACGTAAAACCATTAACGCTATAAGCCGCTATAAGCCGTGAGGGGTCTGCCCGCATCCGGCCCTGTTTATACCCACTCCCTGCAGGAGAATTTATGGGCCGTAGCTTGCAGACGATCGATCTTGCCAAATGAAACCGATGTTGCAAGAGCGGGGTTACAGAACCCGGATACACTTTTTTTTCCCCTCGCTGGTATTGCTGCTATTGATGCAAAACGATGCGGCCTGGGCTAGCAATGACGAATTCAGGACTGCATGCATAAAGCTGGGTGAGACCGTTGCGGTAGTGGTTACGTTCATGGACATTGCTGCTTCCGAAAACAGCTCACACACCTTGAAATCCCTTAAATCGCTATCGGGCAAGACCAGTGATCCGCATCATAACGTGTATGGCCTGACACAGGCTGAACCGACATTCAGCTACGAAATTAAACCCCGGTGGGGCATCAGCCCTGTGGGACAAACCTGCATGGTGCCAGATGTTTCAGTAAAAATGGGATTTTCGGCAATGCGGGTTTATCTCGCTCGGGAGCTTCAGGATAGTTGCAGAAAAAACATTGTTCGTGAACACGAACTCGAGCATGTATCTGCCTGGAAGTCCCACTTCCGCATCGGTGCAAAATTGCTGGAAGATCCTTTGCGGCGCG
Source organism: Nitrosospira sp. Nl5 (assembly GCF_900102495.1). Taxonomy (GTDB): domain Bacteria; phylum Pseudomonadota; class Gammaproteobacteria; order Burkholderiales; family Nitrosomonadaceae; genus Nitrosospira. The sequence continues at coordinate 54,384 of NZ_FMVQ01000010.1, read as the reverse complement.
CTTTTTCCCAGCCACGTTACTATGCATCCAGAACTCAGGCGCAAGCCGACTTGCAGCCGTGGGCGGAAGGAGTGCTGAAGCCCTTTCAGCAACGATTAATGCAGGGTGTTGCATCGGCCCACCGCGCGATTGACTCACCGATATCCTACAATCATGTAAAGAAGCGGCTGCGTGCATGCCCTCCTAGTGCCGACGGGATATTGTGATGCGGCCGGCGCGTAAGAATCACGGTTAGCGGGTGGGTATATCTTTTCTGCGCGACCCCGGGGGGTTTACAGGCGCCGGGATGCGCAGGATAGTGTGATGATGCGGGGCAAACAGGCGCGCCTGCTCAAGCCATATACTGATAAAATCCCGTGCGCCATCAATCTTTGCTGCCTACATATTGCGGCTCTTTTTAATCAGGTCATATGCGGCCTGTACTTCCTGCGTTTGTGCGGTAGCCATCGAAATCATGTCTTCCGGAACGCCCTGCCCCATGAGTTTATCGGGATGATACTGGCTCATCAGCTTTCGATAAGCACGCTTGATTTCCTGATTGCTGCTTTCCTTACTTACGCCCAACGCTTTATAAGCGTCATCCAAAGCAGTGGCGGAGGTTGCTTGACCACCGGCAAAATGGGACTGGTTTATCACCATGCGCAGCAGTTGCTGGAACGCAGACTGATCGTAGCCCAAATGCAGAGCAAAATCTTTTAGCAAACCCTCCTCGGCCGCATCCAGCACCCCATCAGAAAGCGCCATGACGATAAGATAAATCAGCAGCATCTGCTTCAGGCTGTTCGTATGTCCACAAACCGCCATAAACTCTTTCAGCTTGGACTCGACATCAAAATCCGGCGATGCTCCCTGCTTAAACAGGGCAATTGCCAGCTGCCGATGGTCCGACGACATCCCCAGCTTCTGCATGAAGTTTTCAACATGATCAATCTCGTCTTGAGAAATATGCCCATCCGCTTTGGCAAGCTTTCCCATCAAAATGAAAACGGTTTCAATAAAAACTGTCTGGCGATGGGCATTCGTGAGCGGATTAATGGCGCCCATCCCATAAGCTCTGTAACGATCGATAAAACTTCCCACGAGATATCCGACGAACGCGCCGAAAATACCCAGGAAGTAATAGCCTAATAAAACTCCAATTATCTTAAACAAGGGAATTCCTGCGGATAATGTGAAAAAAAGTAGGTCATAGTGAGCGAAATAACTGGCCTTCGCTCCAGGCATTAGAAGAATCTAAGCGTTTAATCATGCTCTTCGAACTGCCAGAATCTTTTGTAAGTGCAAAGGAATAATGCAGGCTGCACTGACTATCGCCGCCTCCTGAACTTGCAGCGCGCCACGCGTTTCCACAGTTGGAAATCCTCGGCGAACACTAAGGACAGTGGCAGCGCCTGTTTTCGAATTAAACCATATTTTCTCCCATTCTCCCTCGTAGGCATAAAATATCTATGCATTTGACCTAGTCACATTTTTGAGGTAGCTTGGGATTGAGGCTGCAATCCACCTCATCTTTTATCTTCCCGTGTAAGCGGTTAGCAAATCAAGGAGATACAAAATGGCCGACCCAAAGACTTCATTTGATGAGTTGTATGACAAGATTGAAAATGCGGTAAAGAATCTGACAACGTTAAAGGTGGTCACGGCTGTAGGCGATGTGACTATCAGTCAGAGCAGCGTTACCGAAGATGACACGACTCACGAAACCCGTTCCGAAAATTATCAGAATGCCAAAGCCATTCTCAGCACGATCGACCTGATTGACGGCGACATAATGACGGTTATGGATGAGGTGTTTGCCAAGGATGCGATCTATGCCAGCATCCGCGACGACCATATGGAGCGCATCAAGAGTGCGCAGCAAATTGTAAATCAGAACGTGCAAACCTTGCTCGCCCTGGTTAAAGCCGTCGGCGACATTCTGGAGGCTGTCAATACTCAAAAGCGCGCCAGGCAATCCGAAAGTGTCGGTGGGGGCGGGACGTAATCCTGGCCAGCCACAAGATCATTTGAGGTCACAACATCGTTTGCTGGAACCAGCAGATGGCTCAGATGATGTGGCTTCTTCCATTGTAACGGGTTGAAGTTTACGAAAAAGATTATTTCCAAGGAGTCATCTCATGGCGGAAAAAGACACTACCGACAAAATGGAGGGCGCTGCAGGGCAATTCACGGATATTGTCAAGGATTTGTTCAATATTGAGGTCAATACCATTTTAAAAGATAAAATTTCCGCGCAGAAAATGCCCAGCCTCCGGCACGCCATGGTAGATATTGGTAAAGAATATTTTGAAATCTTGAGAGAAATGGAGCTGTCTCGTTGCCGTTTTCTTTTGCGGAAAAGTGGAAATGAGCAAATAGAGAGCCGAACTGTAAAATTTGGAACTGCGGAATTCAACGATATGCGGCGCGGAGGGGGGTTTTATACGCAGGAAGAGATAGACAACAGTACGCAAGATGACAAGAAGGTGCGATTGGTTGTGCAGCCATCGGTGGAGTGGCAGTTGGGTGGATTTGGTGCGTTGGATATTATGTGTGCCTGGGCTGATCGATTTTTGGAAGACCCCAAGAAAAAAGAATACCTGGAGAATAGGCAGCTCTCTGTTCTGCCGCGTATTAAAGATAATGCCGACATGCTTAAAGGGATGTTCAGCGCGATATGCAGGCGTGATAACAGGCTAAAAGAGAAGGGATTGATCGAAGAGCTGAAAAAGATTCCCCGGGAGAAATTGACATCCAATACGGTGGTGGAATTGAGTCAAAAAATTGATTTGGAGCGAACATTGGTTCTGACCAACCAATACACCCGGTCAGAGATCGTGAGTGATGAGAATCTTCCACCGTTGCCCGTGAAAGATAGTGAATTATTGTTGATACGGAAGGTGTGGGAAGTAGGGACGGAAGTCATTGCCATGCAGACGACTATTCAGGTAGATGGGGATGTGATTACCCGCTTGAATCTGAATTGCATGGATGAGCACCCGGATTTATTATCCTATCATAATGCGGGAGTAACTACCGCTTTGTGCCATTGGAAGGATTTGATTACCATTGCCAAAGAGCTGGTGCTGGCTGTTGGGCGAGGGGTGGCGAGCAGATTATCATAATGCGTATGTGGCGCGATTTGCAAGACGTGATTAAGATGGTCAGCGAGGGCGGTATGCAAGTCGTGACGCTGGTCGCCGAACCGGAAGGAGACATAACCGTATCCTCCACATCCTCCGCCTATCAGGGCAAAGTTTATGACCGGCGAGGCATACGAACGACAATCCAGTTTGATTCGGATTACGTCACCACGTTGTCCCTGGAGGCGCTTGCCATGCCTGAATTGTGGAAGCGTCACACAACTATTTTGCAGAAAAAATTAATTATCCTGCAAAGAATACGCGGTTGGGTGCAGCGAAGCTGGCTCCTCTTTTTGCTCTTTCCCGCCGGTACTTTCATTTTTGATGTAATGGCAGGCGGGTATAGCGTGCTCTTGGCGGTGGCCATTGTGCTGGCCCGAACGTGGGTCGTGCGCTTCCTGTATAAACTCCTACGGCCGCCGGCTTTGGCAGTTGCCAGGCGGTATGCCCAGCGGCGTTTCCGGCGATTTGTTTCCATGCCGGCACAACGGTAGCTGAATCGCCCCTACAATGGATGGTACGGCTTGAAGGTAAACGTCAGTTGATCTTTTAATCATGCCTGCAAATAAATTCTCAGGAATTGGAACCCCTGGGAGTTGCTCTAAAGTCTGTGGGCCATAAAAAAGACGTCAGAACTTTGAGTTCGTGATGGAATGCAAGAGTATCGCCTGGCGATGGCTCCCTTGATCGCACGGCTCATAATAAAGGAGAGACAGATGATCGAATTGCATTCGAGTCCCACGCCTAACGGGCAGAAAGTGATGCTCATGCTTGAAGAAACCGGAATCGATTGGCAGCACATCGATATCAATATCGGGACCGGGGATCAGTTTAAGGCCGAACACTTAAGGCTCAACCCCAATAACAAGATTCCCGCAATTGTGGATACAGAGGGACCTGGAGGTGGACTCTACACAATGATGGAGTCTGGCGCCATTCTATTTTATCTCGCGGAAAAAACCGGCAAGTTTTTGCCAACTGATGCACGCAAGCGCTATGACACGGTGCAGTGGCTATTCTTCCAGGTAGCGCATATCGGCCCCATGTTTGGCCAGGCCAACCACTTCAATGGCCAGGCCAGGGATAATCAGTACGCCCGGGATCGCTACAACAATGAGACCCTGCGCCTGTACCGGGTGCTGGAAAACCGGCTGGGCAAAAGTCCGTGGCTCGGTTGCGACGAATACACGATTGCCGACATCGCAACCTACCCTTGGTGCAAGGGACATAAGGATCGCGGCGTCGATCGCGCTACTTTCCCTAATTTCATGCGCTGGTTCGAAGCCATGGAAGCGCGCCCCGCGGTACAACGCAACAATGCGATGGCGGCCGAAATCCGGGCGCGCATGAGCAAAGCGGCGGAGGGGAAGCCCACCATCAACATCTACGATACCAGGGATAACGCCGAACGGCTCATTCGCGGCACATCAACATAGCGCACCATAAGAAATGCTTGTGCCTTTATGCTTCTTGAACCATAACCATACCAACCGGCTTGCAGCGCACATCATGATGTGCAATTTTTGTTGTTATAGATGGTAGTAAGGCTACTCTTCCTGTCACTGATTAAACGCGTAGCTTCTCCAGCGTCGTAATACGTATACGCCAAGCCCGGAAGCCAAAAAAGTGCGGCTGCAACGTTGGTCCCCGTAACCCCCTTCTTGGAATCGATATCCTCTTGCGCCTTGTCAAGCTTCCCTAATTCGTCCTTGATGGCATTACAGGAGAAATTCTGGTCGCCAGGCTGAACCACCTGTATTTTTTGTGAGGTTGCACAGCCGAATAGCAATCCACTCATCGCGGCTGACAGAACTGCATTTCTCAGGAAAAGCGGCATCATTCACTCCATTTCAGCCGCAAAAGCGCATGATTAAAGCCGAGGCTGAGCCGGCTTCGCGCAGAAATTTATCGGAAGCATCGGCTCCGCGATTCGGTGTTATGTGCGTTGCATAAACACTTTCCGATCATGCCATATAAATGAACATGCTGTACATGATAACTATCGAACCGAGGGTGGCTCATAGACTATAAACGAAAAATGAATACGAATATTCAAGTATCCTCCTTATTCTCTGCCTCTATCAAGAACAAAAGGAAGAGCTATAACAGAATGGCTTGGGAATGGAGAACAGCGGAAAACAGCCCAACACATCCGTCATGTTAATTTTACGAAGATTTCATATATAGCGTCTCCATCGGTTAAACTCGGTAATTTCATTTACGCTTACATCATCTATGGCTCAATACGTTCTTACCATGAATCGCGTGGGCAAGGTCGTCCCTCCCCGGCGCACAATACTCAAGGATATCTCTCTCAGTTTCTTCCCCGGCGCAAAGATAGGGCTGCTTGGCCTGAACGGCTCGGGCAAATCCACGGTGCTGAAAATCATGGCGGGGGTGGACAAGGATTTCGAAGGCGAGGTGACGGCGATGCCCAATCTCAATATCGGCTATCTTCCCCAGGAACCACAACTCGATCCCGGACAGAACGTGCGCGAGGCCGTGCAGGAAGGGCTGGGCGAAGTATTCAGCGCCCAGCAAAGGCTGGAAGAAGTCTATGCGGCGTACGCCGAGCCGGATGCCGACTTCGACGCACTCGCCTCCGAACAAGTCCGGCTTGAAGCCATCCTTGCCACTAGCGGGGGCGATAGTGGCCAACAGATGGAAATCGCCGCCGACGCACTGCGTCTGCCCGAATGGGATGCCATCATCAAAAACCTGTCCGGTGGCGAAAAACGTCGCGTGGCATTGTGCAGGCTGCTGCTGTCCAAGCCCGACATGCTATTGCTGGATGAACCCACCAATCATCTGGATGCCGAGTCGGTGGAATGGCTGGAGCAGTTCCTCACCCGCTTCCCCGGCACCGTGGTGGCGGTCACGCATGACCGTTATTTTCTCGACAACGCCGCCGAGTGGATTCTGGAACTCGACCGTGGTCACGGCATTCCGTGGAAGGGCAACTACAGCTCCTGGCTGGAACAGAAAGAAAATCGGCTGAAGCATGAAGAATCGACCGAATCCGCACGCCAGAAGGCGCTGCATAAAGAGCTCGAATGGGTACGGCAGAACCCCAAGGGGCGGCAGGCAAAATCGAAGGCGCGTATTGCCCGCTTCGAGGAACTTAATTCGCAGGAGTACCAGAAACGCAATGAGACCCAGGAAATTTTCATTCCCGTGGCGGATAGGCTGGGCAACGAGGTCATCGAATTCAAGAATGTTTCCAAGGCGTACGGCGACCGCCTGCTGATAGATGATTTAAGCTTTAACGTACCGCCCGGAGCCATTGTCGGCATCATCGGCCCCAACGGGGCTGGCAAATCCACCCTGTTTCGCATGATTACAGGAAAAGAACAGCCGGATTCCGGCGAGATAACAATTGGCGCGACGGTAAAAATATCGCATGTCGATCAATCGCGTGATGCACTGGAGAGTGGCAAAACCGTATTCGATACCATCGCCGGCGGCCACGACATGCTGACTGTCGGCAAGTATGAAACTCCCGCACGCGCTTATATCGGCCGCTTCAACTTCAAGGGTGCCGACCAGCAGAAGATTGTCGGCAACCTTTCCGGTGGCGAACGCGGACGGCTTCATCTGGCGAAAATGCTGATCTCGGGCGGTAACGTACTGCTGCTGGACGAGCCCTCCAACGATCTCGATGTCGAAACCTTGCGTGCATTGGAAGATGCATTGCTGGAGTTCGCCGGCTGTGTCCTGGTCATCTCGCACGACCGCTGGTTTCTCGATCGCATCGCCACCCACATCCTTGCATTTGAAGGCAATTCTCAGGTTACATTCTTTGCGGGCAACTATCAGGAATATGAGGCTGACAAGCGGAAGCGCCTCGGTGAGGAAGGCGCAAAACCGAAGCGGATCAGGTATAAGCCGATTAATCGGTAATTTTCAGGAATAGATACGGCCAAGTTTGTATCGTCCAGTCTGCCGCGGCTTCTGCTAGTAGCGGCCCTCGCGCTTGGGCCCTGTACCATTGTATCCTTCGTCCCTCTTATTGTCTTCCGTATACCTTTCGGTACCGTCGGTGCTATATCGGGAATTGTCCCGCTTACTGTCTGAACTCATGCTGCTTGTTGCCCGCTGTTTCTTTTTTTCCCCCTCCCCGGGTCCACAGTCAGTGTCCCTGACGGTTGCGGAATCACCAGCAGCAATCGAATCCGGCATATCACATTCCCTCGCCTGAACGACTCCCATGCTGGTGATGCTGAAAATCAAGCTACCCCCCAGCACCAGTGATTTTGCCGTTAATATGGAAGTAATTTTCATGGCTGCCTCCTGTTTTAATTTATCCAGCAATCAATATTGCTGAATGATACACATTGCCGCGAAAAGATTCGTACGCTAGCACACGGATTTACGGCGACACCGAAATCAATCCCAGCCTGAAGGTGTTTCCTGATCGTAGCCGGTTTCCCCCTTATATGAGGGAGCAGCAAAACCGGAAAGGATTCGTATATTATATGAACAGGTTAAATCTCCGTCAGCCCTCTCGGCCGGCTTCTTGATCAGTCCATACGCTGGCTGTATTCACATGCTCCGGACGAAATCCGATCCCGATGATCCGCGCAAGGATTCCGCGCAGGAACGGAAACCGTGCCAGGCGCCGGATAAAGAGTGGTGGCACGAGTGAGCCGCCGCCATGCAGCACGCGAGTGATGACGCGATTCTGAAGGAAGAGTTGAAGTCGCTGTGTCATGCGCGTCGGCAAGTCGCGGCGCTGTTGAACCCGCTGCAGGTCCTCCACGCGCAGGCAGTCTTCGCGTAACGACGCGGCCAGTAAATTCGATGCGGCGATTGCATCCTGAATCGCCAGATTGATGCCCACGCCCCCAACCGGGGACATCGCATGTGCCGCATCTCCGATACAAAGAAGGCCCGGACGGTACCACTGGCGCAGCCGATCGACCTGAACGGAGAGAAGCTTGATCGCCTCCCAGTCCCCAAGTTCCCCAACACGGTCGGCTACAAACGGCGCCAACTCCGCCAGACTATGACGGAATGATGCCAACCCTTGCTCGCGAATCTGCGCATCCGACCCCTTCGGAATCACAAAGCCGCACTGCCAGTAATCGCCCCGGCTCAGCATGATGAAGATCCGGCCTATATCGAAACGCCCAACAGGATCTTCCGGGTCATCCGAACGCCGCGAGAGCCGGAACCACAATACATCCATGGGCACGCCAAATTCCTCGACCTGTAAATCCGCTCGTGCGCGTACGACGGAGTGCCGGCCATCCGCTCCCACGATGAGACCAGCGCGCACGGCGAATGGCCCATCCGGAGTCGCTACCTGAAGCCCAACGACACGTCCAGCTTCCTCCATCAGCCCGGTCACCTCGGCATTCATTCGCAATTGGAATGTCGGATAGCGTGCCGCCCGATCGGCAAGGAGGTTAAGAAAATCCCACTGCGGCATGAAAGCGATAAAGCGGCATCGGGCTTTCAGATAAGTGAAGTCTGCCACCGTCAGCGCCAGTTCGCCAAACTGCGCATTAATCCGCGGCGCTTTTTGATGCGGCAATTTCAGTAGCGCTTCGAGAAGCCCCAGTTCATGCATGACTTCGAGCGTCGAAGGATGAATCGTGTCACCGCGGAAATCCCGCAGAAAGTCTGCATGCTTTTCCAGCACCAGTACCTCGATCCCGGCGCGAGCCAGCAGCAACCCCAACATCATGCCGGCCGGACCGCCTCCGGCGATGCAACACCGCACTGACACCGTATCCATTTCCATTTCCTTCCTGGACGAGTAGGAAAAACAGGAACAGGCAAAGACTACGCTGTGAAACCGGAATTAACAATCCATCGTATCAAACTCGGACTTGTGCCGGTTTGCAAAGGCAATGGCTTTTCTACGCAATTCTCTGTAAATTAGGATTTTTACTCATTTTACCAAGTATGCACGCTTATCACTTCCATGTCCGGTAGCCGCCTTCCTCTGGGCCATATCACTGCCCTGGCGGTCTGGATTGCTATCTCCGGTGCAATTTACCTGTATTTTGATGCCCGCCAGAAACCGACGATTGCCGTGGCCAGTGCGGATCTCGCCCGCGGGGAAGTGACCATCCCGAGATCGCGGGACGGACATTACTATGTGCGGGGTTCAATCAACGGCCATCCTGTCGATTTTATGGTGGATACAGGAGCCAGCATGGTTTCGATTGGTCGTGATATCGCGCGAAGTGCCGGTTTGCCGAGTGGCATGCCTGCCAGTTTTTCGACCGCAAACGGTACGATTATGGGCGAGATTGTATCGGGGCAGACTGTCGAAGCAGGAGGTATCGTAGTGAAAGGTCTCAGTGTAGGAGTTGGCGTCGTTGGAGACATGGCGCTGCTTGGACAAAACTTCTTGCGCAGGGTGGATGTGCTGCAATCAGGAGACAAAATGGTGCTGCGAATCGGGACCAAGTAGTCTCAGCGATGTGATCCAGCTAGAACCTGCGCCGGATTTGTCGCTCTATCAGGCCAGTCATCTGGAACTCCTGCTCGTCTAAAAACAGTTTCTCTCCCATACCTGGTCAGCATCGGCTAACATGTATGCGCCGGCTACGCCCCTTTGCATCACTGTATAACCTAACAATTGGCGCAAGTAGCTGGTATAGGAATTGATATAATCCGGCAAAATTTCCTAACCCGCTTTTCAAAATAGAACTCATGAAATCAGTTTATCGATACATACTCGCCCTGGTCTTTGTCTTTACGGCCTCTGCCGAGATACACGCATCGGGCAAAGCATGTCCTGATTGTCCTGAATTGGTATCCATCCCGGGCAATAACTTTGCCATCGGTAAATTCGCTGTGACTTTTGATGAATGGAATGCGTGCGTTGAAGGAGGCGGCTGCGGCGGATACGAACCTTCGGATAATGGTTGGGGGCGCGGCAACAGGCCAGTGATCAATGTGAGCTGGAATGATGCGCAAGCTTATGTGCAATGGCTGTCGCGCAAAACGGGGAAAACCTACCGTCTGCCGAGTGAAGAAGAATGGAAAATCGCCACGCGCGCCGGCACCACGACCGATTACTATTGGGGCAACGATGTCGGGCGTAAGAATGCCAATTGCGATGGTTGCGGCACCGAATGGGACAACAGAAGAACCGCGCCTGTTGGCAGCTTCGAGCCCAATGCCTTCGGCTTGTACGATATGATGGGCAATGTCTGGCAGTGGACGGAAAGCTGCTGGAAAGACAATTGCGCAAAGCGCATGTTTTGCGGCGGCTCCTGGAATCACAGACCGCAGGATATGCGTGTTACCGCATGCAACTGGTTTGACACATCAAAGCGGATGCGTTATCTGGGATTTCGTGTGGCCATGACGCTTTCCTGAAACGGCGCAGCGAAATAGACGGCTCCGCCTTTTGCACATACCTGATTCTCATACCGTAAAATGTGCAACGAAAAGAACTCCCAATTATTTTTTTCTGGCCTAGCGCCCCAGCAGTTCACCGACTCGTTTGAGCGATTCAACACCATCACAGACCACTTTGACGATAGCGATCAATGGCGCGCCCAGCAGTAGTCCAGCCATGCCCCATAGCCAAGCAAAGAAAAGCAACACAATAAATAAAACCGCAGGATTCACTCCTGCAAACCGGCCTTGTAGCCATGTGGTGAAAACCATCCCGACAGCGCTTGCGATCAGTAGGAACGAACCCGCTACCCCCAGCGCAGGCGGAAGCGACTCGAACTGAAGAAATCCCGCCACACCGCTAGCCAGCGCAATCGTCACCGTTCCCAGATAAGGAATAAAACGCAATATCCCCGCGGTTGCACCCCATATGCCAGCGTGCTCGAGTCCAAGCATTTCAAACGCGAGCCAGGTAAGGACCCCAACCAAGGTGTTTGATATCAACATCACAAGCAGGTAGCGCTGGACCTGCGCGTCCACCTCCTCAAGTATTCGCACGGCGTCCTTCTTGCGCGTGAGAGAGGGCCCCACAAACTGTACCAGTTTACGCCGGAAATGCGTGCCAGATGCAAGTAGGAAATAGGTAAGCAGCAACACGATGGGAGCCTGCGCCGCAAACGCCGCCAGCAACGCAAACTGCGCAAGCATGAAATTGCGCAACCAAGCGATGGGCTCCGGTTTTTCGATTACAGCGGTGCCGCTTCCGGTTGATTTCAAACCCGCGTCAGCAGCGGCGCCCTGGAGCTCATCGGCAGCCTCCTTCACGTGCTGCAACGCAGTCGGGCTACCGGTATACGCGGTGACCAGACTGTGACGCAGCTTGCGCGCAGCATCGGGAAGCTTTTCGATCATTGCGGCGGCATCGCCGCTTAACGAAAATACCAGCCAGGAGACGCCACCGACCAGAACAGCCAGCAAGCATCCCGCTCCCACAACCCGTGGAATATGCCAACGGTCAAGCCAGTCCACCACCGGGCGTAGCGCATAGCTGACGAGAATGCCAAACAACAACGGAACAACGAGCTCGCGCGCCAGATGCAACGCGGCGACAAGTGCAAGTAATACAAGTATCCACACCCCCACGCCTGTTCGCGCAATACGTGTAATACCCGAGGTCGTTTCGACGGCAACCGCAACCACATCCACGTTGGACGTCGGCGCCTTCTCGACCTCGGTTTTGTCATGAGATGCGTTCATGATCTCTGTTTAATGAGGGAATGGTTGTCCCTGATTGTCTCCTAAGGCGCCGCCGGATAATCCTAATCTGTCCGCCTTATTCTCGCCCCCAGCAACGATAATTTTTCCTCGATGCATTCATAGCCGCGATCAAGATGATAGATGCGATCGATGGTGGTCTCGCCCTTGGCGATTAGTCCCGCCAGCACCAGGCTTGCGGAGGCGCGCAAGTCGGTGGCCATGACATTTGCTCCGTCCAGGCTGGTCACGCCGCACACCACCGCGGTGTTGCCTTCCACTTTGATGTCGGCATTCATGCGCTTCAATTCCTGCACATGCATGAAGCGATTTTCGAATATGGTTTCGGTAATGATCGCGGTTCCGCTGGCAACGCTGTTCAATACCATGAATTGTGCCTGCATATCCGTGGGAAAAGCCGGATAGGGCGCAGTTCTCAGATTGACGGATTTCAACGGATTATTCATTTTCAGATGTATCCAGTCTTCGCCTGACTCGATTGCGGCACCTGCTTCCATCAGCTTGTCGAGAACCGCGTCAAGCGTGTCAGGGCGGGCTTCCCTGAGGCGGATTTCGCCACCGCTAGCCGCAGCCGCGACGAGGAATGTGCCCGTTTCGATACGATCGGCCATGACGCGATGCGTCGCGCCATGTAATTTCTCGACGCCTTCAATTGTAATGACATCGCTGCCGACGCCATGAATTTTCGCACCCATCGCTATAAGACAGTTGGCAAGGTCCAATACTTCCGGCTCGCGTGCGGCGTTTTCAAGCACTGTCGTTCCCTCGGCCAGGGTCGCCGCCATCATCAGGTTTTCCGTCCCGGTGACGGTGACAATATCCATAACGATGTGCGCTCCGTTGAGACGTTTTGCGTTTGCATGAATGTAGCCGTGCTCGATATCAATCTCCGCGCCCATCGCCTGCAGCCCCTTGATATGCTGATCAACGGGACGCAAGCCAATGGCACAGCCTCCCGGTAGCGAAACTCTTGCCGCACCTGCCCGGGCCAGCATCGGTCCCAGCACCAGGATTGCGGCACGCATGGTTTTCACCATCTCGTAAGGCGCCACAAGATGGGAAAGATGTGCAGCGGTCAGCTCCACTCCCTTGCCGTTCACCGCAATGCCTATGCCCATCTGCCCAAGGAGCCCCAACATGGTCGTTACATCGTTGAGATGGGGAACGTTCTCGACAGTTAACGTTTCACCGGTAAGGAGAGAAGCGCATAGAATAGGCAAGGCGGCATTTTTTGCGCCGGAAATACGGACTTCCCCGGAAAGCGGTGAGCCGCCATGGATGATCAGCTTTTGCATGGTTGATATGTATTATTCGTGAATGTTCATGTCCATCCATTCTTTGGCTGGCAAGAACTTTTCCAATGATGAGATTCGGTCAGAATTTTGTTGCCGGCAGGAAGCCTGCCGTTATGTCCGAATATATGCCAGGCAAATCTTTAACTTTCTCTGCCCGCATCAGTTTTCAAACGAGGTCGCCTGATACCTGTTTCGGAGTCTACAACGCTATCAGTCATGGTTACCGGTTGAAATATGCCGGCATTCCCTTCATCATATCGCAAAGAACACTCTCATAAATTCAAATTTACAAGCCGCTACCTCTTCCACACTCAAACGCTTTTAAGGAGATCAAATGAAAAAACAGACGATTCAAACTGGCGACGCGCCTCAGGCTATCGGCACCTATTCTCAGGCGATACGCGTCGATGGCGGGAATACGGTCTATCTTTCCGGCCAGATCGGGTTGGATCCGTTTACCATGCAGATGGTGGTGGGTATCGAGGGACAAATCCAGCAGGTGTTTTTGAATCTGAAGGCGGTAGCCGCGGCGAGTGGCGGTGCTTTGAGCGATATCGTCAAATTGAATGTCTATCTGACAGATCTTGCAAACTTTGACAGGGTGAATGAAATCATGTCCGGTTATTTCAGTCCGCCGTATCCGGCGCGGGCCGCGATAGGCGTGGCGGCGCTTCCACGCGGGGCGTTGGTGGAGATGGACGCGGTAATGGTACTACCCTGAATCTGGCGATTGACCCTTCCTTCTTCCGCCCATTTTTCACGCATTTTTTCAGCTGGGCGCATGACCCGAAAGGACTTTTTTTCATTCGACATTCACCTTATGGTGAGTTCGCTACAACTACGGGTTTAGGGCTACGGGGTGAAGTGTAATACCGGTGACAGTTCTTTTGCGAGCGGGATAGTACAAGAAAAACTCTCCAGACTTGGCATCGCCAATGAATTCGACCTGATGCTGCATTTGCCGTTGCGCTACGAAGATGAAACACATCTTTATCCCATCAACGATGCGCCCGAAAAGAAGACAGTACAGATTGAAGGCATCATCATCCACAGTGAAGTCATGTACCGTCCGCGGCGGCAACTGGTCTGCCAGGTGGAAGACTCTAGTGGCAGGATCTTCATACGGTTCCTCAATTTTTATGGCAGCCAGGTGAAAGCATATTCGGTCGGCACGCGGGTCCGTTTGTTAGGGGAAGTGCGGCCGGGCTTTTTCGGCGCGGAAATGATTCATCCGAAGTGTCGCATTGTGGGTGAATGCGAACCGTTGGCCGATGCGTTGACGCCGGTGTATCCGACCACTGCGGGGCTCTCCTCGGAAACAATACGCAAACTGATCCGGCGGACGCTGGACAGTGGTAAGCACCTCGTCCATCTCCCGGAAATTCTGCCTGACATGCTTTTGAAGCATTATCGGCTGCCAAATTTCAGGGACAGCATATTTTTTTTACATCAACCGCTACCGGATGCCTCGGCCTCACTATTGCAGGAACGCACCCATCCAGCCTGGCAGCGCATCAAGTTCGATGAATTACTGGCGCAACAGCTCTCCATGCGCTTGCATTACCGCCAGCGCCGCAGTCGTAGCGCGTTCATTCTGCCCAAGAAAAACAAACTGACCAAAACACTGCTGAAATCACTGCCCTTCAGGCTCACCGGCGGGCAGAAAAAAGCATGGGCCGAAATCAGCCGCGATCTGGCCGCCGCTCATCCCATGCAACGGCTGCTGCAAGGGGATGTGGGCAGCGGCAAGACGGTTGTCGCGACATTGGCTGTGTTACAGGCAATTGAGAATAACTATCAGGCCGCGCTGATGGCCCCGACCGAGATCCTCGCCGAACAGCATTACCGGAAACTCTCCGGCTGGCTTGATCCGCTGTTTGAACCGCTGGGTATTACCATCGCCTGGTTGTCCGGGAATCAGAAAAAAAAGCAGCGGGAGATAATGCTCGCCAATATCGCCGACGGTAGCGCCATGCTTGCCATTGGCACGCACGCATTATTCCAGGAGCAGGTGGAATTCGACAGGCTGGGACTTGCGGTTATTGATGAACAGCATCGCTTCGGCGTGCATCAGCGACTGGCCCTGAGAATGAAAGGAGCCAAAACAGGCTCAGCGCCGCATCAGTTGATGATGAGCGCGACACCCATTCCGCGCACACTTTCCATGAGCTATTATGCCGACCTGGATGTGTCGATAATAGACGGACTACCCCCCGGCAGAGCGCCGGTGCTGACGAAGCTGGTCGCGGATACTCGCCGTGATGAAGTGACCGGCCGTATCCGTGAAGCCTGCCATGACGGAAAACAGGCCTACTGGGTGTGTCCGCTGATTGAAGAATCCGAATCCTTGCAGCTCAAGACCGCTCTGGAAACTCATGACACATTGCGCCTGACTTTTCCCGAGTTGAAAATCGGGCTGGTGCACGGGCGGCTCTCACCACAGGAAAAATTCGCGGTGATGGAATCATTCAAGCAAGGTGAAATCCAACTGCTGGTTTCGACGACGGTAATCGAGGTGGGCGTGGATGTGCCCAATGCCTCCCTGATGGTGATTGAGCACGCTGAACGCATGGGACTGTCACAGTTGCACCAGCTACGCGGCCGTGTAGGACGCGGGGCGGAAGCAAGCATATGCATACTGCTGTATCAGAAGCCCCTGTCCGCAACGGCGCAAGAGCGGCTCAAAATCATCTTCGAACATACCGATGGTTTTGAGATCGCGCGCCACGACCTGCGGCTTCGCGGGCCCGGCGAATTCCTGGGCGCGCGCCAGAGCGGCGTACCCATGCTGCGCTTCGCCGATCTAGAGAGAGATGGGGGTTTACTTGATGCCGCCCGTACCGTCGCCGAGGAATTACTCCGCGACCATCCGGAAGCCGCGACACATCATCTTCGACGCTGGCTGGGGGACGGAAGCGAATACCTGCGGGTATAGAAAACCCAAGGACAGCCGATACCGCAATCGGCCCTGACGGGGAATAAACCAGGCGGTTGACTGCTCATTTTTTACCCATTTTTGACAGCCCCATGGGCCACCGGGACTTTATGCATCACTTGACCTTAGCGCAGTGGTAAGCCTCCTGCAACTACCGGATTCAGGATGATCTTACAAACCAGAAACCTGACCCTGCAATATCCGGGCAAGATATTGTGCAGCGACTTGAGCCTGATCATCAACCCCGGCGAATGCTGGGCCATACTCGGGCAGAACGGTTGTGGCAAGACTACCTTGATCCATGCTTTGAGCGGCCTGCGCCATATCAATGACGGGAATGCGCCTTCTGTAATGGTGGCAGGGAATGCGCTCCAAGCCTGGTCGCGCCGGGAGCTTGGCCGCCATCTCGGCATCATGTTGCAGGAAGAATCGGGCGAGTTCTGGGGCAACGTTTACGAATATGTATTGCTCGGACGATATCCTCATATCAAAAGCATGTTTGGCCAGGATGCCGTAGACCGGAACATTGCCATGCAGGCGATTGAGCGCATGGAGTTGACCAGTCTCGCCCGTCGTCCGCTTATCACGCTTTCCGGCGGCGAGCGCCAGCGCGCGCGCATCGCGTTGTTGCTTGCCCAGTCACCTCAATGCTATTTGCTGGATGAGCCGCTGCAGCACCTTGATCTGCGTCACCAGCTCCTCGCCATGGCGCTATTCAGTGAACTGGCCAGGCAAGGCAGCGCCCTCATGATGGTGCTCCATGATGTCGGCTGGGCGAGCCGCTTCTGCGATCATGTTCTGATGCTGTTCGATAATGGCCGCGTTATTGCCGGGACTGCGGAAGAGATGCTCAACCGGGCCAATCTTGAAACGCTTTATCAGTGTAATATGAAGGAATTCATTGTTGAGCGCGCGCGTCATTTTGTGCCTGAAACGATGCCGGGTGTATAATTCATAGTTTGATGCTGTCTAAGAAATCTCTAAATAAATCTTCCGTGGATGGTGTCGCTGGCAGGCTGCTGCCGGTCCGCCTTGTCACGCCCCGGCGAAGGGAATCGGCTATTCGCCCCCTCGCCTGGCGTGTAATCTATTCCACAAAACCATTGTCGCGCCCCTGCTGGTAAACTCGCGGGCTTATTCAGGGATTCCCTAAATTTCGTAATGATCCGTAAACTTCTCCACCGGGTTTTCAGCCGCAACCCATCCGTTCCTGTTTCCTCTTCCTACTTTCCTTCCGCTGGGGCGCACATCATCCCGCGCAAGCAACATGGCATTACACGCGATCACATCAACCCCTGTGCGCTGAAAGTGACAACAGGCCTGCAGGACGCAGGGTACTCCGCTTTCGTGGTGGGTGGCGCAGCCCGCGACTTGCTCCTGGGGCTGGAACCGAAAGATTATGACGTCGCCACGAATGCCACACCCGAGGAGGTGCGCGCCATTTTCCGCCGTTCGCGCATTATCGGCCGTCGTTTTCGTCTGGTCCACGTGATGTGCGGTGCCGAGACAGTGGAAGTTTCCACTTTCCGGGGCAGCACATCCCCCGATGAGGACGATGGCGTGACAGTCAGCACGCATGCGGATGAGCATGGGCGTCTTCTGCGCGATAATGTTTTTGGCAGTCAGGAAGAGGACGCGAAGCGGCGTGATTTCACTGTCAACGCGTTATTCTTCAATCCCGTCAGCGAAGAAATCTGGGATTACCTGAATGGCTATGACGATATCAAGGCAAAACGTTTGCGCATTATCGGCGATCCGTTGCAACGGTACCGCGAAGATCCGGTGCGAATGCTGCGGGCAGTCCGCCTCGCGGCCAAGCTCGATATGCAGATCGATGCGGACACCGCAGCGCCGATCGGTGATCTCGCTCCCCTGTTGCAGAACGTGCCGCCATCGCGGCTGTTTGATGAAATGTTGAAGCTGCTCCTGTCCGGCCACGCGTTAGCCTGCGTGATCGATTTGCGCACTCGTGGGCTGCACCATGGTTTGCTGCCAATGCTGGACGTGATACTGGAACAACCTCTGGGTGAGCGCTTCATCACGCTCGCGCTCAAGAAAACAGACGAGCGCGTTCGCCAGGAAAAACCGGTTTCTCCCGGCTTCCTGTTCGCGGCTCTGTTGTGGCACGAGGTACTCGCGGCATGGAATATCCGTCAGACCGCGGGCGAAAAATTGCTTCCTGCCCTGCATCAGGCAATGAACGATGTGCTGGCGGCGCAAAATAAAAAACTTGCTATTCCGCGCCGGTACGACGCAATCATGCAGGAAATCTGGGCGATGCAGCCGCGTTTTATCGGAAGATCAGGACGCAAGCCGTTTCGCCTGCTGGAGCATCCACGCTTTCGCGCCGCGTATGATTTTATGCTGCTGCGTTGCGAGAGTGGTGAAGTGGACATGGAATTGGGCAAGTGGTGGGAAGCATTCCAGCGCGCCAGTTCCGGGGAGCGCGAAGCCATGCTGCTCAAGGATGAAACGCAAAAGAAGCGTAGAAGAGGCCGTGGCCGCCAAAAACCGGCGTCTGGCGATACGGCAGACACCGGCGGGTCAGTCGCGAACGTGGTGAAATAGTGTCATGCGAATCGCAGTTGATTTGCCAGGCTTTCATTGCGCTAGGCAGTAACCTGGATGACCCCGCGCTCCAGGTGCGGTTGGCATTTGACGAGCTGGCGCGGCTTCCTTCAAGCCGCCTGTTGAGGCATTCCTCACTTTATCGCAGCGCACCGATAGGAGGGCTGGATCAGCCTGACTTCATCAACGCCGTTGCTCAGATCGAGACCGGCCTCGCCCCGCATGACCTGCTCAAAGCCTTGCTCGGGATCGAACGTTGTCATGGACGTGTGCGTGCGTACCCAAATGCGCCGCGAACACTGGATCTGGATATGCTGATATATGATGATCTGCAATGTGACGAGCGCTGCCTGGTCCTGCCACACCCACGCATGCATCAACGGGCATTCGTGTTGCAGCCACTTCTGGAAATCGCGCCGGACTGCCATATTCCAGGTCGCGGTGCTGCTGCTGAATTATTGGCCGTATGCGCGGGACAACGAATCGAGCGAGAGCAAAATAAATGACTCTGGAAAAATATCGCTACATTGTCGTCGAGGGCCCGATTGGCGCAGGAAAAACCAGCTTGGCGCAGCGCATGGCGAGCTGCCTGAGCGGAACGCTGCTGCTGGAAAAACCGGCCGAAAATCCGTTTCTCGAAAAATTCTATGGTGATATGCCGCGTTATGCCCTCCCGACACAATTATTTTTTTTGTTTCAGCGCGCTAATCAACTACAGGGCTTTGCGCAAATGGATATGTTCACTAAAGTGACCGTAAGCGATTTCCTGCTCGAAAAAGACAATTTGTTCGCCAGGCTTACCCTCAGTGATGCCGAATATGATCTGTATCAGCAAATCTATCGTCATCTGAAGCCCCAAGCGGCGACGCCCGATCTGGTAATTTATTTGCAGGCCTCCCCCGCAACCTTGATGGAACGGGTTAAGCGGCGCGGCAGCGCTTTTGAGAAAACCATTTCCGAGGAATATCTATGGCGCCTAAGTGACAGTTACACCAGTTTTTTTCATCAATACGAAGATGCGCCGGTAATGATGATCAACAGCGAAAATCTCAATTTTGTTGATAGCCAGGAGGATTTTGATCTATTGTTGCAACAGGTGGAGCAGATGCGCGGCCCTCGGGAATATTTCAATCGCGGCAGTTAATCATCAGAAGGCGTAAGGCAGTCGCAATTTCATATTCACATATCCACCAGCGGCATTGGCGACAATCAAGCTATTTTTTAGTGCCAATATTTTGATGCACAATACCAGGAGTCTGTTATGCGTACCACGCAAGATGCTTTACAAAAAATGCGGGATGATGGAGAAAAGATCGCGGTCCTGACTTGTTATGATGCCAGTTTCGCAACATTGCTTGAAAATGCCGGTGTCGATATTCTACTGGTGGGCGATTCCCTGGGTAACGTAGTGCAGGGCGAAGAAAGTACGCTGCCGGTAACGCTGGATGACATGATTTATCACACCCGTTGCGTCGTGCGTGGTTCAAGCAAAGGGTTCATTATGGCCGACATGCCTTTCGGCACGTCCCAGATCACTCCGGAAGATACCTTCGAGAATGCTGCCGAACTCATGGCGGCGGGCGCGAATATGGTGAAGCTCGAAGGTGGCTCAATTATGGCGGAAACGGTTGAATTCCTTACCCGCCGAGGAATCCCAGTTTGCGCTCATATCGGCCTGACACCCCAGTCGGTACACCAGCTTGGGGGTTACAAGGTACAAGGCAAGACTGACCACCAGGCAAAACAATTATTGGAGGATGCCGTAGTTCTGGAAAAAGCGGGCGCGGGCATGCTCCTGATGGAAGTCGTCCCTGCCGCGCTTGCCAAAAAAGTTACCGAAAAACTGACTATTCCCACCCTTGGTATTGGCGCCGGCATGGATTGCTCCGCGCAGGTGCTGGTATTGTATGACATGCTAGGTCTTTATTCCGGCAAGAAAGCCAGATTCATGAAGAATTTCATGACCGACGCTGGCAGCATCAATGAAGCAGTGGAAAATTACGTCGCGGCGGTCAAAGCCAGAGAGTTTCCAGGACCGGAACACGCATTCTGATTGGAGCGGGGGTTAGCATGGAGGTTATCACTGACATCCGGTCCTTGCGTCGCCGCCTCAAGCGACAGGCTTCCATTGCCTTTGTTCCGACCATGGGCAGTCTGCATGAAGGCCATTTATCGCTGGTGCGGATCGCGCAACAAAAAGCGGGTTGCGTGGTGGCAAGCATTTTTGTTAACCGCCTGCAATTTGCTCCGACGGAGGATTTTGATCAGTATCCGCGCGCTTTAGCGGATGACTGTCGGCTATTGAAAGATGGGGGTGTCGACATAGTATTCGCGCCCGAAGAGAAGGCCCTTTATCCATCGCCCCAGGAGTTTATGCTGGAGCCGCCGCCGATAGCGAATACGCTGGAAGGCGAATTCCGTACCGGATTTTTTCGTGGTGTGGCAACGTTGGTGCTGAAACTTTTCAATATCGTTCAACCTCAGGCAGCGGTGTTCGGTAAAAAGGATTATCAGCAACTGCACATCATACGCGAACTGGTAAGGCAATTGAATCTGCCGCTCGATATCGTCGCAGGCGACACGGTACGCGCATCTGATAATCTGGCTTTGAGTTCCCGCAATCGCTATCTCTCAAACGAGGAACGCGCCAAGGCGGTGCGTTTATATCAAGCCTTATCTCAAATCAAGCAGGGAATAGAAGCCGGAAACAGGAATTTTCATGAAATGGAAGAAAAAGCAAAGGAGAGTCTTCGTAGCTATGACTGGGAGGTTGATTACATTGCCGTGCGACAACGCGACACATTGGCTTCAGTGCAGGCGGACGATGAGGATATGGTCGTGCTGGGAGCAGCCAGGCTGGGTAAAACCAGGCTGATAGATAATCTTGAGGTAGCCGCTGGAATTTGAACAGAAGTCAATGCTAAATTTGATGAACGTCCTATTCAAGACTTTCGCAATGGGGTACCTCGACCTGTAAACCGGATTTCTGCTCGATTTCAATGCGCGTTTTCTACTTGGGACAGTTTGCGATGCACCGTTCTTCCACTATTTTCCTCCCGCCACAGCTTAAGAAACACGCATCCTGAACCGATTGACACCCGCATTCGACCTCACATTGTTCGTAGCGCAAGCGGTCAAACTCCCTGTTACGATCCGGCGGGACTGGCGGTGGTGGCCGGTAAAAAAAAGGATAGGAATATCCCATGCCATAATAGGGCCCTCCCCACCCCCAACCCCACGGCGAGCCGCCCCAACCCCAGGCGGAGCGCCCCCACCCCAAGCCGGCACGGCCCCAACCGAGATGTCGTGAATTCATCTGCCGGCGGTAGGTATGGAGTTCATCTTCATAACGCTGTACCGCCTTGTTATATCTCTGCTCCACCAGGGGCTCAATGCGTTTCAGACATGACTGATAAGTAGACGAGCAACCTTGCTGGCAAGATTCCAGCTTCTGCGTGCATTTGTCCAGGCAGACGCTTGCCGCAGGATCGGTAGGGGGCTCATAACGATGAGTCACCTGATGGCGGGGAGCGAACATGACACAACCAGACAGACCGCTTATCAAAATGCCCAGAACGATGGCACGTCGAAATGGAATCATGTTTAGTCTTTTATCCTAAATTCGGCAGTTGGACAGGGTGGAGTGTGCGGTTTTTGGGGTGCAGGGCAAGGCGCAACGACGCGGAATGGTCATTCCATTCCAAGGAGTTGTAACGCCGCCATGCGCCGCAAAAACCGCGCAATCCGCCCTGTAGCAAACTCACTTTATAGGTGAAGGTCAAATGACACAAAAAGTCTTTATGGAATCATTGCGCTAAATTAAAAGATGAGCGGTCAACTGCCGGATTTAGGTTTATCAAACCTGCAGTCTTAATCAATCTTTGATAACGCGCTACCCAAATGAAAAGAAAAAAGTTTACCTGAATGGTTGTTAGCGAATTTGCCAACTTATTGCTGGCGGACAAGATGGACGGTTTATTCTAGCGCATCAGGCCTTGGCATTCGCTAAGATTTCTACGTTTGCAAACAGCGAAAGCAAGGCTCGCTGCAAATTCTGCTACGGCAAAAGATCCAAAGATTGGATCAAGTCACAAATAGACACGCTAACTACTTGATTGACTGTCAAATAAGCGTCGTCGCCATCTGACGACACGGAATACCTTTGGATTTTCAAGTAGTTAAGATATATCGTGGATTCGGTGTTGCTGGGAAGCAACAATAATACCCTCCTTTATTCTTCTTATTATGTAACAGGTTGTTTTAAAAGGACTTTATATCTGGCACGATAAATGCTTAAAATTAAGAAGCACGAGCCGAACAGTTCTAAACAATGACTGTACGGGAAGTACTGAAGGTAGTAAGCATATTCACCACTAGACGGGAGGCACGCAACGGGATAAATACACGCCGGGACAGATATGCGGGGCAGGTGACGTTCTGTGGCAACTTGCTGAACCTTGCTTTGTCTTAATTAACTTGCCTTGATAGCGTCATGGTCGATGCATAAACTCTGGCAACACAGCTTAACATAAGGAGGTTTTTCATTATGTTTCCACTGCAAAGCCCGAAGCAAAACCGGATTCTTGCGGCCCTGCCGACGGAAGATTATGCGAGACTTCTTCCGTATCTTGAGTTCATATCCATGCCATTGGGGTATGTAATTTATGAATCCGGCGCCCCCATCACGCATTTATATTTTCCGACCACCAGTATTGTCGCACCAGTGTATGAAGTGGAAAACGGCACCTCAGTGCGGCTTGCAATTATCGGTAACGAAGGTCTTGCCGGTCTTTCTTCTCTCTTGGGCGACGGCGTGATGCCGGCGGGGGTTGTGGTGCAAAGTGGGGGTAATGGTTACCGGATCGGGACAAAAGTATTGAAAAACGAATTCGATTCGTGCGGTAAATTACAACAACTGGTATTGCATTACACGCAAGCGCTGATTACGCAAACCGCGCAGAATGCGATATGTAATCGGCATCACAATATAGAGCAACAGCTATGTCGTTTCCTGTTAATGAGCCTGGATCGATCGGCGGGCAATGAATTGCAAATGACGCACGAGCAAATAGCAGTTATGTTGGGCGTTCGGCGGGAAAGCGTGACGCAGGCGGCTCTTAAACTGCAAACGGTTGGAGCAATCCGGTACAGCCGTGGCCATATCACGATAGTGGATCGTGAAGAGATGGAAGATTCCGTATGTGAATGTTATGGGGTTGTGAATAATGAGTACGAGCGTCTGTTACCCCATCCATCCGTCTCTGATCCTGCTCCGGTAGCGGCTAAGCGATACGTCAGTAAAGAAATATGGTCTGTAAGCTGAGGAGAGCCCCGGACTACACAGCGAGAACCAAAGTCGCCCTCCCCCTGATCTTGGTTCGCGCTGTGTAGGCCCGGTTTGTCGCATAGCGGTGAAAGTCACTCGTCGTTTGGTGCCGCCATGAGCTCTCTCAAAACATAAGGTAATATGCCCCCATGCATATAATAATCCGCTTCGGTAGCCGTATCGATCCTGCTCAGTAAATCGATTTCGCGGGGGGAACCATCATTGCCATGAATTACCAGCGTCACATTTTGCTGCGGCCGAATATCGTCCAACCCCCGAAGGTCGAATTTCTCATCACCCTTGATGCCGAGCGATTGCGTGCTGGCGTTGTCCTTGAATTGCAACGGCAGCACGCCCATGCCGACAAGATTGCTGCGGTGTATGCGCTCAAAGCTGCTGGCGATGACTGCCTTGACACCGAGTAACTGGGTTCCCTTCGCGGCCCAATCACGGCTTGATCCGGCGCCATATTCTTCTCCCCCAAATACAACTGTCGGCACGCCGTCCTCAATATACTTCATGGCCGCATCGTAAATGCTCATTTGCCGACCGTCCGGCTGATGTAGCGTAACACCCCCTTCACTGCCCGGTATCATGAGGTTTTTGATGCGCACATTGGCGAAAGTGCCACGCATCATGACAGCATGATTGCCACGGCGCGCGCCGTAACTATTAAAATCAGACTTTGGAACGCCACTTGCAAGCAAGTATTCCCCGGCGGGTGAAGTATCCTTGATGCTTCCGGCCGGGCTGATATGATCGGTCGTCACTGAATCACCAAATATGCCTAGTACACGCGCATTGCGTATCCCATCCGGCTTGGCTGGCTGCATGGAAAAGTCTTGAAAGAACGGCGGCTCGGCAATATACGTGGATTTCGGCCAATCATATACTTCCCCCGAAGCTGATGATATATCGTTCCACAACGGATGATCCTGGGTGAGATTGCTGTAGAGCCGGCGGAATGCTTCCGCATTGGCGGCAAATTTCATCAGCCCATGGATCTCGCCCTCGCTCGGCCAGATGTCACCCAGCCAGACGGGCTTCCCGTCCTCGCCAAGCCCCAGCGGTTCAGTCGTCAAATCCCTGAGCATTGTTCCCGCGATGGCGTATGCCACGACAAGCGGGGGAGAGGCGAGGAAATTGGCACGAATGTTGGGATGGATTCGCGCCTCGAAATTGCGGTTGCCGGAGAGCACTGCGGCGCACACCAGCTCATTCGTCACCACGGCTTCCTCGATTGGATCCGACAGCGGCCCCGAATTGCCAATGCAGGTGGTACAGCCGTAGCCAGCCAGATTAAAGCCCAGTTCTTCAAGATAGGGCAGCAGGCCGGTAGCGGTAAGATATTCCGTTACCACGCGTGATCCTGGTGCAAGCGATGTCTTGATGTGGCGCTTTACCTTCAGTCCTTTTTCTACCGCCTTCTTTGCCAACAGTCCCGCAGCGAGCAGCACGCTGGGGTTAGAGGTATTGGTGCAAGATGTAATCGCCGCAATCAGAACATCGCCGTGGCCCAGATCGAATGGACCATTCGATATGCACAACGGAGCTTCGACCATATCCAGTATCGGACGATTGTTGACCATCTCCGTAATATTCCTTTCTGTCCCCGGGCTCACGGCAGCGGTGTTTCGGCTCGAATCACCGGCGATAGTCCCTCTATCCATGCCGTATTCATCACAAGCGCGTACTGAATAGCGGCGATCCATAGCTGTGGCATCCCTGCCATAACCGTTCTCCGAAACAGGCTTGGCAAAAAGCTCGGTTAACGTGTGTTTTATGTTTCCGATTTCAATTCGGTCCTGTGGCCGCCTGGGCCCGGCCAGCGAAGGGGTGACCGTGCCCAGATCAAGCTCCAGTTCACGTGTGTAATCGATATCTCCCTTGCGGGGGATGCCATACAGCCTCTGGGCCTGGAAATAGGATTGCAACGCGGCGATCTCCTCCTCGGTACGTCCCGTATATCTGAAATACTCGATGGTGGCATCATCCACCGGGAAGAAGCCCATGGTGGCCCCGTATTCAGGGGACATATTGGCGATAGTGGCACGGTCGGGCACCGATAGCGACGTGGTACCTTCGCCAAAAAATTCCACAAACTTACCCACCACATTGGCTTTGCGTAACATCTCGGTGACGGTCAGCACCAGGTCGGTGGCGGTAACACCGGCATGCAGATGGCCCGTCAGATTCACGCCAACAACGTCCGGAGTAAGAAAATAAACCGGCTGTCCCAGCATTCCTGCTTCCGCTTCGATCCCGCCAACGCCCCAGCCGACCACACCGATGCCGTTGATCATGGTGGTATGAGAATCCGTTCCTACCAGTGTATCGGGATACACCACGCCATTCTTCTGGTGCACGCCGCGGGCAAGATATTCCAGATTCACCTGGTGCACGATACCGATTCCGGGCGGCACGACTTTGAACGTGTCGAACGCCTGCATCCCCCATTTAATGAACTGGTAGCGCTCATTGTTGCGACGGAATTCCATCTCCATGTTAAGGTCGAGCGCCTGGTTGTTACCGTAGTAATCGACCTGAACTGAGTGGTCAACCACCAGATCAACCGGCACCAGCGGTTCGACAAGTTCGGGGTCCCTGCCCATTCTTTTTGCCACGCCGCGCATCGCCGCCAAATCCACCAGGAGCGGCACTCCGGTAAAATCCTGCAGTACAATCCGGGACACAACGAAGGGAATCTCATCTGTCCGCGGAGCGTTAGGTTGCCAGCTGGCCAATCGCTTCACATGCGCCTCAGTGATCTTCTCGCCGTCGCAATTGCGCAAGACCGATTCCAGCACGATGCGAACGGAAACCGGCAACCGCGAAATTTTGCCCGCACCGGCCGCTTCCAGGGCCGGAAGAGAATAGAACTTTGCTTTCTTGCTGGTGGAAAGGGGAAGTTCTTTCAGTGTATTGAACAGATTATGCGGCATAGTGATATCCTTCAAAATAATTTTCTAAATGGAGCAAGCCGGGAACCCGTTGCAACAGATCAAGATGGGTTTCCCCGACGTATCGCGTCCCGAGGCTCATTCGCCACCACAAAGACATTCATGTCAGCTTTTCGCTTCATCCGTGCCATATTCTGAAATATCGGCTTCAATCACGCTTTCGGAAAAGCTCTGATAGGCACTGCCGATTCGCCTCGCCATCGAGTCGGGAAAGAGATGGAACTCGCCCGCTTTCAGCGCGATGACGATACCTTCGGCAACAAACGATGGAGGCTCCGCAAGCCCCGCCAACCCAGCGGCGCTACTCATGTCGGTAGCGATAAGACCGGGATGCACGCTCAGAACCGCTGTGCCCTGCCGGCCCAGCAATTCACGCAGTGCCTGTGTGATCGAGTAAGCCGCGGCCTTGGAAGCCGAATGCGTCGCGAAACTGGCGGTGCATTTTAACGACGCAACGGAGTTGAGCTGCACGAACGCCCCACCCCCATTTATTTTGAGAACGGGCGCAAAGGCTTGCGCCATTCGAATAAGACCAAACACATTGATCTTCATTGCAAGTTCGAGCGAATTGATAGCATCGCTGTCCATCGGAGTGGACGCGATAAACACACCCGCATTGTTGACTACCACTTGGGCATCCTTTGTTGCCTCAGCTAATGCTGTAATGGTCTCGGGCTTCGCCAAATCTACGCAAACAGGAACGACTTTGTCTCCATAGCGTTCAACCAAAGGAGCAGCAGAGCCCGGATTGCGAACCGCGGCATAGACTTTCGTTGCTCCGTTATGCAGAAAAACATCGACTATTGCCTTGCCGATTCCACGATTTGCTCCCGTAACAAGAGCTATCTTACCTGCAATGTCGTAATTTTTATTCATCTCGCTTTTTAATTAAGCCTGGCTTTCGGATTTCCCACTTCAAATTATGACCATCAACGGCTATGTACGTTAAGGTTGTCATCGTAGCATCCACGGGAAACCACTTCCATGCTTATCTGCCTCCTGCCGCGGCGGTAACGATGATGTTGTCAGCATTGGCCGACAACGCACAAATCCAAAAAATCATATAATATGAAAAGGGAATGTGACGCTCCTGCAAACGTGGCTGTCCGGGCCGAATGCGCGGGGGGTCCCCTATTTTAGGTTTGTATATTTTGCGGTACCGATATCCGATGGATTAGCTTGGAGCGAGCATTGTTTATGGCCCTTCCCACACTGGCCTTGCTGCATGGTTTCCTTGGCTTTTCGCACCGCGGACCCATCGAGTATTTTCGTGGTGTAGAGCGTGCCTTGCGCCGGATACATATTGCCCCTCTCATACCGGAAGTGCCATCCGCCGGTACCATAGCTGAGCGCGCAGAGGTGCTCTCGCGGCAGCTATTCCGCCGTAACGCACCTGCCTTCGCTTTGGTAGGACATAGCATGGGAGGACTCGATGCCAGGTATCTGATTACCTATCTTGATCCGGACCGGCGTGTAAAGAGCCTGCTTACAGTCGCTACGCCGCATCTGGGCTCACCCCTGGCACGGTGGTTTCTCCAGGCGCATGGACCGATTCCAATGTGGATTCGGCATATCGGAAACCCTGGGCTGCGCGAACTCACTCCCGATGCGCGTGCAAAAATGCCCATTCCGGACCGTGAGGATGTCGACTATTCGTCCTATGCCAGTTGCCGCCCTCTTCATGAGCTTCCATTCTGGTTTCGTCCCTATGGGAGCGTCATCCAGGAAGACAATGATGGAATGGTGCCGGTCGGTTCCGCCCAATGGGGGAACTTTCGCGGGGTCGTGCACGCCGACCACGTGGAACTTCTCGGGTGGAGCCTGGATTTTCCCAGTACCCGATCCGGTCGGCCATACGATCACCGTCACTTCTGGACTCGGGCTGCCACCGAGGCGATCGCCGCGGCGGAAAACGACATCACCTGAGGAAGGGGCATGGATCAGAACGAGGGAAATCATCAGTGGGATATGCCGTGGTACGACTGGCTCGTATTTCTGGTGCCGATATCTCTTATAGTTGGTCTTGGGCTGGAATCGGCCCTTGGACCAGAAGGAGTCGAGTACCGAGATTTCCGGGCCGTCGCACACTGGTTTGACCCTGTGTTCTTTCAATATAATTTGATCATGACGCTGCTGGCGGTGCTGGTAGTGCCGTCGCTCGCTTTAAGTTATATACAAACCATGGCAAACCGGAAGGAAAGACGGTTACAGCGTGAGGTCCCACTCGAACGTCGCGGTGAAGTCCGCAGAAGGATGGGGCGCCGTGCTTCCTTCAGCAACTATCGCGGTAGTGTCTGGCTGACCACCACTGTCGTGCTGCTCGGTACTTGCATCCTGCTTTTGTTCAAGCCTGTTTCCTCGGCGGGGGAAACGGGTGTTGATTTCAGTCTTGGCGCAAACATGATGACAATGGGCCCTTTCGTCGAATTGTTCGAGAATAATCCGGATGCGTACTACTCTCATCTCACTCGAAGTCTCACTGCTTTCCAATTTGGTTTCCTGGGCGCGTACATTTATTTCATTGGCTCAGTCGTACGTGCATACTTCACATTCGATCTGACTTCCCATACTTTTGTTGATGGCACCATCCGCATGATCGTCGCCAGTATACTGGCGCTGGTACTCTCCTTCGCCTTCGACTTCATCTTCGCAGGCGACCTCATATCCGATGAAACGTCAGCTTCTGCCCATGTCGGTGATTCCACTGAATCTGCGTCCGCCGCCAAGCTTTCGTCCGCCGAAAATTCATCTGCTATTGAGGATTCCGCGAGCAGTTCTGAGGAAGCAGAGTCAACAATACCTGCGAGTCTTAGCCTGCTTCCCGTTTTGAGCTTTTTCTTTGGTTTCTATCCAAAACGCGCGTTACTGGCTATCGAACGTATTGTGCTCAAGGTAATGAGGAATACCTTTGGAGAGAGCTATCGCGCGCTGCCGCTTTCCATGCTTTCGGGCATGAGCTATGCCCATGAACTGAGACTGGAGCGAGAGGGTTATGACAACATTGAAAATCTGAGCAATGCCGACGCCGTGGACATCGCGGTACGCACCTGCTTCAGCTATAGCCAGTCCAAGCAATGGATAGATCAGGCGTGGCTCGCGGCGCACTTGCGGGAGGATTATCCGGAATTCGTGCGCCGCACGGGTATTACGAATAGTGACGAGTTGCAGCGTTTCCTATTCACTTGCGATCGCGCCCAAGTTGACGGAGTCGGGCAATTGGTGGCTGGGTTATCGACAGACTCGGCGGCAGGTTCATCATGGAAGGTAAAGCTGGCGGCCCTGAAAATATTGCTCGATGTAAATACCGCGGGCAGCGAACCCCGCCAATCAAGGGAAAAGGGAGAGTGAAGCGGACTGAGGCGCCTCAACTTGCTTGGTGTGAGCAGGTAAAGCAGAGCCTACGTTAAATTACAAAACTGTCAACAAACTCGTTAACCGGCATTGCTTCCAGTCTTATTTGGTCCAGGCAGATGTCAATTATCTCCTTTTGCTGCGTTACCGGGAAGCGGCGCGCGAGGTTGGTTCTAAACTTTTCTTCCAGTAGTGGAATGCCTTCGTGACGACGAAGCTTGTGACCGATGGGGTATTCCACAACGACTTCATCCAGCTTGCTGCCATCCCTGAATTCCACCGTAATGCCGTTGGTGATAGAGCGTTTTTCGGGATCGTAATAATCCCGGGTAAACCGCGAGTCCTCGACACAAGTGATTTTCGCGCGCAGCGTGTCAATGCGCGGATCGCTTGCCACAGCATCCTCATAATCGGCAGCGGTAAGCCTCCCAAAAATCAGCGTTACCGCGACGATGTACTGGATGCAATGATCACGGTCGGCAGCGTTGTACAACGGCCCTTTCTTGTCGATGATACGGACCGCCGCCTCGTGAGTACGAATTGTGATTTTATCGATCTCATCGATCCGCTCTTTTACCCAGGGATGGATCTGCAGGGCACATTCTGCCGCTGTCTGGGAATGAAATTCAGCAGGGAACGAAACCTTGAACAATACATTTTCCATCACATATGAGCCCCACTGCGCAATCGGCCTCTGGAAGCTGAATGGCCGCCCCTTGAATAGCGCATCATAAAACCCCCAGGTTTTGGCGGTGAGCGCCGAGGGATAACCCATTTCTCCCTTCAGCGTAATCAGCGCGAGCCAGACTGCGCGGCTGGTGGCGTCGCCCGCCGCCCAGGATTTGCGCGAGCCGGTATTCGGCGCATGGCGGTAGGTACGCAGCGGTTGTCCATCCACCCACGCCTGCGAAAGCGCATCAATGATCTGCCCGCGGCTGCCGCCTAATAAATGCGTCACCACCGCGACGGATGCAACCTTAACCAGCACCACATGATCCAGCCCGATTTTATTGAAGCTGTTTTCCAACGCGAGGCAACCCTGGATTTCATGTGCCTTGATCATTGAGTTCAGGACGTCGCGCATAGTGAAAGGCCTCTTCCCGTTAGCCACGGCATGACGTGCACACCAGTCCGCCACCGCAAGTATGCCTCCGAGATTATCCGATGGATGGCCCCACTCGGCAGCAAGCCAGGTATCGTTGAAATCGAGCCAGCGAATCATGGTACCGATATTGAACGCAGCCTGTACCGGATCGAGCTGAAAAAGGGTGCCGGGAATTTTCGCGCCATTGGGCACTATCGTGCCCGAGACAAGCGGTCCGAGCAGTCCGGTGCAGGCCGGGTAAGTAAGCGCTTCCATCGCACAGCCGAGAGAATCCATCAGGCAGTTGCGCGCCGTATCATAAGCCAGGCTGCTGAGAACACTGGGATTGACGACATAATCGGCAATGTCTCCCAGCACTTGATCGGGATGGGGACGGATATTGGAGATGTGGGACGACATGGCACATATTATAGAGCAGCCAACCTATAGAGCCAGCCATCCGACAGGGATCACTGTCTTCCCGCGAAAGCGGCCGAAAACGAACTACCCCGTGAGTCACCAACATCCAACAGAGAGAGTCCGTCTTTCCCGCGAAAGCGGGAATCCAGAAATATTCCCCATTTATGATGGCTGACTCCGTAACAGGTAAGCGGCAAGCAACCTCGGTATTCTGAGCCGTTGATGATAGTACCGTGGTCGCCCTATCCGGGTTGAGCCTTCATCCAGTACTCGTCTGAATACACTTCTCGATTATTTCTCCTGGTACTACCGTCATTCCCATGATGGAAGAGCGCGCGTTCCGAACCTGCTCCCCTGCCCTTCGTCCACCCCTCCAGTGCGCCGCCGGCGTAACGCACACACTGCTGCCAGTAACGGCACAGATATTTCGCGAGTCTTGCCCCCCCTATCGACGGTAGTACCAGGCGTGGTAAAGCGTTTTTACGATGCGACTGCTCTTGCGATATGCAAAGGCGGATCGGGACTTGCAATGTTTCCCACGATAGGTGCATTCGTTTGGAAAAGATGGGTGCAGCCGACGAAGGCGAGGGTAGTTACGAGGAGAGTGCTAGCATCAATCTACTTGCTTACAGCAATATTTTACGAACTCAATCCCGGGCGGCCGCTGTGCTATAAAGAAAGTTGTAATGCAGGATCATATGGTCATGATCAGAGATTGAGGTGAGGAAACTCGCTGTGCGCGAGGGAGATCAGATTTGACTGAACAGCAGCAGACAACAGAGCAGGTAATGAATACGGAAGAAGATGCGGCCCGCGTGCTCCTGGAAATCGTGCGGCAGCTAGCAGTGGAATTGCACGCACGTTCCGGGGCAGAAATGTCGGCAACACTAGACAGTTCCCTGGAGCGGGATCTGGGCTTTGACAGTCTCTGGCGCGTGGAACTGATCGCTCGCACAGAGCGCATCTTCCGAATCAGTCTACCGGAACAAATGCTTGCCAATGCTGAAACGCCGCGCGACCTGTTGCAAGCAGTGTTGACTGCTGTGCCCTCAGCGATGCCGCTGAAGGGAATGCAGCGGAGTGACGCCCCAGTCCGGGCACAAGCCGAACCGTCAGATGCGCTTACTCTGCCGCAGGTTCTTGATTGGCATGTGCACTCCCACCCGCATCGGATGCACATTACATTGCTGGATGAAGCAGGCAAAGAAACCGGAATCTCCTACGCTGCCTTGCAGAAAAGCGCCCGGGAGATTGCATCGGGACTGCTGGAATATGGGTTGCAGCCCGAACAGTCTGTGGCCATCATGCTACCGACCAGCCACGACTATTTCTGCTGCTTCTTTGGAGCGCTTCTGGCTGGCGGGGTACCCGTGCCAATTTATCCACCTGCTCGGGCCTCACAAATCGAGGATCATCTGCGCCGGCATGCCGGCATTCTGTCCAACGCACTTGCTGTGATCCTGATTACTGTACCTGAGGCGAGGCCTGCCGCGAGGCTGCTCCAGGCACAGGTGGAGACCTTAGGCGCAGTTGTCACCGCGGGCGAACTGTCCGTTCCCCGGCAAGCGCCAGGATATCCTCACCAGGCCGGGCAGATTGCGCTGCTCCAGTACACTTCCGGCAGCACCGCCAACCCGAAGGGTGTTGCCTTGACTCATGCCAATCTATTGGCCAATATCCGCGCGATGGGGCAGGTGACGCAGGTCACTTCCACGGACGTGTTTGTCAGTTGGTTGCCGCTGTATCATGACATGGGATTGATCGGCGCCTGGCTGGGCAGTCTGTATTATGCCTGCCCCTTGGTAGTGATGTCGCCAATCACCTTTCTGGCACGGCCGGAGCGCTGGCTGTGGGCAATCCATCGGCACCGCGGCACCCTTTCGGCATCCCCCAATTTCGGCTATGAGCTGTGCCTGCGCAAGATTCCGGACGATGCTCTCGACGGACTGGATCTATCTAGTTGGCGCATGGCTTTCAACGGTGCCGAACCGGTAAGTCCCGAGACCATCGTCAACTTCACGCAGCGCTTCGCCCGCTATGGGCTACATCCGGAGGCGATTGCACCGGTATACGGACTGGCTGAATGTTCAGTAGGGCTGGCTTTCCCACCGCCAGGGCGCGGACCGCTGATCGATCGTATTAAACGGGATAAATTCACGCGTTCCGGTCAGGCGGATCCGGCCGGCAGCGAGGAGGCGGATGCGCTGCGCTTCGTGGCTTGTGGCCCGCCGCTTCCCGGCCATCAGATCAAAATCGTTGACGCGATGAGCAATGAAGTGGGCGAGCGGGTGGAAGGCCGCGTGGAATTCAAAGGGCCGTCCGCTACTAGCGGTTACTTCCGTAATCCTGAGCAGAATCGCCAGTTGTTCCACGACGGATGGCTGGATTCTGGCGATCTCGCCTATGTCGCTGCAGGTGATCTTTATCTGACCGGACGCGCAAAAGACATCATTATCCGCGCCGGGCGCAATATCTACCCCTATGAACTGGAGGAGGCGGTGGGTAATATCGCCGGCATTCGCAAGGGGTGCGTCGCGGTTTTTGGCAGCCCGGATCCAGTTTCCGGCACGGAGCGCCTGGTGGTTCTAGCCGAAGTACGCGATACCGATTCCGGAAAGCGTGAGGAATTGCGTAGCCAAATCAATTCCCTGACTCTGGATATGCTGGGAATGCCGGCAGACGACATCGTGCTGGCGCCCGTCCATAGTGTGCTCAAAACTTCAAGTGGCAAGATCCGTCGGGCAGCCTGCCGTGAGCTGTATGAAAAGGGTGTGGCTTCCCCGCGACCGGTATGGTGGCAGGTGATCCGGCTGGCGTTTGCTGGTGTGCTGCCTCAGTTGCGCCGCGGCAGCAGGATGACGTCCGACATTCTCTACGCCGCGTATGTGTGGGCATTGTTCTCCCTCCTGGCACCGGCAACCTGGCTGGCAACCGCGCTGCTGCCCCGTCCCGCCTGGGGTTGGGCGGTGAGTCGCGGGAGCGCGCAGATCCTCACACGTTTGTCAGGAACTCCATTGGTGGTTCACGGATTGGAAAATTTCCCCCGCAAGACACCTTGCGTGCTGGTGGCAAACCATGCCAGCTACCTTGATGGGATCATGCTCGTCGCGGCCCTGCCAGGCGGATTCAGTGCCAAGGGGTATTTCAGTTTTGTGGCCAAGCGGGAGCTGCTGGACAATATCGTTTCGCGCGTGTATTTGCGGCATATTGGGTCGGATTTCGTCGAGCGCTTCGATCCGGAACGCGGTATGGACGAATTAAAGCAGGTGGCACTCTCTCTGCAGTCTGGCCGCTGTCCGATATTTTTCCCGGAAGGCACATTCAACCGCATGCCAGGCTTGTTACCGTTCCATATGGGCGCGTTTGTGGTAGCGGCCGAGGCAGGTGTACCGATAGTGCCCATGAGCATTCGTGGCACCCGCTCCATTCTTCGCGCCGATCATTGGTTTCCACGCCGCGGAGCTATCACCATTATCATCAGCAAGCCAATCATGCCGGATGGGAAAGACTGGGCGGCCACCGTTCGTCTGCGGGACGCCGCTCGCGCGGAAATCTTACGTCTGTGTGGAGAGCCGGACCTCGCATCGGGAAGTCTAAGCGATGCACGCTCCGAATAGAGAGCGCACGCGAATAAGGAGGGACACGTTTATCGTTTTTCGTAATAATCGCCGAAGCAGAAACCAGGAAACATATGTTATCAACATTTTTGAGGAGATCGGAAATTCAGTGTTGAAGAATAACCGCCATCGAGCTGCAACTTGCCTGCACCCCAAAAATCGCCCGCCAACCACCGCTTAGGAGAGATGCCATGCCATACGACACGCTAGAAGACCTTCCGGACAATGTCAGGGATGTGCTGCCGAAACACGCCCAGGAGATATACCGGGCGGCTTTCAATAATGCCTGGGATGAATATAGGGATCCCGCCGAACGCAGGGGCCATGCTTCACGCGAAGAAACAGCGCACAAGGTAGCTTGGGCGGCGGTGAAACACGAATACGAAAAAGATGGCAACAAATGGCGTAAGAAGTCGTAAATACCTGGAGAAATGGATAGGTTCCGATTGTTACCTTCGATCATCGAGTCATCGCCTGACCTTACTTTTATTTTTTCTTGTCACCCCGCCTGACTGTCGCGTGCAGAAATCGGAACAAATTCCCGATCATCCGGCCCGACGTAATTCGCCGACGGCCGAATAATCTTGTTGTCCAGGCGCTGCTCGATAATGTGCGCTGCCCACCCGCTAGTGCGCGCGACTGCGAACAGTGGCGTGAACATGACTCTAGGCACGCCCATCATGTGATAGCTTACGGCGGAGAACCAGTCGAGGTTGGGAAACATTTTTTTGATGTCCCACATCACCGTTTCCAGCCTTGCGGCAATATCGAACATCTTCATATCGCTGGCATTAACAGAGAGTTGTCTTGCGACTTCCCGGATGATGCGATTGCGCGGGTCGGCGACGGTGTAAACCGGATGGCCAAATCCGATAATGATTTCCCTGTTCGCGACGCGGCGGCGGATATCGGCTTCGGCTTCATCCGGATTATCGTAGCGCTTCTGAATATCGAATGCGGCCTCGTTGGCGCCACCATGCTTCGCTCCACGCAATGCACCTATTGCGCCGGTGAAGGCGGAATAAAAATCCGAGCCGGTGCCGGCGATCACGCGTGCGGCAAAAGTAGAAGCGTTGAACTCATGTTCGGCATATAGCACCAGCGACGTGTGCATTGCCTTCAACCAGTTCCGCGGCGGCGGTTTACCATGCAACAGGTGCAAGAAATTTCCACCGATTGAATCATCATCGGTTCCCACGTCAATTCGGCGGTTATCACGAGAATAGTGATACCAGTAGAGCAACATGGGCCCCAGAGAGGCCAATACCCTGTCTGCCAGATCGCGTCCGCCTGCAATAGTACGGTTCTCTGCTTCCGGCAGCACCGTACCTAATGCGGAGACGCCGGTACGCATAACATCCATCGGATGAGCAGTTGCGGGAATCGTTTCCAATATCGTTTTAATGCCGGCGGGAAAGTCGCGCAGGCTCCTCAGTTTTTCCTTATACGCAGCCAGTTCCGCCAGCGTAGGCAGCTTTTCGTGAATCAGCAGATAGGCAATTTCCTCAAATTCACAGGAATCGGCTACATCCAGAATGTCGTAGCCGCGATAATGTAGATCATTACCTGTCCTGCCGACGCTGCAAATGGCGGTATTGCCTGCCACCACGCCCGATAGCATGACCGATTTCTTGGCTTTCGAGCCGGGATTTGGGATAGCTTCACTCATCTTGAGGCTTTTTAGAGAGGCCGGGAAACAGGGCGTCCAGCTTCTTTTCGTATGCGTGGTAATCAAGAAAATCATATAGCTCGGCGCGGGTCTGCATGATATCTACCACGTTTTTCTGCGAGCCCTCGTTGCGTATTGCCCGATATACTTGTAGGGCAGCGGCATTCATGGCCCGAAATGCGGACAGGGGATAAAGCACCAGGGAAACATCCACGCGGGCCAACTCCTCTATTGTGTACAGGGGAGTGACACCGAATTCAGTCATGTTGGCCAGAATGGGCACTTTCACCGCTGCGGCAAACTGCCGGTACATGTCCAGCTCAGTCAGGGCTTCGGGAAAAATCATGTCTGCGCCAGCCTCCACATAGAGACTCGCGCGGTCTATCGCAGCTTGCAGTCCTTCCACCGCCAACGCATCGGTGCGTGCCATTACGACAAAATCGGGGTCGGTCCTGGCGTCCGCGGCAGCTTTGATGCGGTCCGTCATTTCCGCGTGGCTGACGATAGCCTTACCGGGGCGGTGGCCGCAGCGCTTGACCTGCACCTGGTCTTCAATGTGCATCGCTCCCGCACCAAATTTGATCAGCGATTTCACCGTGCGGGCGATACCTAAAGCATTTCCGAACCCGGTATCCGCGTCGACCAGTAACGGTGTGTCAGTGATATCGGTGATGCGGCGTACGTCGGTCAGCACGTCGTCCAGCGTCGACATAGCGAGGTCGGGAAGACCCAGGGATGACGCCGCGACTCCGGCGCCCGAAAGGTAAATCGCCCTGAAGCCGATGCGATCCGCCATGCGGGCGGAATAGGCATTGATACAGCCCGCCACCTGCAATGGCTTTTCGGCGCCAAGAGCGGCGCGAAAACGATAACCAGCGGAGGACGAAATCATATGCGAGGAACAATATTACACTGTGGAGAATAGTTTCATCCGAGCAAATGCTTCACGGAATCCCGCTCTTCCAGCAACTCCTGATAAGTCGCTTGCATTTTTACTTTGCTGAATTCGCTTATTTCCAGATCAGGGACGATTTTGTACCCGCCTCCCCGGCAGGTGACGGGGTAGCCATAGATAACGCCCTCGGGAATACCGTAGCTGCCATCCGAGGGGATGCCCATGGATACCCAGTCATTTTCCCGCGTGCCAAAAACCCAGTCATGGATATGATCGATGGCCGCATTTGCGGCGCTGGCAGCACTCGACAGCCCTCGGGCTTCAATAACCACGGTACCGCGTTTTTGGACGGTGGGGATGAAATAGTTTTCCACCCATGCAGGATCATTAATGAGATAAGTAGCTTTGTTGCCGTCGATCTCGGCATGATTCAGGTCCGGATACTGCGTGGCGGAATGATTGCCCCAAACGATAATTTTTCTGACGCCGAGAACCGGTTTTCCAACCCTGGTGGCGACCTGCCACACAGCGCGATTGTGATCCAGCCGCATCATTGCCGAGAAATTTTCCGGTTTCAGACCCGGCGCATTTCTCATTGCGATGTAAGCGTTCGTATTTGCGGGATTGCCCACAATCAAAACTTTTACATCGCGGCGGGCAACCTCATCCAGCGCCCTGCCCTGGATGGTAAATATGGCGCCATTCGCTTCCAGCAAATCCTTACGCTCCATCCCTTTGGAACGCGGACGCGCGCCCACCATTATCGCGATGCCAGCGTCACGGAAAGCGACCTTGGAGTCATCAGTAACGACGACGCCGGCCAGTAGTGGAAATGCGCAATCCTCCAATTCCATTACCACGCCTTTAAGCGAGGGTAGTAACTGGGGTATATCGAGCAATTGCAGGATAACCGGCTGAT
Organism: Nitrosospira sp. Nl5; assembly: GCF_900102495.1. Lineage (GTDB taxonomy): Bacteria > Pseudomonadota > Gammaproteobacteria > Burkholderiales > Nitrosomonadaceae > Nitrosospira. The sequence goes on along the minus strand of NZ_FMVQ01000010.1, from coordinate 15,589 downwards.
GCTTGCCAAGCATGTCGCCGGCGGCGATACGAAACAGCAGGCTGTAACCGATTTGGCCGGCGGCGCCCGTGACTGCGATGCGAATGGGAGGGTTCATTCTTGCGCTCCTGTAGGAAATTGCCAATACAAGAAATTTTCTGAGTTGATTTTCCCAAGCGCGCGAGGGATCTCTCGACGGATGAGCGAAACCGGTATAACAATCCCACGAGAGTGATCCACTTCGCATTCGCGTTTCCACTCGTGTGAGGCGTGCTGGCAAGAGGATTTATTCAGAAATCCCCGTCAGGCATATACACCGCTCTGGACTATAAAAACATTCATCTTTGCTGTCAATTTAGGCAGCATTCAAAGTTCGCCTCGGATGAGCCCGGGTTTAAACCGGATTTATTGTAGGGTTTATTTGTGAGCGCACGCCGGTTGTGCCGCTCAGTATAACGGTCTACACTGATCCGTGAATGTAGAAACACTCGTTCCGGAGAGCAGAAAAATTGGAAAAAAAGCGTCCAAAATATCTTGATTTGACAGAAATCAGGCAACCGCTACCGGCTGTGGTTTCGCTGCTGCACCGCGTAAGTGGCGCACTGTTATTCTTTCCGGGCATCCCTCTCCTCCTTTGCAGCTTTGACATGTTACTGAATTCTCCACAAGACTACGCCCGAGTTGAATCTCTGCTGACCAGCCCGCTATTCAAGGCTGTCTTAATGCTTTCGTTGTGGTTCTTCCTGCACCACTTCTTTGCCGGCATCCGTTTTCTCGCACTGGACATGCATTATGGCGGCACGCTGGAACAGGCGCGTTTAAGCAGCAAGATAGTGTTGGCCGCGGGGATTATTCTCACGCTGCTGATCTCGGTAGTGATATGGTGAGGCGTATCGTCACCGGCGCGCATTATGGCCTGCGGGATTGGCTGGCGCAACGCGTCACAGCGGTGGTGATGGCGGTCTTCGTTCTTTTATTGGTGGCAATGCTGCTGATTTCTCCGCCTCACGACTATGCTTCATGGAAAGCAATATTCAGCGAGCGGTGGATGCGCATTGCCTCCTTCCTGTTTCTTGTCAGTCTGTTCTGGCACGCCTGGATCGGGATGCGCAATATCCTGATGGATTACGTTCACGCTACCGGCATTCGTCTGGCATTACAGATATTGGTCATACTGTCCCTGCTGTTTTATACCATTTGGGCTGTGGAAATTCTATGGGCGGTGGAGCTGGTGTGATAGCCAGAAGAAAATTCGATGCCGTGATTGTCGGCGCCGGCGGCGCGGGGATGCGTGCCGCACTGCAATTGTCGGAGGCGGGGCTTAAAGTGGCGGTGTTGTCCAAGGTGTTTCCCACCCGTTCCCATACAGTCGCCGCACAGGGCGGGATTGCCGCGGCGCTGGGCAATGTCACCGAGGATAACTGGCACTGGCACATGTACGATACAGTGAAAGGCTCCGATTATCTCGGCGACCAGGATGCCATTGAATTCATGTGCCGCCAGGCGAGCGAAGTCGTGTACGAGTTGGAACATTTCGGGATGCCTTTCGATCGTCTCGAGAACGGGAAAATTTACCAGCGCCCTTTCGGGGGCCAATCGCAAAACTTTGGCGGCGCACAGGCGACACGCTCATGCGCCGCAGCCGACCGTACCGGCCACGCCATGCTGCACACACTATATCAGCGTAATGTGCGTGCCAATACCCAGTTTTTCATTGAATGGATGGGGCTGGATCTGATTCGCGACGAAGACGGCGATGTATCCGGCATTACGGCGCTGGATATGGAAACCGGCGAAGTCATGGTGCTGCAGGCAAGGGCTACACTGTTCGCCACCGGCGGTGGCGCCCGCATATTCAGCGCCAGCACCAATGCATTCATCAATACCGGCGATGGACTCGGCATGGCGGCACGCGGCGGCATTCCTCTGGAGGATATGGAGTTCTGGCAATTCCATCCCACAGGAGTGTATGGAGTCGGGGTACTGATCAGCGAGGCGGTGCGCGGCGAAGGCGGCTATCTGCTCAACAAGGATGGTGAACGCTTCATGGAACGCTACGCTCCCCACGCCAAGGATCTGGCGAGCCGCGATGTTGTATCACGTGCCCTGACGACGGAAATCAAGGAGGGACGAGGCTGCGGCAGGGATGCCGATCATCTGCTGCTGAAACTGGACCATCTTGGTGCGGATGTGATCAAAATGCGGTTACCGGGCATTCGTGAAATCGCCATGAAGTTTGCGCATGCAGACCCGATCCATGAGCCGATTCCGGTGGCACCCACCGCGCATTACATGATGGGCGGAATTCCGACCAATTTTTATGGGCAGGTAGTTGCGCCTTACAAAACAGGGCCTGAGGAAGTGGTGCAAGGCTTCTACGCTGTAGGCGAGTGCGCCTGCGTTTCAGTGCACGGCGGCAATCGCCTGGGCACCAATTCGCTGCTCGACATACTTGTGTTCGGGCGGGCTGCCGGCAACCAGATAATCGAGGATTTAAAAAAGAACACGCATCACAAGCCGTTACCGGCGGATTCCATCGACAAGGCACTCGCGCGGCTAACCCGCCTGGACGGTCAGAAGAGTGGCGAGAGTGTCGCGCAAGTCGGCGATACGCTCCGCAAAACCATGCAGATGCATTGTGGCGTATTCCGTTTCGCCGACATGCTCAAGCAGGGCGTGGTAAAAGTCGACGAATTAGCGGAACGTGCCAAGCACACCGAGATCAGGGACAAGAGCAGAGTCTTCAATACCGCCCGGGTGGAAGCCCTGGAACTGGACAACCTGGTGGAAGTAGCAGTGGCTACCATGATATCGGCCGAGGCGCGCACTGAAAGCCGTGGAGCCCATGCGCGCGACGATTTCCCAAAGCGGGATGACGACAAGTGGCTCAAGCATACTTTGTATTTCAGCGAAGGCCGTCGGCTGGATTACAAGCCGGTCCGGTTAAAACCGTTGACAGTGGAATCGTTTCCCCCCAAGGCAAGAACATATTAACAAAAACCAGTCATTACGGATGAGCGGAGTTCGATAGAAATGCGAAGTTCCAGTGATATCGTATTGTTTGTCAACTGCGTCGAACAAAAACGTTGACGCGGTATTTGTTCGAAACAAGAAAACACTTTTCATTTGGCGCTTGAGGAAACGCGTATGCGAGGGAAATAAAATGAAAACCATAGAGCCATGCGTTCTGGTTATCTTCGGAGCAGGGGGAAACTTGTCGCGGCGTAAACTAATCCCCGCACTGTTCCGGCTTGAAGTCGCCAGGCGTTTACCGGAAACAATGGCAATTCTCGCTTGCAGCCTGGAACTGTGGAGCAACGAGCAGTGGATCGCAGAGGTAACGGATATGCTGCGGTCCAAATTTCCCGATGGGCTCGACGAGCAGGCGTTCGAGCGCTTTTGTGCCCGGTTGCATTACCATCCCAATCCTCCTGGCGACGGTGACGCATATCTAAAATTACAAAAAGTACTGGAAGAAACTCCCGAATTTTCCCCCAATGTCGTGTTTTACATGGCGGTGCGTCCATCGGAGTTTCCGGCAATCATCGACAAGCTCGGGGTGATAGGCCTCCTCAAGCAGAAAAAAGGCTGGTGCCGCGTGGTAATCGAGAAACCTTTCGGCTACGACTTGTTAAGCGCGCAGACCTTGCAAGGAAGCTTGTACCGGCATCTGGACGAACCCCAGATTTACCGCATCGACCATTATCTCGGTAAAGGCACGGTACAGAACGTAATGGTGTTCCGCTTCGCCAATATATTGCTGGAACCCCTGTGGAATAACCACTATATCGATCATGTGCAGATTACCCATTCTGAAACCCTGGGTATCGAGGGGCGCGCTGATTATTACGAGGGAGCCGGTGCGCTGCGCGACATGATCCAGAGCCACTTGTTGCAACTGCTTGCCCTGGTAGCAATGGAACCGCCGGTAACATTATCCGCCGAGCACTTGCGGGACGAGAAAGTAAAGGTACTGAAAGCGATACGGCCGATCACGCAGAACTCCGTGCATGCCCACGCTTTTCGCGGGCAATATACCAGCGGCATCATCGGCGGCAAGTCCGTTCCGGGATATCTGGACGAACCGGGCGTAGCCCCTGACAGCGCCACCGAAACTTATGCTGCGCTAAAGCTGTTTATCGATAACTGGCGCTGGGCCGGCGTCCCCTTCTATTTACGGACTGGCAAACGTATGGCGGAAAACAGTTCGGCAATTTGCATCCGCTTCAAAAATCCGCCGCAGGATTTGCTGCGCCATACCTATCGCGAGTCATCGCACCCGAATTGGATCATGCTGGGCATTCAGCCCAATGACTGTCTGAAGATGGAAATTCAGGTCAAAGTTCCGGGGCTGGACCTGCATACCCGTTCCATCAGCCTGGATGCCACTTATCGCAAAAGCAGCGAGGCCGACTACGACGCTTACGAAGGCTTGCTGCTGGATGTGATGCAAGGCGATCATTCGCTGTTTCTGCGTATTGATGAAGTGGAATGGGCATGGCGCGCGGTGGATCCCATTATCAAGGTATGGGCGATGGAGCGCGATTTTATTAATGGCTACCACGCCGGCAGCTGGGGGCCGCGCGGCACTTATCGGCTATTCGACAGTGACGATCAGTTCTGGCGTCATTCCCTGGATCCGGAAGGGGCGGATTTGCAGGCTTTTTGATATCGCCTATTTTTGCCGGATTTTGGTTGGAAGACCTCGCAAATTTAACTGGAGATAAACAATGCTCAGACTTTTAAAAGAATCCGATTTTACGCATAAGAAATTCGGCTTCGACGCGGATTCAATCAAGCAATCTCTCTCCAACTGTTTGATCTACTCGGTGGGAAAAGACACCATCACCGCTACCGATCGCGACAGGTTCTTCGCCGCAGCTTATGTGGTGCGCGACCGTTTGATCGACCGGTGGATGGAAACCATGCGCAGCTACTATATCAACGATGCAAAACGGGTTTACTACTTTTCCCTGGAATTCCTGATGGGTCGCACGCTGATGAACAGCGTGCACAACCTTGGCTTTGACCAGCAATTCCGCCAGGCATTTAATGAACTGGGAATCAACCTGGAAGATGTGCGTGAAATAGAGCCCGACGCGGCGCTCGGGAATGGAGGTCTGGGAAGGCTTGCCGCCTGCTTCCTTGATTCCATGGCGACGCTCAATCTGCCCGGCTACGGCTATGGCATCCGCTATGAATATGGCATGTTTGCGCAGCGCATCGAAGACGGCAGGCAAATCGAGCATCCTGATAACTGGTTGCGTTATGGCAATCCATGGGAATTTCCCCGTCCGGAAGTGTTGCACCAGGTTAAATTTCATGGCCGCGTGGTTCAGTATGAAGACGAGCACGGCGTAGCGCGTTACCACTGGGTAGATACCGATGACGTGATGGCCATGGCCTTTGACACCCCCATTCCAGGTTGTGATACCAATACCGTCAACAACATGCGCTTATGGGCGGCCAAGGCAACGCGGGATTTCGAGTTGCGCTATTTTAACGAGGGCAATTACGTCAAGGCGGTGGAGGATAAGAACGCGTCCGAAGACCTTTCCAAGGTGCTCTATCCCGATGACAGCACGGCAATGGGACGCGAGTTGCGTCTGAAGCAGCAATACTTCTTCGTGTGCGCTTCGCTGCACGACGTTCTTTATCGTTATAGCAAGCATCAAAATAATTTTGATGCGTTGCCCGACAAAGTCGCTATCCAGCTGAACGATACGCATCCCGCCATCGGTATTGCGGAATTGATGCGTGTGCTGGTGGATGTGCACCATCACGACTGGGAGAAAGCGTGGGACATCACGACCCGCACCTTCGCTTATACCAACCACACCCTGATGCCCGAGGCGCTTGAAACATGGGCGGTCACTCTGTTTGAGAATGTCCTGCCGCGGCATCTGCAAATTATTTACGAAATCAACCGCAGGTTTTTGAAGGACGTGATGCACCGATATCCCGGCGATACCGGAATATTGCGCCGTATGTCCATCATCGACGAGGAGGGCGAAAGACGAATCCGCATGGCGCACTTGGCCATCGTCGGCAGCCACAAGGTGAACGGGGTTGCGCAAATTCACACCGAACTGATGAAGCAAACCATATTCGCGGACTTCGACCGTTTTTATCCCGGCAAGATCATTAATATAACCAATGGCATTACTCCGCGCCGCTGGCTGAACCAAGCCAATGCGCGCCTGGCAAAACTTATTTCCTCACGCATAGGCTCCGGCTGGGTCAAGGACTTGAATCAGTTGCAGCGCTTGGTCCCGCTTGCCATGGATGCTTCCTTTTGCGAGGAGTTCGCTGCCGTGAAGCGCGCCAACAAGAGACATTTTGCCGACATATTGAAGCAAAACCTCAACGTGGACGTCAACGTGGATTCCCTGTTCGACGTTCAGATCAAACGCATCCACGAATACAAACGCCAATTGCTCAATGTGCTGCATGTGGTAACGCTGTATAACCGCATCCGTCTTCATCCCGATGCCGACGGCGTGCCGCGCACCGTAATTTTTGGCGGCAAGGCAGCGCCGGGCTATGTCAAGGCCAAGCTCATCATCAAGCTTATTAATGATATCGCCGATATCGTAAATAATGACCCAAAGGCAGCAGGTCGGCTAAAAGTCGTGTTCATGCCTAATTATGATGTCTCGACCGCTGAAGAGATGATCCCGGCTGCGGACCTCTCCGAACAGATTTCCACAGCGGGTACGGAAGCTTCCGGTACAGGAAACATGAAACTGGCCTTGAATGGCGCGTTGACCATTGGCACTGCGGATGGCGCCAATATCGAGATTCGCAGCGAGGTCGGGGAAGACAATATTTTTATATTCGGTCTCGATGCGGCGGGTGTCGCGAAGATGAAGGCGAACGGCTATCGACCGTGGGACATCTACTCTGCCAACACCGAATTGCGGACCGTGCTCGATATGATCGGCTCAGGCTTTTTCTCGCCGGATGAACCGGACCGCTTCAAGTCTATTATCGATTCGCTTTTACATCAGGGCGATGAATACCTGCTGCTGGCGGATTACGCCTCCTATATCGCCTGCCAGAAAGAGGTTGAGCTCGCTTATCTGGATCAGGAGCGATGGGTGCGCAAGGCAATCCTGAATGTTGCCCATATGGGTAAATTTTCCAGTGACCGTACTGTCATACAATATGCCGACCAGATTTGGGACGCGAAGCCGGTGGTACCTGTCGAGCAGTGATTGCCTGGCCGGTTCCAAATATTCCAGCAGCGAGTTTGGCAGCGATTTTATTGCAGCTTTCGCAGGGCTTTTTCAAGAATTACCTGGTGCTGAATTAGGACAATCTCGACATTCCTGGTAAATGCCCGCTAACCGAGGTATCAGACATGAAGTTCTCTATTTACCGCTTCGATCCCGACAAGGACGAAAAGCCTTACATGCAGGACTACGATATCGACCTGGAGCCAGCTGACAAAATGCTGCTGGATGCGCTGGTGCGTATCAAGTCTATTGATGATAGCTTGAGCCTGCGCCGCTCCTGCCGGGAAGGGGTATGCGGATCGGACGGGATGAACATCAACGGCCGCAATGGATTGGCGTGTATCACACCGGTCTCTGCCCTGAGAGAACCGGTGGAATTGCGCCCCCTGCCGGGGCTGCCGGTAATTCGCGACCTGATTGTGGACATGACGCAATTCTTCACTCAATACCACTCGATCAAACCTTATCTCATTAACAACGATCCCCCGCCGGAAACCGAGCGGCTGCAATCCCCTGAAGAAAGGGCGGAACTGGATGGGCTGTATGAATGTATTCTATGTGCATGCTGTTCCACGGCGTGCCCCTCATTCTGGTGGAATCCGGATAAGTTTGTCGGTCCCGCTGGATTGTTGCAGGCATACCGTTTCCTAGCCGACAGCCGTGACCAGGCTACCGCCGAGCGGCTGGATAACCTGGAAGACCCGTATCGGCTGTTCCGCTGCCATTCCATCATGAATTGCGTAGATGTGTGTCCCAAGGGGTTGAATCCAACTCGCGCTATTGGCAAGATCAAGGACATGATGGTGAAAAGAACAGTATGAGGCACATATGAAGGAACTGGAGCGCGCCCGCTGGCGTTGCCGGCGTGGTTTGCTGGAGCTTGATATCGTGCTGCAACGTTTCATGGATGTACATTACGTTCAGCTGGACGAAACAGGGCTGCGGCAATTTGATACATTGCTGAATCTTCCCGATAATGACTTGTGGGAAATGATCGCGCTGAGAAAAGAAGTGGAGGATAGCAACCTTCAGCCCGTACTGTATCTTTTGCAAACAATTTAATTCCCTCGTAGTTTTATCGGGGGGGAAGAAATAATAGGGACAAATATGGAAAAAAAACATACGGCGACTCTCAATCTCGATAACCGCCAGCCGCTTGAATTTCCCATCATGTCCGGCAGCATGGGACCGGATGTGGTGGATATTCGTACTTTGCATGCCAAGAGCGGGATGTTTACTTACGACCCCGGTTTTCTTTCCACCGCCAGCAGTAGTTCCAAAATAACTTTCATAGACGGCGACAAGGGCATCCTGCTTTATCGCGGCTATCCAATCGAACAACTGGCCAAGCGATGCGATTTCATGGAGGTATGTTATTTGCTGATGAATGGGGAGCTGCCTACCAGAAATCAAAAGGCCTCGTTCGACAAAACCATCAAGGAGCACACCATGGTTCATGAGCAACTGGCGCGCTTCTTCACCGGTTTTCGCCGTGATGCCCATCCCATGGCGGTGATGGTTGGCGTAGTCGGTGCCTTATCGGCGTTTTATCACGATGCGATGGACATTTCCGATGCCTCGCACCGCGAACTGTCTGCTTTCCGCCTGATAGCGAAATTACCGACCATCACCGCAATGACATATAAATACAATATCGGACAGCCTTTCGTCTACCCGCGCAACTGCCTGAATTATGCGGAGAACTTCATGCACATGATGTTCGCCACTCCCACCGAGGAATATAAACCCAACTCGGTATTGGCGCGGGCGTTGGACCGCATCCTGATTCTGCATGCCGACCACGAGCAGAATGCTTCCACTTCCACCGTCCGCCTTGCTGGCTCCAGCGGCGCAAATCCGTTTGCCTGCATTTCCGCCGGAATTGCCTGCTTATGGGGGCCAGCGCATGGCGGCGCAAACGAAGCCTGCTTGAACATGCTGGAGGAAATTGGTGACGACTCGCGTATCGGGGAATATATCGACCGCGCTAAAGACAAGAACGACAGCTTCAGACTGGTGGGCTTCGGCCATCGTGTGTACAAGAATTTTGATCCGCGTGCAAAATTGATGCGCGAAACCTGCCATGAGGTGTTGAGCGAACTGGGGTTGCATGACGACCGTTTGTTCAAGCTGGCGCTGAAGCTGGAGAAAATCGCACTGGAAGACGAATATTTCATCTCCAGGAAACTCTATCCCAATGTCGATTTCTACTCCGGCATTGTCCAGCGTGCTTTGGGAATTCCGATCTCGATGTTCACCGCCATATTCACGATGGCTCGCACTGTAGGCTGGATTGCGCAGTGGAGCGAAATGATTTCCGATCCCGAGTATAAAATAGGACGTCCGCGTCAGCTCTATACGGGCGCTGTCACCAGGGATGTCGTGCCAATTGCATTACGTAAATAATTCGGCTTTGCCAAACAACGGGGTTTTAACCATATGAAGCAGCTGTTCGAGGACTCTTTACTGTTCGTCGCAAATGCGCCGTTCATCGAAGAGCTTTACGAGAATTATCTGCAAAATCCCGCATCGGTTGCAGTGGAGTGGCGCGGATATTTTGATAAATTGCCAACGCAGGGACAAGCCTCCCACGATGTGCCGCATCGCCCCGTAATAGAATCGTTCATTCGTCTCGCAAAAGAGCATCCACGCCGGGACGGTCAGGATGTTGTCCAGGAAACCGTGCGGGAAAGGGGTGATCTCGTAACAGAGCGCAAACAGATATCGGTACTGCAGTTAATCAATGCCTACCGTTTTCTCGGCGTTCGTCATGCCAGTCTCGACCCTCTCAAACATCAGGAAAAACCGTACGTTCCGGAACTCAATCCATCCCACTACGGGTTAACCGAGTCGGATATGAACACCGTATTCGGCACCGGTTCCCTGATCGGTCCAGCCCGTGCATCGCTGCGGGAGATTTTGCGGACGCTGCAGCAAACGTACTGCGGCAGTATTGGCGTGGAGTATATGTACATTGCCGATACCGAGCAAAAACGCTGGATACAGAACCGCATCGAAGGCCCGCGTGCGCAGCCCGATTACTCGGCCGAATACAAACGCCATATTCTGGAGCGTCTCAATGCGGCGGAAGGCCTGGAAAAATATCTGCATACCCGCTATGTCGGGCAGAAACGCTTCTCCGGTGAAGGCGGCGAAAGCCTGATACCGCTATTGGATAATCTGCTGCAGCGCGCCGGCCAGATGGGCGTCCAGCAGATGATTATCGGCATGGCGCACCGCGGGCGGCTTAATGTGCTGGTCAATACTCTGGGGAAGGTGCCGGCCGACCTGTTCCAGGAATTCGAAGGCAAGCATGCACAGGAACTCACTGAAGGCGATGTCAAATATCATCAGGGATTTTCCTCGGCCGTATCCACTCCCGGCGGAGTCATGCGCCTGACACTGGCATTCAATCCTTCACATCTGGAAATTGTCGACCCCGTGGTGCAGGGCTCGGTGCGCGCCCGTCAACACCGCCTGCAAGACAGGGAGGGCAACCTGGTGCTGCCTGTACTGCTGCATGGCGACGCCGCGTATTCAGCCCAGGGCGTCGTGATGGAAACGCTCAATTTGTCGCAAACGCGCGGATATGGTACGGGCGGCACGGTGCATATCATTATCAATAATCAGATTGGGTTCACCACCTCCGACCCGCGGGACACCCGTTCCACGCTGTATTGTACCGACGTGTCGAAAATGATCGAAGCACCGATTTTTCATGTCAACGGTGACGATCCCGAAGCTGTCATCATGGTGACCGAAATCGCGCTTGATTTCCGGATGAGGTTTCATAAGGACGTGGTCGTGGATATGGTCTGTTTCCGCACCCTCGGTCACAATGAACAGGATGAGCCCATGGTGACGCAGCCGCTGATGTACAAGATCATTGGCCGGCATCCGGGTACACGCAAGCTCTACGCCGATAAACTGGAAACCGAGGGTATCGTCAGCGCCGGTCAGGCTGAACAGATGGTAAAGGCCTATCGCGATGATATGGACGCAGGCCGCAATCCTAACAAAACCATACTGTATGGCTACAAATCGTCCCATGCGGTGGATTGGGCTCCCTTCCTCAAGGGCGGCAAATGGGATGTCAAGGTTAAAACCGGGCTGCAGCTGGCGGAACTACGGAATCTGGCGGCACGTCTCACCGATATTCCCGCCAAATTCAAATTGCATTCACGCGTGGAAAAGATTATTGCCGACCGTCGCCTGATGGGCGAAGGCAAGCTGCCGCTGGATTGGGGGATGGCCGAAAATCTTGCCTACGCGGCGCTTCTGAACGAGGGTTTTGCCGTACGCATTTCAGGGCAGGATTCAGGACGGGGAACGTTCTTTCATCGCCATGCCGTGCTTCACGACCAGAACCGGGAACGGTGGAACGAAGGCACATATATTCCCCTGCGCCACATTTCGCCGGAGCAGCCAGATTTCGCGATAATCGATTCCGTATTGTCGGAAGAAGCGGTGTTGGGTTTCGAATACGGCTATGCTACCGCCGAACCGGACGAACTGGTGGTTTGGGAAGCACAGTTCGGCGATTTCGCCAATGGCGCCCAAGTGGTGATAGATCAGTTCATCGCTTCCGGAGAGGCCAAGTGGGGGCGGCTGTGCGGCCTGGTTATGATGCTTCCCCACGGCTACGAAGGGCAAGGACCGGAGCACTCTTCAGCACGACTGGAGCGTTATCTTCAACTATGCGCGGAATACAATCTCCAGGTATGTGTTCCGTCCACACCCGCACAGATGTTTCATATACTGCGACGGCAAATGGTGCGGCCGCTGCGCAAGCCGTTGATCATCATGAGTCCGAAGAGCATGTTGCGTCACAAGGAATCGGTATCCAGCCTTGCGGATCTCGCCGATGGCGGTTTTCAGAACGTGATTCCCGAAACCGAAAAAATTGATCCAAAAAAAGTGCGGCGCGTCATTGCATGCAGCGGCAAGGTTTATTATGACCTGCTCGCTTACCGGCGGGAAAACAAGATAGACGATGTAGCGATCATCCGTATCGAGCAATTGTACCCATTTCCACATGATGATTTTCAGGCTGAAATCGAGCGCTATCCGCAAGCCGGAGATATACTCTGGTGCCAGGAGGAACCCGGCAACCAGGGGGCCTGGCACCGCATCCAGCACTATCTGCTGCGCCACATGCGTTCCGATCAAGTTCTGGGCTACGCGTTGCGTTCGTCGTCGGCATCCCCGGCGGTGGGATACCTGGCAAAACACAATTTCCAGCAGAAGGAATTGGTAGCGGCGGCGTTCCGCGAGAAAATTTAACCAGGAGGTTGCGCGTCATGCTAGTCGAAGTCAAAGTTCCGGTACTATCCGAATCGGTGGCGGAAGCCACGCTGCTTTCCTGGCACAAAAAAGAGGGCCAGCGTGTTGACCGCGACGAAAACCTGGTGGATATCGAGACGGATAAAGTCGTGCTGGAATTACCGGCGCCGGCAACAGGCATGCTGGCAAAAATCGTCAAGGGCAACGGGGCGACAGTTGCAGGCGGAGAAACCATCGCCACCATAGACACCGGGGCCGCAACCTCAACCGCGGCTGTTAGCCCGGCTGCGGGCGCGACCCCCTCGAATGCGGAGCCTGCTTCAGCACCGTCCAGTGGGGAACCTGCTTCAGCGCCACAGGGTGCGGAGCCTAGGTCGGCAGCCGCTTCAACCTCTGCGTCCGCTCCGGAAATGATGCCCGCCGCCCGTAAAATGGCGACACGAGCGAATCTCGATGCGGAAGAAATCGGCGCAATCAAAGGTAGCGGGCGCGGCGGCCGGATCACCAAAGAGGATGTCGCCGCGCATGTGGAAATCAAATCTCAACCCTCCCCTCCAACTCCGGAAGCTTCGGCAGCGGCTCCGGTAGAGGCGGTGGCTGCGCCCGGTGGTAATCGACCTGAACAACGCGTGGCCATGTCACGGTTACGGGCGCGCATTGCCGAGCGGCTTGTGCAGTCGCAGTCCACCGCGGCGATACTGACCACTTTCAACGAAGTCAATATGCAGGCGATAACCGACTTGCGCGCTCGCTACAAGGATAAGTTCGAGAAGGAGCATGGGGTCAAGCTCGGTCTCACCTCGTTTTTTGTCAAAGCGGCAGTGGCGGCACTGAAAAAATTTCCCATTGTCAACGCGTCGATAGATGGGAACGACATCGTCTACCATGGCTATTATGATATCGGCATTGCCGTAAGCAGCCCGCGCGGGTTGGTCGTTCCCATTATCCGGGACGCCGATTCCCTGTCGCTGGCCGAAATTGAAAAGCAGGTTGCTGATTTCGGCAAACGCGCGCAGGACGGAAAACTGACCATTGAAGAATTGACCGGTGGTACCTTCTCAATCACCAATGGCGGTGTATTCGGCTCGATGCTCTCCACTCCCATCATCAATCCGCCGCAAAGCGCCATCCTTGGTATCCACGCCACGAAGGAGCGTCCAGTGGCCGAGCACGGGCAGGTCGTGATTCGTCCGATGAATTACCTCGCGCTATCCTATGACCACCGAATCATAGACGGGCGCGAAGCGGTACTTTCTCTGGTGGCAATGAAAGAGGCGCTGGAATACCCGATAAGTCCTTTACTGGAAGCCTGACAGCATAAACAGTAAACTCGTCTTTGCAGCGCCCATTTTCATATTCCACTTTCTCACGCTTTTCTCATAAAAAAGAACATGACTCAATCTTTTGATGTGGCGGTAATCGGCGCGGGTCCAGGCGGCTATGTGGCCGCGATCCGTTGCGCACAGTTGGGGCTTAATACCGTTTGCATAGATGAATGGAAAAATCCGCAAGGCAGACCCAGCCTTGGCGGCACTTGCCTGAACGTGGGTTGCATCCCGTCAAAGGCGCTGCTGGAATCCTCGGAGAATTACGAGCGTGCTGCACACAAGTTCTCTGCGCATGGAATCACCGTGGAGGGGCTGTCGATCGATGTACCCGTAATGATATCCCGCAAGGATAAAATCGTCTCGAACTTTACCGGCGGCGTCGCCATGCTGTTCAAAAAAAATAAAGTCACTTCGATGCACGGGCGCGGAACGCTGCTCGGGAATAGCGAAGATGGTGACAGCGGCAACGACATGACATGGCGGGTCGAAGTGAAGAACGGAGATCAGACCGATACCGTCGAGGCAAAGCATATCATCATCGCCACAGGTTCAACTCCGCGCCAATTGCCATTCGCCCTGGTGGACAACGAGCGGATACTGGACAATACCGGCGCGCTGGCGCTAACGGAGGCGCCAAAGCGACTGGGTGTGATCGGCGGTGGCGTGATCGGTCTGGAAATGGGCAGCATGTGGCGGAGGCTCGGCTCGGAAGTCACTATTCTTGAGGCGCTACCCGGATTTCTCATGGCTGCCGATGAGCAAGTGGCGAAGGAAGCGCGAAAAATCTTCACCAGGGAATCAGGTCTGATAATACAAACCGGCGTCAAAATAAGCGGAGTTGAAACTGCCGGGACAAATATTACCCTGGAATATGCTGATGCCCAGGGGGGAACACAAAAACTGGAAGTGGACAAACTGATCGTCGCGGTTGGCCGTATTCCCAATACCGCTGGTCTGGGCGTCGAGAATGCCGGGCTGAGAATGGATAACCGAGGTTACATTGAAGTAGACAGCAGTTGCCGAACCAATCTGCCAAACGTCTATGCCGTGGGCGACGTGGTGCGGGGACCCATGCTCGCGCATAAGGCATCCGAGGAAGGCGTCGCAGTTGCCGAAACTATTGCGGGTCAGGCTGGACATGCAAATCTCGACACGATTCCATGGGTGATCTACACCTCGCCGGAAATTGCCTGGGTGGGCAAGACCGAGCAGGAATTGAAAGCGGCGGGCATTCAATATAAAGCGGGACAGTTTCCCTTCAGGGCAAACGGACGCGCGCGGGCCCTGGGCGAGACGGGCGGTTTCGTCAAAGTGCTGGCGGATGCAAGAACCGACCGCGTCCTCGGTATCCACATGATCGGCCCCTACGTTTCGGAAATGATTGCCGAAGCTGTTACGGCGATGGAATTCGCAGCCAGCAGTGAGGATATCGCACGCATCGTTCATGCTCACCCCTCGTTATCGGAAGCGCTGCATGAAGCGGCGCTGGGTGTGGATAAACGCGCGATTCATATATAGACCGAGGGCTGAGCCTGCATTCCTGCCGCCAGACACGGCCTTCCGCTGTCATCCCCGCAGTTGGCCGCTTTTATGGGGGGGCAACTTTCCGTCTCCGGCCATGCGATGGCACCCACTGCAATATCGCCAGATGTCTACTTCCTATCATCTAAGGGTTTCCCTTAGTATAAAACCAGGGTTTCCCCAATATACTGGTGGTATTGACTGAGTTAGGATAACGCTACTTTCATTCTATTTGCATTC
>NZ_FMVQ01000025.1 GCF_900102495.1 Nitrosospira sp. Nl5 | reverse complement strand
AACGGCAAGTCCAGCAATGCCTGGATTTGAGAAACGCTCCAGCGCGGTGATCCCGTTTCTGCCCCGGCTATGCCCTCCGGCTGTTTTTTTGCTGGATTGGCGGTTGTGTCGGAGTTGACAGTCACGCTGGAAATAAGCTGATTCATGCTATGTCCTTATAACGTTATTTTTCGGTAAAACGATTGGCTGATGGGCCTGCGCTACCATAAATACGGAAGCCTGGAACATCAGAATCAATCGCCCCTTTGGCCCTTTGGGAGGCTCGGCTAACCAGGTGGCAAGAGATAATTGCCGCCGCTAATACGTCTGCAAGCCTCCCGGCATGAGCAAATGAGCAAGTATGGGTCTGCCCGCTCAGCCCTCCTTAATCACCAGGATGACCTGCCTGGCGGATACACGACCACCCTCCTTGCAGAACAATTTCTGTACTGTGCCGCTCACTGGCGCATTCAAGGTAAATTCCATTTTCATCGACTCCAGCACCACTGCCGGACTCCCTGCGGTGACGTGCTGGCCCTCCTTGACCAGGAGCTTCCACACTGTGCCGGTCACGTGCGTGTTAACAGCGTGAGTGCCGGCAGGCAAATCTATCTTGCCGGGTGGAGCACTCGCATCGTCATGCGTAATTTCGCTGGTTACGTAATTCGCCTGGCCCTCTGCCTTCCAGCGTTCGCGCTCAGCGATATATGCGGCTTTCTGCTTGGTTTTAAAGGCGTCGATTGCCGTGGCATTCTCTTGCAGAAAGGCATTGTACTGTTTCAAACTGAAATTACTTTCTTCAATACGCAGATTGAAACGCCCGCTAATGAAATCCTTGCGCATTTCAAGCAGTTCGCCCTCAGTCACAGGATAGAAGCGAACCTGATCGAAGAAACGCAGCAACCAAGGCTTGCCATCCTTGAAATCCTTCGTCTGGTTATAACTATTCCACATTTGCACGGTACGCCCGACGAGCTGATAACCACCCGGGCTCTCCATGCCATATACGCACATATAAGCACCGCCTATCCCCACGGCGTTCTCGGGCGTCCAAGTGCGCGCCGGATTGTACTTAGTAGTGACCAGGCGATGCCGTGGATCTACTGGAGCTCCAAGCGGAGCGCCCAGATATACGTCGCCCAGCCCCATTATCAGGTAGCTTGCCTCGAATATGATGCGTTTCACATCCTCAATGCTGTCCAGCCCATTGATGCGGCGAATGAACTCGATATTGTCGGGATTCCATGGGGCATCCTTGCGTACCGATTGCATATATTTCTTCATCGCCAGTTGTACCGATGGATCATTCCATGACAATGGCAGATGCACGATACGCGTAGGCACTTCCATGTCCTCAATGGCGGGCAGTTCCTTTTCTGCCGAAATAAGGATCTCCAGCAGTTTGTCGCGCGGCAGTAATTTCGAATCAAAATGGATATGCAACGAACGAATACCAGGAGTCATATCCACGATGCCTTTTAGGCGGCCTCCGTCGATTGCTTGCTGGAGCCATACCATCAGAGCATGTATGCGGAAGCGGAGATTGAAATCGAGCACTAGCGGTCCATACTCGACCAGCATATTCTTGTCACCGCCTTGTCGATACAGCACCCGCGTCTGCTGCGTGCTCTCGGGGATGGTATGAAGGATGGGACCATCCACTCCTTTTACCGCCGCTACCTGCGGCGCTTCCGATAAGCGGAAATCCCGAATCACCGCGTCTTGCGATATCTCAAGCGCTTGTGCCTCGGCGGCTGATATTTGATGAAAACGCACATTGTCGCCGGGCCTGAGCTGGCCCATCTTCCATAGCTCGGCATGGGCCAAGGTTGCCAGGCAAACAAAGCCGCCCAGGCTGGGGCCGTCCGGCCCCAGTATAACTGGTAGATCACCAGTAAAATCCACGGCGCCGATCGAGTACGCTACATCATGGATGTTGGACGGATGCAGACCTGCCTCACCCCCGTCCGTGCGCGCCCATTTTGGCTTGGGACCGATCAAGCGCACCCCTGTGCGGTCGGAATTGTGGTGTACTTTCCAGTCAGAAGCAAAGAAATTGCTGACATCCGCATCAGTGAAAAAATCCGGTGCCCCATGGGGACCATACAGCACGCCAATTTCCCAGTTATTCGTATATTTGGGGATTAATTCCTGCGGCAGATTACGAGGCGTATGACTTTTGACGGCCGTGATACGCAGCACGTCGCCGGGACGCAGGGTACGTCCCTCATGACCGCCAAACTGGCCTAGCATGAAAGTGGATTTACTGCCGAGATAGTCCGGTACCTGGAAACCTCCTTGAACCGCCAGATAGGCACGGCAGCCATAATTCACGATATCGCCGAACTTCAGTAGCGCACCGGCTTTAACCTTGTGGGACTGCCATTGCGCCAATGGCTTGCCGTCCAGGCTCACCTCGATGGGCGGCCCACCCACCGCGATGACACTGTCGCAATTAAAGCGCAGTGCAGGGCCACTGAATGTGATCTCCATCCCAGCCTGCCCTTCCATATTATCGACCAGGCGATTGGCCAGACGGAACGCGAAACTATCCATCGGCCCGGACGGCGGAACACCGATATTCCAGTACCCCAACCGGCCAGGATAGTCCTGTATCGTGTTTTGTATGCTGGGAGGGCCGAGCACATCGATAGTATGTGCAATCTTTACATTCGTATCCGGCATTTTCTCAAACATGTTTTTCCCCTTTTTTTGGCAGAACCTCCTGCCAGGTTAAGGCAGATTATCCTGCCTAGCTATTTATACGCCATCTTTAAAACGACGCCTCTCGTATGCTGTCGGATTAATCCCAAACCAATAGTCGAATCGGGGTAGGATTGTAGGCATTGCATGGGTTATTCAATTGCGGACAGTTGGAAATAAGCACCACGACGTCCATCGCGGCCTTCATCTCAACGTATTTGCCGGGCGCAGAAACGCCATCCGCAAAATCCAATCCACCATCTTCCGATATCGGCACGTTCATAAAGAAATTGATGTTGCTCGGAATATCACGCTTACTCATGCCGAGACGCTCACAAACCGGATCGTGTGCCAGCGCATGAAGGAAACTATCGCGACAGCTGTGCATGGGATATTTTTCGAGCCCGTAACGCACGGTATTGCTCTCCGCTGCGCAGGCGCCGCCCACGGTGTCATGCCGGCCGCATGTGTCGGCAACGATCGTGAGCATGATATTTCCAAAGTTGGAATATAATTTACTGCCTGTGGTCAGGTATAACTCATTCTGGCGGCGAATCGTATCGGTCGCGCTGTAGCGTTCCATTGCCTCGCTGGCACGATAAAAGAGAGTATCCACCGCCTGATTCCCCTCCAGATCGACAATACGGAACACTTGGCCTTTCTTGACCACTTTGACCCATGGGTCGCCCGCCGCGCAAATTTCATCCACCACGGCCTGGTTGGGATTTAATTTACTTTCAATCAGATTTTGCGCACTCATGCTGCACCTCCACAGGCATAAAAACGCTGGGTGTTTTGTAGACCTCTTGCATTCTCCGCAATGCGCGTACATTCCTTCGCCCCCCAACGGAAATCGCCGGAAGCGGAGGGTGTCGCAAAGGCAGCCAGGCTGACTGCCCCGGGATGGTAAGTTTCCGCCGGATCGAGAGGATGCGGGGCGGCGGACAGCACTACCAGCGTATCCATCTCGAAACTCAAATCCACATGATCGCCCGCCTTGCTGTGACCGGGATGAAATTCCAGTTCGCCGGATGAATTGGCGGTGACCTTGCTGAAAAAATTAATATTGGACACCACGTCGCGCATACCCAGCCCCCACTTTCCCAGTTCAATCAGCATGCCATCGAGTCCACTGCGAAACATTTCATTACGAAGTTCCTGGTAGCGCCCGATCCCATATTTCTGGCGCATCAAATCCGCATCGCTCATGCCGCATACGGTGTCATGCCAGCCTGCGGAATCTTCGCTAATACAGCAGAAAATGCGCCCCATATCGGAATGGCAGGCGTGGCCCTTGGTCAGACGGAACGTATGCTGGGTCTTGAGCGTATCCGCCATGTTGTAGCGCTCCAATTTTTCTTCCATATTGTAAAAAAGTACCGCGGCATTGGCGCCGCCGGCCACATCCACCAGACGTAGTGTCGTGCCCCGGCGCACGATGCCAGACCAATGGCAACCGCCGGGAATGTTTTCTTTCCATAGATATACCTTGGGTTGGTTCATATTTTTCTCCTTGTCATAATAAGTTGTTCATCAATCATCGGCATGTGACGCATTACAAGACATCTCTGCTTTACACCTGCTGCGACGCTTTTTGAGTTTCATTTTTCGTACCCCGCCGCTTATTATTTATCAGTATATGCAATGTGGTTACACTCAGTATGCTGCCCAATACCAGAGGAACCGCCCACAGTTGCCACCACGGCGCTCCGGCTGCCACCACGTATTCACGCGGCCATGCGATGTTGATCAGTTCAAACATGGCCCAGCAAAAGGCTACCGTATTTATCGCCAATCCCCAGCCACCCAGCTTTAGTGCCCCCAATGCGGGATTCCAACGGCCTGTAAGACGCGCATATAATCCGACGCCGGTCGTCATGGAAAACATCGCGTACAGCCCTCCCGTGCCGAAAGCGATGATGGTGGCAACCGCTCCATCATTTAACCCGAAAAGCAATCCGAGGCCAGACAGCGATATTGTTGTAAGAATGGCATTCCGCGGAATCCTGTGTTTTGTTACGCGACTCAGCGGAGCGGGCATATTCCCCTCACGCGCCATGGAGAATACGATGCGTGAAACGTAGTTCACCACCGACGATCCACAGGAAAGGAAAGCGGTCATCACAATGGCCAGAAAAGGTTTGGCGGCCCAAGCCCCGATGGTGCTGGTAATAATGGGCGAGATGGGATCGGATGTAGCGCTGGCTTCTATCAGGACGTCGTGATCGACGGACAGCATCAGCGAGGAAGAATTGAAGAGAACGACGCTTCCCACCGCGCACAAGGAAAGGAAGATCGCGCGCGGGATCATTCTCTCGGGGTTATGAGCTTCTTCAGCAATGGTGGAACAGGCGTCAAAACCGATAAAAGCCCATCCCGCAATGGCCACCGCAGCCAGAAAGGCGGCAAGGTCTGTGGGTGCCAGTCCTGTACCCAAATGCTGAAACAACTCGGAGACTGGATGCATGCGGAAGAAGAAAAATAAAACCAGCGCGACGCATATCGATCCAATCACCTCGGCACAGACGCCTAGTAAATTGATCACCTTGAAGATACTTTGGTCAACCAGGTTGACCATCGTACAGATCAGCAGGAACACGGCCCCCCATATCACCGCTGTCACGCCCTGCGCGTTACCGCCGACAAAAACAGCGGAAAGCCACATCCCCCCCGTATAGGCGGTTGTGGTCAGCATAGCGATGGTGGAACTGACGTAAATAACCCCGGCGTATTGGCCCGCTCTCGGTCCTATCAGCTGCCGCGCCCACTTGTAAGCACCACCTGCGATCGGGAACTGCGAAGAAAGCTCAGCGTAGACCGTCGCCACCATCATCTGCATTACCAGACATAAAGCCAGGGCAGCAATCCAGCCGCCTCCCGTCACCAAGTTTTGAACGCCAAAAATGGCGTAAAGCCCGACGACCGGGGACACGACCGAGAAACCAAGCGTAAAGCAATTCCAGACACTCAAGGTGCGCTTGAGCGCGTGAGGCTTTGCCATTGCGGCATCAGAACTAAAACCGTCCTGACCCTGGTTTATGGACATGACGCTCCTCCCAAAGTGGAGGCCGCAACATGCCCCTGCCAGCCATGTCTAACCATTTTTTTAGCGACAAAAGCAGCCTGAGAGACTACGAGTAGTCTACAGAGCAGATTAGTGGTCGCGACAAGAAGGGAAAATCTAGAAAGGAAGTGCATGACGAAGTCTCCTTTAATCGGCGGGCCAAGTTCCAAGAGTGATGTATTTACTTATACATTCTCCCGGGCTTTTATCCCTCCGTGGAGCTCCGTCATGACGAAGCCGGAAACTCTCGGACCAGACATTTCCTATCAAGGAAACCGGAACCCTAGTTTCTCCTTACATCTATTTTACTGCTTTGCGCGCATCATTTTATGAGTGATGGACATTAATGTTAGTAAAGCTACATATCCCTGGCAGCTGAAGAAAATACGGAAATATTCAAACTCCTCAACTGCAAAATAGGACCGCCTGAAAAAATTATACACACGTATTCATAAAAATCAATACTAAATTATTTCTTGAGCGGCAATAAATAGGAATAGGCGGTTTCCATGGCATCGCCCCAGAAGCACAGCACGATGCGGCTTCAAAACTCTGCCGCTCTGCCGGACTCGGGAAACGCTGTAACGTGCGTGGCTTGGCATTCGGTTTCACGTAATTTCCACCTCTCCTGGATAAGCAATCGAGGCCATGAGGCTTAAATTATTCACATAACCATCTCAGAATGCATCGAGCGCCCGCAATGTTCCTGCCACCAGCAAATCCATTTCCTGCTCATTAATAACATAAGGCGGCATGAAGTAGACGGTATTTCCCAGCGGACGCAACGATAATTCCT
>NZ_FMVQ01000026.1 GCF_900102495.1 Nitrosospira sp. Nl5 | reverse complement strand
ATTACGGCAAACAAAGGAGAAACGAAATGGTAGTCAAGCTTGGGCTGAGGCTAATGGTGCTCACATTTGGGGCGTTGATGGCGGCGACGTCCTACGCGAACTTTCCGAGTGTACCGAAAGAGACATACAAAGCGCTGAACCTGGAAGAATCGGCCACCCCTAAGCAACTGCACGAAGCGATCACCAAGCGCTACAAGGACCCGGCACAAGGTGCCGGACGCGGGACCCTGGCGCAATACTGGGAACCGGTACCCTACAGCATGTACATGGACCCTGCCTCCTTCTACAAGCCCCCCACCTCCATGAAAGAAGTGGCCGACCGGCAAGAATGCGTCAAATGCCACACCGACGAATCGCCGGTATGGGTCAACGCCTGGAAGAAGAGCAGCCACGCCAACTTAGACAAGATCCGGGCGTTAAAGCCTAACGACCCCATCTACTACAAGAAAGCCAAACTGGAAGACGTCGAGAACAACCTGCGCTCCATGAACCGGCTGGGGGCCAACGAAAAGCTCAAGGAAGTCGGCTGCATCGACTGCCACGTCGACATCAACACCAAGAAAAAAGCCGACCACATGACTGATCTGCGCATGCCCACGGCCGACGTCTGCGGCACCTGCCACCTGCAGGAATTCGCCGAGCGCGAATCCGAGCGCGACACCCTCATCTGGCCCAACAAACAATGGCCGCAGGGACGTCCCTCGCACGCCCTGGACTGGAAAGCCAACGTTGAAGTCGCCGTATTTGCCGCCATGCCCCAGCGCGAAATTGCCGAAGGCTGCAGCATGTGCCACACCAACCAGAACAAATGCGACTCCTGCCACACCCGGCATGAATTCTCCGCGGCCGAATCACGCCAGCCGGAAGCCTGCGCCACCTGCCACAGCGGAGTTGACCACAACAACTGGGAAGCCTACTCCATGAGCAAGCACGGCAAGATCGTGTCCATCATGGGAGACAAATGGAACTGGAACGTCCCCCTCAAGGACGCCTACAGCAAGGGCGGACAGACCGCGCCCACCTGCGCCGGCTGCCACTTCGAATACGAAGGCAAATACAGCCACAACGTCGTGCGCAAGATCCGCTGGGCCAACTACCCTGCCGTTCCCGGCATTGCCGAGAACATCACCAGCGAATGGTCCGAAGAGCGCCTGGACTCCTGGGTCAAGACCTGCACCCAGTGCCACTCCGAACGCTTCGCCCGCTCCTACCTGGAATTCATGGACAAAGGCACCTTGCACGGCCTGGCCAAATTCAAGGAAGCGCATGACGTGGCCGAGCAACTCTACAAGGATGGCCTGCTGACCGGACAGAAGACCAACCGTCCGGCCCCCATGGCCCCCGACAAGGAAATGTTCGCCGGCTTCACCCAGCTCTACTGGTCCAAGGACAACAACCCCGCGGCCATCGAACTCAAAGCGCTGGAAATGGGAGAAAACGACCTGCCCAAACTGCACGTTGGCCTAGCCCACGTCAACCCGGGCGGCTGGACCTACACCGAAGGCTGGGGACCGATGAACCGCGCCTACGTCGAAATCATGGACGAAAACACCAAGATCCGCGAAATGGCGGCCCTGCAGGCACGCGTGGCCAAAATGGAATCCAAGCGCAGCAGCCTGCTCGACATCGACAGCACCGGTGACAAGCTCTCGCTGGGTGGTCTGGGCGGCGGCATGCTGCTGGCCGGCACCCTCGCCTTAGCCGGCTGGCGCCGGCGCGAAAAAAGCGGGCATTGACCGTCTCCACCGCACCTTCCGCCCCCTCCCCGCATAGCGCCCACCCGGCGCCACCGGAGAGGGGACTGACCTCCAAACTCCTCCCGTCACTGGGCATCCTCCTGGTGACGGGAGGTTTATTATTGCTCGCCTGGTTTGCCTACCTCTGGTTCAACCCCGCCCCCGCCCCCTACCGCTACACCCTGGCAGCGGAAGGCGATACCGCCCAATTCAGCCAGCTGGGCCTGGACCCCTGGCCGGACCTCACCATCGCCCAGTACCAGGTGCACACCGACGGCGTGAACGAACCCATCGCCCTGGCCACCACCGCCCGGCGCGGGGATACCCCGCCGGTCCTCATCAGCTGGGAGAACCGCAGCAACGAACTGCTCATCTCGATGGACAGCAAACTGTCCGAACTGACCGCGCTTGCCAGCGCCATCAACAAGCACGCCGCCAAGGACGCCCGCATCCTCGCCTGGTGGGACACCTCGCGCCAGATCCGCCTGCTGGCCGGGCGCGACACCCTGTTCAACGCCCACCTGGGCGAACCCCTCATCATCCCCGCCCCCTGGCAGCCGCGCAGCGACTCCATCCGCCAGCACGAAGCCCGATTCTGGGGCGCCCAGGGGACAGCCGACGAACAGCGCGCCTTCCAGCGCTTCGCCGACGCCCTCGTGGCCGCGCCCGAAGCGGGAGTTGCCATCCTGCGCCAACTGGCCGGCGCCGAGACGCCGGAGGCCTACGTCGTCATCCACGTCACCGACCTCTACAAACTGGGACTGATGCGCCCCGACCACCTCGACCTGGCCTACAAGAACTTCCCCATGGAAGGCAACATGCACGGCATGATCGGCTACCTCAAGAAATGGATGCAGGAAAACAACTTCGCCACCTACACCCTGCAATCCCTCTCCGACAGCATGGTGCGCGGCTACTTCCTGCGCGACCCCGCCAGCAGCAACACCCTCATTGCCCAGATGCTGCCCTTCACCACCACCCAGCCGCTCGACTTCCAGGCCCTGCAGCTCATCTACCAGCAGGGCGGCTACTGGGTCTACAGGATCCCGCCCGCCGGCGGCGCGCCCACCCCCGGCGCTGGTTGACAGATCAGCCCACTGCTGCGGTACCAGTGGTACCAGAAAGAGTCATAGTACTGGTGCTACCCGTTTGCATAAACCAGCGATACAGTATGGATTGCCCCTGTTCGGATGCAGGCTAACGGGGTTTTTCTCACATAACAACGCAAATCAACGGATATCTTTGCCCGAAGGAGAACACCATGCGCCATTCCCTGACAATCGCCCTTGCTGCAGCTACCGTGTTTGCGGTGCTCTCTGGCACCGCCACCGCCCAATCGTTCGAAGGCCGCAAGAAATGCAGTTCGTGTCACAAGAGCCAGGCAGAATCCTGGGGTGAGACCGCTCACGCCAAGGCCATGGAATCGCTCAAGCCCAACACCAAGGCCGAGGCCAAGAAAAAGGCCAAGCTCGACCCCAAGAAGGACTACACCAAAGACAAGGACTGCGTGGGCTGTCACGTTGACGGCTGGGGCAAGGAAGGCGGCTACACCATTGCCGACCCCAACAAGTTCACTACCGGCGTGGGCTGCGAATCCTGCCACGGGCCGGGCTCCAAGTATCGCGGCATCCACCGCAAGGCCGGGGCCGCCTATGAGAAATCGAAGAAGACCGCACCGCGCCAGACACTGGCTGATGCCGGGCAGGACTTCGCCTTTGAAGAGTCGTGCAACGCCTGCCACCTGAACTACAAGGGCTCGCCCTGGAAAGGCGCCAAGGAACCGTATACCCCCTTCACCCCGGAAGTGGACAAGAAATACACCTTCGACTTCAAGAAAATGGTCAAGGACGCCAAAGCCATGCACGAGCACTACAAGTTAGACGGCACCTTCACCGGCGAGCCCAAGTTCGTATTCCATGACGACTTCCAGTCCACTGCCAAAGTGGGCGAAAAAGCGAGTACGGAAGACTAATGGCCGGCATGCGCGCAGGCGGCACCCTGCTCACCGGTGCATTGCTGGGGATCGTCATGGTGGCGGTGGTATTCGGCGGCGAGGCCGCCGTCTCCACCACTGAATTCTGCACCAGCTGCCATTCCATGTCCTACCCGGCGGAGGAGTTGAAGACCTCCTCGCACTACGGTGCGCTGGGCGCCAACCCCGGCTGCAAGGACTGCCACATTCCCCAGGGCTTCAAGAACTTCCACCTGGCGGTGGCAACGCACATCGTCGATGGCGCGCGCGAATTGTACATGGAGTTTGCCGAGGACTATTCCACCCTGGAGAAATTCAACGAGCGCCGCCTCATCATGGCGCACGATGCGCGCATGAACCTGAAGAAGTGGGACAGCAACACCTGCCGCGAATGCCACAAGAACCCGCAGCCTCCCGGTGCCGATGCCAAGGCCGCGCACAAGAAGATGGAGACCGAGGGTGCAACCTGCATCGACTGCCATCAGAACCTGGTGCACAAGGAAGCCCCCGAAACAGACCTCAATGCCAGCCGCACCCAGGGCAAGATGGTCCTCAAGGCCGAAAAGAAAGAGAAAGACGAGGATGAGGAGGAGGA
>NZ_FMVQ01000029.1 GCF_900102495.1 Nitrosospira sp. Nl5 | reverse complement strand
GTCGGACTTCACAAGTCCGACAGCTGCTGGGCAGTCAAGGCAAAGACACCGGTCCGCCGCCGTCGCCAGACGGAAAGGTGGATCGGTGTTTTTTTATTGGCATCTATCAATCAGCGCATAGGTGAGAGAACTGATGTTTTCTCTCCCTTTCAAGCGCTTCTGGGCTGGGGTTGAGGCCGGAATTCGACTGAGAAAAACCTATCGGAGAGCACTACCAATTAGCCCACGATTGCCTGGGCAACTCTCTCTATGAATTACTTTGAAGAGGATAAAGACCCGCTAGGGTAGGAACCTTATTTTGAGATGCTATGATGCAGAATACCTGGAAGTAATAAGTACCTCTAATTCATCCGCAGGCCTTTAAATGCGTCGGCGATGCGTCGAACACCTGCCCGGATCTGGTACTCGTTGAGAGATGAAAAACCAAGGATGAGAGTACGGGCACTGTAATTACATTCTCCATAATCATAAGCGGTGCCTGGCCCAATAGAATAGATACCTACGCCGTGACGAAGTGCGAGCTCCTGGAGTTCGGATGCAACAGGATAATTATTGGGCAGATGCCATGCCAGGTGCAGACCACTCTCCAGTCCGGAAAGGTCCACTGTCCCGAAATGCTGACGTAAAGCTTCGACCAGACAATCACGACGCTTACAATACAGATGGCGCATACGTCTTAAATGGTTGCCATAGGCGCCGCTGCGGATAAATTCAGCCATTGTTGCCTGATCCAGCCAGGCATGCCCATTATTGAGCAGCGCCTTGGCCGAGCGCGCTGCCTGCATCAATGCCTTGGGCACTACCAGGTAACCAAGGCGCAGTCCGGCACCCATGGATTTGGAAAAGGTCCCCAGATACATTACACAGCCATAATCATCAAGACCCATCAGCGCTGTGAGGGGCGAGCCGCGGTATCGAAAATCCGAATCGTAATCGTCCTCAATAATGTATGCGCCACAACGCCGAGCCCAGTCGAGTAGTTTCAGGCGGCGTTCGATTGGCAATGTGAAGCCAAGCGGATATTGGTGAGAGGGGGTGACATACAGAAGCATTACGCCTTCCTTCGGTAATTGCTCGACATCTAGCCCGGCCTCATCGACAGCTACCGGAACCAGGCTCGCATAATAACTTTGGAAGAGGGATGCAGCTCCGTGGTAGCACGGATTCTCCGTGGCGACCAATGTTCCATCCTTTATCAGTAGCCGGGCTGCAAGATTCAACCCTTCCTGGGAGCCGGCAGTGATAATTACCTGATCGGATGAAACGCTGATTCCGCGCGCTATTCCAAGATGATCGGCAATGACTTCCCGCAGCTGGAGCAATCCGCCGGGGTCACAACATTCAGTGAAGTGAGTGCTGGAAGAGGCAAATGTCCTGTTGATAAAGCGGCGCCATATCTTATGCGGGAATAAATCGAGATCAATTCGGTCCGGGCAAAAGTCAAAGTCCAGATGTTGATGAGGTTTTTTCGCCTGCGTCTGCCCGATAAAAGGAATTATGGGGCGCTTTACCGCCTCGCCCTCAACGGGAACTGACGTAGCTATCCTGCGTGCCGCGGCGAGACAGGTTTCAGGTAACTCGAGATTGACGTACGTTCCAATTGCTTTTCGAGCCTGTAAATAGCCTTCCGCAATTAAACGATCATAGACGAGCAGGACGGTGTTTCGAGAAGTGCCCAGTTGCTCCGCAAGTACCCGGCTAGCCGGGATGGGCGTACCCGGTTTCAGCTTTCCCCCAAGAATCAAGTGGCGTAACTGCTCAAAAATCTGCCCTTGCAGCGATTGGGGGCTACCGTGGTCAAGTACGATGGGAATTGCCATATTCTTTTCTTGCCAATACAACTTTACGCTTGGCTGAGATTTATCGATGCCTTGTCTGGCATATCCAGAGAGTCAGCGTAAAGCTGTTCCATAAAATTAAACACCTCCCTATCATGGAAAATGATGGGGAGGTGTTAATCAATTCACCCCGGGAAATCAAACCCGATTACTCATCCTCCTCCTCCTCATCCTCGTCTTTCTCTTTCTTTTCGGCCTTGAGGACCATCTTGCCCTGGGTGCGGCTGGCATTGAGGTCTGTTTCGGGGGCTTC
>NZ_FMVQ01000034.1 GCF_900102495.1 Nitrosospira sp. Nl5 | reverse complement strand
GTATGGCACCCATGCACCCAAATGAAACAGCATGAGATAGTGCCACTCATTCCGATTGCCCGGGGCGAAGGAGCATGGCTTTACGACTTCGATGGCAGACGCTACCTCGACGCTATCGGTTCCTGGTGGGTCAATTTGTTCGGTCATGCCAATCCACGCATCAATGCCGCCATCCGCGATCAGCTGGATAAGTTTGAGCATGTCATGCTTGCAGGTTTCACGCATGAGCCGGTGGTGGAATTATCGGAGCGCCTGGGCAAGCTCGTATCGGACAAGCTCGGCCATTGCTTTTATAGCAGCGATGGCGCCTCGGCGATCGAAATCGCGCTGAAAATGAGCTTCCATTACTGGCGCAATAGCGGTCGTCCTGAGAAAAATCGCTTTGTCAGCCTGCAAAACGACTATCACGGTGAAACGCTGGGCGCATTGGCAGTAACCGATGTGGCGCTGTTTCGGGACACCTACTCACCACTATTGCGTCATGGCGCGCACGTCCTCACCCCGGACTGGCGCTATGCATGCGCGGGCGAGTCCCCCAGGGATTACGCGCTTCGCGCCGCTGCCGCGCTGGAAGCGCATCTTGACGAGCACCACGCCGAAACCGCGGCGCTCATCGTCGAACCGCTGGTGCAGGGCGCGGCCGGCATGGGCATGTATCACCCCGATTACCTCAGGCTTGCAAGACAACTCTGTGATGCGTACCAGATACATTTGATCGCCGATGAAATCGCGGTTGGCTTCGGGAGGACAGGCACCATGTTCGCCTGCGAGCAAGCAGGTATCCTGCCTGATTTTTTGTGCCTGGCGAAAGGTTTGAGCGGCGGCTATCTGCCGCTATCCGTGACAATGACTACCCACGCGGTTTATCAAGCGTTTTATCATGACGAGACCGGGCGAGGCTTCCTGCATTCCCATACCCATTCGGGTAATGCGCTGGCCTGCCGCGCCGCGCTGGCGACACTGGATATCTTCGAGCAGGACAACATCATTGAAGCGAATCGTATTAAAGCAAATTATCTCAACCGTGCAGCGCAGCCAATCGCATTGCATCCCAAGGTGAAAAACTTTCGTCACTGTGGAATGATCTGGGCGTTCGAAGTGGACACCAAAGATCCTGCCTTTGCCGGGGAGTTTTTTCAGGCGGCGCTCAAGCAGGAATTATCGTTGCGTCCGCTGGGAAATACCGTCTACTTCATGCCGCCTTATGTTATTAATGAGCAGGAAATGGATTTGCTGGTGGCAGGAACA
>NZ_FMVQ01000030.1 GCF_900102495.1 Nitrosospira sp. Nl5 | reverse complement strand
GGTAGATCCTGCTGGATTGTTGTTAGTGATCCATTGCCGGGGTTGAATGCTCATTGGGCTTTTTGAGTTGCTCCATGAGATCGTTGTCCCACTTGCCCTCGACATTCATGTGCGCCGCCGCACCCAGCAACACCGCTTCATTCAGGTTATGGCTGAGGTAGACATACAGCCCGGGCTGCTTGAATTCATACAACGCCGCCACCGCCGCACCGCCCGGGACGAACCAGGTTTCCTGATTGGTGATCGGGGTATCGTTGAACGAGCCGCCCTGCCATACCAGGTCACCGTGGCCGCCAATCAGATGCGGACGCGAATCGCGGTTTGCCTGGGAGTGAATGAACAAGACTTTCTCACCGACATTTGCCTTGAGCGCATTGTCGCCTGTGAGCGCACCGACTGCGCCATTGAAGACGACGTGGGTCGGGATCAGCTTGGCGGCCACTTCGAGCATGTCGGCCATGCCTTCGGCAGGCTGGGAGTAGGACTTGTATTTCCCGTCCGGACCCTTGGGCAGGTAAAGATCCTGCTCGCCGATGTAATATGCGCGGTCATAGCGCACGGATTTGCCCTTGTGGTCTTTCAGGCCATCGCGCGGCAATACCATGATGGCGCCGTTCATGCCCGAGATGACGTGGAACGGGATCATGGTTCCGCCCGGGGCGCAGTGGTAGACAAAGACGCCGGGCTTGGTGGCCTTAAAGCGCACGACCACATCTTCGCCAGGCGCCACCAGCGTCAATCCGGCCGCACCCAAGGCACCGGTGGAGGCATGGAAATCGACATTGTGCGACATGGTGCTGGTCGGGGGGTTGACCAGTGTCAGTTCGACATAGTCATCCTGATGCACGACGATTAGCGGACCAGGAACGGTGCCGTTGAATGTCAGTGCCCACATCTTGGTGCCATCCGGTGCAATTTGTACTAGCTTTTCTTCCGTGACCATGCGCACCTTGACAACCTTGGGACCGCCTTTGGCGACCTGGTCATGCTTGGGCAAAAACGGCGGTGCCACCAGTTCCTGGGTGACTACTGGCAGTTTGGAAATGTCCTTCGCCGCCATTGCTGGCGCAGCACTCATACACAGCAATCCGATTCCGATTGCCCCTTGAACAGCTTTATTCATGTTTTCCCTCCATAAATGTTGATTCACCCACGCATATCCTATGCGCATTTCATTTCTGCCCGGCATTCAATGGCTGATATTCCCCCTTTCCTGAAGAGCATCTCTAAACATTCAAGGCGCCAGGCACTCTTCTGCCTGGCCCCCGCCATGCGGTTGCCGCCCGCCTGATACCCGTCTCGCTGCGCGATCCGCCGACTTTTGATCACGGGCGCGCGCAAAAATGTCCCCAAATGTGTCAAATGTATCAAAGATAACAGGGAGCATTTGTCCGGGAGCAACGAAGTCGTGCGGCTAATCTTGAGTGTTTAGAGATGCCCTAAAGAGCGAAGGCTGGGCAACTATACAGCTTAAATTTATACCTGTCCATGC
>NZ_FMVQ01000031.1 GCF_900102495.1 Nitrosospira sp. Nl5 | reverse complement strand
ATCAGCGCCACCGCTTCCGGACGCGCTTCTACCTGCCGCTCGATCAACCGGTGAACAGGCTCGGCATCTCCATAACGCCGCTCATTCACGCCCCACGCCTTAAGTTGCGCGCGCTCGGCTTCACTAAGAAGCTCAACGTCGCCCAGGCGCCGCGTAGAATCCCGTGTGATCTGACGGAGCAATCTTTCAACCCGAACTGCGATGCAACTCACCACGTCCTCGGAGAAATGCCTCCGAGCATAGCCGTATTCAAGGCGCAGTGCGTCAGTCTGAATCACGGATAACGCCATAGGATAATTGGTGTCCTCCCGGCCCCTGACTTCCGAGAAAACAAGCCCTCCAGGGAGGGATTGCTGCAAAGCCTCATCCATCGGGTAGTTCTCGAATACCAGGATACTGTCAAACAATCCCTGGCCGCTCTGCCCCGCCCAGCGCTGAATTTCGTACAAGGGTGTGTGTTCGTGTTCGCGCGAAGCCACGTTCTGCGCCTGCAAATCACGTAACCATGCCCCTATCTCCTGCTCTGGCTTAAGCGTTGCCGTCACTGGCAGCGTATTGATGAATAAACCCAGCAAATGCTCTGCTCCTGGCAGATCCGATGGTCTGCCCGCAACTGTCGCACCGAAGACTACTGTTTGCTTCCCCATATATCTATTGAGCAGCATTGCCCAGGCCGCCTGCACCAGGGTATTGAGCGTGACACGCTCGCGCCGCGAGAACCGAACCAGTTCCTCAGTAACAGCTGCTCCTAATTTGCTGGTATATTTGCCATAACCCGTGTTCCCTGACTCGGTATTCTGTGAGGGTGTGGAACAGACACCGGCTAACCGGGTGGGCTCAGCTATGCCGCGTAATCGTTCTCTCCAGTACGCTTCCGATACCTTGGTATCGCGGTTCTGGAGCCATTCAATAAAATTCCTATAGCGGAACTGGCCTGCCGGGAATGCTGGCTCGGGGCAATTTCCTCCATAATGCCGCAATACTTCTCCAACCAGTTGGGGGGTACTCCATCCATCCAGCAGCAGGTGGTGACTCGTCCAGATGAAATGATGCTTATCATCCGTCAGGCGTACCAATGTTAACCGCATGAGCGGTGGCCTTGTCAGATCAAGACCGGAAGCATGCTCCGACTCAGCCAGCGTTTCGAGATCGCGTCCCTGTTTTGCAAGAACGTGATTCGCCCGGTCTCTCCAGTCGTGCTCCACAAACGGCAGCTCAACACTCTTCGCTACCCACTGCAGCGGCTCGCCCTCCCGAACCGCGAAACCTGTGCGTAACACTTCATGACGATCCACTGAAGCCTGCCATGCGGCCTTGAACCGTGTTACATCCAGCCCCTCTATGTCGACTCTTACCTGATTAAGGTAGATGTCGCCATCCGTATGGAATACGCTGTGGAACAGCATCCCGGACTGCATCGGCGAGAGTGGATAAAGGTCTTCAAGCTGCCCCGCTGGCAGGGACAAAGCGTCCAATTCTT
>NZ_FMVQ01000033.1 GCF_900102495.1 Nitrosospira sp. Nl5 | reverse complement strand
GGATGAAAGCACTTTTTTTTCTGCGTCATTATAACGACATTGACCACATCACCCCGGTCATCAGCAAGTGGATTGCCTCGGGTCACACCTGCGACATTGTCCTGATAGGCAACTCGCGCTTTCGCAACGACTACCGGATAGAATTTCTGCGCACACTCGAAGGCGTGCGCATGGCCTACATTGGCGACCTGCTGCCGCGGCTGGAATTTGCCCGCTGGTTTCTGCAAACGCTGATCCTCATCCGCAGCCTGCGGCGCCCCTTCCTGGCGCCGATAACAGCGGCATTGGCCAGGCGCTATGACGCCAAGCGGCGCGCCCCGGTATGGCACAGCACCGCCCAGCGCCTGCTGACCCGCAGCTTCGGCGACGCGCGTGAAGGCGTCGTCGTGTTTGACTGGATCGAAAGGAACTCCTCCATCTGCGTGGAATGGGTAGCAGTCGTACTATCGACCGCGCGCGCCATGGGACTTGGCACCGTCTCCCTGCCGCATGGAGACAGCCCCCATGCCAGCCAACTCATCCGGCGCCGTGAACTGCGCCTCGAACCCGACACCACCTTTGCCAATGCGGGCATATTCGACAAAGTCGTCGTCCCGAACGAACTGTGCTCCGTACGCTTTCGCCCGTTCATGGACAACCAGAAACTGGCCGTCCTGGGCTCACCGCGCTACTGCGACGAATGGCTCGCCAAACTGGCCACACTACTGCCGCCCTCGCCGCTGACCCGCTCCGACAGCCGTCTCAAAGTCGTCATGTTCCTGAGGAAGAGCAACTTCTCCACATTCTGGGAAGAAGTGGGCGAAGTCGTGCGCATCGTTGCCGGCTTTCCGGGCGTGGAACTCATCATCAAACCGCACACCCGCGGCGGCTGGCAGCAATCCCTGACAAAAAACAGCTCCCTGCGGCGCCTGCCGAACGTCAGCGTAGCCGGCGACATCCACTCCATCCACCTCATGAACTGGGCAGACGTCATCATCGACCTTGCCACCTCAGTGGTATTTGAAGCGGTCAAGGCAAAAAAGCCGGTGCTGGCGGGGGACTACCTGCATGCGGGACGCTCCGCCCTGGCCGAATACCTGCCCGAGACAGAACTGCGCTGCCGGGACGACGTCTACAAACAGATTGCCGGATTTCTTGCCCACGGCTGCGATTCCTTTTATATTGAAGCGCATCACCAGCGCTTCCTGAAGGAAATGATCGACGTTGAAGGTCCCGACGTATTATCACGCTACGTGGCATTGCTGGAGGCGCAAGCACAGCCTGAGGCCAGCCTGGACCGGATGCAGCCTGACGACCGCGCCCCGACTCTCGCTTTTGGGTGAT